>NZ_JBBCBV010000002.1:0-654978 GCF_037204045.1 Variovorax sp. CCNWLW225 | reverse complement strand
AGCGGCATCGAGGTGGTGACGGCGATGAACGGGGCCACGACGACGGCGCAGACCACGCGCGATGCGTTCCGCCTGGCGGGCGGGCATGTGGATGCGGGGGCCTACGAGTACCGGCTGCATGCGGCCGATGCCTCGGGGGCGGGGGAGAACTGGTATTTGCGGTCCACTACCACCGTCGTTCCCCCCGGGGAAGGCGGAGGCAACCCGCCGACCGAAGGCGGCGGCGCCGCCGCACCGAGCGGAGAGGGCCTTGCCGCCCCCGGACCTGTGTTCGGCATCATCGTGCCCACCTACCGCGCCGAAGCCTCGCTGTATGCGGCGCTGCCGAGCCAGCTGCGGCAAGGAAACCTCGCGATGATCGGCGACCTGCACAAGCGCATAGGCGACGACGATGCCAGGGGCGCCGCTGCAACTTCGACAAACCCGGCAGGCCCGGAGCGCCGCGCCTGGGCCCGCGTGCTCTCCACCGACATCGACATTCGCCAGGGCGGCACCGTCTCGCCTTCCAGCAAGGGCCGCCTCACGGGCTTCCAGGCCGGCACAGACCTGATGGCCGCAACCAACTGGCGCGCCGGCCTCTACGTGGGCCAGCTCGACGGCGACGGGCGAGTCAGCGGCTTTGCCAGCGGCCTGCAGAACCAGCACGTGGGCCGCAACGACTTGCGCAGCCAGTACTTCGGCATCTACGGCACCTACACCGGCAACGGCGGCTTCTATGCCGACGCGGTGGTGCAGTCGGGCCGCCACCGCTACACGGTGGAGCCGGTGCTGGGCGCGGGCGTCGAAGGCAAGGGCCGCAGCCTGCTGGGTTCCATCGAAGTGGGCCAGGCCTTTGCGCTGGGCGCCAGCGGCTGGAGCGTCGAGCCGCAGCTGCAATTGGTGCACCAGCACATGGACCTCGACAACTCGGTCATCTCTGGCGCGGTCGTGCAGCCCGACGCCGACAGCGGCTGGATCGTGCGCGCGGGTGTGCGTGTCAAGGGCACGATTGCGACCGGCCTGGGCACGCTGCAGCCCTACGGGCGCTTCAACGTCTACCGGAGCTCGAGCGGCGCGGACGTCGCGCGCTTCGTCAACGGCGCGACCCGCACCGACATCGCATCGTCCACCGGCGGCACGAGCACCGAGCTGGCCGGCGGCTTCACCCTGGCGCTCGGCGACAGGACGAGCGTCTACGGCGAAGTGGGCAAGCTGTGGGCCTCGGGCGGAGACACCAGGGTGAAGAGCTCGATCAATGCATCGGTGGGCGTGCGCGTGAAGTGGTGAGGAGGGCACCGCCGCGTGCGCTGGCGCAGTGGCCGGAATCCGACTGCGCCAGCACACCGACGCGGTGTCTACCTACAACAAAGCCTGCATGAAAGAGCCACGTTCGGCGTGCAGGCGGGCGAGGGCGCGCCTGGCATCCAACATCGACATTGATTGGGCCCGGCCAATGTCCACCATGAACAAGCTCAAGCATCTACCCCGCCTTTTCAAGGAGGCGGCCATGGCCTGGATCGACGATTTCGCGCCCAGCATGGGCGCGGCGATCTCGTACTACACGATGTTCTCGCTGGCGCCGTTGCTCGTGATCGTGATCGCGGTGGCGGGCGCACTCTTCGGCACCGAGGCCGTGCAGGGCCAGATTGCCGCGCAGCTGTCGGGATTGATCGGCCAGGAGGGCGCGCAGGCGGTGCAGGCCCTGGTCAAGAGCGCCAACGAGCCGTCTCGCGGATTGATTGCCGGCGCCATCAGCGTGGTGGTGCTGATCGTCGGCGCCACCACGGTGTTTGCCGAACTGCAAAGCGCGCTCGACCGCATCTGGCATGTGCCCGAACGCGCGAAGCCCAGCGGCGTGTGGGGCATTCTGCGTGCCAGGGTGCTGTCGTTCGGCCTGATTCTCGGGCTGGCGTTTCTGCTGATGGTGTCGCTGGTGGTCAGCGCCGTGCTGGCGGCGGTGGACAACTGGAGCAGCGGGCTCTTTCCGGGGTGGGAGCTTTTGCTGCAGGTTGCCAACGCGCTGGTCACGCTGGGCATTCTCACGCTGCTGTTCGCGATGATCTTCAAGCTGATGCCGAGCACGCCCATCGCCTGGCCCGACGTGTGGATTGGCGCGGCGGTAACGGCGGTTCTCTTCGAGGTCGGCAAGGTGCTGATCGGCCTGTACCTCGGTAAAAGCAGCGTCAGCGAATCGTTTGCGGCGGCCGGCTCGCTGGTGGTGCTGCTGGCCTGGGTGTACTACGCCGCGCAGATCTTTCTGTTGGGCGCGGAGTTCACCAAGGTCTATGCCAATGCCCAGGGCTCGGTCGCGGCCTCCAGGGCGCAGGCTGCGACAGAGGCCGCGGCGGAGCAGGCCCGCATGGGCACAGACGGCGCCGCTGCACGGCAGCCCGGAACGGAGAAGCTCGAGGCCGTCGAGAAGATGGAAAACGCGCAGCGGGCACTCGAGGTGCGCACAAGGAAGGCCACTGCCAAGCTGCTGCAGCAGGCCATCGGCCTGTTTGCGATCAGCGTGACGACCACGCTGCTTGCGCGACGGCGCAAGCAGCGCCGCCGCCATGCCGCGCGCATGCAACGGGAAATCCGCCGCACAGGGTGAGGCGGGATCAGGTGCTCCAGCTATGGCTTGCGGCGGCCCTCACTTGGACCGCGTAAGCCCGAAGAAGGAATCGAGTATGTGGAAGTGATCGTCATGGAACTGGTCTTCCATGCCGGCCAGCTTTGCAATGGGCACCCACTCGGCGGATGACGCGTCGTCGCCGGCCGTCAGCTCCGGCGGGCGGCGCGGGCCCAGGTCGAACCAATGCGCGTGGGTGATGACGCGGCCCTTCTGGCTGCGGTCCGGGTTGTCGAACACCTGCACCGCCTTGAATGCGCTTTGAATGTCGCTGTCGAGCAGGCGCAAGCCGGTTTCCTCGTCGAGCTCGCGCAGGGCCGACTGCCACACCGTTTCTCGCGGCTCGAGATAGCCGCCCGGCACTGCCAGCATGCCCTTGCCCGGCGAGCGGCCACGCCGGATCAGCAGCACCTGGTCTCCGCATTGCACCACCGTGTCGACCGTGACGAAGATGACAGGGTAGGGCGTGCCTGCCCACATGGCCTTGTCCTGGCGCAGGCTCTCCCATTCCTGCACCAGCGCGGCATAGTGCGGCAGCTTCGCCCAGGCACTCAAGAACTGCAGTGTGCTCGCGGGCGCCTGGTTCACCAATGCAGCCAAGGCCGGCTCCAGCGATCCATCGGCCGCTGCTCCAAAGTACGCGTCGCGCAAGGCGCTCGCATGAATGTCGCCCTGCAACCCGGTGTCGTCGAGCGTCCATTGCGGGAAATCGCGCAGGTACACGCTGGTCGCGTCCTTCAGGTGGCCCACCAGCACCACCGACGGTTGACCGGTGTACATCTCGGCCACGCCCTGCTTCACGGCGGCCACCCAGCGTGCCTGGTCGTAGTAGTCGCGCACCGGCAAGAACTTCACCCGCTCCCGGTCCGCTTGCGGAAGCGCGAGCCGGATCATTTCCGCGCGCTCTTCCCAGGTGAAAGGATTGCGCGGCGTGCGGGCCTGAAAAGACGAGCCCAACACCACGACGCACTCGGGCGCAGCGGCCAGGGCGCGCCGCAGCAGCGCCAGCTGGGCGTTGTGGAAGATCTGGAACCGCCCGATGTAGACGGCGACATCGTGTGCTTTGGCTTGGGTTTGGATTTGGGTTTGGCTTGTCATTGGGTTCTCAAGGCAGTTTGGCTGCAATCGGCATCTGGCGTCCGGAGCCGAAGGCTCGCGCCCTGACCCGGACGATGGGCGGCGATTGCCGCCGCTTGTATTCGTTGCGCGCGACCATGCCGCGGATGCGCTCGACAAGCGCTTCGCCGGAAGGCTGCGCCCGCAGTGTGTCGACAAATGCGCGCGCCTCCTGGTACTCGTGCTGGGCGAGCCGCGGGCCTTCGATCAGCAGCTTGAGGATCTGGTCGAGCACGGGGTAGGGCGGCAGGCTGTCGACATCCTTCTGGCCCGGAGCCAGTTCGGCTGAGGGCTCCTTGTCGATGATGGCCTGGGGAATGATCTCTCGGCGCGCTGTTTCGTTCAAGTGCCGCGAGAGGGCGAAGACCTCGGTCTTGTAGAGATCGCCTATGAGCCCCAGACCGCCGTTGGTGTCGCCATAGAGCGTGCAATAGCCGACCGAGATCTCGGACTTGTTGCCGGTGGTCAGCAGCAGATGGCCGAAGCTGTTGGAGTACTCCATGAGAATGGTGCCCCGCACGCGCGCCTGAAGGTTCTCCAGAGCCACGCCGCGCAGCTCGCCGCCCAATGCCGATTCGAAACCTTGCGTGAACTGCGACACGATGCCCGCGATGGCATGGTGCTTCAGCAATACGCCCAGGTTGCGGCACAAAGCTTCGGAGTCGCTGACCGAACCTTCCGATGAAAAGCTTGACGGCATCGTGATGCCGACCACGTTCTCTGCCCCCAGCGCTTCGACCGCCAGCGCCAGCGTCAGCGCTGAGTCGATGCCGCCCGACGAGCCGACGACGGCCTGGCGAAACCCGCAGCGCCGCGCATAGTCGCGCAGGCCCAGCACGATCTGCTGGCGGTAGAACTCCAGGGCGGGCAAGCCCTCTGGTGACACCGGCGGCGGAGCCTTGCCGGCCGGCGTCAGAAAACGGCCCTTATCGAAACACAGCGTGCTCACATCTTCCGCAAAGCGGCGAGCCTCGTACACCACACCGGCCTGCGGCTCGACCGCGAAAGAGGCCCCGTCGTACACGAGCTGGTCATGGCCTCCCACCTGGTTGACGTAGAGAATCGGCAGGCCGTTGCGGCGGCTCGCCGCGCCGAAAATCTGGTGCCGCTGCTCGCGCTTGCCGATGTTCGACGGGCTTGCGTTGATCGACACCACCAGGTCGGGCGCCGCATCGCGCATGCGTTCGAACGGATTCACGAGGTAGTCCTGCCCCTCGTCGTTCCAGCCGTCTTCGCAGATCAGCAGGCCCACTTGAAAGTCGCGGATGCGAAGCACGCGCGCGACGTCGGGCCCCGGTTCGAAGTGCCGGCGCTCGTCGAAGATGTTGTAGGTGGGCAGCAGCTGCTTGGCGTATTCGAGCAGCACTTCGCCCCCGCGAATGACGCGCAGCACGTTGCGAAGCTTCTTGCCTGCGCCTTCGCGCCGGGCTGGCAACCCCACGGCCCAGTGCAGCGCCGGCATCTGGCGGGATGCCGACAGCAGCTCCTGGAAAGCGGCCTCCACGCGGTCCATGAAACCTTCCTCTTCCAGCAGGTCGGCCGGGTAGTAGGCGGTGAGCGACATCTCGGAAAACACGACCAGGTCGGCTTCTTCGGACGACGCCTTGCGTGCAGCCTCGATCATTCGCGCGGCATTGCCGCGCAGGTCGCCGATGGTGTAGTTGAGTTGGGCGGCGGTGATTCGGAGCATGGCTCTCAACTTTCTATGTGAAACACCTGGCGCAGATAGGCCAGGAAGGTCTGGTCTTCGCACAGCGTCTTGCCCGGGCTGTCGGACAGCTTGGCAACGGGTTGGCCGTTGCACCCGGTGAGCTTCATCACGATGTTCAGCGGCGTAAGGCCGACGTCGTTGGTCAGGTTGGTGCCTATGCCAAAGCCGGTCTGCGTGCGATCGGCGAAGGTGCGGTACAGCCGGACGGCCGTCTGCAGGTCGAGCCCGTCGGAGAACACCAGCCGCTTGGTGTGCGCATCGATGCGCAGCCTGGTGTAGTGCGCCAGTGCCTTTTCGCCCCAAACGACCGGGTCGCCGGAGTCGTGGCGAAGGCCGTCGAACAGCTTGGCAAAGTACAGGTCGAAGTCGGCCAGGAAGGCGTCCATGCCGACCGCGTCGGTCAGTGCCACACCCAGGTCGCCGCGGTACTCCTGCACCCAGCCTTCGAGCGCCGCGTTCTGGAAGTCGCGCAGCCGCACGCCCAGTGCCTGGTAGGTCTGAAGGTATTCATGCGCCATGGTGCCGATGGGCACCAGCTCCAGCTCCTTGGCCAGCAGCACGTTGGAAGTGCCCTTGAAGTACATGGGCACCTCGCGCTTGAGCGTGGTGACCACCTCCCGCTGCCAGTCGCGTGAAAAGCGGCGGCGCACGCCAAAGTCGAAAAACTCGAAAGGGTGCCGGGCCGCCGGCTCCTGCGCAAAGCCGCGCAGCAGTTCGATCTTGCCCTGCAGGCGCTTACGGCCCTCGGCCAGAGCGGCCTCCGCATCGAAGCGGCGGAAATACAGCTCGTTCACCATGGCGAGAACGAAGATCTCGAAAGCCATGGTGTGCACCTGAGGCCCCACCGCGCGGATGCGCAGTGCATCGCCTTCGACCGTGGCCGAGATGAACTCGCGCTGAAAGCTGAAGATGCGCAGGAAGTCGACGAAGTCGCTCTTGATGTAGCGCAGGCTTCCCAGGTAGGCGAGTTCGCCGGGTGCAAAGCGCAGGGTGCAGAGGTGGTCGAGCTGCTCGTTGACGTCCGGGAGCAATTCGGCCAGCGGATAAGCGGGCTGGTTGCGGCAGACGAAGGTGTACTCGGCCTGCGTTTGCGGGTGGCTGTGCAGCATGGCCTGCCACATCGTGAACTTGTACAGGTCGGTGTCCAGCAGGCTGTGGATGATGGGTTGCATGGTGTGGTCCTTCGCTGTTCGTTCGATCAGGCGTTGGCGGTCAATATGGAAAGCACTTCGGCGCTGGTGAGAAGCCGGGCGCCGCGGTTGACCATGTCTTGCAGGAACGCCTTGTGCTGCGCCTCGAAGCCGGTCACCGGGCTCATGCAATCGGTAACGAGCACCAGCTTGGCAGGATTGCCGGAGGGCAGGTTGGCGGCAATGTGCTCCGTGGTGGCCTTCACGCAGTGGCTGCTGGCTTCGCCGGCAATCACGATCAGGTCGGCGCGGTCGAGCGACGCGACCAGCGGCTTGTTGAGCAGGGTGGCGGGGTCGTCCTCGTCCGGCACTTCGGCCTGAATGGCGCTGTAGTGTTCGGTCCAGGGGTTGCTGCCCTTGTCGACCTTTTCCACCACGCGCAGTTGCTCGTCCTCCCAGGCGTTGTAGGCGGCCTTGACGGCGGCGTGCACGTTGTGGCCCCAGCTGCCGATCTCGCAATGCACTGGCCACACCATCAGCGTATAGCGGCCGCGGCGCTCGAGCTCGTCGATGTATGCCAGCGCCCGGGGGAGGGCAGCGGGGTCGCGCGGACGGTAGTCGCCGGCATTGACCTGGGCCGCGGTGATCGAGGTGAAAGGCTGCACACCGGCGCCATCGCGCGCTTGCCAGAACGTGGGGTGCGCAATGTCGAACCTGTGGTGCGAATCCAGCGTAACGGTGATACCCGCAATGCCTTGCGCCCCCTCGCGGATGAGTTGGGCCACCCGCAGCATGTCGGCATGGGCACCCGCAACCGGCAGTGCCGGCTGCAACTGCGCGCCCGTGGCTGCGTCTGCCGGAAGCCAGCTGGCCGGAAGGTCGCAGAAGTCGTTTTGGGGATCGATCAGGAGAAGTTGGATGTTCTGCTTCATGGTGTGTTCTTTAGATGAGTTGTACTGTGCAACTATATGGGTTGCATAGTACAACTTAGCGAGAGGAAGTCAAGCGCCAAGCTCCGAGGAGTCGCGCGGGCTGAAGGTGCGGGGGAACAGGGCTGCCTGAGACCGGTCGCGCAAGCGGTAGCCCATGGCCGGCCGGCCGAAGGTGCCTTCCACAGTGCCGGCTTCTTCCATGAAGCCGGCGTCGAGCATCCGCTTGCGAAAGGCGCTCTTGTCGACAGGGCGGCCCAGCACGACCTCATAGGTGTGCTGCAACTGCGGCAGTGTGAAGGGTTCGCTCAGCAGAAAGGCTGGCAGCGAGGTGTATTCGACCTTGCTGCGCAGGCGGGCGATGGCGGCTTCGAGGATTTCTGCGTGATCGAAGGCCAGGCGCTTGCGGGCGGCCGCGGTGGCCTCGATCCATTCCACCTGCGCGGCGTTCGCTCCTTTTTCGAGCACCAGGTCCTGGCTCGGCACGAGGGCGAAAAACGCGTGCGTGGTCGACCAGCCCCGCGGGTCGCGGCTTGCGCCGCCCCAACTGCCCAGTTGCTCCAGGTACGGCGCGGAAACACCGGTCTTTTCTTGCAGCTTGCGCAGGGCGCAGCCGAGCAGGCTGGCGTCCTTGTCGACATCGATGAACCCTCCCGGCAGGGCCCAGCGACCCGGGAACGGCTCGTGGGCATCGCTGGGGCGGCGCATCAGGACGACTTTGAGTTCATCTTCCAGCACGGTGAAGATCACGACGTCGACGGTGACCAGCGGCCTGGGGAATTTCAACTCGGCCTGTGTGTTGGAAGGTTTCAAGACCGGCCTCCTTTCTAAAGAGGTTGTACTGTACAACTCCAATGGGCCGGCCGACAGGCCGGGTTAACCTCCGCGACCTATGGATTCCCTGATCGCCGCCTCCGCGCGCGCGCTTGCCGCGGGCGACGCGCTCGGCGCCCTCAAGCGGGTCGCCTTGCGCGACGACCCGCCGGCGCTCGCGCTGCGCGGCATTGCCATGGCGCAGCTTGGCGAGCACCCGCGCGCGCGTGAGCTCCTGCGGCGGGCCGCCCGCGGCTTTGGCGCCCATGAGGAACTGGCGCGCGCCCGCTGCCTGGTTGCCGAAGCAGAGGTGGCGCTGGCCATGCGCGACATTGGTGGATCGCCGCGCGCTCTTGCCGCGGCAGCCGCCACGCTCGAGGCACATGCCGACCATGGCAATGCGCTGCAGGCGCGACTGATTGCGGCGCGCAAGTTCCTGCTGCTCGGCCGGCTCGACGAGGCGGCGGCCACGCTGGCGCCGCTCGATGCGCGCGGCCTCTCGCCGTCGCTGGAAGCCGTGGCCGAGCTCACCGCGGCCGAGCTGGCGCTGCGATCGCTGCGCACCGGCGCGGCGCAGGCGGCGCTCGCCCGTGCGCATGAGGCGGCCGAACGCGCGCGCGTGCCGGCGCTCCTGGCCGAGGTGGCGGAGGCGCGGGCCGCGCTCGATCGCCCCGCCGCGCGGCGCCGCTCCGCCGGCGGCGAGGAGACGCTGCGCCTGGACGAGGTGGAAGCGCTCCTGGCCTCGGACGCGCTGGTGGTCGATGCATGCCGCCGCGGGGTCGGCGCGGGCGATGCATGGCGGCCGCTGGCGCGCAGGCCGGTGCTGTTCGCACTGGCGCGCGCGCTGGCCGAGGCGTGGCCCGGCGATGTCGATCGCGAAGCGCTGATCGCCTATGCGTTCAACACCCGCCACCCCGACGAGACGCTCCGGGCGCGCCTGCGGGTCGAAGTCGGCAGGTTGCGCGCGCTCATTGCGCCGCTGGCAGGCATCGAGGCGACGGCGCGGGGTTTTGTCCTGAAGCCGCACGGCGGGCGAGAGGTTGCCGTGCTGGCACCGCCCATCGATGGCGACCAGGCGTCGCTGCTGGCGCTGCTCTCCGACGGGGCGGCGTGGTCGACCTCGGCGCTGGCGATGGCATTGGGAGCCAGCCAGCGCACCGTGCAGCGGGCACTCGCCGAACTGGAGGCTGCCGGGCGCGTGCGGGCCATCGGGCGGGCGCGGGCTCAGCGCTGGCTTTCGCCGCCGCTGACCGGATTCACGACGATCTTGTTACTCCCCGCCGCGCTGCCGATTGAATAGAGTTGTCTCCAAGGCCCCGATCCCCGGGCGCAAACAAGGAGCAGCAATGAGCACTGGCAGCAAGACAGGCAAGGACCAGACCCCCGTGACGGCGCGCGCAGCCGAGATCGTTCGCGAGTACGGCCCATTGGCCGGCGAGGCGAGCGTGGGCGGCGTGACCCACGACGGCCAACGCGTCTGGGCCGCCACGCGCGACGGGCTGATCGCCTTCGACCCCGTGAGCGGCAAGACCACGCGCACGCTGGCTTGCGCCGGAGATGCCGGCACCGCCTTCGACGGCACTCATCTGTATCAGATCACCGAGGCGCGCATCGACAAGATTGACCCGGTCACGGGCACCGTGGTGGCATCGATTCCCGCTCCGGGCAACGGCAGCGACTCGGGGCTCACCTGGGCCGAGGGCAGCCTGTGGGTGGGCCAGTACCGCGACCGCAAGATCCGCCAGATCGACCCGGCCACCGGCGCCGTGTTGCGCACCATCGAGTCCAACCGCTTCGTTACCGGCGTGACCTGGGTCGACGGCGAGCTGTGGCACGGCACCTGGGAGGGCGACGAGAGCGAGCTCCGCCGCATCAACCCCGAAAGCGGCGCCGTGCTCGAGCGTTTGGAAATGCCGCGCGGCACCGGCGTGAGCGGGCTCGAATCCGACGGGGGAGACCTCTTCTACTGCGGCGGCGGGGGCAGCGGAAAAGTCCGCGCCGTGCGGCGCCCCAAGGCAGCCGCCAGGGCGTGAGCGCATCCGCCCGCGAAACGAATCATCGAGCCAAGGAGCACACCGCCATGAACACCACTGTTGCCGAAACCGGCTTTGCTGATCACCCCGTCGTTGCCAAGGACCGTTGGCTCGCCCAGCGCAAGGCGCTGCTGGCGCGCGAAAAGGAGCTGACGCGCCTGCGCGACCAGATCGCCCGCGAGCGCCGCGCCCTGCCGTGGACCCGCGTCGAGAAGAACTACACCTTCGACACGCCCGACGGCCCCCGCGCGCTTGCCGACCTGTTCGAGGGCCGCCGCCAGTTGCTGGTGCAGCACTTCATGCTCGGCCCCGATTGGGAGCAGGGCTGCCCGAGCTGTTCCTACATGGCGGACCACGTCGACGGCATGAAGGTGCATCTCGAGCACCGCGACGTCACGATGCTGGCTGTGTCCCGCGCGCCGCTCGACCAGATCGAGCGCTTTCGCCGGCGCATGGGCTGGCAGTTCAAGTGGGTGTCGGCCTTCGGCAGCGATTTCAACTACGACTTCGGCGTGAGCTTCACGTCGGAGGAATGGGCCGAGGGCCAGGGCGAGGTCTACTACAACTACAGCGTGCGGCCCTTCCCGGCGGAGGAGGCACCCGGCATCAGCGTGTTCTACAAGAACGACGCAGGCGAGATCTTCCACACCTATTCGACCTACGAGCGCGGCGTTGAAGTGATGATGGGCACGTACAGCCTGCTCGACCTCACCCCCAAGGGCCGCGACGAGCACAACGCGGTCTACACCATGGACTGGGTGCGCCACCACGACCGCTACGAGCCCGCGCCAGCCAGCAAACCGGCGGCCCATGCCTGCTGCCATCCGTCGAACTGACCGGCAACCGGGCTGAACGCGAGGTCATGCAGTGGAAAGCCTCTGGCCCTGGCTGGTGGTGGCGGGTCTCGGCGCCCTCCATGGCCTGAACCCTGCCACCGGCTGGATGTGGGCCGCGGCCTGGGGCGTCCGGTCGAAAGATCGGGGCCAGGCGCTGCGGGGCCTAGTGCCCATTGCGGTCGGGCACGCCGCGTCGGTCGCGCTGGTGGCGGCCGCAGTGGCGTTCGGCGTATCGATGGACCGAACGGTGATGCAAGTGGTGGCGGGCGGGCTGGTCGTCGTCTTCGTGGTGCTGCACCTCTCGGGCCGCACACCCAAGAAGGTGCGTGCGCCGGCGGGGCATGCCGGGCTGGCGCTCTGGTCTTTCATGATGGCCACCGCGCACGGCGCCGGGTTGATGCTGGTGCCGGCGCTGGTTCCGCTCTGCATGGGCGACACGCCGGCCCTGGACATTGCCGCATCGGGCACGCTGATGCTGGCGCTTGCGGCGGTTGGCGTTCACACGGCGGCCATGCTTGCCGTGACGGCGCTGGTCGCCAGCGGAGTATGCCGGGGGCTGAAACTCATACTTTCGAACTCGTGAGGTGCTGCGAAAGGAGCAACAAGGTACAGACTTGCGCATCTGGTTGCACATTGGCGGTGCCCTGACAGCTGGTTGCAAGCTTGGCTCAGTGTTTTCCTCAGAGAACGATGGCTTGAAACTCGCTAGAGTGAAGGCGGCCGTTCAGGCTTTTGCGTCGCACACATCAAGGAAAATTTCATGAGCAAGAAAGTTGCATATGTCACCGGAGGCATGGGTGGCATCGGAACTGCCATCTGCCAACGCCTCTTCAAGGACGGCTTCACTGTCGTCGCAGGCTGCGGCCCCACGCGCGACCATGCCAAATGGCTGGCCGAGCAGAAAGCCCAGGGCTTCGAGTTCCACGCATCGGTTGGCAATGTCGGCGACTGGCAATCCACGGTGGAGGCGTTTTCCGCCGCCAAGGCGGCGCACGGCCCCATCGACGTGCTCGTCAACAACGCCGGCATTACCCGGGACCGCATGTTCCTGAAGATGACACCGGAAGACTGGAGCGCGGTGATCGAGACCAACCTCAACAGCATGTTCAACGTCACCAAGCAGGTGGTGGGCGACATGGTCGAGAAGGGCTGGGGCCGCATCATCAACATCAGCTCGGTCAACGGGGCCAAGGGCCAGGCGGGGCAGACCAACTATTCGGCGGCCAAGGCCGGCATGCACGGCTTCACGATGGCGCTGGCGCAAGAGCTGGCGAGCAAGGGCGTCACGGTCAACACCGTGAGCCCGGGCTACATCGGCACCGACATGGTGAAAGCCATCCGCCAGGAAGTGCTCGACAAGATCGTGGCCACCATTCCCGTCAAGCGCCTGGGCGAACCCAGCGAAATTGCTTCCATCATTTCGTGGCTGGCCACGGACGAGGGCGGCTATTCCACCGGGGCCGATTTCTCGGTCAACGGCGGGCTTCACATGCACTGAGCATGCTGACCGGAACCTGATCGAAAAACCCGCTTCGGCGGGTTTTTTGTTTCCAGCGATGTGGCTTCTACGAATGGAAAGCCGAGAGAACGGCCATAAAGTTTCGCACCCCCTGGAGGCACGACATGGCAGACACAACAATCACACCGACCCACAAACTTCCTCTCTATCGCTCCCTTTATGTTCAGGTGATCACCGCGGTGGTCATCGGCGTGCTGCTCGGGCACTTCTATCCCGCCATCGGCGAAGCCATGAAGCCGCTCGGCGACGGCTTCATCAAGCTCATCAAGATGATCATCGCGCCGATCATCTTCTGCACGGTGGTGGTCGGCATTGCTGGCATGGAAGACATGAAGAAGGTGGGCAAGACCGGCGGCCTAGCGCTGCTCTACTTCGAGATCGTGAGCACCATCGCGCTCGTGGTCGGGCTGCTGCTGGTCAACGTGCTGAAGCCCGGCGCGGGCATGAACATCGACCCGGCCACGCTCGACACCAAGTCGATCGCCGCCTACACCGGCCCCGGCAAGATGACCGGCACGGTCGACTTTCTGCTGAACGTCATTCCCAGCACGGTGGTCGATGCCTTTGCCAAGGGCGAAATCCTGCAGGTGCTGCTCATCGCGGTGCTGTTCGGCTTTGCGCTGCACCGCTTCGGCGGGCGCGGCACGCTGGTGTTCGACGTGATCGAGAAGGGCTCGCACGTGCTCTTCGTGATCGTCGGCTACATCATGAAGCTCGCGCCCATCGGCGCCTTTGGCGCCATGGCGTTCACCATCGGCAAGTACGGCCTGGGCAGCCTGTTCTCGCTCGGCAAGCTGATGGGCACGTTCTACCTGACCTGCCTGCTGTTCATCTTCGTGGTGCTGGGGCTCATTGCGCGCTTTCACGGCTTCAGCATCTGGAAGTTCATCAAGTACATCAAGGAAGAGCTGCTGATCGTGCTGGGCACTTCGTCCTCCGAATCGGTGTTGCCGCGCATGATGGAGAAGATGGAAAACCTGGGCGCGAAGAAGGCCTGCGTGGGCCTGGTGATTCCGACCGGCTATTCGTTCAACCTGGACGGCACTTCGATCTACCTGACGATGGCGGCGGTTTTCATTGCGCAGGCCACCAACACGCCGATGACGCTGACCCAGGAGATCACGCTGCTGGCTGTGCTGCTGCTGACGTCGAAGGGCGCAGCGGGCGTGACCGGGAGCGGCTTCATCGTGCTGGCCGCCACGCTGTCGGCCGTGGGCCACGTGCCGGTGGCCGGCCTTGCGCTCATCTTGGGCATCGACCGCTTCATGTCCGAAGCGCGTGCGCTGACCAACCTGATCGGCAATGGCGTGGCCACCATCGTGGTGGCCAAGTGGACCAACGAACTCGACACCGAGCGGCTGAAGGCCGGGCTCAACAATGAAAGCTGGGTCGAGTCGCAGGAGCCTGAAGTGCTCGAAGGTGCGCGCGTCAGCAAGATGGCCGACTGAATGCCCCTGAAGGCCCGACGAAGGGCCGGGTGAAGTAAAGGGCCATGCATCGTTCCTGCAAAATGGAACGATGCCCCACAGCGTTTCCCTCATCAACACCATCGCCGCCGGCCTGGGGCTGGCGCTCGTGTTCGGCTTTCTCGCAGTGCGCCTGCGGTTGCCCGCGCTGGTGGGCTACCTGCTGGCGGGGGTGATCATCGGGCCCTTCACGCCGGGCTTCGTGGCCGATGCGGGCATTGCGGCGCAGCTGGCCGAAATCGGCGTGATGCTGCTGATGTTCGGCGTGGGCCTGCATTTTTCGCTGGACGATCTGCTGGCCGTACGCAAGATCGCCTTGCCAGGAGCGCTGGCGCAGATTGCGGTGGCCACGCTGCTCGGCGGTGCGCTGGCGCTCTGGTGGGACTGGTCCTGGGGCGAGGCGCTGGTCTTTGGGCTGGCGCTGTCGGTGGCAAGCACGGTCGTGCTGCTGCGGGCGCTCGAAAGCCTGGGCATTCTCGACTCGTTTACGGGCCGCATCGCCGTGGGCTGGCTGGTGGTCGAAGACCTGGCCATGGTGCTGGTCCTCGTGCTGATGCCGCCGCTCGCGGGGGCCTTGGGCGGCCGAAGTAGCGATGCTGCAGGCTCCGCCGACCCGCTGTGGCAAACGCTCGGGCTCACGCTCCTGCAAGTGGGCGGCTTCGTGGCGCTGATGCTCGTGGTCGGAAGGCGGGCCTTTCCCTGGATTCTCTGGCAGGTCACGCGGACCGGCTCACGCGAGCTCTTCACGCTGTGCGTGATTGCGGCGGCCGTCAGCATCGCTTTCGCATCGGCGGCGCTGTTCGGGGTGTCGTTTGCGCTGGGCGCATTCTTCGCGGGCATGGTCATGCGCGAATCGGAGTTCAGCCACCGGGCCGCGCAGGAGTCGCTGCCGCTGCGCGACGCCTTCGCGGTGCTGTTCTTCGTGTCGGTGGGCATGCTGTTCGACCCCTCGGTGCTCATCGAGCGTCCGCTGCAGGTGCTGGCCGTGGTGGGCGTGATCGTGCTGGGCAAGTCGCTTGCCGCCTGCGCGCTGGTGCTGGCTTTCCGCTATCCGCTGGGCACCGCGCTGACGGTGAGCGCGAGCCTCGCGCAGATCGGGGAGTTCTCGTTCATCCTGGCGGGGCTCGGCGTATCGCTTGGTGTGCTGCCGGTCGAGGGCCAGAGCCTCATCCTTGCCGGCGCGCTGATTTCCATTGCCACCAATCCGCTGTGGTTCAGCCTGATCGCGCCGTTGCAGAAGTGGCTGCATGCCCGCTTGCCGGTGGCGCGGGGGCTCGAGTCGCGAGACCATCCGTTGGCCGAGCTGCCGACCACCACCGAGGCCAGATACCTCTCCAGGCAGGTGGTGCTGGTGGGCTACGGCCGCGTCGGGCGGCGCATTGCGGCCGAGCTGGAGTCCAACGACATTCCCTATGTGGTGGCCGAGCAGAACCGCGAGCTGGTCGAGAAATTGCGCGAAGCCGGCGTTGCCGCGGTGTGGGGCGATGCGGCCGACCCGGCGGTGCTGATCCAGGCGCACATTGCGCGAGCCCGTGTGCTGGTGGTCGCAACGCCCGACGCCCTGAACGTGCGCCAGATGATGGAAACCGCGCGCACGCTCAACCCCGGAATCGACACTGTCATTCGCAGCCACAACGAAGACGAAGCCGAACTGCTGACCCAGCAGACGGCGGCAACGGTATTTCTTGGCGAACAGGAGCTGGCGCAGGCGATGGCGCGCGACGTTGTTCGGCGCGCCGCGGCAGCGGCGTGAACCGCCGGGGGCAAGCGGTTCAGAGGTCTTCGATGACGAGCGTGCGGTAGCGCTGCGCGATCGAATACGGAACGGCGCGCACCACCTCCATCAGGCGGTTCGCTTCCTCTTCGTTCTTCGTCTTGACGAGCAAGGCCGTGTGGCCTTCGCGCGCGAGCTTGGTGTAGGCGCGCACCGTGGCGGCGTCGGTACCCGCCGAAGGCAGCGGGTCGTCGGATTCTTTCACCGTCGGCGTGATCTCCTCGAGCACCGTTTGCGGCGGAATCAGGTAGATCTCATCGCCGCTCACGCCCTTCTCGAGCAACTGATGGCCGATGCGATTGGCGTCTTCCGCGCTCGGAAACATCACCATCGAGTAGCCGCTCGGGTAAAAGGCGCCGCCGATGGTTGCTCGCATGCGGGGTTCTAGGACGAAGTTCTTCATGGTGCTGCCTCCAGGTGATGCAGTTCTTTGCTTTGCCCACCACGCTAGGCCTCCGGCGGCCCGTGCGCTGTAGGCCTGCTCCCTATATTTCCGCAGGTTGGCACGGCAAAGCGTGCGCAATGCCCCGGCAGGCTCCTGTACACTGCGCCTCTCATGTCTTGCCGCCTTTTCCCCGCCGCCGATTGCGTCGCCTCCATGGCCCGCATGATGCCGCCTGGCTTTGCGCGGGCGAATGGGGCATTGGTTGCACGAATGATTACCACCATTACCACCGCGGCCACCTGAGCACGCGCAGGTGGCCGTTTCGGCAGCCACCTGGTGTATCGCTCTTCTCTCCGAATGATTGAAACCCAGCTCTGGCAGCTGGGTTTTTGTTTTTTCATCCGGAGATTTCCATGTACCGCGATCCAGTCCAGTCACTCGAACCCTTGCCCAGCCGCAGCGCGGCTCCCCACGCATTGCGCGTGGGCATGATCGGCATTGGCACCGTCGGCTCGGGCACGTTTCGCGTGCTGGCCCGCAACCAGGCCGAGATTGCCGGCCGCGCCGGGCGGCCGATCGAGGTGGTGATGGTCGCGGCGCGCAACCTGGCGAGGGCCGCCGCCGTGCTGGGCGGGAACGTTCCGCTGACGGACGACCCGCTGCGCGTTGCCACACACCCCGACGTCGACGTGGTGGTCGAAGTGGCCGGCGGTACCGGCCCGGCACGCGACTGGGTGCTGGCCGCCATTGCCCACGGCAAGCATGTGGTCACGGCGAACAAGGCCCTGCTGGCGGTGCACGGCGCCGAAATCTTCGCAGCCGCCCGGCAGCATGGCGTCGCCGTCGCCTACGAAGGCGCGGTGGCGGTGAGCGTTCCCATCGTCAAGGCGCTGCGCGAAGGGCTCACGGCCAATCGCATCGAATGGGTGGCGGGCATCATCAACGGCACCACCAACTTCATTTTGAGCAAGATGCGCGATGAAGGCCTGGACTTCGGCGCCGCGCTCGCCGAGGCCCAGGCGCTGGGCTATGCCGAGGCCGACCCGGCTTTCGACGTGCAGGGCATCGACGCCGCGCACAAGCTCACGCTGCTTGCCGCCAATGCGTTCGGCACGCCGGTGCGCTTCGATGACGTGCAGGTGGAAGGCATCACGGCGCTGCAGCGGGTGGATGTGGCCTGCGCCGAGCAGCTGGGCTACCGCATCAAGTTGCTGGGCGTGGCGCGGCGGCGGGAAGAGGGCATGGAGCTGCGCGTCCAGCCCGCGCTGGTGCCGGCCTCGCACCTCATGGCGCATGTGAACGGGTCGATGAACGGCATCATGGTCAAGGGCGACGCGGCGGGCGTGACGATGTACTACGGTGCGGGCGCCGGCTCGGAGCAGACCGCGTCGGCGGTGATTGCCGACCTGGTTGATGTCGCACGCCTGGCGGGCACCAGCGCCGCCCAGCGGGTGCCGCACCTGGGCTTTCATGCGCATGCAATGAACACTCTGCCTGTGGTCTCTCGCGCCGACGTGTGTTCGTCGCACTACCTGCGAGTGCCCGTGCATGCCGCAAGCGGCATCGAGGCCGTAGCGGGCTGGGCTGCCGGCCAACAGCTGCCGGTGCGGCAAGTCACGCTTGCGGCCGGGCAGGCCGGCAGCGGCCCGCAGGTGCTGGTGCTGACCCAACCGGTGCGGCAAGCCGCGATGGACTTGGCCCTGAACACGCTCCAGGCGCACTCGGCGGTGGCGGGAGCAATCACGGCGCTGCGGGTGGAGGAACTGGCGTGAAGCGCTTCCTTCTAACTGGGACAGAATGCGCCCGAACGCGGGCGCCTGCACCGCACATGCAATGGGAGCCGCAATGGATGTCTATGGGTTGGATGAGCTTCAAGCCTGCGAGGGAAACCGCGCGTGAAGCGCTGGTTCATGGCTATCGCGCTGGCTTGGGCAGCTCCCGTCTTTGCCCAGCCGGTGGAGCAGGCCAGGCAAGCGGAGGATGCGTCCTGCGAGGCGGAAGAAGCTGCGCTCGAGCGTGAGATGGACCTTGCGCGCTCCCGGGGCCAGATGCTGCGCCGGCGGCAGCTGGCCGAAACCCTGGCCGCGCTGCGCACGCGTTGTCACGGCTCGGAAGCTCAGCAGAGCCGCGCGGCCCGCATCGACAAGCTCGAGCAGGAGATCCGCGCGCTTCGCTCGGAACTCGAACGCGCCGAAGATCAACTGCGCGACCTGAGAAACCAGCGGCCATGACAGGTTGCCCCGCCAAGCATCAAGCTGCTGCCTAGAGCCGCGGCAGCTGCATGCGCACCCGGCGCGCCGCTTCTTCCTCGCGCGCATCGTCCACTTCGCGCATCACATTGCCCAGGTCGACAGGGCCGGTGTCGCGCACGTGCGTGCCGGTGAGCACCGATTCGACGCGCAGCAGGCCGCGCTCATACAGGTGCCAGATCTCGTCGCCGTAGTGTGTGTCCAGCAGCTCCGCCGCAAACTGGCCGAAGAAGTTGCGCAGGTTCTCCACGTCGCGCAGCAGCATGCGCCTGGCGTGGTTGTTGCCCGCCGCATCCACCGCCTGCGGCAGGTCGATGACCACCGGGCCGTCGGCCGACAGCAGTACGTTGAATTCCGACAGGTCGCCGTGCACGACCCCCGCGCACAGCATGCGCACCACCTCCTTCAGCAGGCTGCCGTGGTGGCGCACTGCCTCTTCAGGCGTAAAGGCCACATCGTTGAGCCGCGGCGCCGCGTCGCCGTTGGCGTCGGTCACCAGTTCCATCAGCAGCACGCCTTCAAGAAAGTTGTAGGGCACCGGCACGCGCACGCCGGCTGCCGCAAGCCGGTAGAGCGCATCGACCTCGGCGCTTTGCCAGATGGCCTCGGTCACCTGGCGGCCGAAGCGCGTGCCCTTGGCCATGGCACGCGTTTCGCGCGAATTGCGCACGCGGCGGTTCTCGGTGTAGTCGACGGCTTGACGAAAGCTGCGCTTGTCGGCCTCCTTGTAGACCTTGGCGCAACGTGTCTCGTCGCCGCAGCGCACCACGTACACCATGGCTTCCTTGCCGCTCATCAGCTGGCGTACCACCGTGTCGATCAGGCCTTCGTCGACCAGCGACTGCAGTCGTGGCGGTGCTTTCATTGATGTTGCTCCCTCGGGGCCAGCGGGCGGATCGAGAGGAAGGCCCTCAGGCTTTCCGGGCCGATCTGGTAGGCATGCATCATGCCTGTGCGCGGCGGCTCACTGCTGAGCCATACCAGCTTTCGCGCGTCATTTCAAAAGCCGGCGCATCGTTTCCACGTCGCGGTTGCCGGGATTCCATTCGCCAACGGTTTGTACTTAGATGTGGTCGCAGAATTGATTTCACGGACCTGCGCATCAAGCAAGAACGGTTCGAAGCATCTCCAACCCATTTCAAGCTATTGAACAAAGGAACCTGAATGACCGCCTCCAAGCTTTTTTCCGCCGCTGCATTGGCCCTGGTAGCCGCCGCTGGTGCCGCCCATGCCGAAACCTATGAAGGCGTCCATCCCCTGACCTCCGCCGAAAGCCGCGCCGACGTGGCCACCGGCGCTGTGGTTGCCGCGCGTGTGGGCAATCCCTACGCCACCGGTGCCGATTCGGGACCAACCTCTGCGCCGGTCGCCATGAACAGTCGCGAAGCCGTACGCGCCGAAGCGGTGGCCACGGTTCGCAACGCCGATCCGTACGCCGAAGGCGCCTCGTCGGGTGTTGCCCCGATGGTGGCGGGCGCGGTAGACCGTGCAACGGTGCGTGCCCAAGCCTACGCTGCCGCGCGCGGCGACGCCTTGCCGCTGTAATTGCCTGGCAGCCACACACCTCGTCTGCAAGGACGATGCACCGAAGGCCGGTCCTGCGAAAGCAGGCCGGCTTTTTCTTTGGGCACGCCAGCGGCGCAATGCTGAGCTAAGGTAGCCGGTCGGCTCAAGCCAGGATCTTGAAAATGAACAACAGGGGCAAGCTCGCGGTATTTCTTCTCGCATGCGCAATGAGCCTGGCTGCCCAGGCACAGGAGTGGCCGGCAAAGCCTGTGCGCGTGATCGTTCCCGCGCCGCCGGGCAGCTCGCTCGACCTGATCGCGCGCACGCTGGCCGACCGGCTGCGAACGATGTGGAAGCAGCCCGTCGTGATCGAGACCAAACCCGGCGCGGGCGGCCTGATCGGCATGGACGCGGTGGCGAAGGCGCCGCATGACGGGTACACGCTGGGCATCGGCTTCAACGGGCCGATTGCCTTCGGCCCCTACATGTACAGCCGCATGCCGTATGCACCCGCGCGCGACCTGGTACCCATCGTGCTCACGACCTCGCAGCCCAATGTGCTGGCAGTGCAGGCCGGCAATCCCGCGAACACATTGCCGGAGTTCGTGGCATGGGCGAAGAAGCAGGGCAACGGGTTCAGCTATGCGTCGGTGGGAGCGGGGAGTTCTTCCCATCTCACGATGGAAATGTTTCGCAGCACCGCCGGCATCGAGGCGGTGCACGTGCCTTACGCGGGCTCGCCGCCGGCCGGGCTTTCGGTGGCGGCGGGCGATACGCAAGCGCTGTTCACCGTGGCGCCGGCACTGCTGCCGCTTATCCAGGGCAAGCGCATCAAGCTGCTGGCGATCACCAGCGCAAAGCGCTCCGAGCTCATGAAAGACCTGCCCACGGTCGCGGAGTCCGGTTACCCCGGTTTCGAGGCGCTGGCCTGGAACGGCCTGTTCACCGCAAGCGGCACGCCGCCAGAGGTGGTGCGCCGCATCAATGCCGACGTGAACACCGTACTGCAGGAGCCGGCCGTGCGCGAGTTGCTGGCTGGTCAGGGGCTTGTGACGGGAGGCGGCTCGCCTGAAGAATTCAGGTCCTTCATCGACAGCGAGGGCCGCAAGTGGGGGGCCATCATCGGCAAGGTCGGCATCCGGCTCGAGTAATAATCCAAAATTTGAATCAATCGATCTGAATTTTCGATTTTACGGATGAAGGCGGGCTGCCTAAAGTCCGCCTCGATGAACGCCACCGCCTCGCCCCCACTGCTGATCGGCTGCGCTGCCGGCTTTTCCGGCGACCGCACCGACGCGGCCGGGCCGGTGGTCGATACGCTGATCGCCCGGCTGCAAGGCGGTCCGGCGGAGCAACGCGCTTTCCTGATCTTTGAGACGCTGGCCGAGCGCACGCTCGCGCTCGCCCAACTGCGCCGACGCGACAACCCCGACGCCGGCTACGAGCCTTTGCTCGATGCCATGCTGCGGCCCGTGCTGGCGCGTTGCCTGGCGCACGGCATTCGCATCGTCAGCAACTTTGGCGCGGCCAACCCGCGCGCCGCGGCCCGCCACATCGCCCGCATGGCGCGCGAGCTCGGGGCCGCTGCGCCGCGCATCGCGGTGGTGGAGGGTGACGATCTCTCCGGCCCCTCGAATCTTGCGCTGTTGCACGAAGCGCTTGGCGCGCAGATGGACGGCCTGCGCATCGTCAGTGCCAACGCCTACATCGGCGCCGAGCCGATTGCCGAAGCGCTCGACGCGGGCGCGCAGATCGTGGTGTGCGGCCGCGTGGCCGACCCGTCTCTCACGGTAGGCCCGGCCATGTCGCACTTCGGCTGGCGCGCCGACGATTGGCACCGGCTGGGCCGAGCCACCATGGCCGGCCACTTGCTCGAATGCGGCGCGCAGGTCTGCGGCGGCTACTTTGCCGACCCCGGCTACAAGGATGTGCCGGGCCTCGAAGAAGTGGGTTTCCCGATTGCGGAGATCGATGCCGACGGTCACTGCACCATCGGCAAGGCCGACCGCACCGGCGGCCTCGTGAGCGAGGCCACGGTGAAGGAGCAGCTGCTGTATGAGGTGCATGACCCGAGCGCCTACCTCACGCCCGACGTGGTGGCCGACATTGCCGAAGCCGAGGTCACGCAGCTGCCGGGCGCGGCGAATCGCGTGGCGTTGTCAGGCGTGCGCGGCCATGCGCGGCCGAGCCACTACAAGGTGAATGTGTGCCACGAAGGCGGCTGGCTGGCCGAGGGCGAAATTTCTTATGCGGGCCCGCGCGCCGAGGCGCGTGCGCGGCTCGCGGCGGGCGTGCTGCGCAAGCGGCTCAAGGGGCTTGCGCTGCGCGTGGACCTGATCGGCGCGTTGAGCATTCTTGGCGACGACGCCGGCCGCATGCTGGCCGATACGCCCGACACCGGCCTGCGCGACGTGCGCCTGCGCGTTGCGGCCTCGCATATAGACCGTGCGCAGGCCGAGCGCCTCACGCGCGAAGTCATGGCGCTGTACACCTGCGGGCCTGCGGGCGGCGGCGGTGTGCGCACCGCGCTCACGCCGCGGCTCAATACCTTGTCGTGCCTGCTGCCGCGCGAAGCGGTGCCGGTGAGCTTCGAACTGCTTGGCGCGGAGGCCCTGGCATGAACACGCCGACAGACTTCATCGAAGTGCCGCTCTACCGTGCCGCCCATGGCCGCACCGGCGACAAGGGCGATCGCTCCAACATCAGCGTGATCGCCTGGGATCCGGACCTTTACCCGCTGCTGGCCGAGCAGCTCACGCCTGAACGCGTGGCCGCGCAATTTCGCCACCGTGCACCCGCACAGGTGCAGCGCTTTTTGCTGCCCACGCTGCATGCGATGAACTTCGTGCTCGATGCGGTGCTCGACGGCGGCGTCAACGATGCGCTGAACCTCGATGCGCACGGCAAGGCGCTCTCGTTCCTGTTGCTGGACATGCCCATTCGCGTGCCGCGCCCGCTTGTGCCGCTGCTGGCGGGGCGATAGCGGCAATTCGACTTCTTTTCCTCACCCCATCCATCCGGAGACAAAACAATGAAACGACGTTCCCTTACCCTTTCGGCCGCCGCTCTGGCCCTGGCGCCGCTGCTTGGCCATGCGCAGCAGGCCTTTCCGGACAAGCCCATCACCTTCGTGGTGCCCTTTGCGGCCGGTACCGCGACGGACCAGATCGCACGCGCGCTGGGCAACAGCATCACGGCGGAAACCAAGCAGCCCGTGGTCATCGACAACAGGGCCGGCGCCAGCGGCTTCATCGCCTCGCAGCAGGTCGCCAAGGCCGCGGCGGACGGCTACACCGTGCTGATCACCACCAACACCACGCATGCGGCCAACGAGCATCTGTTCAAGAAGCTGCCGTACGACCCGGTGAAAGACTTTTCGCCCATTACCGCGCTGGGCAAGGGCGGGCAGATCATGGTGGTGAACCCCTCGTTCCCGGCCAAGAGCGTGGCCGAATTCATCGCCCTCGCGAAGAAGGAGCCGGGCAAGTACAGCTTTGGCAGCGGCAGCTCGTCCAGCCGCATGGCCGGCGAACTGCTGCAGCAGATGGCCGACATCAAGCTGCTTCACGTGCCCTACAAGAGCAACACGCTGGCCGTCACTGACCTGCTGGGCGGGCAGATCCACATGATGATCACCGACGCGGCCACTGGGCTGCCGCAGGTCAAGGGCGGCAAGCTGCGCGCACTGGGTGTGTCGAGCGCGGCGCGCTCACCGCTCGCGCCCGACGTGCCCACCATTTCCGAAGCCGGCGTGAAGGGCTATGAAATGGGCTACTGGTTCGCGGCCTATGCACCCGCGAAGACGCCGCCGGCCGTGGTCAAGCGCCTCAACGAACTGCTGGTGAAGGCCGCGAAGAGCGAGTCTGCCAAGACCGCGTTCTACGAACCGACGGGCACCGAAGTGTTCACCACCTCGGCTGAGGAGCTCGCCAAGTTCCAGACGGCGGAGTCGCAGAAATGGGGCCGCATCGTGAAGGCCGCTGGCATCGAAGCCGAGTAACCGGGGAAGGCGGCGGCCGCTGCTAGCGCACGTTCGCGCCCTTCTTCGGAGCAGTGTGCGCCGCAAAGCCTGATTCACCCGGCGCGATCTCGTCGCGCAGCGTGAGCGCCGGAATGTCGTAGTCGCCGAAGTTCTGCGGACGGAACGGAATCGGGTCCGTCGTCCACAGCGTGTCGAGGCGGTGGCCGAGTTCTTCGGTGATTCTTGCGTAGGCGCCTGCATCCACCTTGCCGGTGCGGTAGACCACGTAGGGCGGCAGCACCTCGAAGCCGGGGTAGTAGAGCACCCCGTGGTGAATGGGAAACAGCAGGTCGTCCATTGGTCCGTTGATGCCTCTGGCGCTGTAGTGCGAAGCCCAGCCACCGGTGCTGACCACCAGCATGGCTCGCTTGCCGCTCATCACGCCTTGGCCGAAGCGGTCACCCCAATGCGAGTCGGAGTGCTCGCCAACGCCGTAGGCAAAGCCGTAGGCATAGACGCGGTCGATCCAGCCCTTGAGGATGGCCGGCATCGTGTACCACCACAGTGGAAACTGGAAGATCACCGCGTCGGCCCACAGCAGCTTGGCCTGCTCGGCCGCGACCTCGTCGCGCTGGGTGCCGGCCTCGAATGCGCGCAACGAGTCGGTCACCGGGTCGAAGTGCGCGCCGGGCTCGATGTGCGGGAAGTCGTCCGCGTCGAGCGTGGCCTTCCATCGCATGGCATAAAGGTCGGACACGCGCACTTCGTGTCCGGATTGCACGAGGCGCTCCACCATGAACTGCTTGAGCGATCCGTTGAGGGAGCGGGGCTCGGGGTGGGCATGAACAAGAAGAATTTTCACGGCTGCATGTTGCGTTGAATGACGATGCATGCAGGTTAGGTACAGCCGAGCTATATTGGAAATGAATATTCAAAATTCCAGGAATAGTGTTGAACAATTTGAGCCGGCTCGACCTCAACCTTCTGCTCACGCTCGATGTGCTGCTGGCAGAACGCAGCGTCACCCGTGCAGCCGAGCGCCTCAACCTCTCACAGCCCTCGGTAAGCGTGCAGCTCGCCAAGCTGCGCGAAGTGTTCGGCGACCCGCTGCTGGTGCCCGCGCAACGCGGCATGCGGCCGACCGCCCGCGCCGATGAATTGCGCGAGCCGCTGCGTGCAGCGCTGGAGTCGCTGGGCCGCGCCGTGGCGCCCACCGGACCTTTCGACCCCGCCGAGGCCACCACCACCTGGCGCGTGGCCGCGGCCGACTATGCCGAGTCGGCGATTCTTCTGCCTACGCTTGCCGGGCTGCGCGCGGCAGCGCCGAACACCCGCCTGGCCGTGGTGGAGGCGGTGCCTTCGCGCATGCCCCGGCAGCTGGAGCAGGGAGAGATCGACCTGTTCTTTCATACCAGCGTGGGTGCGCCCCCCGGGCTGCACCGGCGGGTGCTGTTCCACGAGCGCTATGTGCTTGCCGGGCGCACAGGCCATCCGCGCCTGAAGCGCCGGCCCACACTGGCGCAGTTCTGCGCGCTGGAGCACGTGGTGGTGTCGCAGGGCGGCGGCGGCTTTATCGGGCCCACGGACGAGGCGCTCGCGAAGAAAGGGCTCGAGCGCCGCGTGGCATTGTCGGTGCCGCACTTCCTTTTCATGATGTCGGTGCTGGCCAGTACCGACATGGTCGCGATGCTGCCCGAGCGGCTGGCGCGCGGCGCGCCGGGGCTTCGCGTGGTCGATGCGCCGCTGGAGGTGCCGGGCTACGAAATGGCCATGCTGTGGCATGAGCGATGGCACCGCGACCCGGCGCACCGATGGCTGCGGGAGCGGATTGCCGAAAGCCTGTGAACGGCAACCGCTTGCAGAAAAACTACTTTCGCAGAATTTTCTCCATTGCCTTGCCTTTGGCGAGCTCATCGATCAGCTTGTCCAGATGCCTGACCTTCTGCATCAGCGGATCGTCGATGTCTTCCACGCGAACCCCGCAGACCACGCCCTTGATGAGCGAGCTGTTCGGATGAATGGCCGGAGCTTGGGCGAAGAAGGTCTCGAAGTTGTTCGCCTGTTCGATTTGCCGCTGCAGCCCGGGCATGTCATAGCCCGTCAGCCAGCAAATGATCTGATCGACTTCTTCCTTCGTCCGTCCTTTGCGTTCGGCCTTTTGAACGTACAAGGGATAGACCTTCGCAAAGGCCATCGTGGAGAACGACTGCCGGGCTGCCATCGTTTGTCTCAACCCGGAATCTCGGGCTCGACCAGCTGAGCTAGTGCAACCAGCGATTCCTGCCAGCCCAGGTAGCACATCTCGGCAGGAATCACGTCGGGAATGCCTTCCTGCACGATGGAGATTTCGGTGCCGCAAGACACACGCGTCAGCGTGACGCTGGTCTTCATGGTGCCCGGCAGGTTGGGGTCATCGAAGGCCGCATCGTAGGCAATGCGCTCGCCGGGTACGAGCTCGAGGTATTTGCCGCCGAACGAGTGGCTGTGGCCGGTGCCAAAGTTGGTGAACGACATGCGCCAGGCGCCGCCGACCACCGGCTCCATGCTGTGGACCTTGCCGGTAAAACCGAAGGGTGGCAGCCAGCGCTCGAAGGCGGCGGGCTCGGTAAAGGCGCGGTAGAGCCGGTCCGGCGGAGTGCGCAGTACGCGGTGCAGACGAATGGTGTTGGTAGCCATGGATGTGTTCTCCTGAAGTGCAGAGGACGACCCTCTACTGGCACGACGAACGAGCCTGGCGGAAATCGACACGATGCGCCTGATTT
Source organism: Variovorax sp. CCNWLW225 (assembly GCF_037204045.1). Classification (NCBI taxonomy): domain Bacteria; kingdom Pseudomonadati; phylum Pseudomonadota; class Betaproteobacteria; order Burkholderiales; family Comamonadaceae; genus Variovorax; species Variovorax sp. CCNWLW225. The sequence goes on along the minus strand of NZ_JBBCBV010000002.1, from coordinate 628,192 downwards.
CGGGGCCCGCCCGGCAGTCGCCGATAGTACCGATTCGAGCCCGCGTTGTGCCGGTCAGATCACGGGTACGCTCGTTTCCTTCAGCACGCGCAGCACGAAGTGCGACTTGCTGTGGCGTATGCCCGGAATCTTGTAGAGCTTTTCGCGCAGCAGCCGCTCGTAGTCGCGGGTGTCGCGCACCGCGATGCGGATGTAGTAGTCGTAGTCGCCCGAGACCAAGTAGGCCTCCTGGATCTCGGGGATGGTGGCGAGCGTGCGGCCGAAGTCGTACAGGGTTTCGTCGGTATGGCTTTCGAGCGTGACCTGCACGATGACCGAGTCGTGATAGCCGAGCTTGGCCGAATCGACGTCGATGGTGTAGCGCTTGATCACGCCCGTGGCTTCGAGCTTCTTGATGCGCGTCCAGCAGCTGGTGGGCGACAGGCCGACCTCGTTGCCGATTTCCTGCAGTGTCTTGCGGGAGTCGAGCAGCAGCACGCGCAGGATCGCCAAATCGGTCTTGTCGAAAGATCCTTCTTCGTTATTGCCGGTTTGACGATTGGTTTTCATGAATTGAGCTGAATAAGCCAAAAGAAAGATGCAAATTCTGCATCAAAGCCGGAAGAATCGACGGCATGCGACTGCTCGACCTTCCTTCCGCTTCTTCTCCACCCCTGCCGCCCGGCCCGGTTTCCCGCGTTCGCAACGGCGCCGAGGCCCTGCTCGACACGCTGGTCGAATGCGGCGTCGACACGCTTTTTGGCTACCCCGGCGGCGCTGCGCTGCCGCTCTACGACGCGCTTCATGGCGAGCCGAGGCTGCGCCATGTGCTGGTGCGGCACGAGCAGGCGGCGGTGCATGCGGCCGAAGGCTATGCGCGCACCACGGGGCGCGTGGGCGTGGTGCTCGTCACTTCGGGGCCCGGCGTGAGCAACACCATCAGCGGCTTGCTCGACGCCATCAGCGATTCGGTTCCGCTGCTGTGCATCAGCGGCCAGGTGGCAACCGGGGTGATCGGCACGCAGGCTTTCCAGGAGAGCGATGCGCTCGGCATGTCGCGGCCCGTGACCAAGTGGAACCAGCAGGTGCGCAAGGCCGACGACGTGCCGGCGCTGGTGCGGCGCGCGCTCGAAATCGCGGCCTCGGGGCGGCCGGGGCCGGTACTGCTCGACGTGCCGAAGGACGTTCAGCTTGCTCGGCTGGGCCATGGCACCGCATCTGCGCCGATGCGTGCTTTGCGCGCGGGGAGGGCGGCGCTGCCCCCACGCGCCATGCTGCAGCGCGCGGCCGACCTGATTTCAACGGCGCGCCGGCCGGTGCTCTATGGCGGCGGCGGGTTGATCAACTCGGGCCCTGCCGCGTGCGAGGCCTTTGCGCAGCTGGTGCACCGGCTGCACGCGCCTTGCACGCTCACGCTCATGGGGCTCGGCGCCTTTCCTGCGTCGGACCCCAAGTTCATCGGCATGCTGGGCATGCACGGCATGCTCGAGGCCAATCTTGCGATGCATGAGGCCGACCTGGTGGTGTGCGTAGGTGCGCGCTTCGACGACCGCGTGACCGGCAAGCTCGATGAGTTCTGCCCGCATGCGCGCAAGATCCATATCGACATCGACCCGGGCAGCATCAACAAGGTGGTGAAGGTCGATGTGCCGATGGTGGGCGATTGCGGTGCGATTGTTGATGCCCTGCTTGCAATGCTGCCGGCCGAAAGCTTTGCGCCGGAGCGGCTCGCGCCCTGGTGGCAGCGCATCGAGCGCTGGCGTGCGGAAGATTGCCTTGGCTTCGAGCCGCGAAGCGATGCAATCTTGCCGCAGCAACTGATGGCGTCGCTGCAGCAGACTATCGGCGGGCGAGACGCGATCGTGTCGACCGATGTGGGCCAGCACCAGATGTGGGCTGCGCAATACCTGCGCTTCGAGCGGCCGCGCCGCTGGCTTACCTCGGGCGGTGCCGGCACCATGGGCTACGGACTGCCTGCGGCCATTGGCGCGCAGGTGGCGCACCCGGAGGCGCTGGTCGTTTGCGTGAGCGGAGATGCCTCGGTGCTCATGAACATCCAGGAGCTTTCAACCGCCGTGCAGCACCGCACGCCGGTAAAGCTGGTGCTGTGCAACAACGGCTACATGGGCATGGTGCGCCAGTGGCAGGAGCTCAACCACGGCAACCGGCTGAGCCACAGCTGGAACGAGGCGCTGCCCGATTTCGTGGCGCTGGCCAAGGCCTTCGGCTGGGGCGCACGGCGGGTGTCGGACCCGGCCGAGCTCCAGGCCGCGCTGAATGAATGCCTTGAGAGCGACGGTCCATTCTTTCTCGACGTGCAGGTCGCGCCGCAGGAGAACTGCTTCCCGATGATGCCTTCGGGGCACGGGCATCACCGCGTCATGCTTGCAAAAGACCGCTGGTTCGAGGAGCGCTGAGCGGCCCTGATGCACGAGGCACGCGCAGTGGTCGCGCGGCCTGCAGACTTCCGTCTTCAGGAGTGGCCGTCTACCCGCATCTGAAAGAGGAAGTAGGGCGGAATGCATGCGCCGCGACCTTCGGGTTGGCCTTCTGCCTGCGCGCAGATGAAGTCGTCGCGGCAGGGTTGCTGCGCCGAGCAGCTTCGCAGGTTGCCGGGCCGCGTGTGCTTGCTCAGGCATTCGCCAAATGGTTTGTTCGCGGCCAGGCACTGGTTGAAGTCGCTCAAGATCGCGATGCCGCCGCAGGTGCCGTTCTTGTCACGCGGGTCGCACGGTCCGGAGCACATGCCGCCCGGAAAACCGACCGAGGTTTTCTCGCAGACGGAAAGGGCGCCTTCGCAGGCGATGCGCGGCAGTTTCTCTGCGCGATCGAGCCAGGGATTGGCCGACTGTGTGATGCGGGTGGGTTCGCAGCTTGCGCCAACTGTTGCTTCTTTCACCGTGCCGTTCGCGTCCTCCGGTTCGGCCAGCGGGCGGAAAGGATCGGGCTGAGGTGTCGACAGGGCCGCATGCACATAGCGGCTGCGCCGCGAAATCTCATCCTGCAGGTGTGGCGAGTGCGGCAGTGCAAGCGCATTGCCCGCTGTGAAGGTGCGCGATGCGCCGCGCCGGTCGATGCCCAGCAGGTGAAAGCCCGCAACCGCGCGGCTCTGGTGACAGCCCGCGCAGCTGAGATCGTCGAGCCGGCGCAGTATCGCCTGCGGCGATTGAAGAGTGCGGCTGCCGGGCACGGGTTGCCATTCGCCGGACGGAAAGACTTGGGCAAAGGGCCGATTTGCCAGCCGTTCAAGGCCGCGAGGTGCTACGGAGACGGATTCAGTCGCCAGGAACTTCTCGGGCAACTGCAGCGTGGCTTCATCCAGCGCGCGCATGTTGGCAGGCTGCTGCAGCCACTGCCGCAGCTCGTTGCGCAACGGAGCGTTGGCCTTGAGCCGTGCGACGTCGGGCGTGTTTTCGAGCGGCGCTACGTCGAAGCGTTGTGCGCCTGCGTTCCAGCGGAAGGCGCGCAGCATGTATTCCGCGTGGCCACCCAGGTCGGGCCGAACCGCGGAGGGCCAGCGTACGCTCTGCAGGTTGGTGGTGATCTGCGCAATGCGCGCGGTCGCCAGGCGCTCCGGCGCAAGCGGACCGTCGGGCGACACCAGCCAGCGGCCGAGCGCTTCGTCAGTCATCGATGTCTTCGGCGGTTGCCAGCGCCGCACGGCGCCGGCGCAACTACCGCCCGCATCGGGCGCATCGCCACGGAGTTCGACATTGACGGTCATCGGCAGGCGGGACTGCATTGCGGGCGTGCGGTAGGAGAGTCGGTACACGAGCCGCGTCTCACCGCATGCGCCGCTCTGGAACGGCCGCCGGTCCATGCGGTTGGCGACGCCCACGAGTTCGAAAAACGCATCGGGGCTCGCGAGCCAGCGCGCGTCGAACAGCCGGTGCGGATAGCGCGAGATCCCGACACCGGCCTGCTTGTCGCTGCGCTGGATGCGCACGAGGCTTTCGCTCAGCGGGCGCGCGATGGATTGCCACGCCGGCGAAGCCATCAGCTTGTGGTTGGTGACGGTTCCGTCGCCTGACGCGGGCATTTCGCCGAACCATCGAGCGAAGCTGGCGCCTGATTTTTCGGCGGCCTGCAGGGTTACCGGCGAGGTGACGAGAAGCAGAGGCTCATTCGCCTTGGCAACGGGCATGCCGAAAGCCAGAGCCAGCGGGAGGACGGCAAGCAGTTTGTCTTTGAAGAGCGGCACGCGGCCGATTGTGCCGCGCCGCTCACGCAAACCGACGGCCAAGCCGGCTCGAAGGCGCCGCCCGGCCATGCGAAGCTGATAATTCCGATTGTCATGAACAAGAGACCCGGGGAGATCGAATGCGCCTGATCAAAAAGCTCAGCACTGGATGGTTGCTGGTTGCGTGTGTCGCCTCGTTCAACAGCTACGCCATGCCGAGCGCCCGCAAGGCGGACATGGACGCCGTTGTAAAGAACGCAGCCGAAGACGCCATGCGGCAGCACGGCATTCCCGGTCTGGCCATTGCGATTGCCGCGGGGGGCGAGCAGTGGTTCTACAGCTACGGTGTGGCTTCCAAGAAGACGGAGCAAAAAATCACAGAAGACACGATCTTCGAAATCGGATCGGTCAGCAAGACATTCACCGCCACGTTGGCAACCTACGCCCAGGCCAACGGCCAGCTTTCACTCACTGACAGCCCGGGCAAGTACCTGCCTCAGCTTCGAGGCACCAGCCTCGATAAGGTCACGCTGGTCAACCTGGGAACTCATACCGCTGGAGGCTTTCCCCTGCAGGTTCCCGACGCCATCGGGAACACGGGGCAGCTGATGGACTATTTCAAGGCCTGGCAGCCCGCGCACGTTGCAGGCACGAAGAGAAGCTATGCGAACCCCAGTATCGGAATGCTCGGTGTGGTCGTTGCAAAAAGCATGCAGATGCCCTTTGAAGAAGCGATGGAGCAGCAGCTTTTTCGCAGGCTTGGCATGTTCGACAGCTTCATCAATGTGCCAGCGGGCAAGATGCCGCTTTACGCCCAGGGCTATAACAGGAACGACGAGCCGGTCAGGCTGAACCCCGGGGTGCTTGCCGCCGAGGCTTATGGAGTGAAAACCAGCGCCAAAGACCTGATTCGTTTTGTCGAGGCCAACATGGGCTTGATATCGCTGGAAGAAAAGCTCCAGCGCGCGATCACCGACACGCACACCGGTTACTACAAGCTGGGTGCGATGACGCAGGACCTCATCTGGGAGCAATACAGCTATCCGGCCACATTGAACGCGCTGCTGGAGGGCAATTCCGCCAAGATGGCGTTGGAGAGCCATGCTGTGGTTGAGCTGAAACCGCCTCAGCCTCCGCAGAAAGAGGTGTGGATCAACAAGACCGGATCGACCAACGGGTTTGGTGCCTATGTAGCGTTTGTGCCCGCAAAGAAGATCGGTATCGTGGTGCTGGCCAACAAGAACTATCCCAACGAGTCGCGCGTTCGCTTGGCGCACCAAATTCTCGAGCAACTGGACTGCTGCGCCCGAGCCAGGCACTAAGGCGTCATCGACATGGACCAGATCGCGGCAATAAAGGCGTTTCAGACCGTTGTGACAGCAGGTGGCTTCTCGGCCGCCGCAAAGATACTGCAGGTTTCGCACACCGTCGTATCGCGGCAGGTCACCCAGCTGGAAGCGCTGCTGGGCACTCAACTGCTGAATCGCACGACGCGGCGCTTTGCCCTGACGGAGGCGGGCCAGACGTATCACGAATACAGCACGCGAATTCTCGAGCAGCTCGAGGAGGCAGCGCTCGCGGTGACGCGGCACCAGGTGCAACCGGTTGGCGTGCTGCGCATCAACGCTCCCATGTCGTTCGGCCTGCAGGAGCTCGCGCACTGGTTGCCGGCCTTCATTGCCGCTTACCCCAAGGTGTCGGTCGATCTGGTGTGCAACGACCGTTTCGTCGATCTGATCGAAGAAGGCTTCGACGTCGGCTTGCGCCTGGCCTATGCGCTGCCGGATTCCACCTTGATTACCAAGAGCTTGGCCGGCTGCGAAGAATGGTGGGTTGCGTCGCCCGCCTATTTGAAGGCGCACGGAACACCCTTGGTGCCGGCCGACCTGGCACGGCACAACTGCCTGGTTTATTCGCTTGCGCAGAAATCCAGCCAGCCCAGCTTCACCGGGCCGGACGGACGCACCCACACCGTTGCCATAGCCGGGAGCCTGCAGGCCAACAGCGGCATTGCGTTGCGCGCTGCGGCCCTCTCAGGGACGGGCATTGCCGCCTCGCCCGTGTTCTTGGTGCATGAGGACGTAAAACGCGGAGACCTGGTTCGCGTGCTGGCCGACTTCGAACAGCAGCCTTTGACGCTGCACGTGCAGTATCCGCAGAACCGCCACTTGTCACCCAAGGTGCGCGCCTTCGTCGACTTTGCGGCGAACCAGTATCGGGAGCCGCGCTGGTAGGCGGCTCGCTGAGCCGGAAACTCGCCGGACCGATTTGGCTATTGCGCCTTGGTCGGCACCAGGTCGAAGTGATCGGCCTGCCGCTCACTCGCCGTCGTTTGCGGACTTAGTTTGCATTTTTGGGCAGTTCATCGAGGCGTGCGCGATTTTGCATGTAGATCGTGCGCGATTTTTGCGGACTGAAATTGCCGCCATCTTTAGATTCTCCAGTCAGGTCGGAATTCGTTAACGCATGCGAGCAATCGTCGGTTTGGCATGCGTGCCGACTCAACTGCTTCCTTTTGCAGGAGGCGATTGACTTGAGAGATCCCATTTTGCAAATTGCTGTACTAGACCCGACACTTCGATCCAGAGAGTTGGCCCGCCGTGCCATCTGCAGGCTTGGCCATGTGCCGGCCACCTTTGCCAGCGTGGACGAATTGCAGGAGCACGCTGAAGAAGTCGGCAACTTCGGCTTGCTGCTGCTCGCTTGCCCGAGAGACCCTGCGGTATTTCAGCCGCTCATCGGGCGGGTACGCGAGATCCTGGGGCAGAAGGTGCCCTTGATTCTCAGTGCCTGCAAGAGCCAGTTCCGTGTCATCTCCATCCTCCATGTGGATGCTCTTTCCACCGTGGCGCATGCGCCATCTTCTTTCGAAGACACCTACCGTCTGCTGGAGTCCGATCTGCTGCATCGCAGAGTTCCCGTTGCGGAGCGCGTGCTCGAGTGGCAGGGCTACCGCTTCATCCTCGATCAGGAAAAGGCGGAGTTCGAAGGCGCTCCCATCAAGCTGCGGCCGCGCGAATTCGACTTGGCCGTGGCCTTCTTCCGCAACATCAACCGGCTCTTGACCCGGGAATGGCTATTTGCGAACGTCTGGGGAAGAAGCGAAGAAGAATGCAGCCCCGTTTCCCGGTCCCTGGACGTCAGCGTATCGGGCCTGCGCCGCAAGCTCGGCCTGCGCTTCAGGCTGCAGGCAATCTGGGGCCAGGGCTATCAACTGAGCGGAATGCCGGAATCCAGCGACGATCAGAGCCGGCGCGGTTTTCTGAGCCGGACCACCGTCGCGGAGAGCGGCAATGTTGGCAACGACGGGGATGCTGCGGCAGTCCGACGCGAGGCGGGCCTTGCATTTCCTCCGGGCGGAAGCACGGGAGCCTGAGACGGTCCGCGGCACAGGCCGCGTGATTCGTTGGGGCGGGAAGAGCGAGTGCATGTTTCCCCGGCCGCGTTTCCACGGCGGGCGGTTACGGCGGGATCACCGACACCAAAGCCATGAGCCTCGAGACAGGCGCGCGCGGCATCAACAACGGCGTGATCAATGCCGGCTTCAACGGCAACACCGGCAACCAGGCGGTGAAGAACCAGGGCGGCGGATGGGGCGTGCTTGCCGACGGTGCGGGCACCACTTTCCTGAACAGCCAGAAGGGCATCATCAACGTGGCGCCCGGTGGCGGCTACTCGGAGAGCTTTGCGGCGGTTCTGAGCAACTCCGCGACCGGACTCAACCAGGGCACCATCAATCTTGGCGTGGCACCAGAGGGCTACCGCGGCATCATCGACTGGGGTGTGAAAGCGGAAAGCGGCGCAACGTTCGTCAACGACGTAGGCGGAACGATCTTCTGGGGCCGAACCCCCCAGTACACGGCAGGACAAGCCACCACGCCGGTGGCCACCAGCACGTTCGGCGTCGTGACCTACGCGGGCGCCAACGCAGACCTGGAGAACAAGGGAACAATCGCCATCGGGGCGCAGGCCGAGCGCGTCTGGGGCATGCTGGCCAACCTGCACAGCAGCGCGGTTCGCATGGTCAACAGCGGCACCATCAGCGGCGGCGGCATCAAATACTTTCACGCCAATTCGACGGCGCCCGATTCGCAGGCGATTGGCCTGGACAGCGTGGCGATCGGTCCGCAAGCTGTCGCAGGCAAGCAAAACTCGCTTGCAGCCGGCATGGGGGCCACTGCCCAAGGCACGAACTCGACAGCGATCGGTGTCGGATCGGTTGCAATGGGGCAGGGAGACTTGTACATCGGCAACGGGGCAGGTGTTGGCGGCCAGGCAAGCAGTCGCGACAACTCGGGCTTCGGCAGCTTTGCCGGCCAGCGTGTGAATGGCGGTGTCAATATCGCCGCCGGCGCCAGGACAGGCAATGACGTCACAGGCTCGGCCAATTCTGCTTTCGGTGCGGAGGCGGGGAACTCGGTTCTCGGAGACAGCAACAGCGCGGTCGGCTACACCGCAGGGCAAGCCGTCGACGGCGACAGCAATGCGGCCTTCGGCACCTCAGCGGGAAGTAAGGTGTTTGGCAATCGCAACATTGCCATCGGCAATGCAGCGGGGCAAAACGTCGGTACTGCCGCTGCGCCAGTCGACGATACCGCTTCGTCTTGCCCTTGGGCAAGGCGGATGTGGCGGGCGATGAGGTCAAGCTGCGACCGATCGAGTTCGACCTGGCGATGGAGCTTTTTCGCAATATCGACAGGCCGCTGACCCGCGAGTGGCTTTGGTCCACCGTGTGGGAGAGAGGGTTCGACCTGCAATCGAGATCGCTCGACACCAACATGTCGTGCCTTCGCAGAAAGCTCGGGTTGCACACGGGCAAGCATGGGTTGAGCTTGCAGTCGATCTGGGGCACGGGCTACCAGTTGAGCCAGGCGGCCAGGGCGCTCTAGCAGTCAGCCAAGCCGTTCGCGGCATGCATTGAAAGAGGGGAGGCAAATATGCTGAAAACTGAAGACGAGAAATTCAGCCGTCCGATGGATCTGCCGATCCTGATCGGCGAGGAATGCAAATATGTTCCGGTGATTGCCGCTTTTCGGTTCATGCCAAGCGACAACATCGACAACTGGCTCGTTTCCAACGGAAAGCCGCGCAGCGACCGCGACCTGGCGGCCGAGGTTCTGCTTGAAGTCCGGGGCTTGCCAAGTGCCGATGGACGCCTGCAAGGGCGCCACTACAGCGTGCTCCAGGTACTTGAATTCGAGCGTGCCGCGGCGCTGGTCGTTTCGATGTTCCTGTCGGAACTGCCGCGACCCGAAGGCCGGCCCAGGGCCGAACCCGAGCGGTTTCGCAGCCGTTCGAGCCGGCGCTACAGCACGGGTTTGCGGTGAACGCTGATGAAAGCGCGTCTGTAGCTGCCAGTGTGCGAAATGACCGATTTCCGGCTTCTTCCAATTCGTACGCGGTACGCGTTTTCGTTCGGGACAGCGTTGCTCTCCAGATCGAACGCCCATCCCAACGAAACGCCATGAAAAGTCTGGTCCACACTTCAAGAACCGCTCGCCGGCAAAAGCCTGCTGAAACCCGCTCGCTGTGGGCCAGCATCTCGCGCAGCCTTGCAAGGCTCAACGGAACGCGGCGCACGAACGAAGAGCGCGTGCTCGAACGAATGCAGCAATTGGAGCGGTTGGATCGGATGGATTTCGACCAGCGCGTGCGCGAAACGGGCGAGTGGTGAACCAGCTTTCGTCGCTTTGGCGCGGAAATATCGACGCGATTCCGTTCTTTCGCACCTGGCGAACAACCCTTGCGGGTGTGCTGATCGGCTTTCTGGCCGGCCAAGCCATAGCTCTGACGTGGCTCGCCAAGTCCCCGGCACCGCGAAATGCTGCGGCGCAATGCGTCAAGTTGGCTTCGCAAGAGGCGAAAAGCAACTGCTGAAGCCGCCAGACGGCTGGGAAGTCCCGCGCGGCTCTATAGATTAGATGCACGGGATCAGAAGATGCCCGGATTGCAAACTGTTAACAGTTGCCAAATAATCCCGCAGGCCCAAGCCACCATGGACGAAAAACCCTCCGCCATCTTGCGCATCGACACCGATGCGCTGTCGGTGCGCGACAAGTTTGCGTTCTGGGCCGAGGAGATGGGCACCAAGCGCGGCTTCACGAGCTACGACAGCCCCGAGCGCGACACCTTCCGGCAGGAACTGTCGGTCGTCAATTCGAATGGCGTGACTTTCATGCGGGCTCGTGGAAGCCCGCTCGACGTGTACCGCGGCGTGCCCAGCCGCATACAGGAAGCCGCCGAGTACCCTTTTCATCTTCTGGTGAAGCTGAACAACGGCTTCACCACCAGCGAGCAGCAGGGCCGCAGCGCCACCATCGGTGTCAACGACATGTTGATCATCGATTCGAACGAGCCCATGCGGCTGTGCTCGCATCACGGGACCGATGCCTGGATCATCGGCTTGTCGCAATCGCTTGTGGCGCGCTGGCTGCCCGATGCGAGCAACGCCGCGGCTGTTGCGCTCAAGGGCGACAAGGGGTGGACAAGCGTGCTGGCAGGTTACCTGCGCGCCATGAGCCTGGAGCATCTGAATGCCGCGGCCAGCGCGTTCGAGCGCGAGCTGGTCGGTGAGCATGTGCTGTCCATGCTGTCGATGGCGCTTTCGCAGAACAAGCTCGTGCACGACGCGGAAGCGGTGTCGGCGCGCGATCGTGCACTGCACGCCCGCATGCGCATGTGGATTCGCGATCACTATGCCGACCCGGAGGTCAGCGCGGCCAAGCTCGCGGCCGACTTCAACGTCTCGGTGCGCTACGTGCACAAGGCCTTCGCAAGCGCCGGACGCGGCATGACCTTTCTGGATGCGGTGCTGCACGAACGCATGGAGGCCGCCATGCGGATGCTGCGCACTTCCAGCATCTCTAACACCCAGATCTCGCAGGTGGCCTACAGCTGCGGCTTCACGGATCCTGCCTACTTCGGGCTGGTGTTTCGCAAGCACAGGGGCTGCTCGCCCGGTGCGTTCGCAAAGATGCACGGCCTGAGCTTCGAGCCGATTTCGCTGGCCGACGCTGCCACGCCGTCGGGCCTGGTGCTTCTCCGATAGCACCGTCGCCGCACTGCGGCAGCCATCCTCCTTGCCTTGGAAAAGGCGTGACACATTGTCACGCTCCTGGGACATCGCCCGCACTCACCGCACGCGAGCCCGCGTGCGCCGCCCTGTGGACGCGCAGACGGAACGGCCCTTGCTATGACATGCAAGTCCATGACTTCGTCCCGCCGCCCGAATCCACCCATGACCTCCGCCGACTTCGCCGTTGCTCCGCGACACGACCTGAGCTTTCGCACAGTGGGCGTGAGTGCTCCCGGGCGCCTGCACCTGGGCTTTCTCGACCCTTCTGGTTCACTGGGGCGCTCGTTCGGCAGCCTCGGGGTGGTCATCGACGGGTTCACCACCGAGGTCGAACTGACGGCATCCGACGCTGACCGCCTGACGGCCGACACGCCGGCCGCGGGGGCGGAGCTCGACCGGGCCGCAGCCCATCTCCAACGGCTGAAGCAGCGCAGCGGCTGCCACGCGCCGCTTTCGCTTCGATTGCGCCAGGTGTTGCCGGCACACGCGGGCTTTGGCTCGGGCACGCAGCTGGCGTCGGCCATCGGGCGAGCCTTTGCCAAGTGGCATGGTCTCGATCTGGGCACTGCCACATTGGCGCATTGGCTTGGCCGCGGGCTGCGCTCGGGCATCGGAATTGCGGGCTTCGACGCGGGCGGCCTGCTGCTCGACGGCGGCCCCGGTCCGGATGGCCTGCCCGCGCCGCTCTTGTCGCGCATTGCATTCCCGCCGGGATGGCGCATCGTCGTCGTGCAGGATCCCGCGCACCGCGGGCTTTCAGGCGGAGAAGAGAAAAAAGCCATCGCAGCCTTGCCGCCGTTGCCGCAAGCGGCCGCTGCAGAAATTTGCCACCAGGTCTTGATGCGCGTTCTGCCCGCCGCCGCCAGCGCGGAGTTCGCACCGTTTGCCGCCGGCATCAACCGCATGCAGCAGCTGCTTGGCGAGCACTTCGCGCCGGCGCAGGGCGGCATCTTCACCAGCCCGGCGGTCGCGCGGCTGATGCAATGGTTCGCGGACGCGAGCCGCTCGGGCGGCGCCGCCATCGGCCAAAGCTCCTGGGGGCCGACCGGCTTTGCCATCGTGCCCACGGAAGCACAGGCGCAACTGCTTGTGGATGCCGCGCGCGCATCTGAACGCGCCGCACCGCAGCTGGAACTGCACATTGTCTCGGGCCGCAACAGCGGCGCGGCGGTGCACGACCGCATCGTGCAGCCGCGCACCCGCTGAATTCATCGCTCTCGTCCCAACCCGACGCCACTTCTTCCACACCACGCAGGCCCTCATGGAACGTCCCCGCATTCTTCACATGTTCACCCCCGGTCCGCAGATGAGTCCTTTCGACATCAACATGGCGGCGGACGCGGGCTACCAGATCATCGTGCCTTACTGCGATGTGGCGATCGAGCGCATCACAGGGCTCACGCAAGACACCATCTTTTCGCGCGGTCCCAAGGGTGTTGCGCGAACGGGCATCTTCATTGGCGGGCGCGATGCCCAATTGGCCGCCGACATGCTCGAGCGCGCAAGAACCTCGATGGTCAAGCCCTTCGTCGTCTCAGTCATGGCCGACCCCAGCGGCGCCTACACAACCGCCGCGGCCATGGTGGCCTGCGTGGAGGCCGCCTTGAAGCGCCACCATGCCCAGGGCCTCGAGGGCCAGCGCGTGGTGATCCTTGGTGGTACCGGTCCGGTGGGGCGCGTGGCCGGCGTGATCGCGGCGCAGGCCGGCGCCGACGTTTACCTCTCCAGCCGCAACGGCATCGACGCGGCGCAAGAAGCGGCGGACGAAACCGGCCAGCGCTTCGGCGTGAAGCTGCACGGCCTCTCGGGCGGCGACCCCGATGCCGTGCGGCGCTCCATTGCAGATGCCGATGTGCTGCTGGCCTGCGCGGCCGCGGGCGTGCAGGTGGTGTCCAGCGAAGCGCTGGGCGCCGCCACGCGGCTCAAGGTTGCCGCCGATGTGAACGCCGTGCCGCCCGAAGGCATTGCGGGTGTCGGCGTGATGGACGACGCCAAGCCGATCGCGGGCACGCAGGCCGTCGGCATCGGCGCGCTGGCCGTGGGCAATGTCAAGTACCAGACGCAGCATCGGCTACTGGTGCAGATGTGCGAGGCCGAGAAGGCGCAGGTGCTGAGCTTTGCCGAAGCCTTTGCGGTGGCGCGCGCATTCCTGGTCGAGCAGGCCGCGAAGGCGTCTTGACAGCCACGCCTGCCCGCGAGATGCAGACCATTGCCGTTGCCGCCATCTCCGCGCGCGCCATGGCCGAGGCGGCGGCGAACGACGGCTTCAACGTCGTTGCGCTCGACCTTTTCGGCGACCTCGACACGCGCCGCACCGCATCGCGCTGGTTGCCGATCGGCACGCCCGGCAGTTTGCAGATCGATGCGGCGAGCACGCTGACCGCATTGCGCCAATTGGCCCAAGAAGGCGAGGGCGGCGACCCGGTGGTGGGTTGGATCGCAGGCAGCGGCTTCGAGGGCGAGCCTGGCTTGCTCGAACAGGGCGCGGCTGTGCTGCCCCTGATCGGTACCGCGCCCGATGCCGTGCGCCGCCTGCGAGACCCGGCCAGCTTCTTCGGATTTCTTCGCGCACGCGTGATGCCCTACCCGCAGGTGCTGCTGGACCCTCCCGAAGACCCCGCCGGATGGTTGATGAAAGACGCGCACGGCTGCGGCGGATGGCATGTTCGCCACGCGCCGTGGTCGGTGGAAGAGCCGCTGTCTTCGCATGACTACTTCCAGCGCGAGATGCCGGGCCAGCCGATGTCCGCCACCTTCATCGCCAATGGGCGCGAGGTCCATGTGCTCGGCTTCAATGAAATGACCGTGCGGCCCTTCGGCGCGCGGCCTTTCGTGTTCTGCGGTGCGGTCGGGCCGGTGCCTGTGCCGGAGAACATCGCAATGCGTGTGACCGAGATCGCACGCGCATTGGCCGCGGAGTTCGAACTGCGCGGCCTGTGCAGCATCGACTTCATGCGCGATGGCGACGCCATTGGCGTGCTCGAAGTGAACGCCAGGCCGCCGGCCAGCATGAGCCTTTACCGCTCGCCGGTCGGAACGCCTGGCCTCATGCACGCGCACCTGCGCGCCTGCCTGCATGGCGAGCTGCCAGCGATGTCTGCGCATGCGCAAGACATTGAAGGCATCGAAATCGTCTTCGCGCCGCGACCCATGCAACTCGATGAAGTCGCGGCGCGGCAACTCGCGGAATGGCCGGGCATCCGCGACATTCCCGGCGCAGGTCAGCGCTTCGATATCGACGCCCCCCTGTGCACCCTCACCGCATGCGGCACCAGCGCGGACGAGGTGCGCGCCCGCCTCACCGAAAGCCGCGAGCGGTTGTTCAAATCACTGGAGACATCGGCATGAGCAACACACCACCGCCCGCCTTTGCCGAGGGCCTGAGCGTCAACCGCATGGCACGGCCTTTGGTCGAACGCCTGCTGAACGATGCCGATGCGCTCGGGCTGCACGTGCGCCGCGACGAGAGCGGCGTGCACATCGTCGATGCCGGCATCGAGGCGCCGGGCAGCATCGAGGCCGGCCTGCGCGTCGGCGAAATCTGCATGGGTGGGCTGGGCCATGTGCACTTGCGCAGCGGCAACGATGCCGAGGGTTGGCCTACATGGCTCGACGTGCGCAGCTCGCAGCCCGTGCTTGCGTGCCTCGGCAGCCAGTACGCCGGCTGGAGCCTTTCGGCGACCAAGGAAGAAACCGGTGGCAAGAAGTTCTTCTCGCTCGGCTCCGGTCCCGCACGCGCACTGGCGGTCAAGGAAAAGCTCTTCGCCGAACTGGACTATCGCGATCACGCAGAGTGCGGCGTGCTGGTGCTGGAAGTCGATCGCGCACCGCCAAAGGTCGTGATCGACAAGCTGCTGCGCGATTGCAACCTGGCGGCCGACGCGCTCACGCTGATCCTCACGCCCACCACCAGCCTTGCAGGCACCACGCAGGTGGTGGCGCGCGTGCTCGAAGTGGCGCTGCACAAGTCGCACGAGCTTGGTTTCGCGCTCGCCAATATCGTCGATGGCGCAGGCACCGCACCGCTGCCTTCGCCCAGTGCCGATGGCGTCGAGGCGATGGGGCGCACCAACGATTCCATTCTCTACGGCGGCCGCGTGCACCTCACGGTTCGAGGCGACGATGAGGCAGCACGCGAACTGGCCCGTGCATTGCCGTCGCGCAATTCACGCGACCACGGCCGCTCGTTCGCCCACATCTTCAAGGAGGTCGAATACGACTTCTACAAGATCGACGGTGCGCTGTTTGCGCCCGCCGAAGTGTGGGTGAGCAACATCGACAGCGGCAACACATGGCATGGCGGCGCGCCCGACATGGCGCTGCTGCAGCGCCTGTGGCTGCAGCAAGCATGAGGGCCGCACGATGACCACGCGTATTGCCATCATGACGGATGAGATCGGCTGGCATACCCGCCAGTTGCAAGCCGCATTGCGCGCACGCGGCGCGGTGGGCCGCTGCGTCGACTTGGCCGACTGCAACATCGACACCACCGCAGCGTGGCACGGCCTGGTCATTCCCGGCTACGGCCGCGAACTGCCCGACGCGGTGCTGGTGCGCGGCATTGCCGGCGGAAGCTTCGAGCAGGTGACCAAGCGACTCGGCGTTCTGCATGCATTGCGCGAGCTCGGTGTGCCGGTCTATAACGATGCGCGCGCCATCGAGCGCTCGGTCGACAAGTCCATGACCAGCCTGCTGCTCCATGCCACGCGCATTCCCGCACCCGCCACATGGGGCACCGAGTCTGCCGCGCAGGCCAGGCGCATCGCCATGCGCGAAACGGCAGCGGGGCACGCGCTGGTGATCAAACCCTTGTTCGGCTCGCAAGGCAAAGACCTGCAGCTCGTGGGCGAGGTAGACGGCGTACATCACCCCATGCCCGACACCGACGCGCGCTATGCGGGCCTTGCCTACCTGCAGCGCTTTGTGCCGCCGATGGGCTCGCCCGGTTTCGACTGGCGCGTGCTCGTGGTCGGCGGGCGTGCCATTACTGCGATGCGGCGTGTCAGCACGCACTGGGTTCACAACGTGGCCCAGGGCGCGCGCTGCGAGCCCGCCCAGCTCGAACCGGCACTCGCGCAAATGGCCGAGGGCGCGGCCCATGCACTCGACATGGACTACGCGGGTGTAGACCTCATCGCCGCCGCCAGTGGCCCGAAGATCCAGGTACTGGAAGTCAACGGCGTGGCAGCCTGGCAGGGGCTGCAGCGCGTCACGGGCTTCAACATCGCACGCGCCATCGTCGACGACCTGCTCGACCGCAAGATGGCTCAGACCCGCAGCCGCGTGCAGGAGAGCCTGCCTCCGGAGCGCCGCGCCTGATGAACGCGCGGCAGGCGGCCACCGAACGGGCGCGTGCCTGCTTCCTGCGCGCCTGCTGGCTCGATGTTGCAGTGCGCAAACCGGGCAACGTCAGCCGCGATTCGCCTGGCCATCGCATGCAGGCGTCGATGTTCATCGAGAGCGCCAGAGCGGCGGCAGGCCCGCTGTTCGCGCCCGGGCTGCGTGTAGGGGAACGCATCGAAGCCGCTGTAGAGGCCACTTGGGCCGTCGCGGGCTGCAACACCAACCTTGGCATTCTCTTGCTGTGCGCACCCATTGCGCTGGCCGTGGAGCAGAACCCCGCCGCAGCAACCCCGGCTGCGTTGCGTGCCGCTGTGGAGTCCGTGCTGGCCACCCTCGACATCGACGATACCCGCGCAGCCTACCGGGCCATCGCGCGTGCGCACCCAGGTGGCCTTGGAAGCGCGCCGGAGGAAGACGTGCACGGCGCCCCAACGGTCGACCTGCGCGCAGCCATGGCGCTTGCGGCAGACCGCGATCTCATCGCGCGCCAGTACCGCGACGGCTTCGCGGACCTGTTCGCGCTGGGGTTCCAGGTGCCCGTGTATCAAGCGGGCCTCGGCAATGCGCCGACAGACGTGGAGGCACATCCCGATGCGGCCACTGTGGCTTCCGTCCAACGGCTTTACCTGGCTTGCCTGGGCGCCTTTCCCGATTCACACATTGTTCGAAAACACGGCGGGCGCGTGGCACAGACTGTCATGACGGCGGCGCAGGCCTGGCGCGAGCGCGCCGGCGACGGCGTGGTGCTCGATGCGGACCCCGAATTCGCGGCATGGGACGTTTCGCTCAAGGAGGCGGGCATCAACCCGGGAACCAGCGCCGATTTCACCGTGGCGGCGTTGCTGCTTTCGGGCTGGATCCGCTCGTGCGCGGCGCCCGCGCGCGGCCCCGCAGGCGGATGGCACGGATCGTGATAACCATGGCATTGCGCTGGTCGTTCTGACCGGTGTCGTAATGACCCTAACCACCTTGGACCTCTAAGAGGAGACCCGAAACCATGGCAAAAATAGATCGACTGATGGTGGGCGAATCGCTCGTCGGCGACGGCAACGAAGTAGCCCATATCGACCTGATCATCGGACCGCGCGGAAGCGCCGCCGAGACCGCCTTCGCCAACGCGTTGACGAACAACAAGGACGGCTTCACTTCGCTGCTCGCAGTGGTGGCGCCCAACCTGCTGACCAAGCCGGCCACCGTGATGTTCAACAAAGTGACCATCAAGGGCGCCAAACAGGCGGTGCAGATGTTCGGGCCGGCGCAGCGCGCCGTGGCACTGGCAGTGGCCGACAGCGTAGAAGACGGCACCATTCCCATGGCCGAGGCCGACAACCTGTTCATCTGCGTGGGCGTGTTCATCCACTGGCTTGCGGACGACGACAAGAAGATCCAGGACTACAACTATCAGGCTACGCGCGAAGCCATTCAACGCGCAGTGGCTGGCTCGCCGACCGCGGCTGAAGTGGTCGACAAGAAGGGCACCACGGCACACCCGTTCGCTGCGCACCTCTGATGAAAACCTGAAAGGAAGAAGCCGACGCGGAACCGGTCGGCTTCTTTTTCTTGCTCGGTACTTCGTTCAGTGTTTCGCAGGCACCATGCCGCTCGCGAGAAACTTCAGCACGGTTGCGCTGTGGGCCGGCTTCGAAGCACGGTGCGTTGCGGCGTGGCGCTCGATCTGCACACCTACCGCCTGCACATCGTCGAACTTGCGCGGCTTCACGACCTTGACGCGCACCCAGCTGGCATTGAACTCGTCGATCAGGATGTCGGCGATGGCCTCTGCAAAGGCCTCCAGCAGTTGCAGCCGGTGTTCCGCCATGAGGCGCAGCAGCCGCTCGCGGACCACGCCGTAGTCGATGGTGTCGCCGATGCGGTCAGTGTCGCAGGCGCGCGCGCGGGGCAGGCCTGCATGCACGTCGATCACCAACGGCTGCGCGTGGTGAAGTTCCGACTCGTGAATGCCGATGACCGTGTTGCCTTGAAAGCCCTCGATGAAGATCAGGTCCATGGGCGTTGCACCCGCGGAGGCATTGGAGGCATGAGGAACATTCGAGGCAAAGTGGCCGACGGAAGGGCTCTGGCTGGTGTTCAAGCGATGTCTCCAGTGGATTCGAATGTGTTTGAAAGTGTGTCTGCCGGCGAGCCGATGCCCCCAGGCAGGATTCATCAACGCAAAATGCAGGCCAGAGAGAGCGGATCCACTGCGGCGCTTTTCACTGCTTGGTGTTTCACCGGGTGTGCAGCGTGTCGGCAAGTACAACAATGGACCGACCAAGGAGACACGATGGAACGCGCTGGAGACATCCAATGACATTGACGCTGCGACAAGGCGACAGGCACGCCGACCGGGTGCTCGACGTGGTGAGGCGGGGCTTTCACGAAGAGGGCAACGACCTGGTCACCCGCTCCTGGAGCCGCTGCCTCAACCAGTACCAGCTCGATCCGGGCCGTCCGCGCGAACCGGTGGTCATTGCGTCTTCGGCCTTGCAGAGCCGGCGCAACCAGCATGCCGACGTCATCGAATGCGCACGCTACGAGATGACCACGCTCTACCAGCAGTTGGCAGATGCGGAATCCGCCGTGGTGCTGACCGACACCGACGGCGTCATCGTGCACATGGTGTCGTCGCCGGAGTTTGCCGCCGAAGCCGAACCCATGGGCCTGCGCGCAGGCGGCATGTGGGGCGAGGCTGAAGCCGGCACCAACGGCATGGGCACTTGCCTTGCGGCCGCGCACCCTATCTCCGTGCGGCGCGAAGAGCATTTCTTCAGCCACTTCACGCAGCTCACGTGTTCGGCCGTGCCGGTGTTCGATCCGTCCGGCGAGATCATCGCGGTGCTTGACGTGACCAGCCGCTCCAGCCTCATGCAGCAGCACGTGCTCGTGCTGCTTGGCATGACGGCGCGCATGATCGAGAACCGCCTCATCGACAAGCGCTTCTCGAACGCGCACCCGCTGCACTTCCACAGCCGGCCGGAGTTTGTCTACACGCTGCACGAAGGCAAGCTTGCCGTCGGTGACGACGGGCGCATTCTTGCGGCCAACCGCAGCGCCTTGTTCCAGCTTGGCGTGCAAACGATGGACGAGATCCGCACGCAGCGCATCGACGACCTGTTCCAGACGTCGCTCGAAGACATCGTGCAGCGCAGTCTTTCTTCTTCGTTCCACCCGGTAGTGGCGTACCGGGCCAACGCCGCGCTGCGCTTCTTTGCGGTGGCGCGTCGGCCCGCTTCCGATGCGGCCACGCCGGCGCGTGCCCGCGCTGCGGGTGCCATCACGGCGCCCATGGCGGCGGAGGCGGGTGCCGACGCCTTTCGGGCGCCGCTGCGGCCCGCCGCAACGCGTGCGCCCGGCATCCGCACGTTCAAGGATGCGCGGCTCGTGGCGCACCTGGACACCGCGCGCCGCGTGGTGGCGCGCCGAACCCCCGTGCTGCTGTGCGGCGAAACAGGTTCGGGCAAAGAGGTGTTCGCGCGCGCCATCCACGAGACCAGTCCGCATGCCGAAGGCGCGTTTGTCGCGGTCAACTGCGCGAGCCTGCCAGAGACGCTCATTGAATCGGAGCTCTTCGGCTACAAGGCCGGCGCCTTCACCGGTGCGCAGCGCAGCGGCCGGCGCGGCAAGATCCTGCAGGCCGATGGCGGCACGCTGTTCCTCGACGAAATTGCCGACATGCCGCTGGAGCTGCAGGCCCGCCTGCTGCGCGTGCTCGACGAGCGGCAGGTCACGCCGCTGGGCACCGAAGAAACGCACCCGGTCGACTTCCAGCTCGTGAGCGCGAGCCACCAGCACCTGCCAAGCCTGGTGCGGGAAGGCCGCTTCCGCGAAGACCTTTACTATCGCCTGGCCGGCATCGAGCTCGACCTGCCCGCGCTGCGTGACCGCACCGACAAGCGCGAGCTGATCCACGACGTGCTGAAGGACGAGGGCGGCAGCGACTGCAGGCTTGGCGAAGATGCCGAGCGCATGCTCATGGCCTATCCGTGGCCGGGCAACCTGCGCCAGCTGCGCCACGTGCTGCGCAGCGCGGCCGCGCTCGCAGACGGCAAGACCATCACGCGGGAGCACCTGCCTTCGCTTGTTGCAAGGGCTGCACCTTCGCCCGCACCGGCCTATGCATTACCTGCCGCCGCCATCGAGACGGCGGACGCGCAAGGCGAAGCCGCTGCTTCCGATGCGCCCCCGGCCGTCAAACTCAACCCGATCCAGGCCAACGAGCGGCAGGTGCTGCTGCAGATGCTCGAGCAGCACCGCTGGAACGTGAGCAACGTCGCCAAGGCGCTCGATGTCAGCCGCAACACCTTGTACCGAAAACTCCACAAGCTTCACATCGAGATATCTCCACCCGATTGAGCCGCAGGCTCGACAGACATGATGAACGGAGGCTCATCGGGTACCGACAAGATCGATCCGCGCGGCGCGGCCCTGGCAATGGAAGACGGCGAGCCGCCGTTGCCTGCAGCGCCGCCGCGCTCGCGGCTGGCCTGGTGCGTCACGGGCTCCGGCCACTTTCTCGAAGAATCATTGGCCCTTGCGCGGCGGCTGCCTTCGGTGGACCTGTTCCTTTCGGCCGCGGCGGAAGAAGTGCTGCCCATCTACAAGCTGCACATCGAGGCGCTGAAGTCGCGCTTTCGGGTGTTCCGCGACAAGACGGCCAGCGGCGTGCCCGTGGGCATGCTCTACGACGACATCTATCACACCGTGGTGGTGGCGCCGGCCACCAGCAACACAGTGGCCAAGTGCGCATTCGGCATCAGCGACTCGCTGCCGACCAACATGTTTGCCCAGGCCGGCAAGCTCGGCATTCCTGGCATCGTGTTTGCATGCGATACGGAACCGGTGGTGGTGACCAAGTCTCCGCATGACTGGGTCACGCTGCGTCCGAGGCGCATCGAACTGGACAACGTCGAGCGGCTGCGCGGCATCGATTTTTGCCAGGTGGTCTCTTCGCCCGCCGAACTCGAAGCCGTGCTCGATGCACGCATGAAGGAACTCTCTCTCGCATGGAACACATCGTCTTCCTGACCGGGCGCCTCGCCCAAGCCAGCCTCTCGCGGGTGCTGGCCGGCATAGAGGCGGCACCGTTCACATGGGAAGTGCGGGAGATCGGGTTGCAGGTGGCGGCGCTGATGACGGCCGACATGATCCGCCGCCGCGTTGCGGCACCGGTGATTACCGAGGCTGATGGCGAGGGCACCGCGCCACGCCGCGCCGACCGCATCATGGTGCCGGGCCGCTGCCGCGGCGATGTCGAGGCCTTGAGCCAATACTTCGGCGTCCCGGTGGAGCGCGGGCCGCAAGAGCTGAAAGATCTGCCGCGCCATTTCAACCGCAGCGCGCGCGCCGTCGACCTGAACGAGTACGAGGTCGCGATCTTTGCCGAGATCGTCGATGCACCGCGGCTCACCGTGGCGCAGATCGTCGAGCGAGCCCGGCAGCTTGCGGCCGATGGGGCCAACGTCATCGACCTGGGCTGCCTGCCCGAGACCCGCTTCGACCATCTGGCCGAAAGTGTGCAGGCGCTCAAGGCCGCGGGCTTTCAGGTGAGCGTCGATTCGAGCGACCCGAAAGAGCTGCTGCTCGGCGGCAAGGCCGGCGCCGACTACCTGCTGAGCCTGACGCTCGACAGCCTGTGGATTGCCGACGAAGTGGCCGCAACCCCGGTGCTCATACCGCGCGTGCCGGCCGACGAAGAATCGCTGTACGAAGCGGTGGCGCAAATGCAGCAGCGTGGCCGCCCCTTTCTGGCCGATTCGATTCTCGACCCGATACCCTTCGGCCTGACCGCCTCCATCGTGCGCTACCACCGGTTGCGCGAGCGTTTTCCCGATGCGCCGATCATGCTTGGCGTGGGCAACGTCACCGAGCTGACCGAGGCCGACACCAGCGGCATCAACGCGGTGCTGTTCGGCATTGCCGCCGAGCTGAACGTGGCGGCAGTGCTGACCACGCAGGTGAGCCAGCATGCGCGCCGCGCGGTGAGCGAGGCCGACTGGGCGCGCCGCATCATGCATGCGGCCGCCCGCAATGCCACGCTGCCCAAGGGCATGAGCGATGCGCTGATGACGGTGCACGCCAAGCATCCGTTCCCCGATACGCCGGAAGAAATCGGCGAGATTGCCTCGCAGGTGCGCGACCCCAACTTTCGGGTGCAGATATCGCCGCTGGGCCTGCACGTGTACAACCGCGACGGTTTGCGCCTGGGGCAGGGCGCCTTCGAACTGTGGCCGCAGCTCAAGCTGCAGGACGATGCTGACCACGCCTTCTACATGGGCGTGGAGCTTGCCCGCGCCGAGATCGCCTGGCAGCTTGGCAAGCGCTATGTGCAAGACCAGCCGCTCGACTGGGGCTGCGCCGCGCCGCGGCCTGCCGAAGACCTTGCGCGCTGGTGCGCACCGGGCACGACCATGAAGACATCGAAGAACATCGCGCAAGAGCCCGGCGCCGTGAGCACGGCCGCCGCGCCATCACCCACATGAACGACCAGATCTTCGAAGCCGTGGTCACCACCGTCGCGCCCGGCGGCAAGCCGCACGTGGCGCCAATGGGCATCCGCTACCGCGAAGACGGCATCCTGCTGATGCCGTTCAAGCCCTCGACCACGCACGACAACATCGTGGCCACTGGTCATGCGGTGCTCAACATCGTGTGCGACACCCGCGTGTTTGCGGGCTGCGTCACTGGCCGCAAGCTGTGGCCCACGCTGCCCGCCGAACGCATTGAAGGCGTACGGCTTGCCGCGGCACTGCGCCACGTAGAGCTTGAACTGGCCGAGCAGCGCGACGACGTGCAGCGGCCGGTGCTGCGGATGGTGGCGGTGCACGAGGCCACCCATGCGCCCTTCGTCGGCTTCAACCGCGCGCAGGCCGCGGTGATCGAAGGCGCCGTGCTGGTCAGCCGCCTGCACATGCTGCCCCCCGAGAAAGTGGAAACCGAAATGAACTACCTGCAGATTGCCATCGACAAGACCGCCGGCCCCGAAGAGCATGAGGCCTGGGAGTGGCTGCGCGCCGCCGTCGCGCAGCACCGCAACGGCACACCGGAGCGCGCATCGTGACCCGCATGCTGGTGAGCGTGCGCAGCGTGGATGAAGCCTTGATTGCCGCGCGCGGCGGCGCCGACTTTATCGACCTGAAGGAGCCGAGCGATGGCGCGCTGGGCGGCTTGCCCGTGGCAACCATCGGCGCCATCGTGAGTGCATTGCGTGCGCACGGCATCGGCCTGCCCGTGAGTGCGACGATCGGCGACTTGCCCATGCATGCGCTGGGCGGCATCCTCGCTCAAGTCGATGCGGTCGGTGCTTGCGGTGTCGACTACGTGAAAGTCGGCATCGAGCGCGGGACCGAGGCCTTTGCGGTGCTCGACGCGCTCTCCGCCTGCGACTGGCCGGTGGTGCCGGTCTTCGTTGCAGACCATGGCATCGACGCGGCGCTGGTCGCGCATGCATGCACGCTCGGGTTTCCGGCGCTCATGGCTGACACTGCCGACAAGCTGGCCGGCAGCTTGTTCGATGCCTTGCCGACGGCGGACCTGCGCGCCTTCGTCGGCCGTGTGCGCGCCTCGGGCCGGCTCGTCGGCCTGGCGGGCGCGCTGCGCATGGCGCACGTTCCCTTGCTGCAATCCCTGGCGCCTGACTTCGCGGGCTTTCGCAGTGCTGTTTGTGTTGCCGACCGCAAGACGGCGCTGTGCCCGGAGCGGCTTGCAGCCTTGGCCGCATCGTTGCATGGCGAGGCTGTGGAGCCTGCAGCGGCCTGAGCACCCGGCGTGGGCGGCCGTATCCGGCCGGCAGCTTCAGCGCGGAACGAAGGTGGCTTCGCCCAGCAGCAGCGCCCGCATGGTCTCCAACTGGTTCTTGTGCAGCAGCGTGATCGGAAAAGCCGCATCGCCGGAGCGGTCGGCAAACTGCTGGTCCACCACGCCGGCGTCGCCAAGCTCGCCCAGCGTCATCTGCGGATCGATGGCGCAAGACTTGACCAGCACCAGTTGCTCGGCATTGAGATGCTTTGCCAAGTCGAGCGCAATCGTGTCCGAGGTGGCCTCCCAGCCGGTGCGGGCGTCGGGCTTGTCGCGCCGCAGTTCAAGCGGCAGCCAGAGCGCGGTTTTTCCGCGCCGCAGCAGGTCGGGGATCTCGGTCTTGCGTGTTGCGAGCTGCAGCGCCGGGTTGAGCGCATGCAGCTGATAAGCCGTCTGCGCCATGGCCAGCACCGCCATGTTGTGGGCGGCCAGGTCGTTGAACTGCCAATGCGCCTGCACGCGCCGCACTTCGTCCGCAAAGGTGCCGCCGCCGCAGACCACCGTCACGCGGCCGCCGCCGATCTGCGTGAGCAGGTCGAGCCACTGCGGCAGCACCGGGTCCGAGCAAAGGCTGCCGCCGATCTTGACGACCCACATCAGTCGTGCTCCCTTTCGAAAAGCGCCGCCACCGCCACGCTGGGTGCGCACACCTGCGCCCAGGCGGTCGTGCCTGGGGTTGCATGGCGGGCCACGTTGGCGACGTCGCCGCCATAAGAAGCAAAGCGGTGCGGTGCGGAAGCGGCTGTTGCCACCGCCGCCGCAAGGTCCGGTACCAGGAACGCACCGCAGCCCGCACTCACGATCACGGCCTCGCGCGAAAGCGCATGCGCCGCCAGCACGCGGCGCAGCTGCGAACCGATGGCCTCGACCTGCGCGGCGCGCCATGCATGCGCAAGCTCCAGCCATTCTTCCGCGGAGGCATCGCGCTCGTCCAGGCCCACCATGCGCGCAAGCCGCTGGCGCGTCGCGGGCAGGCTCTTGGCCGCGTTGTCGGCGCTCGGGTACAGGTCGTGCGCCGGGTCGAGCTCGCCGCACAGCCGGTAGACGTCGGCCGTGGTGGCGAAGAACTCGTTCATCACGTGGCTTGCCCGGCCGCGCCATTCGATGCGCTGCGTGAGCGCACACACGGGCGTGCGCACCACGCCGTGGTAGGCAAGCTCTCCGCTCACCAGGCGTTCGGCGTCGGTGCGGCTGGTGGCCAGCACGCGCTCGTTGCCGAAGCCGATCAGGTCGGTGGTGGTGCTGCCGATGTCGACCAGCACGCCTTGCGAAAACACCAGCGCCGCATGCCGCGCGGTGGCCAGCCAGTTGGCCGACGCAATGTGCTCCCAGTGACGAGTGACCTGCGCGGGGTTGCACCAGCCGGCGTCTCCGGCAAAGAAATGCAAGGCGCCCGGCCGGGAGGGAAGCGCTGCCGCCAGCGCGGCCGCAATGCCCCGCACGCCGGCTTCGCGGTCGGGGAACAGGTCGACCATTTCGCCCGTCATGGTCACGGTGTGGCGTGCCGTCTCGAAAACCGGCCAGCGCGTTCGCGCAGCCTGCAGTGCGCGCGCCAGATGATCGAGGCCTTGCCAGAGCGGGCAACCCCATTGCGCCACGTCGACCACCTCGCCGCCTTGCAGCAGGCAGGCCTTCACATGCGCGCCGCCGATGTCCCACCCGATGGTGGTGCGTTCAGGCGTCGGCACGTGCAAGTTCCCGTTCGGCGAGTTCGCCGCGCCCGCGGTCCGCCAGCAGTTCGGCTGCAAGATTGCGGCCGAGCGCGGCCGAGAGGCCGACATAGGCACAGGTGACGCGCGGGTTCACCTCGATCACCACCGGCCCGCGCCGCGGATGCCACACCAGGTCGATACCCGCGAACCCGCGCAGCCCCGGGATGGCGCGGGCCACCTGCATGGCCAGTTCGGCCAGCGGCTGACGGCGCGGGTCGCCCCGGCCCACCGCATCGACGCTAACACCGTCGAACGACAGGCTTCCGTGCGAGTCGATCGAAATGCACTGGCGGTTGATGCTCAGCATTTCGGCATTCTGCTCCGTGCACAGCAGCGAAAGGCTCAGGGCTTCACCTTCGATCCAGGGCTCCAGCGTCAAGGTGGCGCCGGCCTGCGTGCGCCGCGCCTGGTCTTCGAGCGCGTTTGCGTGGCGCGCGTGCACGTGGGTGGCCACGCCGCCGACGCCGTCGTCGGGCTTGACCACCCAGCGTCGTATCTCGGGCGCATCGGCAAAGGCCAGGGGCGTCGGCAGGCCATGGGCCGCCAGGTGCGCGAGGGTGGCTTTCTTGCCCGCTGTCAGTTCAATGGCGCCGGCGCTGCAACCGAGCCAGCGCGCGTTGCCGACCGTGCGTTGGAACCTGGCCAGCAGCCCGTCCGTCTCGGGCGCGACCAGCCACACCACATCGTGCAGCACGCTTTGGCGCGCCACGAAGTCGAAGGCCGATTCGTTGGCGAGCGGCCGAAGCGGCACCGCTCCGGCGGGCAGGGTGTTCCCCGGTTCGCAGACTGCGGCGGAGACCGAACAATCGGCCACGCGCATCAAGTCGGCCACCATGGCGTCGCGCATCGAAAGGCCGAGCGGCAGCAGCTCATCGGCGGCCGCATCGTCGCTGTAGTCGCTCCAGCCGCCACCGCTGAGATACTCATAGACAAACACGCGTGTCGTCATTTCATCATCCACTTTCCGGGTACGTTCCCCATCACTTCCCAATGACTTCCGAACTGAACCTGATTCCCGTCGTCGACTTGCTGCAGGGCCAGGTGGTGAGGGCGGTGCGCGGCGATCGCAAGTCGTACCGGCCGATCGTTTCGGCGCTGTGCGCCAGCAGTGATCCGGTGACGGTGGCGCGCATCCTGTGCGAGCACTGCGCGGCGCGGCAGCTGTACGTGGCCGACCTCGATGCGCTGCAAGGCGGCGCGGCGCAGATCGCCGTGCTGACCGATGTGCTCGAGGCATTGCCCCATATCGAACTCTGGCTCGACGTGGGCCTGGCGGACGCCGCGGCTGGCGAGGCAGTGCGCAAGCAGCTGGCGCCTTTCGCGTCCCGCATCGTGCTCGTCTTCGGCAGCGAATCGCTGCGCTCGCGCGAAGCCCTTGAGCGCTGTTTCGAAAACGCGAACGGCGAGGCTGAAGCGGGCGTGCCCGGCGCCGCGCTCTCGCTCGACCGCCGCGACGGCCGGCGGCTCGACCAGGCCGGCTGCTGGGACGCGGTGGACCTGTGGCCGCGGCGGCTGATCGTGATGACGCTCGAGCGTGTCGGCTCCGGCGCCGGGCCCGACCTGGAAACCTTGCAAGAGGTGCGGCGGCTGGCGCCGGGGGCCATGGTCATCGGCGCCGGTGGAATCCGCAGCCCCCAGGACCTGGCGCTTGCCAGTGCCGCCGGTGCCGACGCCTGGCTGGTCGCCAGCGCATTGCACGACCTTCAGTTGCCGCGGGTGCACCGCTGATCCGGCGGGTCCGGCGCAACGAGGGTGGGTGAGGCATGCCATCAACCCGCCGCACACACGAACCGTGCCATCCCAGCGGGGGCTTGCAAGTACTGCCGATGGCCTCTGCCGGCACGCATTGACCGCCAAAATCGCAACACTGTGTCTCAAACGCGTGTGTCATGAAGGCCTTCTTGTAGCTGTCCGGCCAAGACGCCGCTGGGCAGGCCCCGCCCGGGCGGTGAATGGCACATGGCTTGCGTGGTCGCCAGCCCATGAGCGAACTCGATCCCGCCGCCGCGCAGCCCGGCCACCTTCCGTGGACCTGCCCGTTCTGCCCCCTGTTGTGCGATACCTTCGGCGTCGATGTCGGCCCGCCCGGCACGCCGCTGAAGCTTGTCGGCAGCGACTGCCCGCGGGCCAGCGCTGCGCTGGCCGAGTTCAACGGTGCCCCCGTCGCGTCGCAGCCACAGGTCGATGGCAGCGACTTCGACTTCGACACGGCCATTGCTGCCGCTGCCTCCGTGCTCGCAGCCAGCCATCAGCCCCTGTTCGGCGGCCTTGGGACCGATGTGGCGGGTGCCCGCGCGCTGTACGCGCTGGCCTGCGAAACCGGCGCCATCTGCGATGCCGCGCAGGGCCAGGCCATGATGCACGGCCTGCGTGCGCTGCAAGACCGCGGCGGCTTCACCACCACGCTGGCGGAAGCAAGAACGCGCGCCGAGCTGATCGTCTGCATGACGGGCGACCCCACGGCGCGATATCCGGAGTTCTTCCGCCGATGCGGCATAGGCGAGCGCGACGACGTGCAGACCGAAATGCTGCCCATGGCAGGCGACATGTTCGATACCGTGGGCTTGCTCGCGGCTTTGGTGGCGGGCCGCATCTGGCCAGACGACGCGCGCGTACCGGCCGAGCTGGTTGCCCTGTCCGTGCGGTTGCGGGCGGCGCGCTATTCGGTGCTGGTGTACGAGCCGGGCCGCCTGCCGGCACAGGGCGCGTTGATTGTCGAAGCCATCCAGCGCATCGTCGCCACGCTCAACCGGAGCACGCGCGCTGCGTCGCTTTCGCTGGGCGGTGGCGACGGTGCCGCCACAGTCAACCAGGTGTTCACCTGGCTTTCGGGCCTGCCGCTGCGCTCGCGTGCCGGGCCGCTCGGCCTGGAGCATGAGCCGTTGTGCTTCGATGCCGGCCGCCTGCTGGCCGACGACGCAGTCGACGCGCTGCTGTGGGTGTCGAGCTACGGCCCCGAGCCCGCACCGCCCCAGGCCGACATGCCGCGCATCGTGCTCGGGCACCCGGGCATGCGGCCGCAGGGTGGGGGGGCGAGTGCGCGCAAGCAGGTGTTCATTCCCGTCTCGACACCCGGCATCGGTTGTAGCGGCCATCTGTTTCGCACCGACGGCTCGGTGCTTTTGCCCCTGCGGCCGTTGTACGAAGACGGACTGCCCAGCGTGGACGATGTCGTCAGGCGCCTGACGCAAGCCGTGAAAGCGCTGAAGCGGGAGCGTGCGCAATGACGACGCTGCGCCTGCGCGGTGGCCGCGTGATCGACCCGACGAACGGCCGCGACGAGGTGTGCGACCTGTACGTGCGCGACGGCCGCATGGTCGATCTGGCGCCGCACGAGGCCGCCACCGAAGAGATCGACATCGGCGGCTGCATCGTCATGGCCGGCGGCATCGACATGCACACCCACATCGGCGGCGGCAAGGTCAACCTTGCGCGCATGCTGCTGCCCGAAGACCATCGCGCCAATGCCAACCCCCTGGCGCTGCCGGACAACCTGCTCGAGCTTGCATCGTGCGGCGGCTGCGCGCCCGGCACCCTGGCCACGGGCTACCGCTATGTGGAGATGGGCTACACGGCGGCCTTCGAGCCGGCCATGATGGCTTGCAACGCACGCCACACGCACATGGAAATGGGCGACACGCCCATCCTCGACCATGGCGCATACGTGATGCTCGGAAACGACGAGCTCTTCTTGCGCATGCTGGCCGAGGGCTGGGACTTCGAGCGCATTCGCGACTACGCGGGCTGGACCATTAACGCCAGCAAGGCGATGGGCGTGAAGGTGGTGAACCCGGGTGGCATCTCGGCCTTCAAGTTCAACCAGCGCAAGCTCGATGTCGACGAGAACCATGTGCACTGGCAGGTCACGCCCAGGCAGGTGGTGCACACGCTGGCGCGCGCGCTGCGCGAGCTTGGCGTGCCGCATCCGCTGCACATCCATGGCAGCAACCTGGGGGTGGCGGGAAACATCCAGTCCACGCTCGACACCATTGCCGCGCTCGACGGCTTGCCCGGGCACCTCACGCACATTCAGTTCCACGCCTACGGCACCGAGGGGCCGAAGAAGTTTTCTTCCGCCGCGCTGCAGCTTGCGGAGGTGGTGAACGCCAACAAGAACGTGAGCATCGACGTCGGCCAGATCATGTTCGGCCAGACCGTGACGGCATCGGGCGACACCATGCGCCAGCATGCGCAATCGGGCCTGGCCGATCCGCGCAAATGGATCGGCGCCGATATCGAATGCGAAGCCGGCTGCGGCGTGGTGCCGTTCCGCTACCGCGAGCAGAGCTATGTGAACGCGCTGCAGTGGGTCATCGGGCTAGAAATTTTCTTGCTCGTCGACGATCCGTGGCGCGTGGTGCTGACCACCGACCACCCCAACGGCGGGCCGTTTACCAGCTATCCGCATCTGATCCGCCTGCTGATGGACCGCAGCTTTCGCGAGGAACAGCTGGCCAAGCTGCACCCCGAGGTGGCGGCGCAGGCCGCGCTGCGCTCGATCACGCGCGAGCTGTCGCTCTACGAGATTGCCATCATGACGCGCGCCGGCCCCGCACGCCTGCTCGGCCTGCGCGACCGTGGCCACCTTGGCGTGGGCGCCGCGGCGGATATCGCGGTGTACCGCGAAAACGAGAACCGCGAGGCCATGTTCGCCACGCCCGAATACGTGTTCAAGGACGGCGTGCTGGTCTCGCGCGCCGGGCGAGTCACCGCGGTGCCCACGGGCGGCACGCACTTTGTGGCGCCGGAGTACGACCGCGGCATCGAGCAGCGGCTGCGCCGGCACCTGGCCGCGCACGGCTCGGTCAACTTCGACCACATTGCCATCGGCCACGACGAGCTTTGCCGCTGCTGCAACGGCGGGCGGCTGCTGCCAGCCGAGTGTTTCCAGGAGGCGTCGTCATGAGGAAGACGTGCGCGGCATGACAGACCCTTCATCCGTTCAGCGCAACGGCGTCGTCATCGACCAGACCTTCGCCGAGGCCTTTCCGATGAAGGCCACCCGCATCGTCATCACGGCGCACACGCTCGAGTGGGCGCGCCATGCGGCGGTGTCGGCCACGGGCTTTGCAACTTCGGTGATCGCCTGCGGCTGCGAGGCGGGCATCGAGCGCGAGCTGGGCCCACACGAAACACCCGACGGCCGGCCGGGCGTGAACGTACTGATCTTCTCGATGTCGGGCAAGGAGCTTGGCAAGCAGCTGGAGCGCCGGGTCGGCCAATGCGTGCTGACCTGCCCGACCACGGCGGTGTTTGCCGGCCTGCCGCGCACGGCTGGCGGCGACGTGGCCGCGCTCGGCAAGAACTTGCGCTTCTTCGGCGACGGCTGGCAGATTTCGAAGGTGATCGACGGTGTGCGCTATTGGCGCGTGCCGGTGATGGACGGCGAATTCGTGGCGCAGGAAGACACGCCCGTGGTCAAGGCCGTGGGCGGCGGCAACCTGCTGCTGCTTGCACTCGACACCGACGGCGCACTGGCCGCCGCCGAGGCCGCCGTGGCCGCGATGAAGCGGCTGCCCAATGTGGTCATGCCGTTTCCGGGTGGCGTGGTGCGGTCGGGCTCGAAGGTGGGGAGCCGCTACGCAAACCTGAACGCATCGACCAATGATGCGTTCTGTCCGAGCCTCGTCGGGCTGGTGCCTCACAGCGAGCTGGCAAGCAATGGCGGCACGCACGCAGCGCAGATCGGTTGCGTGATGGAGATCGTGATCGACGGCCTGACCGAAGCCGATGTGGCTGCCGCCATGCGCGTGGGCATGGAAGCGGCCATCGGCATTGGCCCGGCCGGTGGCTTGCTGCGCATTTCGGCGGGCAACTACGGCGGCAAGCTGGGCCCGTTTCACTTTCATCTGCACAAGCTGCTCGGCGCGGGAGATGCGCCATGAGCGGATGGAACCTCAGGCTGCGGCAAGTGCCTGCGTTGCGCGTGGACTTGCGCGGCATCACGCCGTCGGCGCTGGCGGAGCTCTCGGCTGCGCAAGTCGAACAGCTGCCCGTGGGCCATGGCAACGAGATGCTCCCGCTGGCCGAATTGTTCGCCATTGCGCCAGACAAGGAAGAGGGCGCGCTTCGCTTCGAAGGCAACCTCGAGCGCTTCGACCGCATCGGCTGGCAGATGGACGCCGGCCGCATCCGCATCGAAGGCCATGCCGGCCACTATGCGGGCGGCTGCATGCGCGGCGGCGAGCTGCGCATCGAAGGCCGCGCCGGCCTGTTGGCCGCCTGCGAAATGGCCGGCGGCACCATCGACGTGAAGGGCGACGTCGGCGACTTTGCCGCCAGCACCTTGCCCGGCAGCATGGATGGCATGCGCGGCGGCACCTTCGTCGTTCATGGCAACGCGGGCGAGCGTTTTGGCGACCGCATGCGCCGCGGCACCGCGCTGGTCCATGGCGGGGCGGGCGCCTTCCTGGGCTCGCGCATGGTGGCCGGCACGATTGCCGTGGGTGGCGGTGTCGGCGCGCATGCGGGCTATGGCATGCGCCGCGGCAGCATTGTTTTCGCGGAGGCGCGGGCAGCCTTGCCCGAAGGCACCCGGTCGGCGCCGACCTTCGTGCCGAACCGCGCCGCGACGCCGGTCTTCTGGTCGCTGCTGGCGCGTGACCTTGCACGCCATGGCGGGCTTTTCAGCGACTTGCCGATGCGCCGCATCGAACGCCACCTGGGCGACCTTTCCGCCGACGGCAAGGGCGAACTCATCGTGTGCCTGTGACCCGCTTCCTCACGTTTCTTCATAAACCCTCCTGCCAAATCTTCCTTTGATATGACGCATCCTTATATTTTTCACGCCGGCGAAGCCACCGTTCTTGCGAGGGAAGGGCAGTTCACCGACGCCATGCCCGAAATCCTGATCGGCGCGACCGACGGCCCGGTGGGCCATGCCTTCGCGGGCATGATGGCCCAGAGCAAGGGCCACACCGCCATGTTTGCGATTCGTGCCTGCAACCAGCTCGTGCGGCCCGCGACCATCATGGTGCCCAAGGTCACGCTGAAAGATTCGGCAAACATCGACCTGTTTGGCGGGGTGGTGCAAAGCGCAACGGCCGACGCGGTGGTCGACTGCCTGATCGATGGCATCATTCCCAGGAACCTGGCCAACACGCTGTGCATCATCAGCCTGGTGTGGATCGATCCGCGTTGCGCCAAGGACGAGAATCTCGACAAGAAAGACATGTACCGCACCAACTACGAAGCCACCAAGCTCGCCATCCGCCGCGCGCTGAGCAACGAGCCGTCGGTGGACGAGCTGATTGCCAACCGCCACCGCATCAAACACGACATGGACGACTGGAGCTGACCTTGCCCGCCTTCGCGCTTCTCGACGACTGCGGCTCCACGGCCGAGCGGCCCACCAGCCGGCTGCACACCGGGTTCGTCCGCGAACACCGGTGCACCGACGCGGCCCGGCTCGACGAGGTGTGGGCGCAGGTCGATGCCGACTTGCGCGAAGGCTTGCACGCGGTACTGCTGGCCGACTACGAATGGGGCGCCAAACTGCTTCACGCGGGGCAGGCGCGGCTTTCTCCGGCCGACGCTTCGGCATTGCGCGTGCTCATGTTCCGCGAATGCGCCCGGCTCTCGGCCGGCGAGGCGGGTGCCTGGCTGGCAAAGCTCGAACAGCACGAGGCTGGTGAACCGCATGCAGCTGGCCAGCCGCAGCCCGCCGGCGTGATGGACCTGCACCCCAGCATCGACGAAGCCGCCTTCACCGAGGCCATCGCTCGCATTCACGAGGCCATTGCCGCGGGCGAGACCTACCAAGTCAACTTCACCTACCGGCTGCATGGCCGAAGCTACGGCTCGCCCGTGGCCCTCTACCGGCGGCTGCGCGAGCGGCAGCCCGTGGCCTATGGCGCGCTGATCGCCTTGCCTGAGGGCACCGGCAAGGCCGGCGAGGGCGATGCGACCCACGTGCTCTCTTGCTCGCCGGAGCTATTTTTGCGCCACGACGCGGGCGTGCTTACCGCGCGCCCCATGAAAGGCACCGCCGCGCGCGCCGACGCACCCGAGGGCGACAGCGAAATGGCACGCCTGCTCTCGGTTGACACCAAGAACCGCGCCGAGAACGTGATGATCGTCGACCTGCTGCGCAACGACATCGGCCGCGTGGCGCAGGTCGGTTCGGTCACGGTGCCGACGCTCTTCGCCATCGAGCCCTACGCCACCGTGTTCCAGATGACCTCGACCGTGCAGGCGCAGCTGCGTGCCGGCGTCGGCATGTCCGAGCTGCTGCGCGCGGTGTTTCCGTGCGGCTCCATCACCGGCGCGCCCAAGCACCGCACCATGGAATGGATTGCGGAGCTCGAGAGCACGCCGCGGGGCCTTTACTGCGGCGCCATCGGCTGGATCGATGCGCCGGCGCAGGGCGCGTCGATCGGCGACTTCTGCCTCTCGGTGGCCATTCGCACGCTCACGCTCGGCGAGGAAGCCGAAGGCCTGCGGCCGCTGCGCCTGGGCGTCGGTGCGGGCATCGTGCAAGACAGCGTCGCGGCCGACGAGTTCGAAGAGTGTTTGCTCAAGGCGCGCTTTCTCACTGCGCTCGACCCCGGCTTCGAGCTTTTCGAAACCATGCTGGTTACACCGGGCGACGGCATCCGCTACCTCGACCGGCACCTGGGCCGGCTAGCGGGCAGCGCACGCGCGTTGGGCTTCAGGTTCAGCCGCGATGCCGCAATGGAAGCGCTGCGCGATGCGCTTCCCGCGCTTTCGCCCAGCCAGCCTTCACGCCTGCGCCTGGCGCTCGCGCACGACGGGCGCATCGGCATCACGCACTCGCCGTTGCCGCCTCTGCCTCCCGGCGCGGTAAAGCTCATCGTGGCCGACCAGCGCCTGCCCAATGCCAGCCCGTTGGGCGCGTTCAAGACGACCGTGCGCCAGCACTACGACGCCGGCGTGCGCGCCGCCGAACGCGCCGGTGCCTTCGACAGCCTGTTCTTCACCGAAGACGGCCGGCTTGTCGAAGGTGGGCGCAGCACGCTCTTCGCGCGCATCGACGGACGCTGGTGGACGCCGCCCGTCTCCGACGGCGCACTGCCCGGCGTGATGCGCGGCGTGCTCATCGAAGACTCCATCTGGGAGGCCGCGGAACGCAGCCTGTGTTTGCAAGACCTGCAAACGGCGCAGAAGCTCGTGGTGTGCAACGCCTTGCGCGGCGTGCTGCCGGCGCAGCTGCTCATGCAAGCGCAGCTCCAGCCGCACGAGGCGTCGGCCGCCTGACGCAGCAGCGGCTGGCGGCCGGTTTGCATGCAATGAAACTGGCACTCTTCGACCTCGACCACACGCTCATTCCGTTCGACAGCGGCATGGCGTGGACGCGCTTCCTTGTGGCGCGCGGCGTGCTGCCGGCGGATGCCGAAACGGTCTACCTCGGCTATTGCCAGCAGTATGTGGACGGCACGCTCGACATCCGCGAGCTGCACCGCGTGAGCGTCGCGCCGTTGGCAAGCTTCGGCATGGCAACGCTGCGAAAGTGGGCGGCCGAATTCGAAGCCGAGATAGAACCGCGGGTGCCCGGCCAGATGCGTGCGCTGGTGCGAAAGCACCAGGACGCCGGCCACGTCTGCGCCATCGTCACCGCCACCACCCGCTTCATCGCCGAACCCTTCGGCCATGTGTTCGGCGTTGCCGACGTGCTGGCCACGCGCTCACTCGTGATTGACGACACGCTGGACGGCGGCATCGACGGCGATCCGTGCTTCGGCGTTCACAAGCTGGCGCATGTGAATGAGTGGCTCGCGCTGCGCGGCACGCGGCTCGATGCGCTGGAGCAGTCGTGGTTCTATTCCGATTCGGCGAGCGATCTGCCGTTGCTGGAGGCGGTGTCGGATCCGGTGGTGGTTGCGCCGGACCAGCGGTTGCGTGCCCATGCGCTGAAAGCCGGCTGGCCGGTTCTCGATCGCAATTGAGTCGACGCTAAACCTGAATCAACCCCCACCGCAGCGCAACCCACGTCAGCTCCGCCTGATTGGTGGCGCCGAGCTTCTGTTTCACCCGATACAGGTGCGAACCCACCGTGCTGAGCGAAAGATTCAGCGTGCTCGCAATCTGCGCCACCGTCATGCCGCGCGCAAGCTGGATGAAGACCGAGAACTCGCGCTCGCTGAGCAGGTCGGCGGGGTTGGCTTCGCCCTCGATCTGCGCCGTGGCCAATGCTTGCGCGGTGTTCGCGTCGATGTAGCGCTCGCCGCGCGCCACGGCCTTCACGGCGGCAATCAGCGCTTCGGGCGCGCTGCGTTTGGCCAGGTAGCCCAGCGCACCCGCGCGCAGCACGCGGCGCGGATGAATGGTGTCCTCGTGCGCCGAGAGCGCAAGCACGCGCGCCTTCGGGTCGTGGGCCAACAGGCGCCGCAAGGCTTCCAGGCCGCCCATGCCGGGCATCGAAAGGTCCATCACCACCAGGTCGGGCCGCACCTGCGGGTAGTCCTGGCAGGCCTGTTCGCCGGTGTCGGCTTCGGCCGCCACTTCGATCTGCGCGTCGGCCAGCAGCATGCGAAAGCCCATGCGCACCAGCGCATGGTCGTCCACCAGCATCACTCGAATCGGCTGGGCCGCCTGAACTGCCTGGGTCATGTGTCTGTGTTCTCCGCTTCGCCTGCCCGCATGGGCAGCCGCACCGTCAGTCGGGCGCCGCTGGGCTCGGCGGGTTCAAGGCGCAATTCGCCGCCCAGGCTGTCGATGCGCTCTGCGAGCCATCGCAGGCCATAGTGCCCTGTGCTGGTTTCCCTTGCAGCCTCAGGGC
The DNA here is from genome assembly GCF_037204045.1 of Variovorax sp. CCNWLW225. NCBI lineage: Bacteria > Pseudomonadati > Pseudomonadota > Betaproteobacteria > Burkholderiales > Comamonadaceae > Variovorax > Variovorax sp. CCNWLW225. Next base: position 591,371 of record NZ_JBBCBV010000002.1, on the reverse strand, counting down.
CGGGCAGGCCGCGACCGTCGTCGGTGAGCGTGAGCTTGACCGATTGCTCTTCGCCCTGCAAGGCCAGCACGATGCGATGCGCCTCGCCGTGGCGCAGGGCGTTGGTAATGCCTTCCTGCGCGGCGCGGTACAGCACCAGCGCGGTGTCGGTGTCGAGCCGCAGGCGGTCGAGCTCCAGCTCCTGATGCCATTCGACCTGCACGTCGCCATGGCTGTTGCGCGTGCGCTCCACCAAGTCTTCGAGTGCCGCCACCAGGCCGAACTTGTCGAGCACCAGCGGCGTCAGGCGGGGAATCATGCCGTGCATGGCGGTGTAGAGCCGGCCCGATTCTTCGGCGATCAGGCGTGCGGCCTGCTCGGCCTGTGGATCGAGCGCCTGCACGCGTTGCGCAATCGAAAGCGCCATGCTGCGCATTGCGGTGACCGATTGCCCCAGTTCGTCGTGCAACTCACGCGCGATGAGGCGGCGCTCCTGTTCGATCTTCTGGTCGACCCAGCGGCCGAGCTCGCGGCTTTCCGAAAGGCGGCCTTCGGCCCGCACGGCCCGCCGCTCGGTTTCGATGTGCTGCTGCAGCATGCCGACCATGCGGTTGAACGCAGCGCCGATGGCCGCGGCTTCGGTGCCGGGCAGGGCACGCAGCGAGACATCGAAGCGCCCGCTTTCGAGCTGGTTGAGGGCATGGACGATGTCGGCGAATGGCCGGGTTGCACGCCCCACGAGCCAGAACACGCCCGCATTGACGACCGCCAGCAGGCCCAGCGCGCTGAGCATCAAAAGAACGAAGTCGTCCCATGCGTCGAGCACCGCGCGCGATGCGTTCGAAAGCACCATCAACCGCCCGCCCGGAAAGGCGATGGAGAGTTGCGACGGCGGTGGCGAGACCAGGCCGGCGAACCAGTCCGGCGCATCACGCCCGGCCTTGTAGACCGAGGTCGGCGAGCTGTACAGCACGCGGTCGTCGTTGTCGAGCAGCGTGATGTCGTTGGACCGGACGCGCCCCACACCTTGCAGAAACGACAGCATGGCCGGCGTGCCCTGCGCCGCGTAGAGCCAGGCGGTGCGGTTGAGCAACTGCGCGGCCACGCGATTGGCAGCCACGACTTCTTCATGCACCGACTCGCGCATGGCGCGCACCTGCAGCGCGAGCATGGCCGCAACGAACAGCAGCGTCAGCAGGCTGACGATCAGGTTGATTTTCAGGCGCAGCGTCATGGCACGGGGCTGTCGCCGAAGTGGCCATGCAGCGCATAGCTGTCGAGCGCGGCGACCATGGCCGACACCATTGCCGGATGTGAAGGGTCGTGGCCCGCGCCATCGACCCAGCGCAGCTGGCTGTGCGCGATGTGCTCGTGCACCGCCTGCGCGCCTTCGGGGCGGCAGATGCGGTCGTCGCGCGAATGCAGCAACAGGGTAGGCACCTGGGGGAGCGCGTCAAGCCGTTCGAGAAGGGGAGGCGAATCGAGCCAGCAGCGATGCAGCAGGTAATGGCTCTGCACGCGGTAGCGGTCGACCAGCGCGTCGAGCGTCTCGCGGTCGGCTTGCACCCCGGTATTCGAAACGGGTTCGCCGCCGGCCAACGTTCTCTCCCATTGCCACCAGGCAAGGGCAAGCCGACGGGGCAGGTCCGTATCGCTGTCGGCGGGCGGCTCTTGAAGGCCGGCAGCCAGATGGCCCAGCATGTCGTGGTGCTCATCCGTCGGCACCGCGGATGCAAACCGCGCCCATGCGTCAGGCGCACGGCGCGCGGTGTCCTGGAAGAAATCCTCGATGTATTCGGCGCTGGGCAAGAACACCGCGCGCAGCAGCAAAGCCGCGACTGCCTGCGGCTCGAATGCTGCATGCGCGAGCGCCAGCGTGGCGCCCCACGAACCACCGACAACCAGCCAGCGCGGCACTTCGAGCTGCTCGCGCACAAGGCGCAAGTCATCGAGCAGATCCTCCGTGCGGTTGTGCGCCGTCGCACCGCGCGGACAGCTCCGGCCCGCACCACGCTGGTCGATGCCGATCACCCGATACCGCGCGGGGTCGAAGAAGCGGCGCAGCAGCGGCGAAGTGCCCGAGCCGGGCCCGCCATGCAGCACCACGGCGCAGATACCGGTCGGATCACCACTTTCTTCTACATGCAGCACGTGGCCGTGCGGCACCTGCATTGCGTGGGTGCGCCAAGGCTGGGTTTCTGGGTACAGGCCGGTAGAAAGCACGAGGGCCATGGTACGCGGTGGCTTCGTGGCCGCTATTCATGAAAATCATGAAGTCCCATTCATGATTTCACGGCTAGGTTGCGGCGATGCATCGGTTCAATATGCGTTCTGGAGCGCTCGAAGTTCCCGCAGCTGCCACGTGGCGCTGTGCCATCTTGCAGGAGACACAATATGAAATGGGAAACCCCGACGGCAACTGATCTTCGCTTCGGCTTCGAGATCACGATGTACGTCAGCGCACGCTGATTGCGCGCCTCTTCACAACCCGCCCCGGCTCGCCCGGGGCGGGTTGTTTCGAACCCCCTTTCTTCCTCATTCGATGCGCATCACCGTTCTGGGCTCGGCCGCCGGCGGCGGCTTTCCACAATGGAACTGCAACTGCCCCAACTGCGCCGGTGTGCGGGCGGGAACGGTGCGCGCAAAGCCGCGCACGCAGTCCTCGATCTTCGTGCGGCCCGACGACAGCGCCGACGGCGTGCTGTTCAACGCGTCGCCCGACATCCTCGAACAGATCCGCAGCAGCCCGGTGCTGCAGCCGGCACGCGCAATGCGCGACACCGCCATTGCCGGCGTCGTGCTGATCGACGGACAGGTCGACCATGCCACCGGCCTTTTCATGCTCCGCGAGCGCGGCACGCCGCTGCCGCTGTGGTGCACCGACCCGGTCGCCGAAGACCTGAGTCAGGGTAATCCCGTGCTGCGCGTGCTCTCGCATTACTGCGGCGTGGCGCGCCACCCGATTGCGCTCGACGGCAATGCCTTCGAGGTGCCGGGCGTGCCCGACCTGAGCTTTCGCGCCATGGCGCTCACCGGCAAGGCTGCGCCATATTCACCGCACCGCGAACAGCAGGTGCCGGGCGACAACATCGGCGTGACCCTGTTCGACCGCAAGAGCGGCAAGAGCCTGTTCTATGCCCCGGGCCTGGGCGCGATCACGCCGCCCGTGTTCGACGCCATGGCAACGGCCGACGCGGTCATGGTCGACGGCACCTTCTGGACCGATGACGAAATGGTGCGCCTTGGCGTCAGCGGCAAGCGCGCGCGCGAGATCGGCCACCTGCCGCAGTCGGGCGAGGGCGGAATGATCGAATGGCTCACACGGCTGCCCGCGGCCACGCGGCGCATGCTCATTCACATCAACAACACCAACCCCATCCTCGACGAAGACTCCGACGAGCACGCACTGCTGCGGCGCGCGGGCATCGAGCCCTGCGAGGACGGGATGACGATTCAACTCTGAAGCCAAGCGCTGGGCCCACCACCATGCACGCCGACAGAATCCAGGATCCGTTTCGACCGGCCGCGGGCGGCGAAAAGAACGCGCCGGCATGGACGCGCGAGGAATTCGAAGCCAAGCTGCGCGAGCGCGGCCGCAGCTATCACATCCACCACCCGTTCAACGTCATGCTGAACAGCGGCCGCGCTACGCCCGAGCAGATCCGCGGCTGGGTGGCCAACCGCTTCTACTACCAGATCGCGATCCCCATCAAGGACGGCGCGGTGATCTCGAACTGCCCCGATCCCGCGGTGCGGCGCGGTTGGGTGCAGCGCATCCTCGACCACGACGGCTTCGAGCTCGGCGGCATCAAGGACGAAGGCGGCATCGAGGCCTGGCTGCGCCTGGCCGAAGCCGTGGGCCTGTCGCGCGAAGAGGTGACCGACCTGCGCCATGTGGTGCCGGCCATGCGCTTTGCAGTCGATGCCTACGTGAACTTTGCGCGCCGCGCGCCCTGGCAAGAGGCGGTGTGTTCGTCGCTCACCGAGCTTTTCGCACCCGAAATCCACAAGCAGCGCCTGGCCACCTGGCCGGAGCACTACAGCTGGATCGAGCCGGGCGGCCTGAGCTACTTTCGCAACCGCGTGAGCCAGGCACGGCGCGACGTGGAGCAGGGCCTGGCCATCACGCTCGACCACTTCGACACCCGTGCGCTGCAAGAGCGCGCACTGGACGTGCTGCAGTTCAAGCTCGACATTCTCTGGGCCATGAACGATGCGATGGCCACGCGCTACGGGATCAGCAGCACATGACAGCAACCAAAGCCATGCTCACCGCCGAAAGCAAACCCCGTGTCGGCCCCGGCTTTCGCCTGCAATGGGAGCCGGCGCAAGACTGCCACGTGCTGCTGTACCCCGAGGGCATGGTGCGGCTGAACGGCAGCGCGGGCGAGATCATGAAGCGCTGCGATGGCGAGCGCAGCGTGGCACAGATCGTGGCCGACCTGGAACAAGCCTTCGACACCACCGGGCTCGAACCCGAGGTGCGCGGCTTCGTCGAAATGGCGGCGCAGCAGAACTGGCTGCGCTGGGAACCCGCATGACGCCCATGACGAACGCCGCACCACGCCCCGGACCACCGCTCTGGCTGCTGGCCGAGTTGACCTACCGTTGCCCGCTGCATTGCGTTTTCTGCTTCAACCCTGTCGACTTTGCCAAACAGGAGGACGAACTCGGCACCGACGACTGGCTGCGCGTGCTGCGCGAAGGCCGCGAGCTCGGCGCCGTGCAGTGCGGCCTTTCGGGCGGCGAACCGCTGCTGCGCGACGATCTCGAAGTCATCATCGCCGAGGCCGCGCGCCTGGGCTACTACACCAACCTGCTGACCTCGGGCGTCGGTCTCACGGCGCAGCGCGCCGCCGCGCTCAAGGCCGCTGGCCTGGACCATGTGCAGCTGTCGTTCCAGGATTCGACGCGCGAGATGAACGACTTTCTCTCGCACACCAAGACCTTCGAGCTGAAGAACCGGGTGGCGAAGATCATCAAGGACCAGGGCTGGCCGATGGTGCTGAACGTGGTGATCCACCGCATGAACATCGACCACATCGACCGCATCATCGAAATGGCGCACGAGATGGGGGCCGAGTACCTGGAGCTTGCCAACACGCAGTACTACTCGTGGGCCTTCGTCAACCGCGACCAATTGCTGCCCACGCATGAGCAGCTGCGCCATGCGGAGGAGGTGACCGACGCCTGGCGCAAGCGGCTGGGTGAGAGCATGCGCATCTTCTTCGTGGCACCCGACTACCACGAGGGCAAGGCCAAGAAATGCGTCAACGGCTGGGGCAGCATGTTCCTCACCGTGACGCCCGATGGCACCGCGCTGCCTTGCCACACCGCCAAGATGCTGCCCGGCCTCGAGTTTCCGAACGTGAAGGCGCAGGGCCTTCGCGAGATCTGGTTCGACTCCGAAGGCTTCAATCGCTACCGCGGCACCGGCTGGATGAAAGAGCCTTGCGCCAGCTGCGACCAGCGCGAGCAGGACCTGGGGGGCTGCCGTTGCCAGGCCTACCTGCTCGCACAGGACGCGGCCGCGGCCGACCCGGTTTGCGCGAAGAGCCCGGACCATCACCGCGTGGTCGAGGCGGTGGAGCGTGCCGCCGCGCGCGATCCTTCGGCGCCGGTCGAGTATCCGCTGGTGTTTCGCGATCCGGCCAATTCGCGCCGGCTTTCCGCAGCGCTCGTCACGCCGGACGCGTGAGGCCGCGCGGCGGCAACCGTTCAGCCGCTTTCTTGTTTCGCGCCTTCGGTCGCCGCTCGCGCACCCAGCCGAAATCCGGTGCGAACCGCCACGCGAGCAACAGCAGCGCGAGCAGGGCAGGAATCCAGCGCAGGTCCGCATCCGCAGGCAGGTATTGCGCATAGCGGCGGTCGAGCATCGCCGTTTTCAATGCATCGGGTGTCTGCAGGCGCCGGTAGTTCACACCCACCAGTTCGGCCAGCGATCGCAGGTGGTCTTGCCGCAGTTCGGAAAGATGCTCATGGTTCAGCGTGCCGCCGATGGCCGAGCCTTGCACTACCTCGTCCGCCCGCCAGTAGCCGGCGGGCTCGCCGGTGCTGCCGGTCTTGGGAATGGGCACCGGCACATCGCCGCCCACACCGATCAGCCAGCCCTTCACATCGCCGGGCTTGATGTCCGTCATCGGCGGCGTTTCGTTGATGCGCAAGGGCGGCGATTCCTGCCCGTCGCTGATGAAGACAAAGCTGGTGTCGGGCCCCACGCTGCGGGCGCCGCGCACCGCCCAGGTCACGCCCTTGCTCACATTGCTGGCATTGGCCCAGCGCATGCGCCCGTCGATGCGTTCGAGCGAGGCCAGCAGTTCTTCGTAGTGGCTGCAGACCTCCACAGGCGCAAGAATCACCAATGAGCGGTAGTCCGAAAAAATGCTCCAGCCCACCCTGGAGCCGCACGGCAGTCCGCCCAGCACGTCACGCATCGCGGCTCTCGCCAGCGCCAAGCGGCTGACGGCCACATGGTTCAGTTCGACATCTTCGACATTCATGCTCTGCGTGATGTCGAAGCTGACCTGCCAGTTGAACACCGGGCGCTGCAGCTGCACGCGCGGCGGCCAGACGGCCAGCGCCAGCAGCACAAAGGCGAGCAGCAGCGGCCCGTTGCCCGTGCTGCCGCCGAAGCGCCGCAAAGCAGACAGCCATCGCGCGGGCAGCAAGCGCAGTCTCACGGCAGGTCTCCGGCGACGAAGCCCGGCACCCGGACCCGGCGCTGTTCATGCGCCGGCTGCTGCTCGGCCGAAAAGGCTTCCTGGTCTTCGGGCGCGAGGCGCAGCGCACGCTCCAGGTTGTAGCGCGCGTCCCAGTCCTGCGGCGCGGCGCGCAGCAGGTCGCGCAGCCGCTGCTTGCCCAGTTCGAACAGCGGCAGCGCGCCGGCTTCTTGCGCCATGCCCTGGCGCAGGTACATGTTGCCCAGGTTGAACAGCGCCTGCCGTGCGACAGGGTCGCGTTCTCCGCTCTGGATCAGCGCCGCATAGCCCTTCAGCGCGGCATCGTGCGCGCCGGCTTTCGAAAGCGCCAGGGCCTGCGCCAGCTGCAGTTCGCGCGGTACCGAAAGCGGGGCCGGCGCTGCGTCCTTGCCCGCGGGCGTGGCGGCGATGCGGGCGATCTCGGCGTTCAGGCCGGCCGTGCGGTGCAGGCGCAGCCCACGCTCGCAGGCGACGCCCACGCAGCACAGGCTCAGCACGCCAAACACCAGGTGAACCGTGCGCCGCTTCATGTGCTTCTTCGCCAGCTTTGCAGTTGCACCGAGCGGCACGCGAGCAGGCCCGCGCAGCACAGCATGGCCGCAAGATAGAAGGCCGCGCCGTGGTCGCGCCGCGGCACCCGCTCGTGAATGGTCAGCGGAAAATTCTGCTGCCGGTCGATCTCGGCCATGGCGGCCGCCATGGCATTGGAGTCGTCCACCTGGTAGAGCCGGTAGGGCGTGGCCAGCGTCTTGAAGAACTTGTGCAGCGCCAGTTCCTCGCCAAGGCCGTAGGCAGATACCGTCTCGGTGTTGAGGTTGGGCGAGTTCGGGCCGCTGCGCACATAGATCCAGTAGAGGCCGATCTTCTCGCGCGCGAGCCCGGCGTGAATGCGCTCGCGCGTCGCCTCGTCGAGCTGTGCGCCGCCGTCCGAAACGATCAGGATCACGCGGCTGCCCGAATAGCTGCGGCCTTCGAATTCCTCGATGGCGGCAAGCAGCGCCACGCCCATGCGTGTTTCGGGCAGGCCGCGGCCGATGGCGGTGGCTGCGAGCGCGGCCTGCACGGTGTCGGTCTTCTGCGTGAACGGCACCACCGCGACCGGCACCGTGCTGAAGGTCATGAAGGCGAAGCGGTTGTCGGGCCGCTTGGCGACGAACTCGCTCAGCAGGTCTCGCACCACCTTGGCCTTGGGTTCCTGCGACATGCGGCCGGCAGTCTGCAGGCCGTTGGTGTGCACCGTCGCGTCCATGCTGCTGCTGCGGTCCATGAGAATGAGCACCTCGGCGCCGCGCCCGGCACGCTCGACCACCGCGCCCGATTGGCCCGGTCCGGCAAGGCCCAGAACGGTGAAGGCCATGGCGCCGACCGCGAATGCGCGCCACATGAAGCCGACAAGGCGGCCGACCCGATCCGCCGGCAGCCATGCCACGTAGGAAAAGCCCAGCGTGTCGCTGCGCCTGCGCAAGAGCGGCAGCAGCGCGAGCGGCAGCAGGGCGAGCATCCAGGGCTGGGCGAGGTCGAAGCGCATGGCTCTGCTCCCGTCAATGCCTGTGGCGCTTTTCCGCATCGCGCAGTGCCCGGCACAGCGGCCGGAGCGGGTATGCGCCCTCGGGCTGCGCTGCCGAGGCAACGCTCTCGGCAAAGAAGAAGCGCCGGGTCGATTCGCGATAGAACTCTTCCAGCCGCGGCTGCAATGGGCGCAGGTACGGCGCCTCTGTCATGAGCTGCGGCAGGCTGGCGTGGTGCACCACGCGGCCGGCGCTCCGGTTGAGCGCGCGATGCAGCACGCGCCAGGCTTCCGGGCTCGCAGGGTCGCCGATCCGCTTCAGTTCGCGCCAGGCGTTTGCGAACGGAAGCTGCTGCGCTTCGCGCCGGTTGCGCCACCCCCACCAGCCGAGCCAGGCCACAAGCACGGCCAGCAGCGCAAGAACCGAGAACTTCAGCTGTTGCCCGAGCGCGTAGGTGGGAAGCGGGGCCACGGCGCGGTCCGGTTGCAGCGGTTGCAGATTGCCCTGCCCAGACACTTCGAGCGGCGTCAGCGGGCCAATGCTGATCGGCCATGCGGGCAGCGCGAGCGGCTCGCCCGACGAAGTCGCAATGCTGAGCGCCGGCAGCGAAACGGCGGTGAGCGCGCGCGGCGCGTTGATCACCTGGTAGTCGATGGCCAGCCAGCGTCGCCCCTCGGTATCGGTCTCGATGCGCGAAGGCCTGCGCTCCAGCCACAGGTCGATGCGAGCGGCGCTGGGCAGTGCGCCGGGCTGCAGCGGCCGGCTGGCCTGCTCGAGCAGCACGCGCTGCGTGAGAACGTCGCCGATCACATGTCCGAAGGCGCGCGGCTGCTCCACCGTGGCGGCGCTTGCCGTGCCGGCCGCGATGGCGAGCACCAGCAGGGCGGCCAGGCGCCGGTTCATGCCGTCGTCTCCATGAAGTACCGCGTGAGCGCCTCGGCGTCGAAGCGCCCGTGCAAGTGAAAGGGCGGCATGCCGTGCGCGTTGAACAACTCAGTGAGCTCCGCCCGCCGCGCTGCGACGGCATGGCGCCACCGCGTGCGCAGCGAATCGCGCATCCACAGGCTGCGCCGGCTTCCGGTTTCGGCATCGCTCAGGGCCACCAGGGCGGCGCGCGCATCCGGCGGTTCGGTTTCGGCCGGGTCCCAAACCACCAACGGAACGACACAGGCCGGCGCGAATTGCGGAAGCAGTTCGCCGAGCGCCGCAACCGGCCAGTGAAAATCGGAAGCGAGAAACACCAGCCCGCCGCGGCCGACCAGTCGCTCGGTGGCACGCCGCAGGCCCGCCAATGCGCTGTCGTCGGATGGCGCCGCGCCCGGTGTTGCGCGGCATTCGCGCAGAATCTTCGCCATCAGGCTGCCGTTGCCGCGGCTGTGGCGCGCGGGCACGAACAGGTCTTCGCGCTCCCGCTGGTCGAAGGCGAGCAGGCCGACCGTGTCGCCGGCCCGAAAGGCGCTGTAGCCCAGCGCCTCGACCAGGTCGGCCACCACATCGAGCTTGCGCCGCTCGGCGCCGAAATGCATCGACGCCGACACGTCCACCACCACGTGCACGGGAATGGCGACGCGGAGCCGATGGATGCGCACCAGCCAGTCGCCGCGGCCGTCGCGCACGCTGGCGCGCAGGTCGATGCGGCGCGGATCGGGGTGGTCGAACAAGCGCCGGTGCGCGGCAAACTCCTGCCCGCTGCCCTGGCTCAGGCCGCGCTGCGCACCCGGCCGCCAGCCGCCGAAACGGCGCGGCAGCTGGTAGTGGAATTCGTCGACGCGGTCCACGGTCAGTTTTCCAACGTGATAGCACCGGCCAGCGCAGCGAAGCCCATTCGGGAGCACCCGCGGAACCGGCTTTGCCGGGCCGCTGGGTGCGCCCCCCAGTGGGGGGAGGCGCCGAAGGCGCTTCGGGGGGCGTTCATGGTTATGGCGCTGCGATCTTGTCCATGATCTGCGTCACCAGCGCTTCCGACAGCTCGGCGCGCCGCAACTCGTACACCGGCGTAAAGAACACGCGGTGCCCAAGCACAGAAGGCAGCACCGCCGCAAGATCGGCGGGCTCCAGGTGCGAGCGGCCTTCGAGCCACGCCACCGTGCGCGCCGCGCGCAGCAGCGCGCTCATGCCGCGCGGGCTTGCGCCGGCCAGGATCAGCCGGTCCATGTCGACGTTGTCCAGGCGTATGCCGAACTTCTGCGGCGCTTCGGTGGCTTCCCAGACATCGAGCACATAACGCTCGATGGTCTCGCTGGCGCGCACGCTGCGCTGCACCTCCGCGGCAATGGCGTTGAGCCGGTCCCAGGGCAGGATGGCGGGCGCCACCTTGTCGATGAGCCCTTCGGTGTCGTGGTAGGCCGTGTCGAATACCAGCGACTGGCGAATGGCGCGGTCGCTCGGCTTGGGCATGTTCAGTTCGAACATGAAGCGGTCGCGTGCTGCGGAGGCCAGCTCGAAGGTCTCTTCGCGCTCGACCTTGTTGCGGTCGGCAAACACCGTCATGTGCGGAAAGCTGTACTCGCGGTCGAAGGCCGACACGGTGCGCTCGGCCATGGCGCGCAGCAGCAGCGACTGCACCTGCGGCCGGGCCCGGTTGATCTCGTTGAAGAAGAAGGTGACCAGCCGCTCGCCGTGGCGCAGCAGCGGCCCGGGGTCGATGCGCGGCCGGCCCTGCGCATCGACGTAGGTGTGATAGACAAGGTCGCCCGGCATCAGGTCGACCGTGCCCTCGACGCGTTCGAAGTCGCCGCCGATGGCGCGCGAGAAGGCGCGCAGCACCGTGGTCTTGCCGACGCCCACGTCGCCCTCGAGCAGCACGTGGCCGCGCGCGAACAGCGCCACGTTGATGAGGCGGATCGTTTCCGCCTGCCCGATCACCGCCTTGGCGACTTCGCTTTCCACGCGCAGCGCAAGGTGGCGCCAGTCTTCGAGTTGTTCCTGGGAGCCCATGGTGGTGCCATCGAAGCCCGCCGGGGCTACTTCGACTCCATCATCTTCTTCAGGTGTGCGAGCCCGCCCTTGTAGACGCCGGTCACGGCCTTGAGCGCGGCTTCGTCGTTCTGCTCCGGCGGCGGGTTGTTGTTGGGAAAGCCGCGGTAGAAGGCGCCGCGCCATTCGACGACCGACTTGCCGCCGTCCGCCACCACGGAGAGGGTGGAGGTGTAGTTGGTGACCGGCAGCGCGCCGCCGTCCTTGGCGCGGTAGCTGTACTTCTTTTGCGCGTCGTCGTAGCTTTCGAGCGTCTCGACCAGCGTGCCTCCGTCCTTGAGCTTGACGGTGCGAACCGAGCCTTCGGCGTTGCCCTTGTCGGCCGGGCTGTCGGCCACCGCGGGGTGCCACTCCTTCAGCGCGTTGAAGTTCTTGACCTTGGCCCATACCGCATCGGCGGGCGCCTCGATGGTGACTTTCTCGCTCACCTTCTGGCGCGTCGGCCCGTGGGCCAAGCTGGAGGCCGATGCGGCGAGCAGGGTGGATGCGAGCAGGACGGAGAGAGTTCTTCGGCTGATAGGTTGAGTCGGCATGGAAAACGTCCGTGATGAAGGGGAAGAGAAAGGTCGTCGGAAAAGATTCAAGGCTCCATGGGCGCGCCGATGAAGGCGCCGAACCCGCGGCTGTTCTGCCCCGTGGCGATGGTGGCGAGCTTCTGCCCGCTGGCGGCGTCCAGCACCTGCACGTTGTCGTCCATCCAGTTCACGACATACACGCGGTCGCCATGCGCGGCAACGCCCTCGGGGTAAGCAAAGCCGGGCAGGGTGCGCAGTACCTTCAGCGAGGCGGCGTCGATCACACTCACGGTGTCTTCGTGCTGGTTGGTCACATACAGAAGCGCGCCGCCCTGCGCCAGCGCGGCGCCGTAGGGCGCCTTGCCCACTTTCACGGTGGCAATGACGTCGGGCCGGCGCGTGTCGCGCACATCGACCACCGTAACGTCGTTGCTCTGCACGTTGAGTGCATAGAGCCGCGCGCGCGGGGCGTCGTGCAGCAGCGCGAACGGATGGCTGCCGACGCGCACGCGCGCAGCCACCCGGCGCGTGGCGGTGTCGACCACGGCCACGCTGTCGTCGTCGCGCTCGGCCACGAACACCGTGGCGCCGTCGGAATGCGCGGCCACGCCCGCCGGCGCACGGCCGACGGCAATCGAGGCCAATGGCTTCGAGGCTTTGTCAGCCAGTGCATCGAACACCAGCAGACGGCTGCTGTACCAGTCAGCCGCGTACAGGTGCTTTCCGTCCCCGGAGATGTCGATGCCCACCGGCCCGTCGCCCGCGGGCAGCGTGTTCACCACCTTCTGCTGGCGCATGTCGATGACCGAGATGGTCTTGCTGTCGGGGTTGGAGACGAAGGTGCGGCCCGCGCGGCTGGACGCGACCACGCCGGCCGGCGACTTGCCCACCGGAATGCTCGCCACCACCCGTTGCGTCGCAAGGTCGATCACCGAGACGTCATGGCTGCCCTGGTTGGTGATGTAGGCGAACGGCGCGGCCCCGGCCGAGGTGCAGAAGAGCAGCAGGGCGGCAAGCATCAGGCGCGCAGGGGGTGCGGTGGCCGTCATGGCAGCTTGCCCTGGGTGATGTGACTCAGCGTGCGGTCGGCGGGCCGATGAAGCAGCCCTTGGTCACCTTGGCCTGCAGCGCCTTGTAGCGCTTGATGTCGGCCTGCAGCTTTTCCGAATCGCGGATGTAGCCGCCGCGCTCGCCGCCGATGGTGGTGGCCTTGGCCGCGGTGCTCAGCTGCACGTAGTCTTCGTATTTGATTTCCTTGGCGAGCGCGTCGAGCGCGCAAGAGCATTTGTTCGTCATCTCGAAGTTGCCCGCGTCCGGATGGGCGGCAATGCACTCCTGCACGTACAGCACGCGATCCACCGTGGGAAAGTCGTTGTTCGTGCGCGGAGCGCCGTGCACGCCCATCGGCAGGGCCAGCAGGCAAAGAATGCGGAGAATGTTTTTTGTCATGGCTTTCGCTGGAAATTCGAAAAAGGCGACCTTAGCGTGCCGGCGCCCTGGCGCCGTCGATGAGCAGTTCTTCGACGAGCAGGGGCTGCGCCGCAGCGCTCTCGCCCGGTATGGAGGTGCGAATGCCGTACACGCCGCCCGGCACGGCATCGGACAGCGTGAAGCGGTAGCTCTTCTTCGCAAACCTTTCGTACTTCGGCCGGTTCGGGTCGTCCAGGAAGGGGCTGAACGCAATCTCCTTGCCCTTGACCGTGCGGCCCTGGTAGCGCAGCGACACGTCGCGCACATCGGCGGTCTGGTAGATCGCCATGCGGATGCGCTTGCGAAAGTGGTAGTCGGAGCCGCGCGTGAGCCGCTTCATCTCGCGAACATCGTGTTCCAGAAAATAGAGGATCACGGGGTTGCCCTCGGCCGCAGGCACGTCGGGCACCTGGACCTTGCGCGCGTCGCTCAGGAACACGCCCTTGGCGTCGCAGCAGCGGCCGTCGGCCTTGGCGCTCAGCGCCACGGTCACGCTGTCGTCGAAGTTCTGCTCGAAGGTGCCGGTCTTGCCGAAGGTGTAGCGCAGCAGCATGGGCGCCTGCAGGCCCTTGAGCTGCGGCGTCATGAAAAGCAGCCGCTCGGCCTGCGAGAAGTCGCGCTTGTCGGTCTCGGCATGCGGACCGATCGGGGCAAGGAGCAGGGCGCAGAGCAGGGCGCGCAGCGGGAAGGCAATGGCGAAGCGCATGAAAGACCCGATCAGTTGTTGGGCGCTCCGAAAGATGCATCGACCAGCGGAACGCCGTACTCCTTCAGGATGGCCTGGATCTCGGGCGCCTTGGATTCGATCAGCCCCTCGATCTGCTGCTTCCATTCGCGCTCGCCGTAGCGCACGCCCATGGCCATTTGGTAGTCGAGCTTGAGGCCCTTCTCGGACTTCAGCGGCACCACGACGAGATTCGGCGTCTTGACGCGCTTGGCGAAGAAGCCCGCAATCGGCCCCCACACGACCACGGCGTCGAGCTTGCCTTCGGCCAGGTCCCGCTCGACGATCTCGCCCGGGTACTGGGCGGGGTCTGCGCTCATCAGCTTGTAGGGAATGCCCTGCTCCAGCAGGCCGTGCCGGTTGAGCCATTGCGATGCCGGCGAGCGGTCATAGATGCCGATGCGCAGCGACTTGAGCTTGGCCGGATCGAGCTTCAGGAAGTCTTCCGCCGAGGCCACGTTGTCCATGCCCTTGCCCTTGGGAAACACCAGCGCGTAGGTCGAGCGGTAGTACGGCTTGGTGACCGAAACCTCGTCGAGCCCGACGGGCACGCCCATCACGATGTCGCAAGGATAGTCTTGCCCCGGCAGCTTGTAGCGCAGCGTGTTGCGAAAGAAGGCCAGCCGCTGCGGAAACGAGTAGTAGGTTACCGGCAGCCCCAGCGCCTTGCCGAACAGCTCGGCAATGCGGTTCTCGATGCCTTCTGCCTTGGCGTTGGAGAAGGGCATGTTGTTGGGGTCCTGGCACACGCGCAGCGCCTTGCGCGGCGGCGTTTCCTGGGCCACGGCCCCGGCCGGAACCAGCGCGCAGCAGCATGCCACGCCCGCCAGCACCGCCCCAAGGCGTGCGCCGAAAGCAACGGGCCTGCCAGCGCGCGGCCGGGCGGTCATTTGTTTTCTTCCACGCGGGCGCGCGTGATGGCGCCGTCGGACCGGCCCTTCAGGTAGGCATAGAGCTGGTTGATGTTTTCCATCACCGCCGGGTTGTTGCCGAAGCTCTGCATGCCCTTGTCCAGCCGTCCGTCACGCACGACCTTGATGAATTCTTCCTTCTTCAGGGTCTTCAGGCTGGTGATGAGGGAAGGTCCCACCATGCCTTCCTGGTTGGGTCCGTGGCAGCGGTCGCAGGCCGCGGAGCGCCAGGTACGGAAGCCCTTCATGGTCTCAGGGTCGACCTTATAGCCATCGGTCACCTTGTAGGGCGCCGGGTCCGGCGCTGCAACGGCCAGGGTGCAGGCCACGCCTGCAATCAGAAAAAGGGAAGACAGCAACGCTGACGTACGGAATTTCATGGCTCCAGGGTCTCCGATATTGTGGGAAATACAAGGGAGAGCCCTCTCGTGAGTGCGCTCTCCCGGCCCCGCGTTTCATCTGTCTCGCGGGGTTGCGGTCTCGTCAGTTCTTCGGCAGCGCAAACACCGTCAGCGAACCACCGAGCTCGGTGTACTGGCTCAGCTCCTTGTAGCCGCCGACTGCGCCCAGGCCTTCGGTGCTCTTCTCGGGGTCGATGCCCGCCGCCATGCCGATGCCGGCCCAGCCGCCAATGCCCGAGAACACGCCGATGTACTGCTTGCCCTTGTGCTCATAGGTGAACACATTGCCGATGATGCCGGACGGCGTCTTGAACTTGAAGAGCTCCTTGTTGATGTCCTTGGCGTCCACGCACTTCAGGTAGCCCTCCAGCGTGCCGTAGCAGGAGATACCGCCGGCGGTGTTCAGCGAGCCGCTCCACACCGAGAACTTCTCGGCCTTGGTCTGCACGATCTTGCCGGTGCCTGCGTCCCATGTGATGAAGTTGCCCATGCCGCCATGGCTGCCCGGCGTGGGGTACATCGACAACGTGGCGCCCACGTACGGCTGGCCCGCGGTGTATTCGACCTTGAACGGCTCGTAGTCCATGCAGACGTGGTTCGTCGGCACATAGAAGAGCTTGGTGTTGGGGTCGAAGGAGGCGGGTTGCTGGTCCTTGCTGCCGAGCGCCGCGGGGCAGATGCCCTTGGTGTTCACGTCCGCGCCGTTCTGCGCCGTGGAGTACTTGGCAACCACCTGCGGGCGGCCCGTCTTCATGTCGACATGGGTGGCCCAGTTCACCTTGGGGTCGTACTTCTCGGCCACCAGCAGCGCGCCGGTCACGCGGTCCAGCGTGTAGGCGAAGCCGTTGCGGTCGAAGTGCACCAGCGCCTTGGTCGGCTTGCCCTTGACGTTGATGTCCGCCAGGATCATTTCATTGATGCCGTCGAAGTCCCACTCGTCGAAAGGCGTCATCTGGTAGACCCAGTTGACCTTGCCGGTGTCCACGTCGCGCGAGAAGATGCTCATCGACCACTTGTTGTCGCCGGGCCGCTGCGAGGGGTTCCAGGTCGACGGGTTTCCGGTGCCGTAGTACACGGCATTGGTCGCCTTGTCGTAGCTGTACCAGCCCCAGGTGGTGCCGCCGCCGATCTTCCACTGGTCGCCCTTCCAGGTCTTCAGCGAAGAGTCCTTGCCCACCGGCGCGAGCTTGCCGTCGGTCCAGGTCATGGTCTTGGCCGGGTCCATCAGCATTTCTTCGTCGGGGCCCGTGCTGAAGCCCTTCCACGCCAGCTTGCCGTCCTTGATGTTGTAGGCGGCCAGGAAGCCGCGCACCCCGAACTCGCCGCCGCTGATGCCGGTAATGACCTTGTCCTTGAAGACGTGAGGGGCGTTGGTGTTGGTGGCGCCGACCTTCGGATCGCCGTTCTTCACCGTCCACGCCACCTTGCCGGTCTTCGCGTCGAGCGCCACCAGCGTGGTGTCCGCCTGTTGCAGGAAGACCTTGCCCTCGGCATAGGCGAGGCCCCGGTTCACGGTGTCGCAGCACATGACGGCAATGACCGACTGGTCTTGCTTGGGCTCGTACTTCCAGAGGATCTTCTGGGTTTCGATGTCGAGTGCGTACACCTTGTTGGGAAACGGCGAGTGCAGGTACATCGTGCCGTCGACCACCAGGGGCGAGCCCTCGTGTCCGCGCAGCACGCCGGTGGAGAACGTCCACGCGACCTGCATCTTGCCCACGTTGCTCTTGGTGATCTGATTCAACTTGCTGTAGCGCTGGTTGAACATATCGCCCGCTTGCGTGGCCCAGTTCTTGGAGTTGGCGATGTTTTTCTCCACGTCGGCATTGGCTAGCGCCAAAGCCGGGAGAGCCAACACCGCGACGCCGATATGCCGTACGAGACGGCCGGCGATCTGCCTGGAAAACTTCATATATGTCTCCTCACATTTCAGTGGGTTTGGAACACGGATCTGGCAGCAGCCAGCAGATCTTTCGATCGCTTTGGCGAATGCTGCGGTCCGCAACATCCATGCCTGCCGTTTTCAGCCGTGCCTGGCCCGCACCGCTTCGAGCGCCTGTTGCAAAGGCCGGCGGCTTCACTCGCGGGGATGCCCGCGCATGTGTCAGCGCGCAGCGTGCGACGGCGTGCCGCAAGGCACAGCGGACCTAGGGAAATCCCGGGCCGTTCGAAGCATTGCGCAGCGCAGCACAACACGCATGCGCTTGCGTGCGCCTTGTGTGCGCATCCAAATTTGACGCAAAGTGTCTCGTGCAAAGTACGCATGCCCGGCGTGGATGAGCAGCAGGGGCCGCTTGCGCGGGCAAATGAATAGGGACGCATCACAGTGAAAACCCTTGCCGGCCAGAGGCACAGAATTTGCGGCTTGAGCAGCAAACGGCCCATACCATCGAAGCCCGAACAGCTCGACAAATCTCACCGATCTACATGCTGCGAACCATCGACTTAACCAAGCGCTATGGAACGCGCACGGCGCTGCGGTCGTTGTCGCTGCAATTGCCCGCGGGCCAGTTCGTGGCGCTGCTCGGCCCCAACGGCGCGGGCAAGTCGACCCTGTTCCAGGTGTTGACGGGCATGTTCGCGGCCGACGAAGGCGAGGTCGAGGTCGCCGGCCATTCGCTGCGCCGCTCGGCCACTGCTGCACTGCGGCACATCGGCGTGGTGTTCCAGCAGATGTCGCTCGACCTGGACCTGAGCATCAGGCGCAACCTGCTGTTCCAGGCCGACCTGCACGGCCTGCCGCGGCGGCTTGCGCAAGAGCGCATTGCATCGGCCTGCGATCGCCTGAACATCGACGCCGACCTCGACCGCAAGGTGCGCGAGCTGTCGGGCGGCAACCGGCGCAAGGTCGAGCTTGCGCGCGCGGGGCTGCACCGGCCCGCCGTTCTGCTGATGGACGAAGCCACCGTGGGGCTCGACCCGAGATCGCGGCAGGACCTGCTGGCGGCCTTGCGCGCGGACGTGCGCGAACGCGGCGTGTGCGTGCTGTGGGCAACGCATCGGGTCGAAGAGGCCGAGGAGGCCGACCGCGTGCTGGTGCTGCACAAGGGAGCGCTGCTGGCGGACGGCACGCCGGCGCAGGTCACCCAACTGCTTGGCGGCGCCACGCTGGAGGCGGGCTTCATCGCACGCACGGCCTGAAACAAGAAGAATTCGAGTCAAAGAAAAAATGGAGACATCGCATGCCGCAACTTTCTTTCCTTCAGGGTCCTGGCGCGCTGCTTCGCGCGGCCGCTAGCGCGCTCGCACTGGCCGCGAGCGGCGCCGCGCTGGCGCAAGGAACAGCCTACGTTTCGAGCGAGAAGGACAACGCGTTGACCATGATCGATTTGGCAACGCTGACCGTGAAGGGCACCATTGCCACTTGCAAGCGCGCCCGCCACATCCAGCTGACGCCCGAGCGGCAGATCATGGTGGCCTGCACCGACTCCAACCAGGCCGACCTGATCGATCCCGCCAGCGGTAAGTCGGTGCGGCGCATTGCGCTGGGCGACGAGCCCGAGGCCTTCGACCTCTCGCCGGACGGCAAGGTCATCTATGTTTCGAACGAAGACGCGGGCGAAGCCAGCTTCATCGACACGGCCAGCGGCAAGAAGCTGCGCTCGGTGAAGGTGGGTGCGGAACCGGAGGGTGTGAAGGTAAGCGCCGATGGCAAGACCCTGTACGTGACCTCCGAGGTGGCCAGCCTTGTGCACGTGATCGATACCGCCACCGGCAAGGTGGTGAAGAACATCAAGGCCGGCAAGCGCCCGCGGCGCATGGCGATCACGCCTGACGGCAAAGAGCTGTGGATCACCAACGAGCTGGGCGCCAGCGTCAGCATCGTCTCGACCGCCACGAACGAAGTGATCGACACGCTGAAGTTCGAAGTGAAGGGCGCGCGCGCCGAAGACATCA
Source organism: Variovorax sp. CCNWLW225 (assembly GCF_037204045.1). NCBI lineage: Bacteria > Pseudomonadati > Pseudomonadota > Betaproteobacteria > Burkholderiales > Comamonadaceae > Variovorax > Variovorax sp. CCNWLW225. Next base: position 572,292 of record NZ_JBBCBV010000002.1, on the reverse strand, counting down.
CGCCTGTGGGCATCCAGATGACGAGCGACGGCAAGCGGGCCTTCGTGGGCCTTGGCCGCGCCAACCACGTGGCCTTTGTCGATGTGCCCAGCCGCAAGGTGGGCTCGCTGGTGCTGGTGGGAAAGCGGGCCTGGAACGTCACGCTCGACAAGGCGCAGGCGCGGCTCTACGTGGTCAACGGCCTGAGCGACGACGTGACCGTGGTCGACGTGGCCGGCGCCAAGGCCATCAAGAGCGTTCCGGTAGGGCGCGTGCCCTATGGGCTCGTGATCGTCGAATGAGGATGCGCGCACCGGCTTCCTGTTTCGCGGGCGCGTGGTTGATGGCCGTGGCGCTCGTGGCGCCGGTGGCGGTGGGCGCGGCCGTGCTCAAGGCCACGCTGATCACGCCCGACGACGACCCTCGCATGGAACGCTCGCGGCTCGAGCGGGCCTACCTCGGTCATCCTGGCGGCTCGCTTTCCGACGGGCTTGAGGTGGCGCTCGAGGAAGCGAAGTTCGAGCTCGAGGCCGCGGGAACCGAGGTGGCGCTTTCCACTGCGCCGGCCGCTTCCATAGCGGCGGCACGCGCCGCGGCGGTGGCGGCCGAGAAAGCCGGCGCTGCGGTGCTGCTGACCGACCTGCCCGCCGACTGGACGCTGGCCGTGGCCGATGCCGTGAAGCTGCCGGTGCTGAACCTGGGCGACGCATCCGATCGCCTGCGCCAGCAGGATTGCCGCGCCCGCCTGTTCCACCTGATGCCCAGCGAGCGCATGCGCAGCGATGCGCTGGCGCAGACGCTGGTGTCGCGCAAATGGAGCAAGCTGCTTTTGCTGGTGGGCGGCAGCCCGCAAGATGCGCTGCGCGCGGCCACCGCGCAGGCGTCGATCAAGCGCTACGGTCTGCAGGTGGTGGCCACCAAGCCGTTCAAGCTTTCGGCCGACCCGCGCGAGCGCGACCTGGCCAATCCGCTGCTGCTCACGGCCGGCAACAGCTACGACGCGGTGTGGGTGGTCGACAGCGACGGCGAGTTTGCCCGCACGCTGCCTTACCGCACCGTGCTGCCGCGCCCGGTCGTGGGCGACGGCGGGCTGGTGGCGCTGGCCTGGCATGCGCAGTTCGAGCGCTACGGCGCGCCGCAGGTCTCGCGGCGCTTTGCCAAGGCCGCCAAGCGGCCGATGACGGCGCACGACTGGTCCGCCTGGATGGCGGGCAAGACCCTGACGGCCGTCGCCATTGCGGCGCCCAAGGGCCCGAACGCGGCCTGGGCCCAGGCCATCGGCAAGAGCGCGCTCGACGGCTCCAAGGGCACCGGCCTGAGCTTTCGCGCCTGGGACGGCCAGCTGCGCCAGCCCATGCTGCTGACCGACGGCCAGGGCGTGATTGCGCAGGCGCCGGCCGAAGGCGTGCTGCATGCCCGCAACGTGCTCGACACGCTGGGGGCCGATGCGCCGGAGAAGCTATGTCCGAACGCGCGCTGAAAACCGAAACGCCCGCGGGCGGCCACGCCGAGCCGGCCGCCCGGCAGGGCCTGGGCCACGCGCTGCAGGCGATGCGCGCCATCGTGCTGCGCGAGCTCTACAAGTTCTCGCAGCAGACCGGGCGGCTGGTGTCGGCGCTGGTGCGGCCGCTGCTGTGGCTGGCGGTTTTTGCGGCGGGCTTTCGCAACGTGTTCGGCGTGGCGATCGTCGAGCCCTACGACACCTACATTCCGTACGACGTCTACATCGTGCCGGGGCTGGTCGGCATGGTGCTGCTGTTCAACGGCATGCAGTCGTCATTGGCCATGGTGTACGACCGCGAGATGGGGCTGATGCGCCTGCTGCTGACGGCACCGCTGCCGCGGCCCTGGCTGCTGTTTTCCAAGCTGTGCGCCACCGCGCTGCTGTCGGTGCTGCAGGCGCTGGTGTTCGTGATCGTGGCGGCGCTCATCGGTACCGAGCTGCCGCTGCTGTCGCTTTCCGGCCTGCACGCATTGGTGGCGCTGGCGGCCGGCGCGCTCATGCTGGGCGCGCTCGGGCTGCTGCTGTCGGTGCATATCAAGCAGCTCGAGAATTTTGCGGGCACGATGAACTTCGTCATCTTTCCGATGTACTTCCTGTCGACCGCGCTCTATCCGCTGTGGAAGCTGCAGGAGTCCGGGGCCGAATGGGTGTACCAGCTGGCGCGCTTCAACCCGTTTACCTACGCCGTGGAGTGGATCCGCTTCGCGCTCTATGGCAAGGACCCGGGCCTCGCACCCTACGTGGTGCTGGGCTGCCTCGTCGTCTTCTTCGGCTTTGCCTGCTGGGGCTACGACCCGCAGCGCGGCTTCGGCGGCCTGACCAAGCGCGGAGGAGGCGGGCCATGAGCGGGCAGGGCGGCTCCACCCGGCGCCGCTGGCTGCGCGATGCAGCCGCGTTGGCGCTGGGCGCGCTGCCCCTGGCGCGCGCCGGCGCTTCGACCGAGCCCTTTCCCTCGCGCCCCATCACGCTGTGGGTGCCGTGGCCCGCTGGCGGAGCCACCGACATTTCGCTGCGGCTCCTTGCCGAGCTGGCCTCCGTGCCGCTGGGCCAGACGGTGCTGACCGAGAACCGCGGCGGCGCCGGCGGCACGCTGGCCATGCCGGTGCTGCAGCAGGCGCGGCCCGACGGCTACACCATCGCGCAGATGCCGCAGCCGGTCTTTCGCGCACCGCACACGCAAAAGGTGCTGTGGGACCCGATCCGCGACGTGACGCCGGTGATCCAGGTGTCCAGCGTCACCTTCGGCATGCTGGTGGCGGCGGGCAGCCCGGTGCGTTCGCTCGAAGACCTCTTTGCTTTCGCGCGTGCGCGCCCCGGCGAACTGACCATTGCCACCAATGGCATCGGCACCACGCCGCACATGGTGCTGGAAGAATTGTTCGCGGCGCGCGGCCTGCGCTACATCCACGTGCCATACAAAGGCACGGCCGAGCAGCTGAACGCGATTGCGGGCGGCCAGGTGATGGCGGGCGTCAACTCCACGGGCTTTGGGCCGGCGGTGGATGCGGGCACGCTGCGGCTGCTGGCGATTTTTTCAGGCGAGCGGTCGAAGCGCTGGCCGCAGGTGCCCGTGCTGCGCGAACTCGGCTTCGACATCGTGGCCAAGTCGCCCTATGGGCTGGCCGGGCCGCGCGGCATGCCGCCGGCCGTGGTGAAGGTGCTGCATGACGCCTTCAGGAAGGCCATGTTCGACCAGCGCTTCAAGGACGAACTGGCCAAGTACGACCAGGAAGTCGACTACCTGGGGCCGGAAGCGTATGCGCAGTCTTGCCGGGAAATCTTCGCGCAGGAGCGCGCCATGGTGGAAAAGCTGGGGCTTACGCGCACCGGCACTTGAAGAGGAGGAGCATTTGTGAGCCGACCGAGCAAGCAGCCAAGAAAGAACACCCGCCGGCTGATCGGCCTTGCCGTGGCCGCCGCAGCCTGCCCGATGCCGGGCCAGGCGCAAGAGGCCGCGGCGCAGCCGGGCAGCCTGCCGGCCGTCGAAGTGGTCAGCACCACGCCCGTGCCGGGCATCGAGGTGCCCAAGGACCAGATCCCGTCGAACGTGCAGACGGCCGATGACCGGAGCCTGCGCCGCGCGCAGAGCCTGAATCTGCCCGACTTCATGTCCACGCAGCTGCCGAGCGTGAACGTGAACGAGATCCGGGGCAACCCGTACCAGGTGGATGTGAACTACCGCGGTTTCACCGCGAGCCCGGTGCTGGGCACGCCGCAAGGCCTGTCGGTGTACCAGGACGGCGTGCGTGTGAACGAGCCCTTCGGCGACGTGGTGAACTGGGACCTGATTCCGAGGGCGGCCATCTCGAGCATCACGCTGCTGCCGGGCTCCAACCCGCTGTTCGGGCTGAACACGCTTGGCGGTGCGCTGTCGCTGCAGACCAAGCGGGGAGACACGCACCCAGGCACCGAGCTGGAGTTGCAGGCCGGCTCCTTCGGCCGCGTGAGCACCGAACTCACGCACGGCCGGAAGCTGGGCGAGGGCGGGCACCTGTTTCTCGCGCTCGGGGGCCTCAACGAAGACGGCTGGCGCAACTATTCGCCTTCGCGCGTGCGGCAGCTCTTTGCCAAGGTGGGGCAAGACAGCGGAAAGCTCTCGTGGGACCTGAGCTTTACCCACGGCGACAACCGCATGATCGGCAACGGCCTGCTGCCCGAGTCGATGCTTGCGCAGAACCGCAGGCAGGTGTACACGCGACCAGACCGCACCGACAACCGCTTGTCGATGCTGACGCTCAACGCCAGCTACCGACTGAGCGACGTGCAGACGATTTCCATGACGGCCTACACGCGGCGCTCGCGCTACAGCACGCTCAACGGCGACCTCAACGACGATTTCGAACCGCCCGAGGTCGAAGAATCGGGCGTGGAGAACCGCACCTACACGCGGCAGCGCGGCGAGGGCGTGGCGCTGCAGTCGACCTACACGGCCGGCATTCACCAGCTGACCTTCGGCGCCTCGGTGGACCGCGCGCGCACGCACTTCCTGCAGACCGAAGCGGAAGGCTTTCTTGACGGCACGCGCGCCGTAGTGCCGCAGGAAGAAGCCGAGCCCGACGCGCTGCTCGCGGGCAAGAGCCGCACCACGAGCCTCTATATTTCAGACCTGATCACGCTCCGGCCGAACCTGCAGCTCAGCCTTTCGGGCCGCTACAACGACACCCGCGTGTCCACCCGCGACGACGGGCGCGCCTTGCTCGGGCTTTCGACCCAGCTCGACGGCGAAGGCCGCTACAAGAAGTTCAACCCCGCCATCGGCCTGACGTGGCAGGCCACGCCGCGGCTCACGGCCTATGCCGGCTGGAGCCAGGGCAGCCGCGCGCCAAGCCCCATCGAGCTGGGTTGCTCCGACCCCGCCAACGCCTGCGTGCTGCCCAATGCGCTGCAGGCCGATCCGCCGCTCAAGCAGGTGGTTTCGCAGACCTTCGAAACCGGGTTGCGCGGCACGCTCGACCATGGGCTGCGGTGGAGCGCATCGGTGTTCCGCACCGTCAACAAGGACGACCTGCTGTTCGTCAGCAGCGGGCTCTCGCGCGGCTATTTCAGCAACTTCGGCCGCACCTTGCGCCAAGGCGTGGAGCTCGGCCTTTCGCAGCAGAGCGATCGCCTCGACTGGTCGCTGTCGTACAGCTACCTGCGCGCAAGGTACGACTCGCCGGCGTGCCTGGTGTCCGAATCGAACAGCAGCGCAGAGACCAACCCCGCCTGCACCGGCGAAGGCGAGATCGCGGTGCGCCCCGGAGACCGCTTGCCGGGCCTGCCGGCGCACTCGCTCAAGCTCAACGTCGACTGGCGAATCACGCCCACCTGGAGCCTGGGCGCGCAATACCGCGTGTATTCACGCCAGACCGTGCGCGGCAACGAGAACGGCCTGCACATGCCCGACGGGGCGGATTTCAGCGGCAGCGGCCGCATCGGCGGCTATGCGTTGCTCGACCTCACCACGCGCTGGAAGCTCGGGCGCAACGTGGAGCTTTTTGCCAAGGTGGCCAACGTGTTCAACCGCCGCTACGCCACCGCGGGACAGTTGGGCCACAACGGCTTTGACGCAAGCGGCGTGGTGGCGTCTCCGGACGCGTGGCGCAACTCGCAGTTCGTGGCACCGGGCGCGCCGCGGGCGGTGTGGGTCGGCATGCGGGTGCAGCTCGGCGTCTGAGCCCGCGGCAGCAAAGGCTCAGGCGGCGCGCCGTGCGCTGCGCTTCTTTGCCGGGGCGCGCGCCGCAGGCAGCGAACCCAGCTGCTGCTGGATCTGCGCCTGGCCATGCATGCGCAGGTATTCCTCGAACGCCAGCGCCACCTGCGGCAGTTGCCTCGACGCGAGGTGCATCACGTACCAGTCGCGCACCACCGGGTTGCCGGGCACGGGCAGCACGCCCAGCAGTCCCGCGTTCATCTCGAGCACGCAGGTGTGCATCGACAAGAAGGCAATGCCGAAGCCCGCGGCGCACATCTGCTTGATGGCCTCGTTGCTCGACAGCTCGGAGCCGATGCGCAGCGGCAGCCCCTGGTCCTTGAAGAAACGCTCGACCGTGGTGCGCGTGCCCGAGCCGCGCTCACGCACCAGCATGCGCGTGTCCGACAGCATGGCAAGCGTGGGCTTGGCCGCGGACATCAGCGGATGGCTCGGCGCCGCGAGAAAGGCCATCGGGTGCTTGGCGAAGGCGCTGGAGTTTGTCTTCAGCTCGGCAGGGGGGCGGCCCATGATGGCGATGTCGATCTCCTGCCCCGCGAGCATGCGCACGATCTCGTCGCGGTTGCCCACCTGCAGCTTCACCTTCACCTTCGGATGCTCTTTGGCGAAGTTCACCAATATGGGCGGCAGCAGGTATTCGGCCGTGGTGATGGCGCCCACGCGCAGCGTGCCCGAGAACACGCCCTGCAGCATGGCCATTTCGTCGCCCGCCTCGCGCCACAGGTCGAGGATGCGGCCCGCATAACCCGCCAGCAATTCGCCCGCTTCGGTCAGCCGGATGCCGCGGCCCGTGCGCTGCAAGAGCGGCGTGCCGGCCGATTCTTCGAGCGTGCCGATCTGGATCGACACCGCCGGTTGCGTCAGGTGCATTTCATCGGCCGCAAGCGACACGCTGCCGAGCCGCGCCACGGCATGAAAGGTGGCTAGCTGGCGAAAGCTCGCGTGCTTGGAAAGAGGCATGCGGTGATATTAGGTCTAGCAAATGTGAATGTCAAAAGATTTAATTTTTCTTAATCTTTCATGCGGCCTACATTCACTTCACCGACAGCACCAAACCCTTCTTTTCGAGAGGCACTCCATGGGCAACATGAACGAAGCAATCCAGATCACCGACGCCAAGAAGCGCTATTCGGCCGGTGTGCTGAAGTACGCGCAAATGGGCTACTGGGACGGCGACTACGTGCCCAAGGACACCGACATCCTGGCGCTCTTTCGCATCACCCCGCAAGACGGCGTGGACGCCGTCGAAGCCGCCGCGGCCGTGGCCGGCGAATCGTCGACCGCCACCTGGACGGTGGTGTGGACCGACCGCCTCACCGCGTGCGACATGTACCGCGCCAAGGCCTACAAGGTGGAGCCGGTGCCCAACAACCCCGGCCAGTATTTCTGCTACGTGGCCTATGACCTCTCGCTGTTCGAAGAGGGCTCCATCACCAACGTGACCGCCTCCATCATCGGCAACGTCTTCAGCTTCAAGCCGCTGAAGGCGGCGCGGCTGGAGGACATGAAGTTTCCGGTGGCCTACGTCAAGACCTTTGCCGGCCCGCCGACGGGCATCGTCGTGGAGCGCGAGCGGCTCGACAAGTTCGGCCGGCCCTTGCTGGGCGCCACCACCAAGCCCAAGCTCGGGCTCTCGGGCCGCAACTATGGCCGCGTGGTGTATGAGGGCCTGCGCGGTGGGTTGGACTTCATGAAGGACGACGAGAACATCAACTCGCAGCCGTTCATGCACTGGCGCGACCGCTTTCTCTTTGTGATGGATGCGGTCAACAAGGCCAGCGCCGCCACCGGCGAAGTGAAGGGCAGCTACCTGAACGTCACGGCCGGCACCATGGAAGAGATGTACCGCCGCGCGCAGTTTGCCAAGGAGCTGGGCTCGGTGATCGTGATGATCGACCTGGTCGTCGGCTACACGGCCATCCAGTCGATGAGCCACTGGTGTCGGCAGAACGACATGATCCTGCACTTGCATCGCGCGGGCCATGGCACCTACACGCGCCAGAAGAACCACGGCGTGAGCTTTCGCGTCATCGCCAAATGGATGCGCCTGGCGGGCGTGGACCACATCCACGCGGGCACGGCCGTCGGCAAGCTCGAGGGCGACCCGATGACGGTGCAGGGCTACTACAACGTGTGCCGCGACACCCACACCAAGGTCGACCTGCCGCGCGGCATCTACTTCGACCAGGACTGGGGTGCGCTTCGCAAGGTGATGCCGGTGGCTTCGGGCGGCATTCACGCGGGCCAGATGCACCAGCTGCTCGACCTGTTCGGCGATGACGTGGTGCTGCAGTTCGGCGGCGGAACCATCGGGCATCCGCAGGGCATCCAGGCCGGGGCCACGGCCAACCGGGTGGCGCTCGAAGCCATGGTGCTGGCCCGCAACGAAGGGCGCGACATTTGCAACGAGGGCCCGCAAATATTGCGCGACGCGGCCAAGTGGTGCACCCCGCTGGCGGCCGCGCTCGACACCTGGGGCGAGATCTCCTTCAACTACGCCTCCACCGACACGTCGGACTACGTGCCCACGCCGTCGATGGCCTGAGGCCGCCCGTTCACCTTTTTCCTGGAGCAACCGACATGCGAATCACACAAGGCACTTTTTCCTTCTTGCCCGATTTGAGCCACGAGCAGATCAGCCGCCAGGTCGAGTATTGCCTGGGCAAGGGCTGGGCCATCGGGCTCGAATACACCGACGACCCGCACCCGCGCAACACCTTCTGGGAGATGTTCGGCAACCCGATGTTCGACATCAAGGATGCCGCCGGCGTCATGCTCGAGCTTGCGGCCTGCCGCAAGACTTTTCCGCAGCAGTACATCCGCGTGACGGCGTTCGATTCGACGCACGGCACCGAGTCGGTGGTGATGTCGTTCATCGTCAACCGGCCTTCCAACGAGCCGGGCTTTCGCCTCATTCGCACCGAAGAGCCGGGCCGCACCATCCGCTACAGCATCGAGAGCTATGCGGCGCAGGCGCGGCCCGAAGGCAGCCGGTACTGAGCGGAACACGCCACGCACACGCATTGCCGGAGCCACGCATGGACGCCACCGAAACTCCCACCGCCCCGGCCGTTGCCACGGCGCCTAGGCAGCTCTTCGAGTCTTCGGGTGTGAAGGCGCTGCTCGACCAGCTCGATGCCGAGCTGATCGGCCTGGCGCCGGTGAAGGGCCGAATCCGCGACATTGCTGCGCTGCTGTTGATAGACAAGCTGCGCCAAGAGCAGGGGCTGCAGTCGCAGCCGCCTTCGCTGCACATGTCCTTCACCGGCAACCCGGGCACCGGCAAGACCACGGTGGCCATGCGCATGGCCGAGGTGCTCAAGCAGCTGGGCTACGTGCGCAAGGGCCACCTGGTGGCGGTGACGCGCGACGACCTGGTGGGCCAGTTCATCGGCCACACGGCGCCCAAGACCAAGGAAGTGATCAAGAAGGCCATGGGCGGCGTGCTGTTCATCGACGAAGCCTACTACCTGTACCGCCCCGAGAACGAGCGCGACTACGGGCAGGAGTCGATCGAGATTCTGCTGCAGGTGATGGAGAACCAGCGCGACGACCTGGTGGTGATTCTTGCGGGCTACAAGGACCGCATGGAGACCTTCTTCAGCAGCAACCCGGGCATGGCTTCGCGCATTGCGCACCACATCGATTTTCCGGACTACAGCGAAGCCGAGCTCATGCAGATTGCGCAGCTCATGCTGGAGCGGCTGAACTACAGCTTTGATGACGGCGCGGCCTCCACCTTTGGGCGCTATGTGAGCCTCAGGCGCAGCCAGCCGCACTTTGCCAATGCGCGTTCGATCCGCAATGCGCTCGACCGCATCCGGCTGCGCCATGCCACGCGCCTCTTCGGCAGCGAGCAGGCCCTGACGCGCGAACAGCTTTGCACGCTCGAGGCGCAAGACATTCTGGCCAGCCGCGTCTTCAACCCGCCGGCCAGTTCAACGCCGGCAGAAGGAGCAAGCAAATGAGCATCGAAGCCCTTGTATTCGACGTGGACGGCACCCTGGCCGACACCGAGGAAGTGCACCGCATGGCCTTCAATCTCGCGTTCGACCAGCTGGGGATCGGCTGGCACTGGGAGCAGGCGGAGTACCGCTCGCTGCTGGCGGTGACGGGCGGCAAGGAGCGCATGAAGGCCTATATCGACTCGCTGCCCCTGGGCACAGCCGAGAAAAAGCGCCTGCACGAACGCGTGCCCGAGATCCATGCCGCCAAGACGCAGCACTACACCGACATTGCGCGCCGCGGCGGCATTGCACTGCGCCCCGGCGTGCTGCGCTTTCTTGAAGAGGCCCAGAACGCCGGCTTGCGGCTGGCCATTGCCAGCACAACCACTGCCATCAACATCGACGCGCTGCTGCAGGCCACGCTGGGCCCGCGCGGCCTCACGATGTTCGACGTGATTGCCTGCGGCGACCAGGTGCGCGCAAAGAAGCCGGCTTCCGACATCTACCTGCTGGCGCTCGAAACGCTGGGTGTGCCGCCCGAGCGCGCCATCGCCATCGAAGACTCGCCCAACGGCTTGCGCTCCGCCCTTGGGGCCGGCCTCTGGACGCTGGTCACGCCCACCTTCTGGACCGAAGGCAGCGACTTCCGCGGCGCGGGCCTGGTGCTGCCCGGGCTGGGAGACACCACCGATCCGCTGCCCGGCGAACCTGGCGGCCAGCTCCAGCGTGCGCCATGGCTGGAAATCGAGGAACTGCTGGCCATGGCCTCCACGGCGCCGCAGCTCAATGCGGTGCAGGCGCTCTACCGGGAGGGCTGTTGACATGCAGAACCCGAAAACCGCTCCTTCGCGTTCCGGCCAGCCGATGCGCATCGCACCCAGCCTGCTCTCCGCCAACTTCGCGCGGCTCGGCGACGAGGTGTCGGCGGTGATCGAGGCCGGCGCCGACCTGATCCATTTCGATGTCATGGACAACCACTATGTACCGAATCTGACAATCGGGCCGCTGGTGTGCGAGGCCATCAAGCCCCACGCAACGGTGCCGATCGACGTGCACCTGATGGTCAAGCCGGTCGATGCGCTGATCCCCATGTTCGCGGAGGCGGGCGCCTCGATCATCTCTTTTCACCCCGAAGCCACGGAGCACATCGACCGCACGATCCGCCTCATCACGGCCAGCGGGTGCAAGGCGGGGCTGGTGCTCAACCCCGCCACGCCGCTGCAGGTGCTCGACCATGTGCTGGACCAGCTCGACCTGGTGCTGCTGATGTCGGTCAACCCCGGCTTTGGCGGGCAGAGCTTCATCGAGAGCGTGCTGCCGAAGATCGAGGCGGTGCGCCGCCGCATCGATGCCAGCGGGCGCGACATCTGGCTGGAGGTGGATGGCGGCGTGAAGCCCGGCAACGCGGCGCGCATCGCCGCGGCGGGCGCCGACACGCTGGTGGCGGGCTCCGCGGTCTTCAGCGGCGGACGCTACCGCGAAGCCATCGACGCAATCCGCACCCAGGCGCTGCAAGGGCGGCATGCCGTGGAAGGGTGTCCCGCATGACGAAAGACCTGCGCGATATCGACGCCATCGCCTTCGACCTGGACGGCACCCTGGTCGACAGTGCGCCCGACATTCGCGAGGCGCTGAACGCCGCGCTCCTGCAGGAAGGGCTGGCCCGGTTCGACCTGGACACGGTGCGCGCTTGGATCGGCGACGGGCCCGATGCGCTCATCGTGCAGGCCCTGCGCCGGCAAGGCGTGCCAGGCGACGAGGCACTGCGCCTGCGGCTGCGCGCCGCGTTCGATGCCGTCACGCTGGCGGCGCCGTTGCAGTTCGGCGGCGTGTTCGAAGGCATGGCGGAACTGGTGGCCGGGCTGCGCCGCACGCTGCCGATGGTGGTGGTCACCAACAAGCCGACGCCGCTGGCACGCGCCGTGCTGGATGCAGCGGGTCTGCTGCCGGCGATGGCGGGGGTCTACGGCGCCGACGCCGCGGCGCAGCGCAAGCCCGCGCCTTTCCTGTTGCAGGCTGCGGCGCACCAGTTGGGTGTGGAACCCGCGCGGCTGCTGATGGTGGGCGACGGTCCGGCCGACCTGCTGGCTGCGCATGCGGCCGGCTGTCCGGCGGCGCTGGTGGCATGGGGCTATGGCGGCCATGCGGCAGCGGCCGGCGCGGCGCCGGCCTGGCGCGTTACCACGCCGCAGCAGCTGCTGCTGACGGTGCGCGAGTCGCGCCCCGTGCGCCGCGATGAAGAAGCGACGACGACGGCAACGACCAGAGTTTGAAAATCCAACAGGAGACGATCATGCCCATTGCAGGCAAGGCCACGCTGACCCAGTACATCATCGAGGAGCGCCGCCGCCACCCCGGTGCCACGGGCGCGCTCAACGCGCTCATCACCGACGTCTCCCTGGCCTGCAAGGCAATCTCGCGCAAGGTGGCGCTCGGCGCGCTCGGCGATGTGCTGGGCAGCGCCAGCACGCAGAACGTGCAGGGCGAAGAGCAGAAGACGCTCGACGTGCTGAGCAACGACATGTTCCTGCGCGCCAACGAGTGGGGCGGCCATGTGGCGGGCATGGTGTCCGAAGAAATGGAAGAGCCTTACCTTCCGCCGCAGCAGTACCCGCGCGGCAAGTACCTGCTGCTGTTCGATCCGCTCGATGGGTCTTCGAACATCGATGTGAACGTGGCGGTGGGCAGCATCTTCTCGATACTGCGCGCGCCGACGCTCGAAGCCGATGCGAAGCCCGAAGACTTTTTGCAGCCGGGCACGGAACAGGTGGGCGCCGGTTATGCGATCTACGGCCCTTCGACCATGCTGGTGCTCACGCTGGGCAACGGCACGCATGCGTTCACGCTCGATCCGCAACTCGGCGAATGGGTGCTGAGCCACCCGAACCTGAGCATTCCGCGGCAGACCAGCGAGTTCGCGATCAACGCGTCGAACAGCCGCTTCTGGGAGCCGGCCGTGAAGCGCTATGTCGACGAGTGCCTGGCCGGCAAGGAGGGGCCGCGCGGCATCGACTTCAACATGCGATGGATCGCCTCGCTGGTGGCCGAGACGCATCGCATCCTGATGCGCGGCGGCGTTTTCATGTACCCGCGCGACAGCAAGGAATCGGGCCGCGACGGGCGCCTGCGGCTGCTGTACGAGGCCAACCCGATTTCGTTCTTGATCGAGCAGGCCGGCGGCATGGCCAGCACCGGACGGCGGCGGCTGATGGCGGTGGAGCCGGAGTCGATTCACCAGCGCATCGGTTTCGTCTTCGGCTCGTCGGAAGAAGTGGCGCGCGTGGAGGCCTACCACAGCGAAGACCCGCAGGACACCTACCAGGCGCCGCTCTTCGGCAAGCGCGGACTCTTTGCGACCGCGGCCTGAGCGGTTGCGAATCGATTGCAAAGCGGTTGCACCACAGCTTTTTTATCTCTCCAAGGCCACCATGTCAGCCAAACATCCCATCGTTGCCATTACCGGCTCGTCCGGCGCGGGCACCACGTCCGTCACGCGGACCTTCGAGAACATCTTCCGCCGCGAGAGCGTCAAGGCGGCGATCGTGGAGGGCGACAGCTTTCACCGCTACGACCGCAACTCCATGAAGGTGGCGATGGCCGAGGCCGAAGCCGCCGGCAACCGGAACTTCAGCCACTTCGGCGAGGACGCGAACCTGTTCGCGGAACTCGAGGCGCTGTTCCGCGACTACGGCGAATGCGGCGCCGGCCGCAGCCGCAAGTACCTGCACGACGCGCAGGAAGCCGCGCCCTACAAGCAGGAGCCCGGCACCTTCACCGAATGGGAGACGCTGCCCGCCAGCGAGCTGCTGTTCTACGAGGGCCTGCACGGCGGCGTGACGACGGAGAAGGTCGACATTGCGCGCCATGTGGACCTGCTGATCGGCGTGGTGCCGGTGATCAACCTGGAGTGGATCCAGAAGCTGCACCGCGACAAGAACACGCGCGGCTATTCGACCGAAGCCGTGACCGACGTGATCCTCAGGCGCATGAACGAGTACGTGCACTACATCTGCCCGCAGTTCACGCGCACGCACATCAACTTTCAGCGCGTGCCGGTGGTCGACACATCGGACCCGTTCATAGCACGCACCATTCCGAGCCCGGACGAGAGCCTGGTGGTGATCCGCTTCGCCAACCCGATCGGCTTCGACTTTCCATACCTGCTGAGCATGCTGCACGACTCGTTCATGTCGCGCGCCAACACGCTGGTGGTGCCGGGCGGAAAGATGGAGCTGGCCATGCAGCTGATCTTCACGCCGATGATCCTGCGCCTGATGGAGCGCCGCAAGAAGGCCTATGCGATCTGACGCGCCGCGCACTGCCTGCACACCGCACAACACCATCAACAGGATCTTCGGCATGACGATTGAAAACCTTGCCTTGCGCACGCAGTGCGCGAACGCCATTCGCGCGCTGGCCATGGACGCCGTGCAAGCCGCCAACTCGGGCCACCCGGGCATGCCGATGGGCATGGCCGACATCGCGGAGGCCCTGTGGCGTCACCGGCTGCGGCACGACCCGGCCGACCCGCGCTGGATGAACCGCGACCGCTTCGTCGTTTCCAACGGCCACGGCTCGATGCTGCTCTATGCGCTGCTGCACCTGAGCGGCTATGCGCTGCCGATGGAGGAACTGCGGCGCTTTCGGCAGCTGCATTCGCGCACGCCGGGGCACCCGGAGTTCGGCTTGACGCCCGGTGTGGAAACCACCACAGGGCCGCTGGGGCAGGGCATCAGCAACGCGGTGGGAATGGCCTTGGCAGAGAAGCTGCTGGCCGAAGAATTCAACCGGCCCGGGCACGAGGTGATCGACCACCGCACCTATGTGTTTCTGGGCGACGGATGCCTGATGGAAGGCATCAGCCACGAGGCGTGCTCGCTCGCGGGCACATGGCGGCTCAGCAAGCTGGTGGCTTTCTACGACGACAACGGCATCTCGATCGACGGCGAGGTCGGCGGCTGGTTCAGCGACGACACGCCGGGCCGCTTCGAAGCCTATGGCTGGACCGTGCTGCGCAATGTCGATGGCCATGACGCCGCGGCGCTCGATGCGGCCATTGCCAAGGCCGTTGAGGCGGACCGGCCGGTGCTGGTGTGCTGCAAGACCCGCATCGGCCAGGGTTCGCCGAACCGCGCAGGCACTGCGAAGGCGCATGGCGAAGCATTGGGCGATGCCGAGATTGCGCTCACACGAGAAGCGCTCGGCTGGAGCGCCGCGCCCTTCGAGGTACCGCCTGCGGTTGCCCAGGCCTGGTCGGCACGCGAGAAGGGCGCCGCATTGCACCAGGCGTGGCAAGAGCGCTTTGCGGCCTATGCGCACGAGCACCCGGTGCTTGCGCGCGAGCTGCTGCGGCGCCACCGCACCGATGCGCCGCTCACCGCGCAGGTCGAAGACGCATTGGCTTCGGCCGCGGCCGGCGCGGAACAGCGCAAGGCATCGGTCGCCACGCGCAAGGCCTCGCAGCAGGTGCTCGACGAGGTCGGCCCCGCCATGCCCGAGCTGATTGGCGGCTCGGCCGACCTGACCGGATCGAACCTCACGGACTGGAAGGGCCACCGCGCGCTCAAGGGCACCGGAACGGGCAACCATGTGCACTACGGCGTGCGCGAGTTCGGCATGGCGGCCATCATGAACGGGCTTGCGCTGCACGGCGGCTTTCGTCCGTTCGGCGGCACGTTTCTGACTTTTTCCGACTATGCGCGCAACGGCGTGCGCATGTCGGCGCTGATGAAGCTGCCGGTCGTCTATGTTTTCACGCACGACTCCATCGGCCTCGGCGAAGACGGCCCGACCCACCAACCCGTGGAGCATGCATCGAGCCTGCGGCTGATTCCCGCAGTCGATGTCTGGCGCCCCGCCGACGCCACCGAAACCGCGGTGGCCTGGCGTGAGGCGCTGCGCCGCATGGACGGGCCGAGCTGCCTGCTGCTCACGCGCCAGGCGCTGCCGCATGCGGGTGAAGATGGCGCGCGCATCGAATCGATTGCGCGCGGCGCCTACGTGCTGCGGCGCCCGCAATCGGAATGCGTGGCCTTGCTGGCAAGCGGCTCCGAGGTCGGCGTTGCGCTGGGCGCCGCGGCGTTGCTGGCAAAGGAGGGCATCGAGGCGCGCGTGGTCTCGGTGCCGTGCATGGACGTGTTCGAGCGCCAGGACGCCGCGTGGCGCCATGCGGTGATTCCGCGCCACCTGCCGCGCTTGGCGGTGGAGGCCGGCAGCACCGGCCTGTGGTGGAAGTTCGTCGGCGAATACGGCGACGTGGTCGGGCTCGACCGCTTCGGCGAATCGGCTCCGGCCGGCGAACTGTTCAAGCTGTTCGGCCTGACCGCGGAGGTGGTGGCCGAGCGTGCGCGCCGCCTGCTGGCCGCCGAGGCCCTGCAGGACGGCGGCCGCTGACCTCATCCATTTGATTTCCCCACATCCACAGGAGCTTTCCATGGCCATGATTTCGCTGCGTCAGTTGCTCGACCACGCGGCCGAGCACCAGTACGGCGTGCCGGCGTTCAACGTCAACAACCTGGAGCAGATCCAGGCCATCATGCAGGCCGCAAAAAAGACCGACAGCCCGGTCATCCTGCAGGCCTCGGCCGGTGCGCGCAAATACGCGGGCGAGCCTTTCCTGCGCAAGATGGTCGAGGCGGCGGTGGAGATGTACCCGGAGATCCCCATCGTGATGCACCAGGACCATGGCGCCAGCCCCTCGATGTGCATGCAGGCCATCCGCTCGGGCTTTACCAGCGTGATGATGGACGGCTCGCTGATGGAAGACGCCAAGACTCCGGCGAGCTATGACTACAACGTGGGCGTGACCCGCCGCGTGGTGGAAATGGCGCACGCGGTCGGCGTTTCGGTCGAGGGTGAGCTGGGCTGCCTCGGGTCGCTCGAGTCGGGCATGGCCGGCGAGGAAGACGGCAGCGGTGCCGAGGGCGTGCTGTCGCACGACCAGCTGCTGACCGATCCGCAGCAGGCGGCCGACTTCGTGTCGCGCACCGGCGTGGATGCACTGGCCATTGCCATCGGCACCTCGCACGGCGCCTACAAGTTCAGCCGCAAGCCGACCGGCGACATTCTTGCGATCGACCGCATCAAGGACATTCACGCGCGCATTCCGAAGACGCACCTGGTGATGCACGGCTCTTCGTCGGTGCCGCAGGAATGGCTGGCCGTGATCCGGGATTACGGCGGCGACATCAAGGAAACCTACGGCGTGCCGGTGGAAGAAATCCAGGAAGGCATTCGGCACGGCGTGCGCAAGGTCAACATCGACACCGACATCCGCCTGGCGATGACGGGCGCCATGCGTCGGGCCATGGGCAGCGACCGCAGCGAATTCGATCCGCGCAAGTTCCTGAAAGAAGCGACCGCGGCCGCGCGCGACCTGTGCATCGACCGGTTCCAGGCTTTCGGTACCGCCGGCATGGCGAGCAGGATCAGGCCGGCGGCACTGTAGCGTTGCTGCCTATTGGCAGGCGAAGCTCGAAGCCGATTCGAGGGGGCCGCCCAGGTAGACCGCGGTCTTCGGGTAAGGGCACAGTGGCCGCGTGCGGGTGGGCGACCAGTTGGCG
Source organism: Variovorax sp. CCNWLW225 (assembly GCF_037204045.1). Lineage (NCBI taxonomy): Bacteria > Pseudomonadati > Pseudomonadota > Betaproteobacteria > Burkholderiales > Comamonadaceae > Variovorax > Variovorax sp. CCNWLW225. Next base: position 555,108 of record NZ_JBBCBV010000002.1, on the reverse strand, counting down.
GGCAGCTCGGCGTTGACCACGTTGGCGCCCGCTCCGCGAGCCCTGGCGATCACGGTGGCCGGTGCCTTGCCCTGTTCGACCCACGCTACCAGCGGTGTCAGCATGTCGAACTGGTCGGTGGCCGGGCCTCCGCCGCAATGGTTCATGCCGGGCACGGGAAAGAAGCGCGCAAAGCCCGACGCGTCGCCGCCGTTGGCCGCGCGCAGTTGCTCGTACCAGCGGGTGGTGTCGTCCGACGAAAACACCGCATCGCTGGTGCCGTGATAGGCCATGAGCTTGCTGCCGCGATCGCGAAGCGCCGCCAGGTTGGCGGGGTCGGGCGGCGTCATGAACGACATTGCCGATTCGGTGTAGACCGCATTGCTCGCGAAGATGGTCGGCGCGTCGGCGTCCATGCTGAACCCGAGCGCGAAATCGATCCCGAAGGGGCGGCTCGGCGCCAGCGGCGGCGTGCTGAAGACGAAGCCGAGCGCGGCGGTGTCGAGGTTCTGCGAGTTGGAGAACTCCCACTGGCGCCAGTCGGCCCCCTTGATGCCGGCGTCGAACGGAAAGCTGCTGTAGAGCGCGGTGCCCGCGCTGTTTCGCGCGCCGGCAAAGATGTTGCCGAGCACGTCCTTCTGCGTAGCCGTGAGGCAGCTGCCGGTGCGCGCGCCGCTGCACGAGGGCACGTCGTTGGCGAGGTTGAAGGCCTGCTTGCACGCCTGCACATCCGCAACGATGCCGTCGGCCGCGCCGTCCAGCGCATCGCAGCGCGCAAGCACCGCGTCGGCCACGGTGCTCATTTCCGCGGGCGTGAAGGCGGTCTGGAGGTCGGGCTTGCCGGCCGGTGTGTTGGCGGTGGTGACCCGGGCGTATTGCTGTACCCCGTAAAGCTGGGCCACCGCGGCCTTCGGCAGGTTGAAGCCGGGGTTGCCGGCCAGGATGCCGTCGTACTGGCCGGCAAACCTTGCCGCGGCCACCATCGCGTGGCGGCCGCCATTCGAGCAGCCTCCGAAGTAGGAGCGGTCGGCTTCGCGGCCGTAGGCCTTGGCGATGAGGTTCTTGGCCATGGGCGTGAGCTGCGCAACGGCGTTGTAGCCGTAGTCCAGCCGCGCCTGCGGGTCGATGCCAAAGGTCGGTATCTGCGCGCCCGAGTGCCCCGCGTCGGAACTGATGACCGCAAACCCCATGTGCAGCGCCGTGGTGGTGGGCGCACCGCCGCCCACGCTGCCCGTGGCCCGCGCCACGTTGCCGTCCAGGCCGCCGTTGGCCTGGTAGAAGAACCGGCCGTTCCAGTTGACGGGCAGGCGCATCTCGAAGCCGATGGCGTAGGTCTTGCCGTCGACGCTGCTGGTGCGCTGGTTCATCTGGCCCTGCACGAGGCAGTGCTCCGGCGCGGGCGTGCTCGCGCCGGCCACGGTGAGCGCGCCCGCGGCCACTGAAGTCACGCTGGTGTACACGGTGCTGCCGAACGCCGCCTTGCCGGCGAGATCGGTGCACGACTGAAGCGTGCCCGGGCGCGCTTGCGAAGGGGCGGGGCCGCCGGGAGAGGGCGCCGGCGGAACGAACGGAAAGCCACCCCCGCCGCCCCCGCCACCACCTCCGCCGCAGGCCGCCAGCAGGGACGCCGCGGCAAGAGCCGCCCATGCCGGGCGGTACGAAGAGAACACGGATTGAACCATCGCTGTCTCCTTTCGCCGGGGCGGCCCGGCTCATCAATAAAGTTATTTCACGTAATCAATATAGTTTTGTTTGATAACTAAAAAATAGGGCAAACCCTTGCGGGGAAATCGGGCATGGCAGACTTCAGGACATTCCCAACCTTCTTGGCGGCGCTGCCGCGGCGAAAGAACCCCGATGCTTGAACTCCTGACGGATCCCCAGGTCTGGATTGCCTTTGCCACCTTGACTGCGCTCGAGCTCGTGCTGGGCATCGACAACATCATCTTCATCTCCATCCTGGTCGACAAACTGCCGCCCGAAAGGCGCGAGTTCGCACGGCGGGTGGGGCTGTTCATGGCCATGTTCATGCGCATCGGGCTGCTGCTGGTGCTTGCCTGGATCGCGGGCCTGGTCAATCCGCTTTTCTCGGTGCTGGGCAAAGGCATTTCGGGGCGCGACCTGATCCTGATCCTGGGCGGGCTGTTCCTGATCTGGAAAAGCACGAGCGAGGTTCACCAGTCGCTCGAGGGCGGGCACGAGCAGAAATCGAGCGCCGTGAAGGCCACCTTCGCGGCGGTCATCCTGCAGATCATGATCATCGACCTGGTGTTCTCGCTGGACTCCATCATTACCGCGGTGGGCATGGTGGACGACGTGCGGGTGATGATCGCCGCGGTGATCGTGTCCGTGCTGCTCATGATGCTGTTCGCCAGCCCCATCGGGCGCTTCGTATCGAACCACCCCACCATCAAGATGCTGGCGCTGTCCTTCCTGGTGGTGGTGGGCGTGGTGCTTGTCGCGGAAGGTTTCGGGCACCACGTGCCCAAGGGCTACGTGTACTTCGCGATGGCCTTCTCGCTGGTCGTGGAAATGCTCAACATCAGGCTGCGCAAGAAGTCGGACAAGGCGGTGGAACTGCATCCGCCGCACATCCCCGGCGACTGAAGGCGCAAGCGCCCGGGGCCTAGGCTGTTCCCGCTTCGGGCAGCAGCTGGGGGTTGTAGACGGCCTCCCACAGGTGGCCGTCGGGGTCGGTGAAATAGCCCGCGTAGCCGCCATAGAAAGTGTCGGCCGCGGCCTTCACCACGGTGGCGCCGGCCTTTGCGGCCTGCTGCATCACTGCATCGACTTCGGCCTTGGACAAGACGTTGTGCCCAAGGGTGAATTCAAGCGGCCCGCCCGCCCGCAGCGGCAGGCCGGTATCGGCCGCAATGCTCGAGCGCGGCCACAGCGCGAGCCTGAGCCCGTGCTGCAGGTCGAAGAACGCGACGGCGCCGTTCTCAAACTCCTTGCCGATGATGCCGTCCGTGGAAAACCCCAGCCCGTCACGGTAGAACGCAACGGCTTTCTCCAGGTCTTCGACCCCCAGGGTGATGACGGTGACTCTTGGTTGCATGAGCCGCCTCGCTACTCCAGCGTGAAGCCGATCTTCAGTGTGACCTGCCAGTGCGCGATCTTGCCGTCCACCACGTGGCCGCGCGTCTCGGTCACGGTAAACCACTGGATGTTGCGCACCGTCTGGTGCGCCTTGGTGATGGCGGTCTGCACCGCTTCCTCGATGCTGACGGGGGACGAGCCGGTGAGCTCCAGCGACTTGTAAACGTGATTCGACATGTCTCTGCTCCTGGTAGTGGTGGAAACATCGTAGTCATCGCCGGCTGCAAGGGCAAACGAAGCAGTCGTTGTTTCGACATGCGCGAATCGTCGCTGGAGGCGCGGGCCTAGTCCGCGTACACGCCGGCCGCCTTGATGATGGGCGTCCACTTGGCGATTTCGTCCGCCACGAACTTCTTGTGGCCTTCGGGTTCGATGCGCCCGTCGGTGGCCACCACTGCGCCCAGCGCTTCTTCGCGCTTGATGAAGTCCGCGTCGCGCAATGCGGCCTTCATGGCCTCGTTGAGCTTTTTCAGCACCGGCGCCGGCGTGCCCTTGGGGGCATACAGGCCGTGCCAGATGGTGACCTGGAAGTTCTTCAGGCCCGACTCGTCCAGCGTGGGCAGGTCTTTCAGCAGCGGCGTTGTCAGCCGCTTGGGCGTGGTGACCGCGTAGGCCTTGACCTTCTTGGCCTCGATCTGCGGCGAAGTGTTGGTGGTCTGGTCGCACAACAGATCGATCTGCCCGCCGATCAGGTCGGTAATGGCCGGTGCGGTGCCCTTGTAGGGCACGGGCGTCATGTCGGTCTTGGTGGCGCTCTGGTAGAGCAGGCCGCACAGGTGCGAGGCCGAGCCCACGCCCGCGTTGCCGATGTTGATCTTGCCTTTGTTGGCCGCAATCCAGGCGGTCAGTTCCTTGTAGTTGGCGGCTTCGATAACGGGTTTGGAGATGAGCGTCATCGGCACGTCGTTGACGATGCCCAGGTACTCGAAATCGCTCTCGACCTTGAACGGCAGGTTGCGCACCAGCGTCGGCACGGTGGCCATTGCGATGTGGTTCAGCAGCAGGGTGTAGCCGTCGGGCCTGGCGCGTGCCACCTTGGCCGCGCCGATGGAGCTGCCGGCACCGGGCACGTTGTCGATGATCACGCTCGCACCGCCCAGGGGCTTGCGCAGCGCCTCGGCCAGGTCGCGCGCCACGCGATCGGTGGGGCCGCCGGCTGCAAAGGGCACGACGATGGTCACCGGCTTTCCTGCGGGAAAGTCTTGCGCATGCGCACCCATGGCAAGGGCCAGCGCCGCAAGGGCGAACAGTTTTTTCATGGAAGTCTCCGTCAAGTAAAAAATGGAAATCAGGGGGCTCGCGCCGGCACGCGGCTCTCGAGCGCGGGCGGCTGCCAATCGGGCTTGATGTGGCAGCCGTTCTTGCCGTCGGTGTCGTAGCGCGGCGCCACCGATGCGCAGCGCTGCGCAAGGCTTTGCGGCGTGGGCTTTTCGCCCTTGTCGATCCAGTCGAGCAGGGCGGTAAAGAGCGCGGGGTATTCCGAATCGCTCAGGTAGCTGTGCTCGCGCTCCGCGCTGAAGCTCTGCACCAGCTGGCTGCCGGTGCCGGCCGCGTCGCGGATGCGGCGATAGGCGTTCTCGAGTTCGACGAAAGCCGTCGGGTCGTCGATGGCATGCAACGCCAGCGTGGGCAGCGCTGTGCGCCCGGTCGGTTGGCTGTCGGCTGCCAGGGCGCCCTTGGCCTGCGGATCGGCGGCGTAGCGCAGCACGCCCGCATTGAGCGCCGCATCGTCGGCCGAGCCTTGGTAGACGACGCCAATGTTGCCGAACGGATTGCGGCCGCCCAGGCGCTCTTGCACCAGGTCCTGGAACAGCCAGGTCGCCCAGTTCAGGTGGCCGAGCAGCGAGCGCTCCTCGATCTTCACGACCGAGAGAATGGTCTGGAGCCGCGCGGCCTGCTCCGGCGTGCGCTGCGCGGCGGGCATGCCGACTCCGGTGCAGTCCTTGACGCGCGAGGCCAGTTCGGCGCGCGTGAGTTTCGAATCGGCGGGCAGGCCCATCCACAGTGGGTACTGCGGCTCGTCGGCGCGCGGATGGTTGCGGCACACGTATTGATAGACCACGCGCAGGTCGAGCCGGAAGTCATAGGCGCTGTTGCCGCCGCCGAGCACGCCGCTGGTGAGCAGAAGTCCGTCGTACGGCGACTTTGCATCGCCGACAGGCGCATAGAGCTCGGCCGCCTTTGCCGCAACCCCCGCGCCGTAGCTCTGGCCATGCAGCAGCGTGCGCTGTGGCTGGCCGAAATGGCGCACGAAAATCTGGCGCAGCCGCTCGGTGTCTTCGGCCGCCATCGTCACGCCGTAGCCGCCGCGGCGGTAGGTGGAGCCGGCCCAGGCGTAGCCGGCCTTCACGGTGATGGCCCAGCGTTTCAGGTCTTCCTGGCTGCGCTCGAGCTTGGGCGGCCCGGTCTCCGGGCCGCCGTGCGCATGCATCACGAGCACGCCGCGGTTCCAGTCTTTCGGAATCGCGATCCAGTAGAAAGAACCGTTGCCGTCTTCGCCTGTGTAGCAGCGTGCGGCCTCAGGCACGGGTGCGGGGCAGGGCGTTGATGCGGGTGCCTGCTTGGATGCGGGCGAGGCCGCTTGCGCGGAGAGCGGCAGCGCGGTGCCCAGCAGCGCGAAAGCGGCCAGCGTGGAAAGTTGTTTTTTCAATGTCGTACTCCGAGTTCCAGCGCCGCGTTCGTTCCTGCCGTGGAAGCGAATCCGAGGACGCCGCTGTTGAAGATGAAATTGCCCGGCCGGCCCGCGTCGGCCTGCACCGCGCCGAGCACAGGCGTGTCGTAGCTGAGCGATGCAGAGGTGCCGCCCAGGTTGAAGCTGCTGCCCGCCACGGTGGCTTCGCGGTTCTGGCCTGTCACAGCGGCCATGGCGTAGCTGCCGTCCGCCGTGCCGGGCGTCAGCGTCTGCTGCAGGCCGAACATCCGCAGGCCGGCATTTGCCGCCGATTCGCGCACCAGGTGCAGCGGCACCGCGGCGCCGTTCACGAGCCCGATCACCATCGACCCTGTGAGCGTGCCGCCGGTGGTCACGGCGCCGCCGGTCGGCGAGGTGGTGCGCAGGTCGAAGGCACCGCGCGCGGTGTTGTAGGTGATGTAGCCCTTCTCCGTCTGCGTGCATGTGGCGTCGTAGGTCATGAACCCGCCCGTCACCGCATCGCGGCAATACTGGAAAGTGCCCGCATTGCGCAGCCGCACCGATGAGGCATGCGCCACCGCGGCGCCCGTGCCCTGTTGCACGCCGACCGCGTTGAAGATGTTGGCCACCGGGTTGAACACCGCCGGTGCGGCCGTGTTCTCGAAGGTGTTCTGGAACGCGATGAGCGGTGCAAAGCCGCCGCTCGGCGCATTCACGCCCCCAAGCAGCACGCCGCCGGGCGCAAAGCTGAAGACAGCCGCGCTCTCGCTGCTCGCATAGCTGCAGCTGCCTTGCGCCACCAGGGCGCCGCTGCGCTGCGTGCCCGCCGCGCGCTGCAAGCTGGCGTCGATGGTCACGGTGTAGGCCATGGTGGCGGGATCGATGTCGACGCGCAGTTCTTCGCCGAAGCTGTTGCCGCCCTTGTAGCTGGCAGGGGTGGCCGGCAGGTTGGGGCAGGCCAGCGGATCGCCGACCTCGGTCACGCAGCTGTAGTTGACTGCCGCATCGAGGCTGCCGCTGCCGCGGTACTTGGGCCATGCCGGAAACTGGCACAGCGGGCGCGTGCGGCCGTAAGTGCCTGCCACCGCATCGACGGCTACGCCTGTGGCAGGTGCCAGGCCTGCCTCCACCCAGCCCTCGAGCGCCGCAAGCGAGTCCCAATTCGGAATGAAGCTGCCCGTGCCATGGCCCATGCCCGGCACGGTATAGAAGCGCATGTGCTCGTCCACCGCAGCTTGGCCCACGGTGGCGATGAGCTGCTTGTAGTAGTCGATGGTCGAGTTGGGGCTGATCACCTCGTCGGCCAGGCCGTGCAGCATGATGACCCGGCCGCCGCGCGCGAAGAAGGGCGCGAGGTTCGGGTTGGTGGCATCGGTCAGCGCCGACACCTCGCTCACGCGCGAGGCATAGCTGCCGGGGTCCAGCGGGTCGAAGCCCAGCGAATCGAAGGTGTCGATGCGCGTGACGAAGTACTTCACCCACTGGTCGCCCGTGACATACATGTTGGCGTCGGCCGACGTGGCGGGATTGCCCGGCACCTTGCGCGTGCCCAGATCGCGCGTGGTGTAGGGGCCTGCCACCAAAGTGCCTTCGAGGATGTTGTAGCCGCCTGCGCGCTTTACGCCGTTGGCCAGCGAGTAGGTGCTGAACTCGAGCGGCGATTCGATGGTGCGCACGGTGGCAAGCTGCGCGTCCGAAAGGCAGGTATCGCCGTTGTCCGTGCCGCCGCTGCAGCGCAGCGACGCAAGGATCTGCGTGTTCAGCAGACGGCAGCTTTCCACGTTGCTCACGATGTTGTCTGCCGCGCCGTCGAGCTTGTCGCAGGCCTGCATTGCCGCCTTCTGCACCAGCAGCGTCTTGGCCACGTTCATCCAGCCGGCGCCGCCGTTGCTGTAGAGCGCGCGGCCCACCGCTACGTTCGACAGCCGCGTGCCGGTGTAGTTGAGCGCGGGCTCGTTGGCAATCACGCCGTCGTAGTCCAGCGGCCAGCGCTGGATGTAGCTGAGCGCATCGCGCCCGCCGGTGGAGGTGCCCAGAAAGTAGGCGTAGGCGGGCTCGATGCCGTAGCGCGCGAGCACCAGCGCCTGCGCCACGTCGCGCGTTTTTTTGAGCGAATTGCCGCCGTAGTTGGCAAGCTGCTCGTCGTTGGCGGCAAAGCGCCCGTCGGTGATGCTGCTGGACTGGTGGCCTGAATCGTCGCCGTAGGTTGCATACCCCAGCGCAAGCGGCGCGGGCTTGCCGGCGGGGCCGAAGCGGATGACCTCGGTGCCGTCGATCAGCACGCCGTCGAAGCCGCCGCCGCCGAAGTGAATGGTCTTGCGGTTCCACTTTTCGGGCAGGTTGACCGCGAAGTTGATGGCCTGCGAAGCAGGGTCCATCGGCTGGATGGTGCCGCGCACGCGGCAGTAGTCACCGAGCCGGTTGCCGGCGTCGCTTGCCGCCACCGGCACGGCGCTGGTCACGGTGGCGCCCTGGGTGGGCAGGCTGATGAGCGAGGCGGGCAGGCTCTTGCCGGCGAGATCTGCGCAGGCGATCACCGGCTGCACGGGCGGTGGCGGCGGGTTGTCGGGTGGATCGGTGTCGGGCGCGCCGCCATGGGACGGCGGCGGCGGGGGCGATGCGATGGGAAAGAACCCGGCACCAGCGCTGCCACCACCGCCGCCACCACCGCAGGCGGCAAGAACCAGCGAAATACCAATAGCGGCAACGAACGAACGGCAGGCGCGAAAGGGCGCGTCAGGCAGTGCAGAAAGGCGCGAGTTGCGCATGGACTTGTCTCCGGAATGCGGCCTCGATGGGCCGCTTTTTTGAATGAGCGGCCGGACGATAGGTGCACGGTGACCTAGGGTCAAATAAAATAAAGAGGCACTTCCGATATGAAAAAAGTATGGAAATAAGACCGCTTCGCTACTTTGTGGCCGTCGCCGAGACCGGCCACATGACGCGGGCCGCCGAACAGCTGGGCATTCAGCAGCCGCCGTTGAGCCAGGCCATCAAGGCGCTCGAACGCGAGTTGGGGGTGCTGTTGTTCCGGCGGCATCCGCGCGGCGTGGCGCTCACCGATGCGGGCCGGCTGTTCCAGGTGGAGGCGCTGCGCATGCTGCAGGACATGGCGGCCATGAAGCAGCGCATGGCGCGCGTGGCCAAAGGGCAGGCCGGCACGCTGGCGGTCGGCTTTACCAGCTCGGCCGCGGCGCACCGCTTCGTGCCCGAGGCGTTGCGTGCTTTTCGCCGCGCGCATCCCGAGGTGGAGCTGCAGCTGCGCGAGGACAACGCAGCCGAACTCACCGAGGCGCTCGACGCCGGCCGCCTGCACTGCGGCCTGCTGCGCGTGCCGGTGGCGCGGCCCGAAGGCCTGCGCTTCGAAACGCTGCTGCGCGAACCTGTGCTGGTGGCAATGCCCAGCGACCACCGCTTTGCCCTCGCGCGCAGCAAGGCCTCGCGGCCGCTGCCGCTTGCGAAGCTGTGCGAGGAAGGCATCATCCTCGTGCGCCGTCCGGGCGCGCCGGGCCTGTATGCCGAGTTGCTGGCCATGTGCCACGCCAAGGGCCTGCGTCCGCGCGTGGTGGCCGAGGTGGACCGCATGATGACCAACCTGAATCTCGTCGCCGCGGGCGTCGGCCTGTCGGTGGTGCCGGCCTCGATGACGGGCGTGCATGCGCATGCCATTGCCTACACCCGGCTCGCCGACGGCGGCCAGCTCGACGCACCGCTCACGCTGGTCTCGCGCGTGGAAGAAGACAACCTCCCCGCGCAGCACTTTGCCGCGCTGCTGCGCAGGCATGCGAGCGAGAACCCCGGGTCATGAGTTTTTCGCCGCGCCGCCGCCGGCTGGTGCGTGACGCCGGCATTGCGCTTGCCGCCGCCTGCGCCATGCCGCAGTTGCTGCGGGCTGCGCCATCGCCTTCGCCTTCGACTCAATGGCCGAACAGGCCGATTCGCTTGATCGTGGTTTATCCACCGGGCGGCGTGAGCGACGGCATGGCCCGCGTGCTGGCCGAGCCGCTGGCCCAATCGCTCGGCGTTCCGGTGCTCGTCGAAAACCGTGCCGGCGCGGGCGGCAGCATCGGCATGGATGCGTTGGCGCGTGCCACGCCCGATGGCTGCACGCTCGCGTTTTCGGCCATCAGCCCGATCACGCTGCATCCGCTGGTTGCCCGCGTGCCCTACGACCCGTTGCGCGCCTTTGCCCCGGTGGCAAGCGTGATGCGCACGCCCGTGCTGGTGGTCGGCACGCCGGCCTTCGCGGGCCGCGGCTTCCAGGAACTGATCGCGCTCGCGCGCAGCCAGCCCGGCGCGGTGCGGTGGGCCACGTCGGGCGTGGCCACCATCGGCCACATGGTTCTGGCACAGGTGCGCATGCAAAGCCGCACCGCCATCACGCACATTCCCTACGCGGGCGGCGGCCCGCAGCTCAACCATGCACTCGGCGGGCAGTTCGAGGTGCTGTCGACCAACGTCGCCGCGCAGCAGCTGCAGTACATAGGCGAAGGGCGGCTGCAGGCACTGGCGGTGGGTGCGCCGGCGCGCATCGAGGCCTTGCCCGCGGTGCCGACGCTTGCCGAACTGGGCTACGAGCGGGCCAATCGCGACTCGCTCTTCGGCATCTTCGCGCCGGCCCGCACGCCCCCGGCGGTGCTGCAGCGGCTCAATGCACAGATCAACCGGGTGCTGCGCAGCGACACCGTGCGCGCGCGGCTGCGCGGTGCGTACAACCTGCCGGTGGGCGGAGCCATTGAAGACCTTGCGCAAGAGATTGCGGTCGACCGGCGGCGCAACCGCGAACTGGTGTCTGGAGACCGGTCGCAGTTCGATTAGCTGCGCATTTTTGCAGCCGGTTGGCTTCCGGCTGACACGCGCATAGGTACAAACCTACGCTGGAAACCAAAGTCTTCACCTTCAATGGCGCCGACGTCGAAAGGAGACTGAGGCGTGCGGTGCGTCTCGTCCTCGGCGGATCAGGAGACAGCCATGCGCACGCAGAACGAGAAGAAGAACGACCAGGCAAGCCAGACCGGCGATGACGGCGGCGGCACAGATCCCCAGCAAGCCCTGACCGGCACCACCCGACGCTCGCTCATACGCAACGCCGTACTGTTCGCGATGTTCTCGGCCAGCGGGGTGAGCCTGACAGGTTGCGGAGGCGGAGGCGGGGGAGGTGGCGGAGGCATAGGAGGGGGCATTGGCGGAGGCGGCGGCAGTCCGCCCGTGAGCACCGGCCCGGTGTTCAAGCATGGCGTTGCCAGCGGCGACCCGTTGTCGGACCGGGTGATTCTCTGGACCCGGGTGACGGCGCCCGCACCGGGCACCCTGAACGTCGAATGGCAACTTGCAAGCGACGAGCGTTTTGGCGTGATCGTTGCGCGCGGCACGGTGAGCACCGGCCCCGAGCGCGACTACACGGTGAAGGTGGACGCCACGGGGCTCCAGCCGGCCAGCACCTATTTCTACCGCTTCGTGATGGGCAGCGAGGCCTCGCCCATCGGCCGCACAAAGACGCTGCCGGTGGGCGGTGTTTCGCAGGCCCGGCTGGCGGTGGTGTCCTGCTCCAACTTTCCCAGCGGCTACTTCAATGTGTATGCCGACATTGCCAGGCGCACCGACATCGACGTGGTGCTGCACCTGGGCGACTACATCTACGAATATGGCCGCGTGGGCTATGCGTCGCAGTTGGCCATTGCCATCGACCGCGTATCGACACCCGACCATGAGATCCTGACGCTTGCGGACTACCGCGAGCGCCATGCGCAATACCGCACCGACAGCGACCTGCGTGCGCTGCATGCGCGGTTTCCCATGATTGCCGTGTGGGACGACCATGACCTGGCCGACAACGCATGGGTGGGCGGCGCCGCCAACCACGACGAATCGAGCGAGGGCAGCTTTGCGGCGCGGCGCGCGGCCGCCGTGCAGGCCTACCACGAGTGGCTGCCAACGCGGCTGCCCGACCCGGCCAACCCGCTGCTGATCTACCGCTCGTTCGACTTCGGCACGCTGGCTTCGCTGCACATGCTCGACACCCGGCTGATCGGCCGCGAGCGGCAGCTCACGCTCGACCAATACCTGGCCGGCGAGGCGGCCGCCCCCACGCGCCAGCTGCTGGGCCAGCCGCAGGTGGATTGGCTCTCCGCGCGCATGGCGGCCTCGGCCGGTACCTGGCAGGTGCTGGGCCAGCAGGTGCTGATGATGCGCATGGCCATTCCCCTGAGCATTGCGACCGACTTCAGCCCCGAGACGCTCGGCGCCTATGTGGCCGCGCAGGCGCTTCCGGACGCCGCCCGCAGCGACAGCCAGAGGGCCTTGCTCGCGCAGCAGAAGGTGCCCTACAACATGGACGCATGGGACGGCTACCCGGCCGCGCGCGACACCGTGCTTGCCATGGCGCGCAACCAGGGCAAGAACCTTGTCTCGCTGGCCGGCGACACGCACAACGCCTGGGCCGGAAACCTCACCGATGTTTCGGGGCAGCGGGTGGGGGTGGAATTCGGAACGTCGTCGGTGTCGTCGCCCGGCTTCGAACGGGCGGTGCCGCTGATTGCCAACGACCTGCTGGCCGACGGGTTCCTGCGCATGGTGGACGACCTGCGCTACGCCGAAACCAGCAAGCGCGGCTATGCCGTGCTGACCCTGACACCCGGCGAAGCGCGCTGCGAATACATCGAGATCAGCACGGTGCTGAGCCGCGACTATTCCGTGAGAACGGCCGCCACGCTGCGCGCGTTGCCGGGCACCGGCAATTTGCAGGTGCTTGCGGCCTGAGGGTGGGTTGGGCCGACGCGGTGGCAGGCGCATTTCACGGCCTGCCTGAGATTCGCGGCATTTGTGAACCAAATAGCCAATACAATTGCGAACGATTCTCATCCGTTGCGTCAACGTCGGTTCTCCAGAATTTCGCTTCATGTCCGCGGCCGGCCCTCTTGTTCCACCCATCGAAGTTCTCTACAGCGACCACCATGGCTGGTTGCTGGGATGGCTGCGCCGCCGCCTGGGCGATGCCTGCGATGCGGCCGACCTGGCCCATGACACCTTCGTGCGGCTGATGGCTTCTTCGCGTACTGCCAGCCTCGGCGATGAACCGCGCGCCTTCCTCACGCACGTGGCCAAAGGACTGGTGGCCGACCATTGGCGCCGGCGCGAGGTGGAGCGGGCCTACCTGGAAGCAATTGCGCATCTTCCTGAACCCGAGGCGCCGTCGCCCGAGGCGCGGATGCTCATCATCGAATCGCTGCTGCGCATCGAGGCGATGCTGGCCAGCCTTCCGGGCCGCACGCGGCAGATCTTCCTGCTGGCTCAATTCGATGAACTGACGCTCCAGCAGATCTCCGAGCGCATGGCCATGCCCGTGATCACGGTACGACGCCATATCCACAAGGCGCTGGTCGCCTGCATGTCCGTCGCGTGAGCGGCAGCGGGCCCAGTGCAATGAACAGACAGCAGCCGGCCACGGCAGGGGCCAGCCCCAGTCCCGCACTCCTGAGCGAAGCCGCCGACTGGATGATGACGCTGCGCTACGGCGACAACGCGCAGGCGGGACAAGAGGCGCAGGCGAACTTCGACCGCTGGCGCCAGCAAAGCCCCGCACATGCCGAGGCCTGGGCGCGGGCGGAGGCCCTGATGGGCGTGTTCGCGCAAGTGCCGGCAGGCATCGGCAAGAGCGCTTTCCATGCCTTGCAGCAGCCCAACCGCCGCCGCAGCATGGGCCTGCTGGGTGCATTGCTGGTTGCGGCGCCGGCCGGCTGGCTGGCATGGCGGCACATGCCCTGGCGCGAGTGGACCGCCGATGTCGCAACGGCCACGGGCGAGCGCAAGTCGATCACGCTGGCAGACGGCTCGCGCCTGGTGCTCAACACCGCCAGCGCCGTGGACATCGTGTTCACCGCCGCGGAAAGACGCATCCGGCTGCAGGCCGGCGAGATTCTTGTGACCACGCATGCCGATCCCTCGCCCACCTATCGGCCGTTCCTGGTACAGACGCCGCAGGGCACCGTGCGTGCCATGGGCACGCGCTTCAGCGTGCGCCGCCTGGACGAAGGCACCACCCGGGTCGCTGTGTTCGAAGATGCCGTGGAGATACGGGCGGTGGAAGGCGCCGCGCGTGTGCTGCGTGCGGGAGAGCAGCTCGACTTCGAGGCCGGGCGCATCGGAGCGGAGCTTCCTGTGGAGGTCAGCGCCGCGCTCTGGGAGCAGGGCATGCTGCTCGCAAGAAACATGCGGCTGGCGGATGTTGTCGCCGAAATGAGCCGCTATCGCAGCGGCGTTTTGCGCTGCCACCCCGCGGTGGCCGATCTGCGCGTGTCGGGTGCCGTTTCTCTTGCCGACACCGATGCCGGACTCGCGCTGCTGGCGCGCTCGCTGCCGCTGCGCATCGAGCAGACGACCCGCTATTGGGTGACGGTGGCCCCGCGATAGCCGGTGAACTTGGGCTTTCGGCCCGGGCAACGCGGCTCGCCCAAGAAATTTTTCATCCCGAGGTGATCACTTTTTCCGTCTCGTCCGGTGTGAGAGGGAATGACGCGTCGACACCGATGCGCGCCACCACCCTCATAGCTATTCAAGGACGCAGATAAATGACATCGCAGCAGGCCCGCCGGCACAGGCGCATCGACAAGTTCGCGGTTGCGATCACCACCACGGCCATTCGCGCCGCGCTTGGCGGAGTTGGCGCCTTGGCATTGGGCGCGGCGCCCGTGTTCGCGGCCGAGGCGGCAGGCCCGAGCGCGCGCCAGTACGCGATTGCCGGCGGTACGCTGGCCGATGTGCTGGCGCAGTACGCGGCAGCCACCGGCGTGCAGCTGGTCTTCGAGCCGGGCATGCTCGCAGGGCTGCGAAGCGGCGGGCTGCGCGGGCGCTACACGGCGCAGGAAGGCTTCGAGCAGGTGCTGCGAGGCAGCGGCTATGAAGTCGTGGGGCAGGGCGCCGGTGCCTATTCGTTGCGCAAGGCCGGTGCTCCCGCGCGCAGCAGCACCGGCGACGCCGCCACGCTCGCGCCCGTGACGGTGACTGCCGCGACCGAGCGCGAAACACCCACCGGCCGCGTCAATGGCTATGTCGCCAGGCGCAGCGCCACCGCAACCAAGACGGACACGGCGCTGATCGAGAACCCGCAGTCCGTCTCGGTCATCACGGCGGACGAAATCGGAGACCGCAAGGCAGAGTCGCTCGACGAGGCGCTGCGCTACACGGCAGGTGTCACGCCCAACCTGAAGCCGTGGGCAGTCGACGAGTTCTCGCTATTGCGCGGCTTCGAGCTCGGCACGGCCGGCATCTTCATGGATGGGCTGCTGACCTCCGGGCGCTCCTATGCCGCGCCCATCGAGCCCTATGGACTCGAGCGGCTCGAAGTCCTGCGCGGGCCCGCATCCGTGCTCTATGGAAAGATGCCGCCGGGCGGCATGGTCAATGCGGTGAGCAAGCGGCCGACGGCAGACACGGTGCGCGAGATCGGCATCGAGTACGGCAGCTACAACCGCAAGCAACTGAAGGCCGACCTTGCGGGCGCACTGGACAGCCGCAACGAATGGACCTATCGCCTCACGGTGCTGGGGCGCGATTCGGACACCCGCCTGGACCACGACCGCGACAACCGCCTCTACATTGCGCCGGCCCTCACGTGGCAGCCCAATGCCAGCACCAAGCTCACGCTGCTCGGGCGCTACCAGAAAGACAACCAGGCCTATGCCTGGCAGAACCAGCTGGAGCAGCCCGGCGTGTTCGGCCAGCCGAGCCCGCGCGTGAACATCGGCGGCTACGACAACCGCTGGCGGCGCGACAACAAGATGCTCGGCTACGAGTTCGAGCACAGCTTCGACGCCACGTGGTCGGTGCAGCAGAGCATGCGCTACAGCGAGCTCGATCGCTCCGAGACCAACGTGTTTCCCCGCGGCCTGCGCTCCGACGGCTACACGATGAACCGCAGCTTCTCGCCGCGCGAGACGCATTGGAAGGGCTTGCTGCTCGACACTCGCGTGCAGGCGCGCTTCAGCAGCGGCCCGCTGGCGCACACGCTGCTGGCGGGCGTGGACTATGCCAAGTCGCGCACCACCGACGAGTTTCCGTACGACCGGCCGCTCCTGGCGCCCCTGAACCTGCTCGCGCCGGTGTACACGCACCAGCCGCTCGCGCCGGCCGCCGATCCGTATGTCGACAGGGTGCCAACCAAGCAGGTCGGCCTCTACCTGCAAGACCAGGTGAAATGGGACCGCTGGGTTCTCACCGCCGGCGTGCGACACGACAAGGCGGATGCCACGGGCACCCGCACCTTCGGCAGGACCGGCGAGAGCAGCGAGATCTACGACACGTCGGCCAGCGCCACCACCGGCCGCGTGGGCGTGGTGTACCTGTTCGAGTCCGGATGGGCGCCCTATGTGAACTACGCAACCTCCTTCTCGCCGGAGATCGGCAAGGACTTGAACGGCGATCTGCTCAAGCCTTCGAAGGGCCGGCAGGTCGAGGCCGGCGTGCGCTACCAGCCGGTGGGAAGGAACGCCAGCTACACGGCCTCGGTGTTCGACATCGTTCGCAGCAACGTGACCACGGCGGCGCCGCAGGTGCCCGGAGAAGTCATCCAGACCGGTGAAGTGAAATCTCGCGGGCTCGAGCTCGAGGCCCGTGCCGACGTGACGGACAACATCAGCCTGATTGCCCAGTACACCTATCTGGACACCCGCATCACGCGCAGCAACGACGGCGATCTGGGCCTGCCGCAGATGAGCACGCCGGAGCACAGCGCGTCGGTATGGGGCAAGTACTCGTTCCCGCTGGGCGGCTCGACGCGCGCGTTTGCCGCCCTTGGCGTGCGCTACCTCGGCAAGGCCCGCTCGGCCTGGGACACGGGCAATGCCAACATCACCAACCCGAGCTTCACGCTGGTCGATCTTGCGCTGGGCTTCGACAGGGGACCCTGGCGCTTCTCGCTCAACGTCAACAACCTCTTGAACAAGCAGTCGCTGATGGATTGCAACGGAAGCATCTGCTACCGCAGCGCGGAGCGCACGGCCAACGTGAGCGCGCTCTACCGCTTCTGATGCGGCCGGCGCGTGGCGCTGTTCGGCGCTCCCCGGGGCCACTTGTGTCGCGTATCGCGGCAGCGCTGTTTGGCGGCTACGCGCTGGCGGCGCTGACCAGCGTTGCCGCGCTGGCGCTGCCCATGGGCACGGTGGAAGCGGTGCTCACAGGCATGCAGGCCAGCTTCGTGGTGTATGCCGTCGCGGTGATCTGGGTGTTTGCGGCAAAGAGCGCGGGGAGGGCGTGGCTGGGCTTGGCGGTGGCCGCGGTGCCGCTGCTGGCGGCGGCATGCTGGGTGTGGAGGGCGGCGGCATGACGGCCACGGCAAAGAGCCTGCGCCAGGCCATGGCCGGTCTTCACACCTGGACCGGCCTGCTGTTCGGCTGGCTTCTCTATGCAATGTTTCTCACCGGCGCGGTGAGTTATTTTCGCGAAGAGATCTCCCAATGGATGCGGCCCGAAGTGCCTGCGCTCAGGCAAGCGCCGGACGCGGCCGCAAGCACTGCATCGGCCATTGCAGGCTTGCAGCTGCTCGCACCGGGCGCATCCCAATGGGTGATCGACCTGGCCGACGAACGCAGGAACTTCATCGCGGCATCGTGGCGCATTGGTGGCGGCCACGGCAGGGCCATGCTCGACCCGTTGACCGGCAAGGCCGTGCTTGCGCGCGAAACCACCGGCGGAGAGTTCTTCTACTACTTCCATTTTTCGCTCCACTACCTGCCGCGCGCCCCGGCACGATGGCTCGTGGGGCTGGCCACGATGTTCATGCTGGTCGCGATCATCAGCGGCGTGATCACGCACAAGAAGATCTTCACGAACTTCTTCACCTTTCGTCCCGGCAAAGGCGCGCGCTCGTGGCTGGATGGGCACAACATGCTGTCGGTGTGGGTGCTGCCCTTTCACCTGCTGATCACCTACACCGGCCTGATCACGCTGATGACGCTGTACATGCCGTGGGGCATCGACAGCGCGCCCGGCGCGGCACAAGCGCGCCAATCGCTCAGGGTCGAGATGACGGCGCTCATGCCGCCGGGCGCGCCGAGCGGCAGCGCCGCACCGTTGGCGGATGTGGGCGCGATGGTGCGCGAGGCCGAGCGGCGCTGGGGAAGCGGCGGCGTGTCGCGGCTGATCGTCGACCACCCGGGCGATGCCGCTTCGCGCGTGCGGGTGGTGCGCAGCGACGCGACGCGTGTGTCCGT
Organism: Variovorax sp. CCNWLW225; assembly: GCF_037204045.1. Taxonomy (NCBI): domain Bacteria; kingdom Pseudomonadati; phylum Pseudomonadota; class Betaproteobacteria; order Burkholderiales; family Comamonadaceae; genus Variovorax; species Variovorax sp. CCNWLW225. The sequence goes on along the minus strand of NZ_JBBCBV010000002.1, from coordinate 537,192 downwards.
CAGTCCGCGCTACCTGGTCTTCGACGGCGCAGAGGGCGCGTTGCTGGAGGCCAGGGACCACTCGGAACCCGCCGCTGAGACCCGCGGCGTGCTGTATGGCCTGCACTTGGGGCGCTTTGCCGGCGTCGGGCTGCGCTGGATGTACTTTCTGGCAAGCTTGGCGGGCGCCGGCATGGTTGCGACGGGGCTCGTGCTGTGGGCCGTCAAGCGGCGCGCCCGCCGCCGCCTCGATGCACGGCAGCCGCAGGCCGGACTCCGGCTTGTGGAGCGGCTCAACGTTGCCGGCATTGCGGGGCTGCCGGTGGCAATGGCGGCGTTCTTCTGGGGCAACCGCCTGCTGCCGGCCGGGATCGCTGGCCGCCCGGACTGGGAGATTCACTTGTTCTTCGCCGTGTGGCTGCTGATGCTGTTTCACGCGAGCGTGCGGCCCGTGCGGCGCGCATGGACAGAGCAGTTCGGGGCCGCTGCCGTGCTGTGCGCCGCTCTGCCGCTGTGGAACCTGCTTGCCGGCAACCGCCACCTGCTGGCCGCCATTCGCGAGGCGGATTGGGTGTTTGCCGGCTTCGAGCTAGCGCTGCTTGCCGCGGCCGCGATGTTCGCCGCGATTGCCATGAAGACCGCCCGGGTCGGCCAGGAGCTGGAAGCGAAGCCACGCGTCACATCAGGCGGAATCCCCGGGTGAATTGCATCGAGGTCTTCGCGGAGGACTTGGGCGCACTCCCCATCTTGGCAATTTCGGCAAGGCCGTCTTCGGTGATGCGAAGCACCGTGGCCACGCGCGACGAAGCGTAGCGCGCCTTCGGGCTGAGCGGCCCGATATCGGCCTCGATCAAGCCGGTAGCCACAAGCACCGAGACATGCCGGAGCTCTTCCGGGACCACCACCCGGACCGGGAGCTGCACATGCTGCAGCCGCATCAAGAACAAAAGCGCCATGCGATTCTCCGGTTGCCCGTCCGATCTGGATACGAGTCGGTCAAAAGAATCACAAGTTAGCGGCCGGTTTTTCCAAGTGCCATTGCCGCAATGTCGTGTCGCAATGTAGGCCTTAAGCTCTACAATTTGCTTGGGAGTAATCTGGCCGCGTCGCTACTCGAGGAGAAGTTATGCCGATGAATTTCCTTCGCCGCATAGAGGACGCCTCTTTCCCCCTGGCCATCCATGAAGAGGCCGACATTCAGTGCGCAGCCGTGCTGGCTGCTGCCGAGCTTATTGAGGCCAACCTCCCCGAACCTGACGATGTTTCAGGCCATCGGGGAGTGATCTTGCGCATCACCCCCAAAGGGCGGGCGGAGCTCAGCCGGTCGCGAGAGGCGCAACGCTGAAGCGCTGCTCATTTGGGTGCAGCCGGGCGTCCGTTCTGCTGCGCCGGCGCACCGCTTGCAGGAAGATTGCCTGGCCCCTCCGATGGGTCTTTGAGGCCGTAGAAGAAGAGCACGCCCACAACAACGACCGCTACGACGGCCAGCAGGGTCCACATCAATCGGCGACCGATGTCGCCCTGTTTGTGATGTTGCTTGGTTGTCATGACGCGGAGATTGACGCCCGCGAAAGCGCAATGCCATGCCGCTTTGACGTGTCTTCTTGAAGGTGGCTCTCCTACGTGGGCGCCTTGCCTCACCTCCCGAACCTCATTGCGCACCAGGATGGATTCAAAATGACAACCTGCCCCAACACCGCAGCGAACCAAAGACCGCCGACACATGATCACCCTTCACCACTGCGTCAGCGCACGCTCGTTCCGGCCTTTGTGGACGCTTGAAGAAATAGGGCTCTCCTACGAGCTCAAGATGCTGCCTTTTCCACCTCGCGTGCTGTCGCGGCCGTATCTCGAGGTGAACCCGCTCGGCACGGTGCCGATGCTGTCCGATGGCGCCATGCGAATGACCGAGTCGGCTGCCATCTGCCAATACCTGGCCGCGCGGTTCTCGGCGGGCCAGCTGGATGTGGGGCGCGACGAGCCGGACTTCGGGCCGTACCTCAACTACCTTCATTTCGGCGAGGCGACCTTGACCTTTCCGCAGACGCTCGTGCTGCGGTATGCGCACTTCGAACCGGCGGAGCGAAAGCAGCCGCAGGTTGCCGACGACTATGCCAAGTGGTTCCTGGCGCGGCTGCGAACGCTGGAGCCGCTGCTTGCCGCGCGCGAGTACCTGTGCGCGGGGCGCTTCACCGCGGCCGATGTGTCGGTCGGCTATGCATTGCTGCTGGCCGAGCACCTGGGCCTCGCCGAGCGCTTCACGCCCGCGGTGGCGGCTTACTGGGAGCGGCTGCAGGCGCGGCCGGGCTTCAAGGCCGCGATGGCTGCGCAATCGGGCGCCGCCAAGGCGCAGGGCGTCTCCCTGACGCCCGCACCCGACATCAGGGCCGATCGTCCCTGATGGGCAGCCGGCATGCCGCCGGTGCCTGCGCGTTGCTGCTCAGATGAACGGCACGCCGCCCGTCACCGGAATGGTCGCGCCCGAGATGTAGCTTGCCTGGTCGCTGGCGAGCAGCACATACACCGCCTGCAGTTCGGCCGGTTGGCCCGGTCGCTTCATCGGCGTCTGCTTGCCGAACTCCTTCACTTGCTCGGGCGGCATGGTCGAGGGAATGAGCGGCGTCCAGAACGGGCCCGGCGCCACGCAATTCACCCGGATGCCTTTCTCCGCGAGAAGTTGCGCCATGCCGCCCGACATGTTCTGGATCGCGCCCTTGGTCGAGGCATAGGCGACCAGCGTGGCGTTGGGCTTGTCGGCGTTGATCGACGTGGTGCTGATGATCGAGGCGCCCGGCTTCATTCGCGCCGCCGCGGCGCGGCACAGGAAGAAGTTGGCGTAGACGTTGGTCCGGAAGGTGCGGTCGAACTCCTCGGGCGAGATCTCGTCGAGTGACTTGTGGCTCATCTGGAAGGCCGCGTTGTTGACGAGCACATCGAGCCGGCCGAAGGTGTCGAACGCGCGGTCCACGAGGCTGCGGCAATGCGCTTCTTCGCAGATGTCGCCGGGCACCGCAACGCAGCGGCGGCCCGCGCGCTCGATCCATTGGCGGGTGACCTGGGCGTCCTCCTCTTCCTCGGCGAGGTAGGAGATGAGCACGTCGGCGCCTTCGCGCGCAAAGGCGATCGCCACCGCGCGGCCGATGCCGCTGTCGCCGCCGGTGATGAGCGCGGCCTTGCCCTGGAGCTTGCCGCTGCCGACGTAAGACTGTTCGCCGAAATCGGGCAGCGGCGACATCTTCGATTCGAGACCTGGCGGTTGCTGGGCGGGTGTGGAAAAAGGCGGCTGCGGGCCGGCCTGGCGGGGGTCTTCTGTCATGGCGTTTCCGGAGAGATTGGTGGTGGACGAAAGGGCGGAGTGCTGCTCGGCAGTTCAGGCGCCGGCGTCGTTCTCGCGCGGCGTGTCGCGAGCGGAGCGCCGCTTCAGCGTGTCTTCGCTGTCGGCGGCCGGGGCGGCCGCATCGCGGTCGGTGGCCTTCTTCATTCCGCGCTTCAGGCTCTGCGCGTCGCCGGTGCTGATCGCCGGCTCTTCGCCGTTCACGGCATCGGGCGCCTGCACGCGCTGGCCGCCGGATGCGGGATCGACAGGCGAGGGTGGGGCGGGTGATTTGTTCATCGGAGTGTGTGCTCGAGCGGTGGATGAGAGGCTCAAGCTTCGGCCTGTGGGCGGCGGCGCGCGCGCGAGGCTTGCGCATCCGAACGTCGGACAAGACCCACGGCATCGGTCCGCGTGTTCGATGCCGGGCGGCCGCTCCAGCAATGGTTCGCTGGTCGTCGCGGCGGGGCCACTCAGCAGTGGCCGGCAGCAAGCGGAATCAACCGTTCATGAACCGCGCAAAGATGGCCTGGTGCAGCCAGCGCGGTGTCGCCCACACCATTGCCACCGCGGCCTTGTTGTTGAAGCCGGGAACGACGCTCCTCCGCCCAGCGTGCAGCGCATGAATGCCCGCCCGCACCACGGGCGCGGGTTTCATCATCAGCAGCTTGAGTCCCCAAGTGATCTTTTGCTTGGCGGCCTGCGCAAAGCCGGTGTCGGACATACCGGGGCACAGCGAGGTCACAGTCACGCCGTCTCGCTTGAACTCACGGTGCAACGCATCGCCGAGCCGCAGCACGTAGGCCTTGGCAGCACCGTAGACCGCCATGTTTTCCACGCCGAAGTAAGCCAGCATGCTGGCGACGAGCAGTATCTTTCCGTGGCCCCGCTCGCGCATGTCTTCGCCGAAGAGCCGTGTCATGACTGTCAGGCTCGCAATGTCGAGCTGCAATATGTCCAGGGCGCTCTGCATCGGCGTATCGAGCAAGGGGCCTTGCAAGCCATGGCCCGCGTTGTTGATCAGGATTTCAACCGGGATCGCGCGCTCGCGAAGGCCGGCGTGCAGCGCGTGCACGGCGGCCATGTCCGACAGATCGGCCTGCTCCACGATGATTTTGACGTTGTACTGCTGTTGCAGCGCCGCAGCCAAGGCTTGCAACCGATCGAGCCGGCGCGCGACCAGAATGAGCGGGTGGCCCTTGGCCGCGTATTGCCTGGCGAATTCTTCGCCAAAACCACTGGACGCCCCAGTGATGAGAACCCAGGAGTCGACGTTGGTAGCCATGATGTTTGCCTTTGTTGAAGTGAGGGTGAAGCTGGAGGTGGCCGGCACCCTCGCTTTCAGGCAAGATTGGAGACCACTGGTCTGTAATTTAGCAGACCGATGGTCTTTTAGCAAATGGAGTGTGATCACCGCATGAATTCGCCCAGCTCATACGTACGCGCCCGATCCGCCGAGCAGAAGGAAGAGCGGCGCCGCCACCTGCTGGCCACCGCTCGGGAAATGCTGAGCCAGAACCCGGCCGCCCTCGAGTTGGGAATCAACGAACTGGCGCGCCAGGCTGAGATGACCAAGTCGAACGTGTACCGGTATTTCGAGAGCAGCGAGGCCGTGCTGATGGACCTGCTCGTCGAAGAATTTGCAGCCTGGCATACCGAACTGAGCACGGCGCTGGCGCGTGGTGGCAAGGCGGGCGCCAGTTTTGAACACATTGCCCGCGTCTTCGCCTCGACGGTTTCTGCCCAGCCCCTGCTTTGCCGGCTGACCAGCATCCTGCCGTCCATCCTCGAGCGCAAGGTGTCGTTCGAGCGCATGGTCGAATTCAAAGGCAACCTGCTGGCCGTTAGGCAGGGCGCAGCGCAGGCCTTTCACGCCCGCGTGCCCGGCATGCCGGTGCAAGCCTTCGAACAGGTGATGAAGCACACGGTGCCGCTCATCATCGGACTTTGGCCGCTCAGCAACCCGGCGGAGATGGCCGCGCAAGTGGTCGAGTTGCCCGAGTTGGCGGGTTTGCGATACGACTTCGAGCAGGACCTTGCGCATGCCCTGTTGACGTTGATGCGGGGGATGGCGCCTGCGGATTGAAGCTGGCGTGAGAAACTAGCGCATGGATGCAGCCGATGTCCACGCCGATGGTGGCAGGACCGGCGCCTTGCTCGGTAATGTTTACCGATGGTAGAGCTAAGTTGTCGAATTTAAAAGAGAAAATCGTCTCCGTTGCGCCGATGATGGACTGGACCGACCGGCACTGTCGGTACTTCCATCGCCTGATGTCGCGTCACGCGCTGCTCTATACCGAAATGGTGACCACGGGCGCGCTGGTGCATGGCGACGTTCCCCGCCATCTGCGCTTCAACGCCGAAGAACATCCGGTGGCCCTCCAGCTGGGCGGCAGCGAGCCGGCGGACCTGGCGCATTGCGCCAAGCTGGGCGAAGAGTGGGGCTACGACGAGATCAACCTCAACTGCGGCTGCCCCAGCGAGCGCGTGCAGCGCGGCGCTTTCGGCGCCTGCCTCATGGCCGAGCCAGCGCTGGTGGCCGATTGCGTGAAGGCGATGGTCGATGTGGTGAGCGTGCCGGTTACGGTCAAGCACCGCATCGGCATCGACAAGATCGAGAGCTACGAGTTCGTGCGCGACTTTGTCGGTACTGTGAGCGAGGCCGGCTGCGGCACGTTCATCGTTCATGCGCGCAATGCGTGGCTGAAGGGGCTGAGCCCGAAGCAGAACCGCGAGATTCCGCCGCTGCGCTATGAACTGGTGCACCGGCTCAAGCATGACTTTCCGGAGCTGAGCTTTTCGATCAACGGGGGCATTTCGGCCAATGCCCAGGTGCACGAGCACTTGCGGCTGCTCGACGGCGTGATGGTGGGGCGTGAGGCTTATCACAACCCCTGGTGGCTGGCCGAATGGGACGCCGAGTTCTTCGGCGCCGGGCCGCAGCCGCTGACGCGTGAAGAGGTGGAGTCGCTCATGTGCGACTACATGGTTCGCGAGGCGGCGGAGCACGGCACGCCGTGGTCGTCGATTGCCCGGCACATGCTGGGCTTGCGCAACGGCCTGCCTGGTGCGCGCCGCTGGCGCCAGGTCTGGAGCGACCACCGGCTCAAGACGCGCTCGCCGCGCGAGGTGATGGCGCTGGCGCACGAGCCCGTGGCGCAGGTTGCCTAGCTGAAGCGTGCCTTGAGCGAAGCGGGCACTGCGGCGCGGAGCCGCTTGCGAAAAGGGATTCGCCCCTCAGCAACGGTGAGTGTTCCAAAATGATAATGATTGCCTGAGGACTGAAACTTTTCAACTTTTCTGCTAAAGAATCAAGAAACGCTAATAAATAAGGGGTTTCGATTCATGAATGAAGCGGGGAGCAAAGAAGAAGTCAGCGCACTGGGCCGGGGTCTGGCCCTGCTCAAGGTCATCGGGATGTCGGCGGCGCCGATGAGCAATCGGGAACTGGCCGACACCACGGGCCTTCCCAAGGCCACGGTGTCGCGCCTTACGGCCACGTTGGTGAATGCGGGGTATCTGCGGCAGTCGCAAGACAGCGAGCGGTTCAGCCTGGGCCCGGCGCTGCTCGACATGAGCAGCCGCTATCTTCGTCATTTCGACCTGCGCACGGTGGCCAGGCCCCACCTGGCGGAGTTGTCCGAATTTGCGGGCGCGAGCGTTCATGTGGCGGTGCGCGACGATCTAGACATGCTCGTCATCGATTCGCTGCGCCCGCGGTCGGCGCTGATCAGCTCGCGGCTGGACGTCGGCACCCGCATGAGCATCGTCACTTCGGCCGCGGGCCGTGCTTCCCTTGCGGCGCTGCCCGAGGCCGAGCAGGCGGCGGTGCTCGAGAAGATCCAGCAGGAAAGCGGCGAAAGCTGGGCCTCCATCGAACCCCGCCTGATGGCCGGGCTCGACGAATACGCCCGCCTGGGCTACTGCAGCTCGTTCGGCGAATGGCATCCGCACATTCATGCGCTTGGCTTCGCCTTGCAAGGGCCGCACGGTGAACGCTACGGCGTGAGCTGCGGCGGCCCCGCCTACCTGCTGTCGAAAGACATGATGCTCTCGCGCGTTGCGCCGCGTTTGCTCGAGGTTGCCAAGCGCATCTCGGCGGAAACCGGCGTCATCAGCGCGGACTGAGCGATCCGGCGGCGCCGGGGGCGGGCTCTAGACCGCGGCCTCCAGGCCGTTCCTGAAGTGCTCGCGCATGCGCGCCATGGCGGCGGTGGCGTCGCGCGCCTCGATGGCCGCCATCATCGAGCGGTGCTCCGCCAGCGATTCGGCAATGCGGCCTTCCTTAAGCAGCGAGTTGTGGCGGTTGAGCTTCATCACCTTGCGCAGGTCGGCCACCATCTGGTCGCGCCACTTGTTGTTGGCAATGGCCAGCAGGCGCATGTGAAAGCGCTCGTTCAGCGCAAAGAAGTGCTCGCGGTTTTCCTTGCCCGGCGCGCCGGCGGCCTCCAACTCGGCGTGCAGCGCCTTCAGTTCCGCGCGCTGGGCGTCGGTGGCGCGCTCGGCCACCACGCCGGCCGCGTCGCTCTCCAGCAGCGAGAGCAGGTGGTACACATCAGCCAGGTCTTGCTCCGACACCTCGGTCACGTAGGCGCCGCGCCGCACCTTCATGGTGACCAGGCCTTCGGCCGCCAGCACCTTCAGGGCTTCGCGCAGCGGGGTGCGGCTGATGCCGTATTCCTCGGCCAGCTTGAGTTCGTCGATCCAGCTGCCGGGCTCGAGCTCGCGGCGGAAAATCCGCTGGCGCAGCAGCTCGGCCACCTCTTCATAGAGGGCGCGCGGGGTAAGGGTGACGGCGGACATGGGCCGGACTGTACCGCAAAAACGTGTTTGAATTAATAATTATGGATCGGTTAGACTCGCTGCGGCTTGCAAATCCCTTGCAGGCGAATTTGCGACTACCCTGCAAGACACTGCAAAACGGCCCCTCATGAGCAGCACACCCGAACCCACCTTCAAGCCTGCCAACCTCGACGACTGGGCCAAGGCCGCCGCCAAGTCGGCGCCGGGTGGCGACCTGAATGCGCTCAACTGGCTCACGCCCGACGGCATTGCGGTAAAGCCGCTCTATACCGCCGCCGACCTGCAGGGCCTGAAGTACACCGACACGCTCCCGGGCTTCGAACCCTACCTGCGCGGCCCGCAGGCCACCATGTACGCGGTGCGCCCATGGACCATCCGCCAGTACGCGGGCTTTTCGACCGCTGAAGAATCGAACGCCTTCTACCGCAAGGCGTTGGCCGCGGGCGGGCAGGGTGTAAGCGTGGCTTTCGACCTGGCGACCCACCGCGGCTACGACAGCGACCATCCGCGCGTGACGGGCGACGTGGGCAAGGCTGGCGTCGCCATCGATTCGGTCGAGGACATGAAGATCCTGTTCGACCAGATCCCTCTCGACAAGGTGAGCGTGTCCATGACGATGAACGGCGCCGTGCTGCCGGTGCTGGCGGGCTACGTGGTTGCGGCCGAAGAGCAGGGCGTGGCGCAAGACCAACTGAGCGGAACCATCCAGAACGACATCCTCAAGGAGTTCATGGTCCGCAACACCTACATCTTTCCGCCAGCGCCGAGCATGCGGATCATCGGCGACATCATCGAGTACACGGCGCAGCACATGCCCAAGTTCAACTCGATCTCGATCAGCGGCTATCACATGCAGGAAGCCGGCGCCAACCAGGCGCTGGAACTGGCCTTCACGCTGGCCGACGGCAAGGAATACGTGAAGACAGCGCTGGCCAAGGGCCTGGACGTCGACGGCTTTGCCGGCCGCCTGAGCTTCTTCTGGGCCATTGGCATGAACTTCTACCTCGAAGTGGCCAAGATGCGCGCGGCGCGCCTCTTGTGGTGCCGCATCATGAAGGAGTTCAACCCCAAGAACCCCAAGAGCCTGATGCTGCGCACCCACTGCCAGACCTCGGGCTGGTCGCTCACCGAGCAGGACCCGTACAACAACGTGGTGCGCACCACCATCGAGGCGATGGCCGCTGTGTTCGGCGGCACGCAAAGCCTGCATACCAACGCGCTCGACGAAGCCATTGCGCTGCCCACCGAGTTCAGCGCCCGCATCGCACGCAACACGCAGCTCATCATCCAAGAAGAAACGCACATCACCAATGTGATCGACCCCTGGGCCGGCAGCTACATGATGGAGAAGCTCACGCAGGACATGGCCGATGCCGCCTGGGCCATCATCGAAGAGGTGGAGGCCATGGGCGGCATGACCAAGGCGGTCGACAGCGGCTGGGCCAAGCTCAAGATCGAAGCGGCCGCCGCCGAGAAGCAGGCGCGCATCGATTCGGGCAAGGACGTGATCGTGGGCGTCAACAAGTACAAGCTCAAGAACGAAGACGCGATCGACAGCCTTTCCATCGACAACGTGAAGGTGCGCGAGCAGCAGGTGGCCCGCCTGCAGAAGATCCGCTCTTCGCGCGACACCGCCAAGGTGCAGGCTGCGCTGGATGCGCTGACCGAGGCCGCCGACAACGGCACCGGCAACCTGCTCGCGCTCAGCATCGATGCGGTGCGCCTGCGCGCCACGGTGGGCGAGATTTCCGACGCGCTTGAAAAATCATTCGGCCGCCATCGGGCCGACACGCAAAAGGTGACCGGTGTGTACGCTGCTGCCTATGACTCCGCCGAGGGCTGGGAAGCCCTCAAGACCGAAATCAACGCCTTTGCCGAAGAGCAGGGGCGTCGTCCGCGCGTGATGATCTCCAAGCTGGGGCAGGACGGGCACGACCGCGGCGCCAAGGTGGTGGCCACTGCCTTTGCCGACCTGGGCTTCGACGTGGACATGGGGCCGCTGTTCCAGACGCCCGAAGAGTGCGCGCGCCAGGCCATCGAGAACGACGTGCATGCCGTGGGCGTGAGCACCCTCGCGGCCGGCCACAAGACGCTTGTGCCGGCCATCATCAACGAGCTGAAGAAGCAGGGTGCAGACGACATCATCGTGTTTGTCGGCGGCGTGATTCCGCGGCAGGACTACGACTTTCTCTACGAGGCCGGCGTGAAGGGCATCTACGGCCCTGGCACGCCGATTCCCGCCAGCGCGAAAGACGTGCTGGAGCAGATTCGCGCGGCGGTCTCGGCCTGATCGGGACGCGAGACGTGGGCGATCTTTTGTCGCGGCTGTCGCTGCAGCCTGTTGATTCCAGCGATTTCGAAGCCATGCTGGCCTTGCGCGTCGATGCGATGCGCCCCAGCCTGGAGCGCGTCGGGCGCTTCGACCCTGCACGTTCACGTGAGCGGCTCCAGGCCGGTTTCGTCGTGCCTTACATGCACCATGTCGTGCTCGACGGCGACCTGCGTATCGGCTTTGTCACCCTCAAGCCCGAAGACCCCGATGCGCTGCGGCTCGACCATCTGTACCTGCGCACCGGCTTCCAGGGCCTGGGCATCGGTGAATGGGTGCTGCAATGGGCCAAGTCGCAGGCGCGCGAACAAGGGATGGACATCAAGCTCACCGCGCTGGTGCAAAGCGACGCCAACCGCTTCTATGTGCGGCACGGCTTTGTGCTCGAGGGCGAAGAGGGCGTCGACCTGCACTACCGCTGGCGCGTGGCCTCGGAGGATGCGTGCTGAAACAGGCCGGGGCACTCGAACGCGCCATTGCCGAGCCGGAGGGCATGGCACAGCGCCGCGCCATCGCCAAGGCCATTACGCTGCTCGAATCCACCCGCGCCGACCACCGCGCGCAAGCCGATGAACTGCTCACCGCATTGCTGCCGCGCACCGGCAATTCATTTCGCCTTGGCATCTCCGGCGTGCCGGGTGTCGGCAAGTCGACCTTCATCGAGACGCTGGGCCTGCTGCTGATCGGCAAGGGCCACCGCGTGGCGGTGCTCACCATCGATCCTTCATCCACCGTTTCGGGCGGTTCCATCCTCGGCGACAAGACGCGCATGGAGCGGCTCTCGGTGCATGAGCGCGCGTACATCCGGCCGAGTCCGTCGAGTGGCACGCTGGGCGGCGTGGCCGAGAAAACGCGCGAGGCCATGCTGGTGTGCGAAGCCGCGGGCTACGACATCGTCATTGTCGAAACCGTGGGTGTGGGCCAGAGCGAAACCGCCGTTGCCGGCATGACCGACATGTTCGTGCTGATGCAGCTGCCCAATGCGGGCGACGACCTGCAGGCCATCAAGAAGGGCGTGATGGAGCTGGCCGACCTGGTCGTCATCAACAAGGCCGACATCGACAAGGACGCCGCCACGCGTGCGCAGGCGCAGATCACCTCTGCCCTGCGCCTGTTCGGCCACCAGGGCAACCCGGACCATGCGCATGCGGTGCATGACGCGCACAGCGGCGCCGAGGTTCGCTTCTGGCTGCCCAAGGTGCTGCAATTGAGCGCGCTGGCGGGTACCGGGGTCGACGCTTTCTGGGACGCCGTCACGCAGTTCAGGCAACTGCAGACTGCCAATGGCAAGCTCGCCAAGCGCCGCGAGAAGCAAGCAACGGCGTGGATGTGGGAGCGCATCGACGCCGGGCTCAAACAGGCATTCAGGCAGCACGCGCAGGTGCGCGAGCTGCTGCCGCAACTCACGCAGCAGGTGGCAGAGGGCTCGCTGCCTGCATCGACGGCGGCACGCCAGCTGCTCGCGGCGGCCGCCATCACCGCCAAGCCATGACAACACACGAAATTCAGGACCACAGCTTCGGAAGCACACCATGCAAGAACTGATCGAACAACTCGAAAAGCGCCGCGCCCAGGCGCGCCTTGGCGGCGGGAAGAAGCGCATCGACGCGCAGCATGCCAAGGGCAAGCTCACGGCGCGCGAACGCATCGAGCTGCTGCTGGATGACAACACCTTTGAAGAGTGGGACATGTTCGTCGAGCACCGCTCGGTCGATTTCGGCATGGCCGAGCAGAAGATTCCGGGCGACGGCGTGGTCACCGGCTACGGAATGATCAACGGCCGCCTCGTCTTCGTGTACAGCCAGGACTTCACCGTCTTTGGCGGCGCGCTCAGCGAAGCGCATGCCGAAAAGATTTGCAAGGTGATGGACCAGGCCATGAAGGTCGGTGCACCGGTCATCGGCCTCAACGACTCGGGCGGCGCGCGCATCCAGGAGGGCGTGGCCTCGCTCGGCGGCTATGCGGACGTGTTCCAGCGCAACGTGATGGCCTCGGGCGTGGTGCCGCAGATCAGCATGATCATGGGCCCGTGCGCGGGCGGCGCGGTGTATTCGCCGGCCATGACCGACTTCATCTTCATGGTGAAGGACTCGAGCTACATGTTCGTCACCGGACCCGATGTGGTGAAGACCGTGACGCACGAGACCGTGACGGCCGAAGAGCTCGGCGGCGCCATCACCCACACCACGCGCAGCGGCGTGGCCGACATGGCGTTCGAGAACGATGTCGAGGCGCTCATGATGTTGCGCCGCCTGTACAACTACCTGCCGCTCAACAACCGCGAAAAGCCCCCGGTGCGCCTGGGCAACAACGGCCAGGGCGACCCGGCTGACCGGCCCGACTACTCGCTGGACACGCTGGTGCCCGACAACCCGAACAAGCCCTACGACATCAAGGAGCTGATCCTCAAGGTGGTCGATGACGGCGACTTCTTCGAGCTGCAGCCCGACTACGCGAAGAACATCGTGATCGGCTTTACGCGCATGGAAGGGCAGACGGTCGGCATCGTGGCCAACCAGCCGCTGGTGCTCGCAGGCTGCCTCGACATCAAGAGCAGCATCAAGGCCGCGCGCTTCGTGCGCTTTTGCGATGCATTCAACATTCCGGTGGTCACCTTTGTCGATGTGCCCGGTTTCATGCCCGGCACGGGGCAGGAGTACGGCGGCATCATCAAGCACGGCGCCAAGCTGCTCTACGCCTATGCGGAATGCACGGTGCCGAAGATCACCGTCATCACGCGCAAGGCCTACGGCGGTGCGTACGACGTGATGGCTTCCAAGCACCTGCGCGGCGACGTCAACCTGGCCTGGCCGCGTGCCGAGATTGCGGTGATGGGCGCCAAGGGCGCGGTGGAAATCATCTTCCGCGAAGACAAGAACGACCCCGAGAAGCTCGCCGCACGCGAGGCCGAATACAAGGCGCGTTTCGCCAACCCGTACGTGGCGAGTGCACGCGGCTACATCGACGACGTGATCCTGCCGCACGAAACGCGCAAGCGCATCTGCCGCTCGCTGGTGATGCTGCGCGAGAAGAAGCTCGAGAACCCGTGGCGCAAGCACGGGAACATTCCGTTGTGAGCGGTACGGAGAAGAAGAATATGTTCAAGAAAATACTGATCGCCAACCGCGGAGAGATTGCTTGCCGCGTGATCCAGACCGCGAAAAAAATGGGCATCCTCACAGTCGCCGTCTACTCCGACGCCGACAAGGAAGCCCGCCACGTCGAGCTGGCCGACGAGGCGGTGCACATCGGCGCTGCGCCCAGCCGCGAGAGCTATCTTCAGGCTGACCGCATCATCGAGGCCTGCAAGAAGACCGGCGCGGAGGCCGTGCACCCGGGCTACGGCTTCCTGTCGGAGAACGAAGCCTTTGCGCGCAAGGTCGAGGAAGAGGGCATTGCCTTCATCGGGCCGAAGCACTATTCGATTGCGGCGATGGGAGACAAGATTGCTTCCAAGAAGCTGGCGAACGAAGCCAAGGTCAACACCATTCCAGGATGGAATGACGCCATCGAGACGGCCGAGCGCGCGGTCGAGATTGCCAAGGACATCGGCTACCCGGTGATGATCAAGGCCTCGGCCGGCGGCGGAGGCAAGGGGCTGCGCGTGGCTTTTGACGACAAGGAGGCCTTCGAAGGCTTTACCTCGTGCCGCAACGAAGCGATGAGCAGCTTCGGCGATGACCGCGTGTTCATCGAGAAATTCGTCGAGGAGCCGCGCCATATCGAGATCCAGGTGCTGGGTGATTCGCATGGCAACGTCATCTACCTGAACGAGCGCGAATGCTCGATCCAGCGCCGGCACCAGAAGGTGATCGAAGAGGCGCCTTCGCCCTTCATCACCGATGCCACGCGCAAGGCGATGGGCGAGCAGGCGGTGCAGTTGGCCAAGGCAGTGAAGTACCAGAGCGCGGGCACGGTGGAGTTTGTGGTCGGCAAGGACCAGAGCTTCTATTTCCTGGAGATGAACACGCGGCTGCAGGTGGAGCATCCGGTGACCGAGTGCATCACGGGGCTCGACCTGGTCGAACTGATGATCCGCGTGGCCGCCGGCGAGAAGCTGCCGCTGACGCAAGGCGAGGTGAAGCGCAACGGATGGGCCATCGAGTGCCGCATCAATGCCGAGGACCCGTTCCGCAACTTCCTGCCTTCGACCGGCCGCCTGGTGAAGTTCCAACCACCGGCGGAGACCATGTTTGCGAGCGACACCGAGCGGCTGAACGGCGTGCGAGTGGACACGGGCGTGTACGAAGGCGGCGAAATTCCGATGTATTACGACTCGATGATCGCCAAGCTCATCGTGCACGGCAAGGACCGGCAGCATGCGATCGCACGCATGCGCGAGGCGCTCAACGGCTTCGTGATCCGGGGCATCAGCAGCAACATTCCGTTCCAGGCGGCGCTGCTCGCGCACCCGAAGTTCGTGGCGGGGGATTTCAACACGGGCTTCATTGCCGAGCACTACGGCAAGGGCTTCCATGCGGAAGACGTGCCGCACGCAGACCCTTCGTTTCTTGTCGCGCTTGCGGCCTATGTGCATCGCCGCTACCGCGCGCGCGCTTCGGGCATCAGCGGCCAGCTCGAAGGCCACGGCGTGAAGGTGGGCGAGCAGTTCGTGGTGGTGGAGCTGGGGCCGGAAGGCAAGCATGTCCATCACCCGGTGTCGGTGACCGACTTTCATGGCAAGACGGGCGCCAGCGCCGTTGCCGTGGGCGACAAGAGCTACAAGATCGACAGCGGCTTTGCGCTGGGCGCAATTCGCGTGCAAGGCATGGTGAACGACCGGCCCTTTACCGCGCAGGTCGAGCGCGGGGCGGGCAAGAACCCGCTGGCGCTGCGCGTGTCGCACGACGGCACGCAGATCGAGGCGATGGTGCTCTCGCCGCTGGGCGCGCGCCTGCTCGAGTTGATGCCCTACAAGGCGCCACCCGACCTGAGCAAGTTCTTGATGTCGCCAATGCCCGGCTTGCTGGTCGAGGTGTCGGTGCAGCCGGGCCAGCAGGTGCGTGCCGGCGAGAAGCTGGCCGTGATCGAGGCCATGAAAATGGAAAACGTATTGTTTGCCACGCAAGACGGCGTGGTCGGCAAAATTTCGGCAGGGAAGGGCGAGTCGCTCACCGTCGATCAAATCATTATGGAGTTCAACTGATGGGTGCCAACGACTTGCAACAGACGATCACGCTGCACCGCCCCACCAAGGCCGCGGAGCCGCAGGGGCCTTGGTCGGTCGAGGCGATTCAGGCGCTGCTCGACAAGCCGCTGATGGAGCTGCTGTTCGAAGCACAGACCGTGCACCGCCAGCACTTCCCGGAAGGCGACATCGAGCTCGCGACCTTGCTTTCGGTCAAGACCGGCGGCTGCCCGGAGAACTGCGGCTACTGCCCGCAGTCGGCGGAGTTCGACACGGGCGTGAAGGCGCAGAAGCTCATGGAGGTGGACGAGGTGGTGCGCGCCGCGCAGGCCGCCAAGGACGCCGGCGCCACGCGGTTCTGCATGGGTGCCGCATGGCGCGCGCCGAAGGACCGCGACGTGGAGAAGGTGGCCGTGCTGGTCGAGGCCGTGAAGAGCCTTGGCATGCAGACCTGCGCCACGCTCGGCATGCTGGAGCCGCACCACGCGCACCAGCTCAAGGCCGCGGGCCTCGACTACTACAACCACAATCTCGACACCGCGCCCGAGTACTACACCGACATCGTCGACACGCGCACCTACCAGGACCGGCTCGACACTCTGGCCCATGTGCGCAGCGCTGGCATCAGCGTGTGCTGCGGCGGCATCGTCGGCATGGGCGAGCAGCCGGTGCACCGGGCCGGGTTGATCGCGCAGTTGGCCAACCTGAATCCGTACCCTGAGTCGGTGCCGATCAACAGCCTGGTGCGTGTGCCGGGCACGCCGCTGGCCGATTCGGAGCCGGTCGACCCCTTCGACTTCGTGCGCATGATCGCGGTCGCGCGCATCACGATGCCGACGGCGCGCGTGCGCCTTTCAGCCGGGCGCCAGCAGATGGGCGATGCGGTGCAGGCCTTGTGCTTCATGGCCGGCGCCAACTCCATCTTCTATGGCGACAAGCTGCTGGTGACCGGCAACCCCGACGTGGAGGCCGACGTACAGCTGCTGCGCAAGCTGGGCCTGCAGCCGCGCCGCACCACGACCACTGAAAAGGTAGAGGTCTGCGCATGACGACCACGACTTCCGCGCGTCCCTTCAAGGTGCTGGGCATCCAGCAGATCGCCATTGGCGGGCCCGACAAGATGCGCCTGCAGAAGCTGTGGGTCGACATGCTGGGGCTCGAGGTCACCGGCACCTTCAAGAGCGAACGCGAGAACGTCGACGAAGATATCTGCTCGATGGGCAGCGGGCCGTTCAAGGTCGAGGTCGACCTGATGCAGCCGCTCGACCCCGAGAAGAAGCCAGCGGTTCACACCACGCCGCTCAACCATGTGGGCCTGTGGATCGACGACCTGCCCAAGGCTGTCGAATGGCTCACCGCGCAGGGTGTGCGTTTTGCGCCCGGCGGCATTCGCCAGGGCGCGGCCGGCTTCGACATCTGCTTTCTGCATCCGAAGGCGAGCGACGAATTTCCGATTGCGGGCGAGGGCGTGCTGATAGAGATGGTGCAGGCGCCGCCCGATGTGGTGACGGCGTTCAACGCACTGGCCGCTACGCATTGAGCACCTTCTTGATCGGCGGCTTCACGTCGGAGCGCTGAGGCGGCAGCATCGGCTGGTGCTCGCGCGCCGGGTTCAGGATGATCGAGGTCGCGGTCTCGGTGAGGATGCAGAACTTGGTGACCACCGCATCGAGATGGCTCACGTCGATAACCGCAATCTCGAGAATCCAGCTGTCGTCGCCGGTCACGTTGTAGGCATTGACGCACTCGGGCGTCTGCTGCACGAGTTCGACCACGCGCGCGTAATCCGCGCGGCCCACGCGGATGATTGCGCGGATGCCATAGCCCAGCTTGCCGAGGTTGACCGTGGCGCGATAGCCGCTGATCACGCCCGCGGCTTCCAGTTTTTTCACGCGCTCGGTCACGGCCGGCTGGCTCAGGTGTACGCGGCGGCCGAGCTCGGCCATGGTGAGCCGCGCATCGCCCTGCAACTCGGCCAGGATGCGCGTGTCGTGGGCGTCCAGCGCGGGGTTGAAGGTGAAGTCCATGCAACTCCTTTAAATCGACGGTGCAAAACAGATAGAACCATGAGTTGTGCATGGCTGCGAAGGGTTTGCTTTCATACCATGGATGGCGTTCCAATACCAACAAGACAGACCTCGCATGCCGACTCTTGCATCTCCCGCCCAAGCCGCATCCGGCTCCCGCAGCACGCTGCCGCCGCTCCTGTGGCTTTGCCTGGCCGCCACCTGGGTGGTCTGGGGTTCGACCTATCTCGCAATCAAATATGCGCTGATCAGCTTTCCGCCGTTCTTGCAGATGGGGTCGCGCTTCTTGTTTGCGGGCATGGTGCTCGCGGTGTGGATGCGCTGGCGCGGCGCTGCCTGGCCCTCGGCGCTGCAATGGCGCAATGCGCTTGTCGTGGGGGCGCTGATGCTGGGCGGCGGCATGGGCGGCACGGCGCATGCCGAGGTATCGATCGGCTCGGGCCTGGTGGTGGCCTTCATCGCGGTGGTGCCGCTGCTGATTGCGCTGCTCAACCTCATCTGGGGTGTGAAGCCGACGCGGCTCGAGGCCACGGGCATTGCGCTTGGGCTGGTCGGCGTGCTGATGCTCACGCAGGGCAGCGGCTTCCAGTCATCGCCGGCGGGGCTGCTGGCCATTTCCGTGGCCTGCATCTGCTGGTCGATGGGCAGCGTGCTGAGCCAGCGCAGCCTGCCGCTCGCGCCCGGCGCAATGGGGTTCGCGAGCGAGATGATCTGTGGCGGGGTGGTGCTGATGGTGCTTGCGGCGGTGTCTCGTGAGAGCTTGGTATGGCCGCCGGAGCCAGAGGCCGTCTGGGCGTGGCTGTACCTCGTGGTTTTCGGTTCGCTGATCGCGTTCAACGCCTACATGGTGCTGCTCGCAAAGGCGCCGGCCGCGCTGGCGGCGAGCTACACCTTCGTCAATCCGGTGATTGCAATGCTGCTGGGCGTCTGGATTGCCAACGAGACCGTGACGCGCTTCGAGTGGTATGCCGTGGCCGTCATCCTGGCCGGCGTGCTGCTGTTGCTCTTCAAGCGCCCGCAGAAAGGCTGAGCCTGCGCCTGCTTCAGGTGCCCGGACGGCGCCAGAAGGCCAGCGTGGCGGCAAGCAGCCACATGCCGGCCGCGCAACTGCGGTTCAGCACCTTCAGGCCGCGCCGCGAGAGCCAGCGCACGGCTTGCGTGCCGGCGGTCGCGTAGGCCAGCATCACGCAGGTGTCGAGCGCCACGAAGATCGAGCCCAGCAGCAGGTACTGCATGCCTTGCGGCTTGGTGATGTCGATGAACTGCGGCAGAAAGGCCGCGAAGAACAACACCGTCTTGGGGTTCGACAGCGCCACGAGCAAGCTGCGCACAAGCGCGATGCGGCCGTGCGGGCGAACCTCGATGGCGGACTTGGCCAGCGCCTCGCCCAGGTCGGTGGCGTCGCTGCGCCACAGCTTGATGCCAAGCCACACCAGGTAGGCGACGCCCGCCACGCGAATCGCGTTGAAGAGCAGTTCCGATGCGGCCAGCAGAGAGCCGAGCCCGAGCGCGACCACCGCAATGAGCGTGACGCTGCCGAGCGATGCACCCGCAATGCCCCAGCTCGCGCGGCGCATGCCGCCATCGATGCCGTTGGACAGCGCCAGCAGCATCGTGGGCCCCGGAATCACGGCCAGCGCGAGCGAGGCAACCACATAGATGAGCAGGGTGTCGGGTGTCATGGCTTGGCGGCGGGTGGGCGTTGCTGGGCGGCGCGGGCTCGCGCGAGGGCGGCTTCGACGATGGAGCGCTTGCGTGTGTCGGCGGCCTGCGGTTCGGCGGCGGCGGGTGCGGGTTCTTCGATTCGCTTGGCGATACGGCGATGCTCGCCATGCAGTTGATAGCGCTTCAGTGCCGCCTCGGCCTGCGCCTGCGACCATGCGGCCCAGCCTGTGCGGCCCGGCGTTTCGACCTCGAGCGAGATGCAATCGACGGGGCAGACCGGAACGCAGAGCTCGCAGCCCGTGCAATGCGCTTCGATGACCGTGTGCATGCGCTTGTTGATGCCCGCGATGGCATCGGTAGGGCAGGCATCCAGGCAGAGCGTGCAGCCGATGCACCAGGCTTCGTCGATCACCGCCATGGCGCGCGGGCCTTCAGTGCCGAACTGCGGATCGAGCGGCAGCGGCTGGCGGCCCGTGAGCTGCGCCAGCCTGGCAATGCCTTCCGCGCCGCCGGGCGGGCACTGGTTGATGTTCGCCTCTGCGTCGGCCACGGCCTGCGCATAGCCGGCGCAATCGGGGTAGCCGCAACGCGTGCACTGCGTTTGCGGCAGTGCGTTGTGAATGCGTGCGGCCAGCCCGTTCACTTCCTGCGTGCCGCGGGCTTCTTCACGGCGGCAACGGCCACCGCTTTCTTGGCTGCGACATTCTTCTTGGCGGCCACGGCAACCGTCTTCCGTCCGGGCTTGATGCGGTCTTCGGCCGGCAGGGCCTCGCGTGCGCCGGCGCGCCGCTGGGGCTGGTCGTGGGCGGCGATGAACTTCTGCACCTTGGGGTAGACCAGTTCGCGCCAGCGGCGGCCGCTGAAGATGCCGTAGTGGCCCGCGCCCTTGACTTCATAGTGCTCGCGCTGCGCGTCGTCGATGCCGGTGCACAGGCTGTGCGCGGCCTCGGTCTGGCCCGAGCCCGAAATGTCGTCTAGCTCGCCCTCGACCGTGAGGAGGGCGGTGGAGTGAATGTCTTGCGGGCGCACGCGCTCGATCTGACCCTTGGGGTTCTTCACGTCCCAGGTGCCGTTCACGAGCTCGAACTGCTGAAACACGGTGCGAATGGTGTCCAGGTAGTAATCCGCGTCCATGTCGAGCACGGCGTTGTACTCGTCATAGAACTTGCGGTGGGCTTCGGCGCTGGCGTCGTCGCCCTTGATCAGGTCCTTGAAGTAGTCGTAATGGCTGCTGGCATGGCGGTCGGGGTTCATCGCCACAAAGCCCGTGTGCTGCAGGAAGCCCGGGTACACGCGGCGGCCCTCGCCCGGGAAGCCTTGCGGCACCCGGTAGATCACGTTGTTCTCGAACCACTCGTAGCTCTTGTTCATCGCCAGGTTGTTCACCGCGGTGGGCGACTTGCGGGCGTCGATGGGGCCGCCCATCATGGTCATGGTGAGCGGCAGCGGCTCGCCGCGGCTTGCCATGAGCGACACGGCCGCCAGCACCGGCACGGTCGGCTGGCACACGCTCACCACGTGGCAGTTGCCGTATTCGGCTTGCAGTCGGCGGATGAACTCCTGCACGTAGTTGACGTAGTCGTCCAGGTGGAATTCGCCTTGCGACAGCGGCACGAGGCGCGCGTTCTTCCAGTCGGTGATGTAGACCTTGTGGTCCTGCAGCATGGTGCGAACCGTGTCGCGCAGCAGCGTGGCGTAGTGGCCCGACAGCGGCGCCACGATCAGCACCACGGGCTGGCTCTTGAGTGTCTTGAGGGTGTGCGGCTCGTCGGTAAAGCGCTTGAAGCGGCGCAGTTCGCAGAAAGGCTTGTCGAGCTCGACGACTTCCTGGATCACGACGTCGTCGCCGTCGACCTTTACCGACTTGATGTTGAACTCAGGCTTTTCGTAGTCCTTGCCCAGGCGATAGAGCAGGTCGTAGCCGGCAGCCATGCGCTGCGCCATGGGCAACTGGCCCCACACCGCGCCCTGGCCGTAAAGCTTGGACGCCGCTTGCGCGAAGTCCGAGAACGGTTCCATCAAGGAACGCTGGGCTTCGTAGAGTTGATAAAGCATCGCTGGTCTTGGAGTGAAATGTTGCAGTGCAATATATCAGCGCATTTGCGGCGATGCAGGAGGCCAAACCCTACATCTGCCACAGTGCGAGGGTCTTCCGTGAAGGAGTGTGAAGGAATCGCCCGAAACGGATTCCTTCACACTTTGCTGTCACCTAGATGACTTTGGCGATCGACGCGCAGACGTAGTCGATGTTCTTGCTGTTGAGCGCGGCCACGCACATGCGGCCGGTGTCGGTGCCGTACACGCCGAACTCGCTCCGCAGGCGCACCATCTGGTCCTTGCTGAGGCCCGAGTAGCTGAACATGCCGATCTGCGTGGTGATGAAGCTCATGTCTTCCTTCACGCCCGCCGCCTTGAGGCCGTCGACCAGCTTCTGGCGCATGGCCTTGATGCGCACGCGCATTTCGCCGAGTTCCTTTTCCCAGAGGGCGCGCAGTTCGGGGTTGCCGAGCACCGCGGCCACCACGGCGCCGCCGTGGATCGGCGGGTTGCTGTAGTTGGTGCGAATGGCGATCTTGAGCTGCGAGAGCACGCGGCCGGCTTCTTCCTTGTTTTCGCACAGCACCGACAGGGCGCCCACGCGCTCGCCATACAGGCTGAAGCTCTTGGAGAACGAGGTCGAGACGAAGAAGGTCAGGCCGGCGTCGACAAACTTGGCGACAGCGGCGCCGTCTTCCTTCAGGCCGTAGCCGAAGCCCTGGTAGGCCATGTCGAGGAAGGGCACGAGGCCCTTGGCCTTGACGGCGGCAACCACCTGGTCCCACTGCTCGGGCGTGATGTCGTAGCCGGTCGGGTTGTGGCAGCAGGCGTGCAGCACCACCACGGTGCCGGCGGGCGCTGCGTTCAGGGCGGCCAGCATGCCGTCGAAGTTGACGCCGCGCTTGGCGGAGTCGTAGTAGGGGTAGCTTTCGACCACGAATCCGGCGTTGGTGAACAGCGCGCGGTGGTTTTCCCAGCTCGGGTCGCTGATCAGCACCTTGGCGTTGGGGTTGAGCTTCTTCAGGAAGTCGGCGCCGACCTTCAGGCCGCCGGTACCGCCGATGCCCTGCACCGTGGCCACGCGGCCCGACCGCACGGGTTCGCTGTCGGCGCCGAAGACCAGGCCCTTGACGGCGTTGTCGTATGCCACGATGCCGTCGATCGGCAGGTAGCCGCGCGCCGTGGGGGCTTTCATCATGTTCTGTTCGGCGGCCTGCACGCACTGGAGCAGGGGCAGCTTGCCGTTGTCGTCGTAATAGACGCCGACGCCGAGGTTGACCTTGTTGGGGTTGGTGTCGGCTGCAAATTGCTCGTTGAGGCCGAGGATCGGGTCGCGCGGTGCCATTTCGACCGCGGTGAACATAGACATGGAAAGGTCCTTTGGGATGAAAGCTTCGCTGGCAACCGGACTTGCGCTACGCTTTCCGGTTGCCTTGAATTTTACCGGCGCCATCGCCACCTGTCGGGAACAGCCATGCCAGAGAACAACGAAGCCATAGCAGACCTGAAGAAACTGGACCCGATCGGTCCGGCCAAGCAGGGCGAATTCATCAAGTACCCCGATTCGCCATTCGAGCTTTTCCAGCCGTATCCGCCGGCCGGAGACCAGCCGAAGGCGATCGACGGGCTGGTGGAGGGCGTGCTCGACGGCGAGGTGTTCCAGACGCTGCTGGGCGTGACGGGCTCGGGCAAGACCTTCACCATGGCCAACGTGATCGCGCGGCTGGGCCGCCCGGCCATCGTTTTTGCGCCCAACAAGACGCTGGCGGCGCAGCTCTACAGCGAGTTTCGCGAGTTCTTTCCCAAGAACGCGGTCGAGTACTTCGTGAGCTACTACGACTACTACCAGCCCGAGGCCTACGTGCCCCAGCGCGACCTGTTCATCGAGAAAGACTCGTCGATCAACGAGCACATCGAGCAGATGCGGCTTTCGGCCACCAAGAGCGTGCTGGAGCGGCGCGACACGGTCATTGTGGCCACGGTGAGCGCCATTTACGGCATCGGCACGCCCGAGGACTACACGCAGATGCGTTTCATCATGCGGGTGGGCGACAAGATCGGCCAGCGCGACGTGAT
Organism: Variovorax sp. CCNWLW225; assembly: GCF_037204045.1. NCBI lineage: Bacteria > Pseudomonadati > Pseudomonadota > Betaproteobacteria > Burkholderiales > Comamonadaceae > Variovorax > Variovorax sp. CCNWLW225. The sequence goes on along the minus strand of NZ_JBBCBV010000002.1, from coordinate 513,835 downwards.
CGGGCGGCTGATTCGCATGCAGTACACCCGCAACGAGCAGGACTTTTCGCGCGGCACCTTCCGCGTGCGCGGCGACACCATCGACGTGTTTCCGGCCGAGCACAGCGAGCTGGCGATCCGCATCGAGCTGTTCGACGACGAAATCGAGTCGCTGCAGCTGTTCGATCCGCTCACGGGCCGCATCCGCCAGAAGATCCCGCGCTTTACGGTGTATCCGTCGAGCCACTACGTGACGCCGCGCGACAAGGTGCTGGGCGCGGTGGAAACCATCAAGATCGAGCTGGCCGAGCGGCTCAAGGAATTCGTCAGCCAGGGCAAGCTGGTCGAGGCGCAGCGGCTGGAGCAGCGCACCCGCTTCGACCTGGAAATGCTGGCCGAAATCGGCCACTGCAAGGGTATCGAGAACTACACGCGCCACCTCTCGGGGGCGGCGCCGGGCGAACCCCCGGCCACGCTGACCGACTACTTGCCCAAAGACGCCCTGATGTTCCTCGACGAGAGCCACCAGATGGTCGGCCAGCTCAGCGCCATGTACAACGGCGACCGGGCGCGCAAGACCACGCTGGTCGAATACGGCTTCCGGCTGCCGAGCGCCTTGGACAACCGGCCGCTCAAGCTGGAGGAGTTCGAAACGCGCATGCGCCAGTGCATCTTCGTTTCGGCCACTCCGGCGCAGTACGAAAAGGACCATGCCGGCAACGTGGTGGAGCAGCTGGTTCGGCCAACCGGCCTGATCGACCCCGAGGTGGAAGTGCGCCCCGCCACGCACCAGGTGGACGACATACTGGGCGAGATCCGCATCCGGGTGGAAAAGAACGAGCGCGTGCTCATCACCACGCTGACCAAGCGCATGGCCGAGCAGCTGACCGACTACCTGGGCGACAACGGGGTGAAGGTGCGCTACCTCCACAGCGACGTCGACACGGTGGAGCGGGTGGAAATATTGCGCGACCTGCGGCTGGGCACTTTCGACGTGCTGGTGGGCATCAACCTGCTGCGGGAAGGCCTGGACATTCCGGAGGTGTCGCTCGTCGCCATCCTGGACGCCGACAAGGAAGGTTTCCTGCGCGCCGAGCGTTCGCTCATCCAGACCATCGGCCGCGCCGCCCGGAACCTGAACGGCAAGGCCATCCTCTATGCCGACCGGATGACCGACTCGATGAAAAAGGCGATCGATGAAACCGAGCGCCGCCGGGCGCGTCAAATTGCTTATAACGAGGCCAACGGCATCACCCCGCGCAGCATCGTCAAGCAGGTGCGCGACCTGATCGATGGCGTGTACAGCGAAAAGACGGGCAAGGAAATGGCCAAGCTCGACCTGGAACGCGCCAAGGTCGAGGACATGAGCGAAAAGGACATCGCCCGGGAGATCAAGCGGCTCGAAAAGCTCATGCTCGAGCACGCCCGCAACCTCGAATTCGAGAAGGCGGCCCGTGTGCGCGACCAGCTCGCGCTGCTGCGGGAGCAGGCTTTTGGCGCCTCCGGCGGCGACAACATCGCGGTTCTGCCGTCGTAGGCCGGCGCGCCGGTTTCTTCAAGCGGTTTGCGCTGGGGTTTACCCGAGCAGAGTCCAGGGGCTTCTGCTATACTTGACCGAAACACTCAACAACAAAAAAAGAACTTCGCGATGAAGAACCGATCCCACTGGCTGGTTCACCAGCGTCAGGGGTCGGGCAGGGCGGAGACGAAGTCACCGCGGCCCCGGGCCACGGTGTCATTTCAACGGTAAGCACTTGAAGGAGCTTGCGATGCGTCTCACTACCAAAGGCCGTTTTGCGGTCACAGCAATGATCGATCTGGCGCTGCGTCAGAACACCGGTCCGGTCACGCTGGCTGCGATCAGCCAGCGGCAGCAGATTTCGTTGTCGTATCTCGAACAGCTGTTCGGCAAACTGCGCCGCCACGAGCTGGTCGAGTCGACCCGCGGCCCCGGCGGCGGCTACAGCCTTGGCCGCAAGGCTGCGGATATCACCGTCGCAGACATCATTGTTTCCGTCGATGAGCCCATCGATGCCACGCAGTGCGGCGGCAAGGAAAACTGCCTTGGCGAAGCCGGCCGCTGCATGACGCACGAGCTCTGGGCCTCGCTCAACCAGCGCATGGTCGAGTTTCTCGACTCCGTCACGCTGCAAAAGCTGGTCGACGACCAGATCGCCAAGGGCGTGCAAATCGAGAACAAGCCGGTCGTCAAGCGCGCCATTTCCGCGCAGCCGGTGGTCAAGCCGATTCGCGTGAACGCGCCGAACTCGGTCTTTGCCCTCGGCAATGTGTTCGCGAAGTCCTGATGTCCTGAGTTGTGGCGCGCCTGAGGGCGCCGCCATCAGAAGCGCAGATCAAAGAAACAACCCCCACGCCAGCCCGAGCCAGCCATGGACGTAACTCCTCATTTCCCGATCTATCTCGACTACGGCGCCACCACGCCGTGCGACCCGCGCGTGGTCGACGCCATGATTCCCTGGTTGCGCGAGCATTTCGGCAACCCGGCATCGCGCAGCCATGCCTGGGGCTGGGAAGCCGAAGAGGCGGTCGAGAAGGCGCGCGGCCAGGTGGCCGAGCTGATCAATGCCGACCCGCGTGAAATCGTCTGGACGTCGGGCGCCACCGAGTCGATCAACCTGGCGCTCAAGGGTGCGGCCCACTTCTACAAGGGCAAGGGCAAGCACCTGATCACCCTGAAGACCGAGCACAAGGCCGTGCTCGACACCATGCGCGAACTCGAGCGCCAGGGCTTTGAGGTGACTTACCTCGACGTCGAGGAAAACGGCCTGGTCGACCTCGACAAGTTCAAGGCCGCGATCCGTCCCGACACCATCCTAGCGAGCGTGCTGTTCGTGAACAACGAAATCGGCGTGATCCAGGACGTGGTTGCGCTGGGCAATGCCTGCCGCGAAAAGGGCGTGATCTTCCACGTCGACTCGGCCCAGGCCACCGGCAAGGTCGAGATCGACATCACGAAGCTGCCCATCGACCTGATGAGCCTGGCTTCGCACAAGACCTACGGCCCGAAGGGCATCGGCGCGCTTTACGTGCGCCGCAAGCCGCGCATTCGCCTCGAAGCGCAAATGCACGGCGGTGGCCATGAGCGCGGCATGCGCTCGGGCACGCTGCCCACGCACCAGATCGTGGGCATGGGCGAGGCCTACCGCATTGCCAAGCTCGAAATGAAGGACGACATCGCCCATGCGCGCCGCCTGCAGAAGCGTCTGCTCGACGGCCTGAAAGACGTGGAGCAGGTGTTCATCAACGGCGACCTCGAGCAGCGTGTGCCGCACAACCTGAACATGAGCTTCAACTACGTCGAAGGCGAGTCGCTGATCATGGGCATCAAGGGCCTGGCGGTGTCGTCGGGTTCGGCCTGCACCTCGGCCAGCCTGGAGCCCAGCTATGTGCTGCGCGCCCTCGGCCGCAGCGACGAGCTGGCTCACAGCAGCCTGCGCATGACCATCGGCCGTTTCACGACCGAAGAAGAAATCGACTACGCCATCTCGACCATCAAGCACAACGTTGCAAAGCTGCGCGAGTTGAGCCCCCTGTGGGAGATGTTCCAGGACGGCGTTGACATCAGCACGATCCAGTGGTCGGCCCACTGACGCCGGACCGCACCAGGCTCCACGATTGAACAAAGTTTGAGAGGTACACCATGGCATATTCATCCAAGGTCATCGACCACTACGAAAATCCCCGCAACGTCGGCTCCTTCGAAAAGGGCGACGACTCGGTAGGCACCGGCATGGTCGGCGCACCGGCTTGCGGCGACGTCATGAAGCTGCAGATCAAGGTCAACCCCGAAACCGGCGTAATCGAAGACGCACGCTTCAAGACCTACGGCTGCGGTTCGGCCATTGCCTCGTCGTCGCTCGTGACCGAATGGGTCAAGGGCAAGACGCTCGACGAAGCGGCTGCGCTCAAGAACGCGCAAATCGCCGAAGAACTGGCTTTGCCGCCCGTCAAGATCCACTGCTCGATCCTGGCTGAAGACGCCATCAAGGCTGCCGTGAGCGACTACAAGGCCAAGCACGGCGTCAAGACGGCGCAAGCCGAGCCGGCAGTCCACTGACATGGCTGTCACGCTGACTGAAGCCGCTGCGCGCCACGTGACCCGCTACCTCGGCAAGCGGGGCAAGGGCGTGGGCGTGCGGCTGGGCGTGAAGACCACCGGATGCTCGGGGCTGGCCTACAAGCTCGAGTACGTGGACGAGTTCACGCCCGAAGACGTGGTGTTCGAAGACCACGGCGTGAAGGTGCTGGTCGACCCGAAGAGCCTGGCTTATATCGACGGCACGCAGCTCGACTTCGTGCGCGAGGGCTTGAACGAGGGTTTCAAGTTCATCAACCCGAACGAGCGCGACCGTTGCGGCTGCGGGGAAAGTTTCCGCATCTGATGCGCCGTCGCTGACCGCGACAACAGCCGCCACCATGTCATGTGCTGGCGGTTTTTTCTTGATCCTTATGGGCCCCCACGTTCGGCACTTTGTGTCCTCACTGCCCCCCGAGGGGGCGCAGACCGCCTTTGGGGCGGCCCGGCAGGCAGTCTGATGAACCTCAACGACACCGACTTCCAATTGTTCGCCGTCCCGGCCACGTTCGCGCAGGACCGCGCCGCGCTCGACGCGCGCTGGAAAGAGCTGCAGCGCGAAGCGCACCCGGACCGCTTTGCCGCGCAAGGCGCCGCGGCGCAGCGCGTGGCCATGCAGTGGTCGGTGCGCATCAACGAGGCCTATCAACGGCTGAAAGACCCGATCCGCCGCGCGAGCTACATCTGCGAGTTGAACGGTGCGCCGCTCAACGCCGAGAACAACACGGCCATGCCGCCCGATTTCTTGATGCAGCAGATGGAATGGCGCGAGGCGCTCGACGACGCGGACGATGTCGAAGCGGTTGAGAAGCTGCAGGCGGAGGTCGAAGCCGGCCGCGCGCGCGCGCTGTCGTCGCTCGACTGGCTGATCGACGAGAAGGGCGACTACCCCGCCGCCGCGCAGCAGGTGAGAGCCCTCATGTTCATTGAGCGTTTCGGCCAGGACGTCGAGGCCAAGTTCGATCAGTTGGGACAATAAGCCCTATATATGGCTCTTCTACAGATTTCAGAACCCGGCCAGGCCCCAGATCCGCATCAGCGCCGTATTGCCGTAGGCATCGACCTGGGCACCACGCATTCGCTGGTGGCCGCGGTGCGCAACGGCGTGGCCGAATGCCTGCCCGACGACCAGGGCCGCGTGCTGCTGCCTTCGGTGGTGCGCTACTTGGACGGCGACCGCCGGCAGATTGGCTTCGATGCCGTGGCGGCACGCGGGCAAGACCCCGCCAACACCATCACCTCGGTCAAGCGTCTCATGGGCCGGGGGCTGGCCGACATCGCCAACCGCGAATCGATGTCGTACCGCATCGACAGCAGCGACGGCGGCATGGTGAAGGTGCAGACGCTCGCGGGCGAAAAATCGCCGGTCGAAATCAGCGCCGAAATTCTGGCGACGCTGCGCTACCGCGCCGAAGACACCTTCGACGATGAGCTCTATGGCGCGGTCATCACCGTGCCCGCGTATTTCGACGAAGGCCAGCGACAGGCCACCAAGGATGCCGCGCAACTGGCGGGCCTCAATGTGCTGCGCCTGATCAGCGAGCCGACGGCCGCTGCGATTGCCTATGGCCTCGATAACGCCAGCGAAGGCGTCTACGCGGTGTACGACCTGGGCGGCGGCACCTTCGACATCTCGATCCTGCGGCTCACGCAGGGTGTGTTCGAGGTGATTGCCACCGGCGGCGACTCGGCACTCGGCGGCGACGACTACGACCACGCGCTTGCCGGCTTCGTGCTCGCGCAGACCGGCGCGCACGCCGAAAGCGATGGCGACAGGGCCGCATTGCTGGTCGCCGCGCGTGCCGCCAAAGAAGCGCTGACCGATTCCGAATCGACCACTTTCCGCGCAGAGATTGCGGGTCAAGCGATTCAATTCGAAGTGACCCGCGCGCAATTCGACGTCGCCACCAAGCCGCTCACCGACCGCACCATTGCCGCTGTTCGCAAGGCGCTGCGCGACGCAAAGCTCAAGCCGGACGAACTGCAGGGCATCGTGCTGGTCGGCGGTTCCACCCGCATGCCGCAGGTCCGCCGCGCCGTCGCCGAATTCTTCGGCCGCGAGCCGCTCGTCAACCTGAACCCCGACGAAGTCGTGGCGCTCGGCGCCGCCATCCAGGCCAATCAGCTGGCCGGCAACAACGGCGCGGGCGACCTGCTGCTGCTCGACGTGATTCCGCTGTCGCTCGGCATCGAGACCATGGGTGGCCTGGTCGAGCGCATCGTGCCGCGCAACCAGACCATCCCCACCGCGATGGCGCAGGACTTCACCACCTATCAAGACGGCCAGACGGCCCTTGCGTTGCACGTGGTGCAGGGCGAGCGCGACCTGGTCGCCGATTGCCGGAGCCTCGCACGCTTCACCTTGCGCGGCATCCCGCCGATGGCCGCGGGTGCGGCGCGCATCCGCGTGACCTTCACGGTCGATGCCGATGGACTGCTGAGCGTCAGCGCCAAGGAGCAGGGCAGCGGCGTCGAGGCCAGCGTCACGGTCAAGCCGTCGTACGGACTTTCGGACGACCAGATCGCGACCATGCTGCAGGAGAGTTTTTCCACGGCTCAGCAGGACATGCAGGCGCGTGCGCTGGTCGAGGCCCGCGTGGATGCCGAGCGCATGCTGCTTGCCACGCAGAGCGCACTCGATGCCGACGGCGATTTGCTGACCGAAGATGAACGTGCCGCCATCGATGCGTCGATGGCAAAGCTGCGCGAAGCCGCTACGGCCACCGACGCCGCCACGATAGAAGCCGCCACCAAGGCGCTGGCCAACGACACCGAGGCCTTCGCCGCCCAGCGCATGAACGCGGGCATTGCGCGCGCCTTGTCGGGCCGCAAGGTCGAATCCCTCTAAGAACAACATGCCCACCATCAAGATATTTCCGCATCCCGAGTACTGCCCGCAGGGTGCAGAAATCACGGCGCCGGCCGGTACCTCCATATGCGAGGCGCTGCTCGACAATCACATCAATATCGAGCACGCGTGCGAGATGAGCTGCGCCTGCACCACCTGCCACGTCATCGTGCGCCAGGGGTTCAGTTCGCTGAACGAAGCCGAAGAGGGCGAGGAAGACCTGCTCGACCGCGCCTGGGGCCTGGAGCCACAATCGCGCCTCAGCTGCCAGGCCATCCTGGCGCAGGAAGACGTGACGGTCGAGATTCCCAAATACTCGATCAACCACGCCAAAGAGAACCATTGAAGAAGGCACCGAATGTCGCGCCAGATCGTCCTCGACACTGAAACCACCGGACTTTCCGCCGAGAACGGCGACCGCATCATCGAGCTCGGCTGCGTGGAGCTGTTCGCGCGCAAGCTCACGGGCAACGACCTGCACATCTACTTCAACCCCGAGCGCGAGAGCCATGAAGACGCGCTCAAGGTGCACGGTCTCACGACCGACTTCTTGCGCGACAAGCCGAAGTTCGCCACGCTGGCCAACGACATCGTCGAGTACCTGCGCGGCGCCGAGCTGATCATTCACAACGCAGCCTTCGACGTCGGCTTTCTCAACAAGGAACTCGAGCTGGCCGGCCTGCCGCCGCTGCGCACCTTCGTCGGCGAAGTGACCGACACGCTGGCCATGGCCAAGCAGGTGTACCCGGGCAAGCGCAATTCGCTCGATGCGCTGTGCGACCGCTTCGGTGTCGACCGCTCGAACCGCACCTTCCACGGCGCCAAGCTCGACGCGCAGCTGCTGGCCGACGTGTACATCAATCTCACGCGCGGCCAGGACGCGCTGCTGATCGACGTGTCGTCGAACGAACCGGCGCAGGGCACCACGGTGGTTGCGATCGACCTGAGCCAGTTCGACCTGCCGGTGATCATGGCGGCCGAGCAGGAGCTTACGGCACACGAGGCCGTGTTGTCGCAACTCGACAAATCCAGCAACGGACGCACGCTGTTTCGGCAAAACGCCTGAAATGCTGTGGCATAATCGAAGGCTTCGCGCAACGCGATTAATTCAACGGCACTGAAACACGGCGCCAGAGAATTGACAGGGCGGTTAGCTCAGGGGTAGAGCACAGCATTCACACTGCTGGGGTCGGAGGTTCGAAGCCTCCACCGCCCACCAAATTCCCCAAACAAAAAGCGACTTGGATTGTGTCCAAGTCGCTTTTTGTTTTGCGCGCCGCTTTTTGGCCCTCCGCACGGAACTGTCGACTCGTGCTGACCCCAGCTCCCGCTTCGCGCCGGCTCAATTCCGTGGCGGAGCGCGTACACCCAGGGGGGAAGGAGACCGATCATGGCCACTCACCCCGACATTCCGCCCGACCTGCCCGTGGAGCCCGACGAAGGGCCGAGCACGCCGCCGGACGATCCGACTGACCCCGAGCCTCCACCCACCACCTCGTGAATCTGGCGCGCGAGCCGCGATAAGCTCACGCCATGGATGAACTTGATTGCGCCGTCATCGGCGGGGGTGTGGTGGGCCTGGCCGTGGCGCGCGCGTTGGCGCTCGCGGGCCGGGAAGTGGTGGTGCTCGAGGCGGAAGGCGCCATTGGCACTGGAACCAGTTCTCGTAACAGCGAGGTGATTCACGCGGGCATCTACTACCCGCAGGGCTCGCTCAAGGCCCGCCTGTGCGTGGAGGGCAAGCAGGCACTTTATGAATATGCCGCGGAGCGCGGCTTGCCGCACAAGCGCTGCGGCAAGCTCATCGTGGCGACTTCGCCCGAGCAGGTGGCGCAACTCGAAGTCATTCGCGCCAAGGCTGCGGCCAATGGCGTCGACGACCTCGTGCTGCTGACTGCGGACGAGGCCCTTGCCATGGAGCCGCAGCTGCATTGCGTGGCCGCATTGCACTCGCCGAGCACCGGCATTGTCGACAGCCACGCGCTGATGCTGAGCCTGCTGGGCGACCTGGAGAACGCAGGTGGAATGCTGGCACTGAAATCGCCCATTGCACGCGCGGAATGTGGCGCGGACGCTATCGTGCTGGTAGCGGAAGACGGCACTGCGCTGCGCTGCAACACCGTCATCAATGCAGCGGGGCTCAACGCGCCCGGGCTGGCCAGGCGGTTCGAAGGCCTGCCCGGGGCGGCCATACCGACGGCGTACTTTGCCAAGGGCAACTACTTCACCCTGTCTGGACGTGCGCCTTTCACTCGGTTGATCTACCCGGTGCCCGAGCCCGGCGGCTTGGGGGTGCACCTGACGCTCGACCTGGGCGGGCAGGCCAAGTTCGGGCCCGATGTGCAATGGGTGGAGTCCGCCGACGACCTGGTGGTGGACCCGGCGCGCGGCGACGGCTTTTACGCTGAGGTGCGCAAATACTGGCCCGCGCTGCCCGACGGGGGATTGATCCCGGGCTATGCGGGCATGCGCCCCAAGATCTCGGGGCCGGACGAGCCGGCGCGCGATTTCATGATCGAGGGACCGGAATCGCATGGGGTAAGGGGCTTGGTCAACCTCTTCGGCATCGAATCGCCGGGGCTCACAAGCAGCCTTGCCATCGGAGGCTACGTGGCTCGCTTGCTTGAAAGCGCCTGAGGGATGCCGCGCAGCCCCTTTGTGTGCAGAAGTCTGAAGAACTGCCGCGCATGAGGGGCTTTTGTGCCTGTAACATGACACCACGCCATTTGCTGGCGTGAAGCCGCCGGCGCGGTGCCGGTGTCATCACGGAGGAAAGATTCCAATGAGTGCATCCAACAACATCGAGGCAGCAGCCGAAGACATCGCGAGCGACGTGCGCGGCGTGCTGGCCAGCAAGGACCTGGATTCGGTTCCCCACATCAAGGCGCTGCGCCAGCGCATCGACACCAAGCTTGCCATTGCACGCGAGCTTGCGGCGGAGAAGAGCAAGATCGCAGCCCAGAAGGCTCGCGAGGCGGCCAACACCGCCAACGCCTACGCCCACGACGAACCGTGGCAGATTGCCGGCGCAGCGCTGGCAGTTGGTGTGCTGGTGGGTTTGCTGCTTGGCCGCCGCTGACCTGAGCACACACCGCCGCGTTGTCCGTCGCCGAGCAGGAGCCGGCGCATGAGCTTGCTGTCCCTGTTCGGGCTCAATGCCCGTTTGCGGCGGCTTCGCATTGCCGCGGCCGAAGGCGCGCTGGCGGCCGAAGACCGTGTGCAGCTCTTGCGCATGGCCTGGGAGGACGAGAAGCAGCGCCTCAAGCTGATGCTCGTGCTGGTGGTGGCCGTGCTCGGGCTGACCACGGTGGCGGTGGCGTTGCTGTCGATGGCGGTGGTGGTGCACTTCTGGGACACGCCGCATCGCGTTGCGGCTGCGTGGGCGGTGGCGGCTGTGTGGATCGTGCTCTGGCTGGCCGCCGCGCTGGGTCTGTTTCTGACGCTTCGCAATGCCTCGAACAGCTTCATGCCGGCGCGCCATGAATTCGAACGCGACTGGACCTGGGTTCAGGACCGTTTCGGTCTCGGCAAGGACCCCGACCAGGACGAAGAGGCGCCGCGTCCCCCGCGGCCCGCCACGCGCGAAGAGCTGCTGGCCCGCATGGACCGTCAGCGCGAACGCATTGCCACCATGCAGGGCGGCCCGCGCAAGTCGCAGCCCGCCGGTGCGGCAGCAGCGGCTCCAGAAGCACCGCCCGCGGACGAAACGGCCTCCGCCGCTGCGCTGCGCATTGCGCGGGAGCATCCGGTGGCGACGGGTGTCGTCGCTGCGGTGGCGCTGGTGGTGATTCGTCCCAAGCGGCTGTTGCGCTGGGCAGCGGTCGTTGCGCCGGTGCTCTGGCGCATGCGTTGAAAACCGGCGCTGAAAACCAGCGCTGAAAACGCGCGAACGCTCAGGCAGCGCTGCGAGCTTGCAGCAACGCCTGAGCCGCTTCGCGCACGAGGGCCGGGCCGCGGTAGATGAGGCCGGTGTAGATCTGCACCACGTCGGCGCCCGCGGAAATCTTGGCCTTGGCATCGGCTCCACTCAGGATGCCGCCCACCCCGATGATCGGAAAACCTGTTCCCAGGGCCGCGCGCAACTGGGCGATCACGCGGTTGCTCGCCTCGCGCACGGGGGCACCCGAAAGTCCGCCGGCTTCGTCGGCATGCGGCAGGCCCGCAACAGCGTCGCGTGCCAGGGTGGTGTTGGTGGCAATCACGCCGTCCATGCCGTGGCGCTGCAGCGTGGCGGCGATGACCGCAACCTGGCTTTCGTCGAGATCGGGCGCGATCTTCACGAACAGCGGAACGCGCTTGCCGCCGCGGTCGGCAAGCACCTGCCGCCGCTCGGCGATGGCACCCAGCAACGCGTCGAGCGCTTCGTCGCTCTGCAGCGTACGCAAGTTGGCCGTGTTGGGGCTCGAGATATTGATGGTCACGTAGTCGGCATGCGCATACACGCCGTCCAGGCAGGCCACATAGTCGTCCACCGCCCGCTCGATGGGGGTGCTGGCGTTCTTGCCGATGTTGAGGCCGAGCAGCATCGGCTTCTTGCCCGAGTTGCCGCCGTTCTTGCGGAAGCGCGCCTTCTGCACGTTGGCCAGAAAGGCGTCGAGTCCCTCGTTGTTGAACCCGAGCCGGTTGATCAGCGCGTCGCGCTGCGGCAGGCGGAATATGCGCGGCTTCGGGTTGCCCGGCTGTGCCTTCGGCGTGACGGTGCCGACCTCGACAAAGCCGAAGCCCATGGCCGCGAAAGCGTCGATGCAGCGGGCGTTCTTGTCGAGCCCGGCCGCCAGGCCGACGCGATTCGGGAATTGCAGCCCCGCGAGGGTGACCGAGTCTTCGACGCGCGAAGCGGCGTACGCGCAGGCCAGCGGCGTGTTCTGGGTGCGGGCCAGGCCGTCGAGGGTGAGTTCGTGGGCATGTTCCGGGTCGAAGCCGAACAGAAAGGGCCGGGCCAGGCCGTAGAGCGAAGAGGGGAGCAGGGGCATCGGATAATTCTCGACTTCAATGAGCCAAGGATTCTCCGCGATGACTGCACCCGTTTCCCCTTCTTCCGCTCCCGGCGCCGGCGCCACCAGCGCAATCTCCCAGGACGAGCTCAAGGCCCAGGTTGGCCGGGCTGCGCTGGCCTATGTGGTGAAGGGCGAAATCGTCGGCGTGGGCACCGGCTCGACCGTGAACAAGTTCATCGACGCCCTGGCCACCATCAAGGACGAGATCAAGGGCGCGGTGTCGAGCTCGGTCGCCTCGACCGAACGCCTGCGCGCGCTGGGCATTCCGGTGTTCGACAGCAACGAGGTCGAGGAACTCGGCGTCTACATCGACGGTGCGGACGAAATCGATCATCGCGGCTTCATGGTGAAGGGCGGCGGTGCGGCGCTCACGCGCGAAAAGATCGTGGCGGCGCAGTCGCGGCGCTTTGTGTGCATTGCCGACGCATCCAAGCTGGTCGACACGCTCGGCGCCTTTCCGCTGCCGGTGGAGGTCATTCCGATGGCGGCGCGCCGCGTCATGCGGCAGTTCGAGGCCATGGGCGGCATTGCGCAGGTGCGGGAAAAAGACGGTGTGGCGCTGGTGACCGACAACGGGCAGCACATCGTCGACGTCACCGGGCTGCGGATCAGCGACCCGCTTGCCTTCGAATCCGAGGTGAGCCAGTGGCCGGGCGTGGTCACCGTCGGTGTGTTCGCTCACCAGAAGGCCGACGTGTGCCTGCTGGGCACGCCCTCGGGCGTGCAAACGATGACGTTCGAGTGAAGAGAAAAGCGGCTGCCGGCGTCAACCGGCGGCCCGCTCAGGAACCGCTCAGAACTTGATGCCTGCCGGGTTGCTGGGAGTCGGCCCGCTGGGAGCAGGCGCAGGCTGCTGCGGAGCAGGAGTGGCCGGCGCGGGTTCGCGCGCCACGGGTGCCGCCTGCACCGCAACCAGCGGTCGGGCCGGCGGGTTGCGGTAAGTCGCCGGCAGGCTGTTGCTCTTCGGGTAGCCCGCGGCATCGAGGTACTGCGACCATTCAGTATCGGAAAAGCCCTTGAGCTGCTGCGAACCGATCGTCAGCAACGGCAGCGAGGCCTGGCTGCTCATCCGCTGCAGCGCCTCGACGTCCTGGTTGCTCTTGACGGTGCGTTCTTCGAAAGGAATGCCGCGCGTGGTGAGCAGCGAGCGGGCGGCGCCGCACGGCGCGCATTCTTCGCCCGTGTACAGCGTCACGGGATAGCGCTGTGCCACCTGGCGCAGTTCATACGGCAGGCCGGCATTGGCCGGCGACGTGATGCCGGCTTGCGGGCCTGCGGCGGGCTCGGTGCTGGCGGTGGGGGCCCGGTCCGAGAAAGTGACCTTGCCGTTCTTGTCGACGTTGCGATAGATCGGCTGGGCCATGGCACCTGCTGCAACGAGCAGCAGGGCGAGGCCGGACAGGCAATGCAAGGAGGTTTTCTTTTGGATCGAATGCATTGCCTGAGTATCGCAAGCTTCAGGCCCGCTTCAAACGGGCTGGGCCTGCGCCATGCCCTGGTGTCGCAGCAGCGCATCAAGCTGCGGCTCGCGGCCGCGGAAAGCCTTGAACGAATCCATGGCGCTGCGGCTGCCGCCCGCTTCGAGGATGGCCTGGCGATACCTGCGGCCGGTCTCGATGTTCGGCTGGCCGTCGGCGCCCACGGTTTCCTCGAAGGCGGCGTAGGCGTCGGCGCTCAGCACCTCGGCCCACTTGTAGCTGTAGTAGCCGGCCGCGTAGCCGCCCGAGAAGATGTGGCTGAAGGTGTTGGGCGTGCGGCTGAAAGGCGGCGCAGGCATCACGGCCACTTCGGCGCGTACCTTGCCCAGCAGCGCGAGCACGCCGCCCGGCTGCGCACTGGCGGCCTGGTATTCGGTGTGCAGCAGCATGTCGAACAGCGAGAACTCGATCTGGCGCAAGGTCTGCAGGCCGCTCTGGAAGTTCTTGGCGGCGGTCATCTTGTCGAACAGCGCGCGCGGCAGCGGCTCGCCGGTATCGACGTGGGCGGTCATGTGCCTGAGCACGTCCCATTCCCAGCAGAAGTTTTCCATGAACTGGCTCGGCAGCTCGACGGCATCCCATTCGACGCCGCTGATGCCGGACACGTCGCGCTCGTTCACCTGCGTGAGCATGTGGTGCAGGCCGTGGCCGAATTCGTGGAAGAGGGTGGTCACGTCGTCGTGCGTGAGGAGCGGCGGCTTGCCGTCCACACCGCTCGCAAAGTTGCACACCAGCTGCGCCACCGGCGTTTGCAGGGTGCCGTCGTCGGGCCGCAGCCAGCGTGCGCGCACGTCGTCCATCCACGCACCGCCGCGCTTGGCGGCACGGGCCGAGGGGTCGAGATAGAACTGGCCGACCTTCTGCACGCCGCCAGCCGTCTGGCGTTCGATGCGATAGAACTCGACGCTGGGGTGCCAGGTGGGGGCGCTGTCGCGCCGGATGGAAACCTCGAACAGCGTTTCGACGATCTTGAACAGGCCGGCCATCACCTTGGGCGCCGGAAAGTACTGCTTCACCTCCTGCTCGCTGAAGGCGTACCGCGCTTCCTTCAGCTTTTCGCCGATGTAGCTCCAGTCCCAGGCTTGCGGATCGGCAATGCCCAGTTGCTCCGATGCGAACGCGCGCAGGTCGGCGAGATCGCGCTCGCCATAGGGCTTGGCCTTGGCCGCGAGGTCGCGTAGGAACTTGACCACCTGCTCGGGCGATTCGGCCATCTTGGGCACGACCGAGAGTTCGCCGAAATTCTTGTAGCCGAGCAGCCTGGCTTCTTCTTCGCGCAGCGCGAGGATCTCGTTGATGAGCGCGGTGTTGTCGAAGGCCGGGTCGCCGAGCTCGCTGGCGCGCGTGACATACGCGCGGTAGAGCGTTTCGCGCAGCGCGCTGCTCTTGGCAAACTGCATCACGGGCAGGTAGCAGGGCATCTTGAGCGTGAGCTTGTAGCCCTGCTTGCCCTCGGCTTCGGCGGCCGCGCGGGCGGCGCCAATCACGTCTTCAGGCACGCCCTCGAGCTCGCCAAGCGCTGCGTAGTATGAGAAAGCGTCGGTGGCGTCGAGCGCGTTCTCGCTGAATTTCTGGCTCAGCTCGGCCTGGCGCTCCTGGATGTCGGCAAAGCGCTTTTTCGCATCGCCTTGCAGTTCCGCGCCGCCGAGCACGAAATTGCGCACTGCGTTGCGATGTGCCTGGCGTTGCTCGGGGTTGAGGGCGGCTGCGTCAATCGCCTTGTACTTGGCGTACAGGCGCTCGTCGGAACCCAGGCGTGTCCAGAAAGCGGTGACGCGGGGCATGGCCTCGTTGTAGGCGGCGCGCAGCTCCGGCGTATCGGCCACGGCGTTGAGATGGCCCACGGCGCCCCAGGCGCGGCTGAAGCGTTCGGACGCCACGTCGAGCACCTTCGAAATCGCATTCCAGTCGGCCGGAAAGTCGGCCGCCGTGACGGTCTGCAGCGCCGCCTCGGCATCGGCCAGCAAGATGTCGACCGCGGGCGCGACGTGCTCGGGCTTGATGCGGTCGAACAGCGGGAGATCGGCGAAGTCGAGGAGGGGGTTGGTCATGGAAATCACTTTGCGGCGCGTTCCGCAGCTTCAAGGGTGTTGGCGAGCAGCATTGCGCGCGTCATGGGGCCGACGCCGCCGGGCACGGGGGTGATCCAGCTGGCTACTTCCTTGACGCCGTCGAAATCCACGTCGCCGGCCAGCTTGCCGTCTTCCTTGCGGTTCATGCCCACGTCGATCACCACGGCGCCCGGCTTCACCATGTCGGCCGTTAGCAGGTTGCGCTTGCCCACGGCGGCGACGATCACGTCGGCCTGCCGGGTGATGGCGGCCAGGTCTTGCGTGGCGCTGTGGCAGATGGTGACGGTGGCGTTCTTGGCCAGCAGCATCATGGCCATCGGCTTGCCGACGATGTTGCTGCGGCCGATGACCACCGCGTGCTTGCCGCGCAGGTCGTAGCCGATGGATTCGAGCATCTTCATGCAACCGTGTGGCGTGCAGGGCCAGAAGCCCGGCTGGCCGACCATCAGCGCGCCGGCGCTGGCCACGTGGAAGCCGTCGACGTCCTTGGCCGGAGAGATGGCTTCGATGACGCGGTGGCTGTCCATGTGCTTGGGCAACGGCAGCTGCACAAGAATGCCGTGCACCTGGGGGTCGTCGTTGAGCGCCTCGATGCGGGCCAGCAGTTCGGGCTCGGTCATGCTGGCGGAATGGCGCTCGAGATGGGCGGTGAGCCCGGTCTGGCTGCTGTCGTTGACCTTGTGCTTCACGTAGACCTGGCTCGCCGGATCTTCACCCACCAGGATGATGGTCAGCGTGGGTTCCACGCCGCGTGCCTTCAGTGCGGCAATGCGGCCGGCAACATCGGCGCGGATTTTCTGGGCCAGCGCGTTGCCATCGATCAATTGAGCGGTCATCGGTTTCGATTTTCCAAGTAAAAACGCCCGCTTGCGCAGGCGTGGGGAACATTCGTCGCTATCGGGGAGATAGCTGGTTTTCAGGCCTTGGCTGCGGGCGCCGCTTGCCCGAGCGCGATCTTGAGCAGATCGGCCACGGTGTTCGCGTTGAGCTTTTCCATGATGTTGGCGCGGTGCGCCTCGACCGTCTTGATGCTGATGCCCAGGTCGTCGGCAATCTGCTTGTTCAGGCGGCCGGCGACGATGCGCTCGAGCACCTGGGCTTCGCGGCCGGTGAGCTTGGACAGCAGCGCATCGCGGCTGGCCGACTGCTGGTGCTGGGTGAAGGCGCCGCGCGCGTGCTCGAGCATGCGCTCGACCAGCGTGACGAGTTCTTCGTCGTTGAAAGGCTTCTGGATGAAATCCATGGCGCCCTTCTTCATGCTGTCGACCGCCATCGGCACGTCGCCGTGGCCGGTGATGACCACGATAGGCAGCGGGGAGCGCCGTTCGATCAGCCGGTCCTGCAGTTCGAGGCCAGTCATGCCGGCCATGCGAATGTCGACGATCAGACAGGCGACTTCGCGCGGGTCGTATCGGGAAAGAAAGGACTCGGCTGAATCGAAGCAGCGAACCCTGTAGTCCTTGCCCTCGAGCAGCCATTGCAGCGAATCTCGTACGGCCTCGTCGTCATCGACGACATAGACAGTGCCCTTCTTCGGAATCAAACTCATGCAGGTACCTTTGCCTCGTCGCTTGCTACGGAACTGGGAGCGTCCAACACCGGAATCCAGAAGGAAAAGCGGCATCCGATCACATCCGGGCCATTGTAGATGTTCTCCGCCTGCATCCGTCCACGGTGCGACTCGACGATGGTGCGGCACAGATTCAGCCCGATACCCATGCCTTCGGGCTTGGTGGAGAAGAAGGCCTCGTAGAGCCGGTCCATCACTTCGGGCGCCAGGCCCTTGCCGGTGTCCTGCACCGAAAATTCGATGGCATTGTGGCCCTCGATCACCTTGGGCAGCACGCGCAGTTCCACGCTACGGCGCGCGAGCGGGCGCTCTGCAATGTCGATGGCTTCGGCCGCGTTCTTCAGCAGGTTGACCATCACCTGCTCGATCAGGATGGGGTCCACGCGCACCACAGGCAGCCGCGCCGCCACATAGTGGTTGAGCCGCACATTGCGCCGCCGCAGTTCGATGCCCGCCAGTTCGACCGCCTCGCTCACCATGGTGGCCACGTCGGCGGGCGTGCGATTGGGTTCGCTGCGCTTCACGAATGAGCGGATGCGCTGGATGATCTGGCCCGCCCGCTGCGCCTGCTTGGAGGTTTTTTCGAGCGCCGCGAGCAGCGCCTCGGTGTCGATCGACTGCCCCTTGATGCGGGACATCATCCCGTTGCAGTAGTTGGTGATGGCCGTCAGCGGCTGGTTGAGCTCATGCGCCACGCTGGAGGCCATTTCGCCCATCGTGATCAGGCGGCTTGCGGCCTGGGCGCGGTCGGCCTGCGCGGCCGCCTGTTCCTCGGCGTCGCGCCGCGGTGTGATGTCGGTGGCAATCACCAGTTGGGCAAGCCGGCCGTCGACCCAGGTGAGATAGCGCGAACGCACTTCGAGCCACTTGCCCAGGTGCGGCACGAAGATCTCGTTGTTGGCGGTCTGGGCGGCGGTCAGGGTATCGATCGGCAGGCCGGCGTAGGGGTCGACGTCGTCCAGGCCCTCGTCGTGCGCATTGGAGGCCGGCACACCGGCCTGCGCCACCATGCCCAGGTGGCCCACGGTGTCGGAACCGAACCAGAGCCGGTACAGCTTGTTGGCGAACAGCAGCTCCTCACTGCCGATGGGCGCCACCGACACCGCGGCGTCCAGCGCCTCCAGCACCGTGGTGAAGCGCTCGTACGAAGCCGACAGCTGCTCGCGGATGCGCGTGGGCTCCGTGATGTCGGTCATCGAGGTCATCCAGCCCGTCTGGTGGCCGCGCGCATCGATCAGCGGCGACACATAAAGGCGCGCGTTGAACACGCTGCCGTTCTTGCGCTTCACGCGCACCTGGAAGCCGCCGGGCAGGGCGCGCCCGTGCAGCTCTTCCTCAAGCCGCTCGTTCATGACTTCGCGGTCCGACTCCAGCCAGTAGGGGAAGGGCGGCGTCTGGCCCACCAGTTCGGCTTCGCTCCAACCCGTCATCGCGCAGAAGGCGGCGTTCACGTAGGTGATGCGCCCCTGCAGGTCGAGCACGCGCATGCCGGTGAGCATGGAGTTTTCCATCGCACGCCGGAAGTTGGTTTCGGCAACCAGCCGCTGCTGCGCCTGCTGGCGCCGCCGGGTGTGCCGCCAGGTACCGATCAGCATCCAGCTGGTGAGCACGCTGAGCGCGCAGACCAGCCAGAACAAGCCGTTGCCGACCACCCCCTGCGAGGTGCGGTAGGCCTGGGCGCGCAGCACCAGCGCATTGCCGACGGGCGACACCGGCACTTCGTATTCGTTGGTTCTTTCGGACCAGGGCAGCAGGCGCGTGCCGCCTTCCCTGGGGCTCACGGTGTTGCCCGCAATCGGATTGCCCTTGGCGTCGAGCAGCGACACCGCATAGCGCGCCTGCACTTCCGATGGCATGCCGTAGCGCAGCAGGCCGTCGATCGAAAACTCGCCCAGCACCACGCCCGCGAACAGGCCCTGGTCGAAAAGCGGAATGTGCAGCTGCAGCATGGCCGTGGGATCGCCGCCGGCCATGGGTTGGGAGAAAACCGGTTGGCGCAGCTCTCGCGCCAGCGCGTAGTTGCTCTCGATATCGCCGGGCCGCAGCACGTCGCCGATGAGGTGCTGCTGCGCGGGGTGTACGCTCGGTGCGGAATAGCCAGCCTTGAAGCGGCGGCGGTCGTCGATCCACGTGACCGTCTGCAGTTCGGGGAACTGGCTAACCAGGGATTCCGCGCGGCTCGCGAACTCGACGGGATCGATTTCGCGGTTCGAGGCATCCCGTGCGATGCGCATGAGCTGTTCCTGCCGCTCCAGGAGGCGCAGGCGCATGCGCTGCTGGGCGTATTCGACGTCCCGCCGCACGGATTCCTGCTCGCGCTCGACTTCTTCGGTGCGCAAGTACCAGAACGCAGAAACGATGGCGGCAAGGAACAGCAGCACCGCCGCAATGGGCGCGAGCATGGCGACAGCGTCCTGCAGCACCGGCGTTTGCCGGCGCCACCAGCGGCGCCACCAGGACAGAGGGGACGCATTCACGGCGCTGCGGGCCACCGCCAGCGGAGAGGAAAGAGGCATCTTCCGAGTTTAGGGGATGCTCCCCCGCGAAGCGCGCCAAACGCCCGGTGCCATTGGTTCCGGCGCGGCTGCAGCCAGAACAACCTCAATCATAAATATCACATTAAGAAATGGATATGCGCCATTTGAAATAGAAGCATTTCTATGCGAAACTCGCCCGCGTTTATCGAAGACCGCACTTAAATTACAGCCACAGCCCTAATAGGAGAGACAAGCATGTCGGCAAATCCCGAGAACCTGTTCGGCTCGGCCGCGAACGACGCGGACGCCCAGGAGACCCGTGAATGGATGGATGCACTGTCCTCCGTTATTCAGAGCGAGGGGCCTGAGCGGGCTCACTTCCTTCTAGAGCAGTTGCTCGAGCATGCGCGGCAGCACAGCATCGACAAGCCTTTCTCGGCCAATACTGCCTACGTCAACACCCTGGAGCCTGACCAGGAAGAGCGTTGCCCCGGCAACCTCGAGATCGAAGAGCGCCTGCGCGCCTACATGCGATGGAACGCCATGGCCATGGTGGTCAAGGCCAACCGCCATCATCCGCCCGAAGGCGGCGACCTGGGCGGCCACATCGGCTCCTTCGCCTCGCTGGCCAACATGTTCGGCGCCGGCTTCAACCACTTCTGGCACGCCGAGAGCGAAAACCACGGTGGCGACTGCCTGTACATCCAGGGCCACGTGTCGCCCGGCATCTATGCCCGCGCCTACCTGGAAGGCCGCCTGACCGAAGAGCAGCTGCTCAACTTCCGCCAGGAAGTCGATGGCAAGGGCCTGTCGAGCTACCCGCATCCGAAGCTGATGCCCGAGTTCTGGCAATTTCCGACCGTGTCGATGGGCCTCGGCCCGCTGATGGCCATCTACCAGGCCCGCTTCCTCAAGTACCTGCACGCCCGCGGCATCGCCAACACCGAGAACCGCAAGGTCTGGGTGTTCTGCGGCGACGGCGAGATGGACGAAGTCGAATCGCTGGGCGCCATCGGCCTGGCCGCGCGCGAAGGGCTCGACAACCTGATCTTCGTCATCAACTGCAACCTGCAGCGCCTGGACGGCCCGGTGCGCGGCAACGGCAAGATCATCCAGGAGCTCGAAGGCGAATTCCGCGGCTCGGGCTGGAACGTCATCAAGCTGATCTGGGGCAGCAACTGGGATCCGCTCTTGGCGCGCGACAAGGACGGGGCGCTGCGCAAGATCATGATGGAGACCAACGACGGCGACTACCAGGCCTTCAAGGCCAATGACGGCGCCTACGTTCGCAAGCACTTCTTCGGCCGCGATCCGCGCACGCTCGAGATGGTGTCCAAGATGAGCGACGACGATATCTGGCAGCTGCGCCGCGGCGGCCACGATTCGCAAAAGGTCTACGCGGCCTTCGACGCGGCCGTGAAGCACAAGGGCCAGCCCACGGTGCTCCTGATCAAGACGGTCAAGGGCTTCGGCATGGGCAAGATCGGCGAGGGCAAGAACAACGTCCACCAGACGAAGAAGCTCAGCGACGAGGACATCATGGCCTTCCGCGACCGCTTCAATATTCCGATTCCGGACAGCAAGATTGCGGACCTGCCGTTCTACAAGCCGGCCGACGACACGCCGGAAATGAAGTATCTGCACGAGCGCCGCAAGGCCCTCGGCGGCTACCTGCCGCACCGCCGCACCAAGGCCGATGAAAGCTTCACGGTGCCTTCGCTCGACACCTTCAAGTCGGTGATGGAACCCACGGCCGAAGGCCGCGAGATCTCGACCACGCAGGCCTACGTGCGCTTCTTGACGCAGCTCTTGCGCGACAAGGCGCTGGGCCCGCGCGTCGTTCCGATTCTTGTGGACGAAGCGCGCACCTTCGGCATGGAAGGGTTGTTCCGCCAGATCGGCATCTACAACCCCGCAGGCCAGCAGTACACCCCGGTCGACAAGGACCAGGTCATGTACTACAAGGAAGACAAGGCCGGCCAGATCCTGCAGGAAGGCATCAACGAAGCCGGCGGCATGTCCAGCTGGATTGCCGCGGCCACCTCGTACAGCACCAACAACCGCATCATGGTGCCGTTCTACGTGTACTACTCGATGTTCGGCTTCCAGCGCATCGGCGACCTGGCCTGGGCGGCGGGCGACATGCAGGCGCGCGGCTTCCTGCTGGGCGGCACGTCGGGGCGCACCACGCTCAATGGCGAAGGCCTGCAGCACGAAGATGGCCATAGCCACATCCTGGCCAACACCATTCCTAACTGCGTGAGCTACGACCCGACCTTCGCGCACGAAGTGGGCGTGATCCTGCACCATGGCCTCAAGCGCATGGTCGAGAAGCAGGACAACGTCTATTACTACCTGACGCTGCTCAACGAGAACTACGCGATGCCCGGCCTGCAGCCCGGCACCGAAGAGCAGATCATCAAGGGCATGTACCTGTCGAAGCAGGGCCCCGCGCTCAAGGCCAAGGCACCCACGGTGCAGCTGCTGGGCAGCGGCACCATCCTGCGCGAAAGCTTTGCCGCGCAGGAGCTGCTCGAGAAGGATTGGGGCGTGTCCGCCTCGGTGTGGAGCTGCCCGAGCTTCAACGAGCTGACGCGCGACGGCCAGGACGCCGACCGCTGGAACCTGCTGCACCCCGACCAGACGCCGCGCGTGCCTTTCGTGGCCGAGCAGCTCTCGCCGACCACCGGCCCGGTGATCGCGTCGACCGACTACATGAAGGCCTACGCGGAGCAGATCCGCCCCTTCATTCCGAAGGGCCGCAACTACAAGGTGCTGGGCACCGATGGCTTCGGCCGCAGCGACTTCCGCAACAAGCTGCGCGAGCACTTCGAGATCAACCGCCACTACATCGTGGTGGCCGCGCTCAAGGCGCTGAGCGAAGATGGCACAGTGCCCGTGGCCAAGGTGGTTGAAGCGATCAAGAAGTACGGCATCAATGTCGACAAGGTCAACCCGCTTTACGCCTGAACATCAACAACCAACGAACGAACGGCGCCTCACGGCGGGAGACAACGATATGGCAGCAGTGGAAGTGAAGGTGCCGGACATCGGCGATTTCGATGAAGTCGCGGTGATCGAGGTGCTTGTGAAGGTGGGCGACACGGTCAAGGCCGAGCAGTCGCTCATCACCGTGGAATCGGACAAGGCGTCGATGGAAATTCCGTCGTCGACCGCCGGTGTGGTGAAAGAAATCAAGGTCGAGGTCGGCGGCAAGGTGAAAGAGGGCTCCGTGGTCCTCGTGCTCGAGGCCGAAGGGTCTGCCGCGGCACCGGCTTCGGCGCCTGCAGCAGCTCCGGCTCCCGCGGCTGCCGCCCCGGCGCCCGCAGCCGCGGCGCCTGCTCCGGCTGCCGCGCCTGCGGCTTCGGGTCCCCTCGAGATCAAGGTGCCCGACATCGGCGATTTCAAGGATGTCGCGGTCATCGAGTTGCTGGTGAAACCCGGCGACACGATCGCGGCCGACCAGTCGCTCATCACTGTCGAATCGGACAAGGCCTCGATGGAAATTCCGTCGTCGGCTGCGGGCGTGCTCAAGGAGCTCAAGGTCAAGGTGGGCGACACGGTCAATATCGGTGACCTGATTGCCGTGCTGGAAGGCGCCGCAGGTGGTGCGGCGCCTGCGCCCGCGCAGGCTGCTGCAGCCGCTGCGCCGGCAACGGCGACCGCCAGTGCGCCAGCTCCGGTTGCCGCTCCATCGGCGGCCGCTGCAACTCCGCCAGCTGCTGCCGCACCGCACGAACCCACTGTGGCGCCCACCGGCAAGCTGCCGCATGCGTCCCCCTCGGTGCGCAAGTTCGCCCGCGAACTCGGCGTGCCGCTCGAAGAGGTCAAGGGCTCCGGTCCCAAGGGCCGCATCACCCAGGAAGACGTCCAGAGCTTCACCAAGGCCGTGATGAGCGGCCAGGCCAGCACGAAGGCATCCGCAGCCAAGGCACCCGCCGGTGGCGGCAGCGGGGATGGCGCGGCACTGGGCCTCATTCCATGGCCCAAGGTCGACTTCGCCAAGTTCGGTGCGGTCGAGCGCAAGGACCTGTCGCGCATCAAGAAGCTCAGTGGTGCCAACCTGCACCGCAACTGGGTGATGATTCCGCACGTCACCAACAACGACGAAGCCGACATCACTGAGCTCGAAGCCTTCCGCGTCTCCACCAACAAGGAAAACGAAAAGTCGGGCATCAAGGTCACGATGCTGGCCTTCGTGATCAAGGCGGTGGTTGCGGCGCTCAAGAAGTTCCCTGACTTCAACGCCAGCCTCGACGGCGACCAGCTCGTCTACAAGCAGTACTACAACATCGGCTTTGCGGCCGACACGCCCAACGGGCTCGTAGTGCCGGTGCTGAAGGATGCGGACAAGAAGGGCATCCTGCAGATCAGCTCCGAAATGGGCGAGCTCGCCAAGAAGGCGCGCGACGGCAAGCTCGGCTCGGCCGACATGCAGGGCGGCTGCTTCTCGATCAGCTCGCTCGGCGGCATCGGCGGCACGCATTTCACGCCCATCATCAACGCCCCCGAAGTGGCCATCCTCGGCCTCTCCAAGGGCCAGATGAAGCCGGTGTGGGACGGCAAGCAGTTTGTGCCGCGCCTGACGCTGCCGCTGTCGCTGTCCTACGACCACCGCGTGATCGATGGTGCCCTGGCTGCGCGCTTCAACGCCTACCTGGGCCAGGTGCTCGCGGACTATCGCCGAATCCTGCTATGACCACGGTTGTGGCCGTCCGCAAAGGCGGCCAGGTCACGATGGCGGCGGATTCGCTGGTGACCTTCGGCGACACGCGGCTTTCGCACCGCGCCGAGGCGAACCAGAAGATCTTCACCATCGACGATGCGGCGGGGCAGAGCCTCTTTGCCGTGGCCGGGGCTGCTGCGCACTTTCTGGTGCTGCAGCATGCGCTGGCCGCGCAGCCGCGCGAGGCGCTGCTGTTCGGCAGCAAGCACGAGATCTTCCGCACCTTCACGCTGCTGCATCCGGTGCTGAAGGACTCGTTCTTCATGCAGACCAAGGAAGACGAGCATGAGCCCTACGAGTCGAGCCAGTTCACGATGCTGATGGCCAACCAGAGCGGCATCTATGGCATCTACAGCTACCGCGAGGTCTTCGAGTTCAAGCAGTTCTGGGCCATCGGCTCGGGGCGCAGCTTTGCACTTGGCGCCATGCACGCGGCGTACGACATGAAGTCGCGCACCTCGCGCGACGTGGCGGAGGCGGGGATCGCCGCCGCCTGCGAATTCGATCGCAATTCGGCCCCACCGGTCGACGTTCTCACACTCAAACTGAAAGTGTCCAAATGAGCGAACAACAAATCAAGGTGCCGGACATCGGCGACTTCGACGAAGTCGCGGTCATCGAGGTGCTGGTCAACGTCGGCGACACGGTCAAGGCCGAGCAGTCGCTGATCACGGTCGAGTCGGACAAGGCCTCGATGGAAATTCCATCGTCGGCCGCCGGCGTGGTGAAGTCGCTCGCCGTCAAGGTGGGCGACAAGGTCAAGGAAGGCTCCGTGGTGCTGACGCTGGAGGTGGACGGTGCCGCAGCGCCCGCGCCCGCGCCCGCGGCAGCCGCTCCTGCGCCAGCCGCCGCGGCGCCCGCTCCCAAGGCGGCTCCGGCACCCGTGCCGGCCGCAGCGCCCGCCGCTTCCACCTACGGTGGCAAGGTCGATGTCGAGTGCGACGTCGTCGTGCTCGGCGCCGGCCCTGGCGGCTATTCGGCCGCATTCCGCGCTGCCGACCTGGGCCTGAAGGTGGTGCTGATCGAGCGCTATGCCACGCTGGGCGGCGTGTGCCTCAACGTGGGCTGCATTCCGTCGAAGGCATTGCTGCATGTTGCGTCGGTCATGGACGAGGTCAAGCACTTCGCCGACCTGGGCGTGAGCTTTGCCGCGCCCACGGTCGACCGCGCCAAGCTGCTCGGCCACAAGAACAAGGTGGTGGGCAAGCTCACCGGCGGCCTCACGGCCATGGCCAAGATGCGCAAGGTGACGGTCCTGCGCGGCGTCGGCAACTTCATCGACCCCTACCACCTGGAAGTGGACGAGACGTCCGGCACCAGCTGGGACACCACCGGCAAGAAGCAGACCGTCAAGTTCCGCAACGCCATCATCGCGGCCGGTTCGCAGGCCGTGAGCCTGCCGTTCATGCCGAAGAACGACCCGCGCGTGGTCGACTCCACCGGCGCGCTCGAAATGGGCACGGATCCCAAGCGCATGCTGATCCTGGGCGGCGGCATCATCGGCTTGGAGATGGGTACGGTGTATTCGACGCTGGGCGCGCGCCTCGACGTGGTCGAAATGCTCGACGGACTGATGCAGGGCGCCGACCGCGACCTGGTCAAGGTGTGGCAGAAGATGAATGCGCCGCGCTTCGACAACATCATGCTCAAGACCAAGACTGTCGGCGCTGAAGCCACGAAAGAGGGCATCAAGGTCACCTTCGAAGGCGAGAACGCACCGAAGGAACCGCAGGTGTACGACCTGGTGCTGCAGGCCGTGGGCCGCAGCCCCAACGGCAAGAAGATCGGCGCCGAGAAGGCGGGCGTGGCGGTGAGCGACCGCGGCTTCATTCCGGTCGATATCCAGATGCGCACCAACGTGCCCCACATCTTCGCCATCGGCGACATCGTGGGCCAACCCATGCTGGCGCACAAGGCGGTGCACGAGGCGCACGTGGCGGCAGAGGTGATTGCCGGTGAGCAGAAGGGCGACAAGGAGCTTTCCAGCGCCGCCTTCAATGCCAGGGTGATCCCGAGCGTGGCCTATACCGATCCCGAGGTGGCATGGGTCGGCCTCACGGAAGACCAGGCCAAGGCGGAAGGCATCAAGATCAAGAAGGGCCACTTCCCGTGGAGCGCTTCAGGCCGTGCCATTGCCAACGGCCGCGACGAAGGCTTCACCAAGCTGCTGTTCGACGCCGAGACGCACCGCATCCTCGGCGGCGGCATCGTGGGCACGCACGCCGGCGACATGCTCGGCGAAATTGCGCTGGCCATTGAAATGGGCGCCGACGAGATCGACATCGGCAAGACCATTCACCCGCACCCGACCCTGGGCGAAAGCATCGGCATGGCGGCCGAGGTGGCGCACGGTACCTGTACCGACCTGCCGCCGGCAAAAAAGGCCTGACGAGCCGGTTGAGCCGCTCCGGATAATCGGAGCGGACACAAAAAATCCCGCCGCGGCGGGATTTTTTTATGGCCTTGAAGGGCAGGCGGATCAGTCGCCGGAGCGGGTCGCGGCGGTGGCCGCGGCCTTGACGTCTTCATTGGGGGCGCCGCCAAGCACGCGGCGGGCTCCGTCGAAGCGGCGGCTCCAGTAGCTGCCGTTCATGTCTTCCACCCGCACCTGGGCGCCCGTGCGCGGCGAATGGATGAACTTGCCTTCGCCGACATAGATGCCGACATGGCTGAAGGCGCGGCGCATGGTGTTGAAGAAAACGAGATCGCCGGGCTTGAGCTGGCTGCGGTCGATCTTTTCGGTAGCGGCGGCTTGTTCTTCGGCGCGGCGGGGCAGGAGGTGGCCAACCGTCTGGTTGTACATGGCGCGAACGAAGCCGCTGCAATCGAAACCGGATTCCGCCGAGTTGCCGCCACGGCGATATGGGACGCCAAGGAAGCCGATGGCGGTAACCACCAGATCGGAAGTCCGTTCGGTGACGGTTTGGCGAACCTGCTGAAGTTGTCCGATCAGGCCCTTGTCGGCAAGGAGGCGGGCCAGTTCGTCATCGGTTCGGTCCTGTTGAGGAGCGGCCTGGACGGCGACGGCAAACAGGAGGGAAGCGGGTAGGACGAAAAAACGCATGGCGCGTAGGATATTGATGACGCGCGGTTATGTCAACCTCATCTGAATTGGCGAATGTATCTCCAAATGATTGATTTGCTTGAAATTTTTCGATTCGGCTGAAGAAAAAATGTAACGGCGGACCTTTATGAACCATAAGCGTTTGCCCGTAAATGAACCTTCGCCCCAAAGGTGAATCGGCCAATGGATCGTATTTGATCGACAAAATCCCGCAACAACGCTCCAACTTCCCGCAAAATTCATGAATCTGCAAATTGGATCAAACTTTCGGCCTATGGGCCGCGCAGCTGTTTTGGCGGGGTTGGCGTTCGCGGGCACCGTTGTAGCGCAGATACGCCCTGAGATCATTTCGTCAGGTCTCGAGAATCCATGGGGCGTCGCCTTCTTGTCGGATGGCCGGTTCGCGGTGACCGAGCGCGCCGGTCGTTTGCGGGTGATTGCCGCGGACGGAAAAATCAGCCCCCCAGTGACCGGGCTGCCCGCGATTGCGGCCGGCGGCCAGGGTGGCCTGCTCGACGTGCTGGCGGATTCAGGCTTCGAAAAGAACCGCACGCTGTACTTCTGTTTTTCCGAACCCCAGGCAGGGGGCTCGGTCAACGGTACTGCGCTGGCACGCGCACAGCTTTCTGAAGACGCCGCGAAGCTGGAGAACCTGCGCATCATCTTCAGCCAGCAACCCAAGGTGGCCAGCCGCAACCACTTCGGCTGCCGCATCGTCGAGGCGCGAGACGGCACGCTGTTTCTCACGCTCGGCGATCGGTACAGCCGCAAGGAAGACGCGCAGAGGCTCGACAGCCATATCGGGAAGGTCGTGCGCATCGCGAAAGACGGAACCGTGCCCAAGGACAACCCGTTCGTCGGCAGGGCGGGTACGCTGCCCGAGATCTGGAGCTACGGCCACCGCAACGGCCAGGGCGCGGCGCTTGCGCCCGACGGCCGTTTCTGGATGACGGAGCATGGTCCGCAAGGCGGCGACGAAATCAATGTGCCGCAGGCCGGCCGCAACTACGGCTGGCCGGTGATCACCTATGGCGAAAACTACGGCGGCGGCAAGATCGGCGACGGCCTCACCTCCAAGGACGGCCTGGAGCAGCCGCTGCACTACTGGGTGCCGTCGATTGCGCCATCGGGCATGGCGTTTCTGACCAGCGACCGCTATGGCGCAGGGTGGAAGGGCAACCTGTTCGTCGGGTCGCTCAAGTTCGGCTACCTCGACCGCATCGAACTGAAGGACGGCAAAGTGGCTGCCGAGCACAAGCTCCTGGCCGACGGCAGGGCGCGCATCCGCGACGTGAAGCAGGGCCCGGACGGTTTGCTCTATGTGCTGACCGACGAATCCGACGGCAAGCTGCTGCGCCTGCGGCCGAATTGAGTTTGCTCTTCAGCCGGGGCACCCCGGCAGAGGCAGCGTGGGCAGCATGCGGCGCCAGAGCCGCATCCACTCGGGCCAGTCATGGCCGCCCTCGGTCGTGAACACGCGGCCCTCCGGCAGCGCCGCGGCCAGCAGCCGGTGGCTGAAGGCAAAGCGGTCGTCGATGCCGTAGCCCAGGTAAAGCGGCGGGCGCGCGCCGAACGTGGCGCTGTGGCCGACGTAGCCGCGCAGCCATTGCCAAAGCTGCGTTTCGCTCGGCGTTCGCGGGTCGCTGCCTGGCGGAGCGTCCAGCGGCCCGGTCCAGCGGGCCACGCCGCCTGCATTGGCGATGTCCAGGCTGAGCGCGCGTTCCCCCAGATAAGGCGCGATGGCCACTAGGCCGGCTAGTTCGCCGGGGTGGGTTTGCGCATAGAGCAGCCCACCGAAACCGCCGACGGAAATGCCGACGATCCAGATCGACTTGTAGCCCTTGCTGCGTGCCGGTGCCATCACGTCCTTGCTCAGTCGGTCGAGAATGGTCTTGTTGTTGTAATAGCCGAGGTGCGCATCGACCAGCATGGCGTCCACCGCAAGCCTGTTGTCGCCCAGTGCCTTGACGAAACCTTCGCGCGTGAATTCGTTCGGGTGCGAATAGGCGCCGGGCAGCAGCACCAGCAGCGTGTCCGCGTTCACCGTGCAGCTGCTCTTTTCGAGCGTGCTCTCCAGCGGCGTGTTGGCCGTTCGCATGCCGCCGCAGCCGGAGACCAGGAGCACGGCGCAAAAACTCAGCAGCAAGAGAGGGCGCCGCGCCGAAAGGCGCCAGTAAAAGATCCGCATCCAGCGGAGTCTAGGTGCAAGGCTTTTCGGTGGTACGGTCTAGCCCAATCAATTTTCATCTGAAAGAATCAGTTCATGCTGCTCGACGCCTCGCAATCCCAACTCGTGCTGATCGACTACCAGGCGCAACTGATGCCTGCGATCTTCGAGGCCGATGCCGTGTCGCAGAACGCCGTACGCCTGGGCAAGATGGCGCGCCTGCTCGAAGTGCCGGTCTGGGGCACCGAGCACAACCCGTCGAAGCTTGGCGAAACCGTGCCCGACATTCGCGCGCTGTACCAGCGAACCTTGCCCAAGATGCATTTCAGCGGCATGGAGGAGGGCCTTGGCGAATGGCTGCGCGTGCCGCCAAAGGCGCCGCAGGGCAATGCCCGCAGCCTGCCGAAGCACCTGCAGAAGCCTGCTGCCGCAGCCGAAGAGCGCAACACCATCGTGGTTGCCGGCTGCGAGGCGCATGTATGCCTGCTGCAGACCGCACTCGATCTTCTGGAAGACGAATTCGAAGTTTGGGTGGTGACCGACGCCTGCAGCTCTCGCACCGAGCGCAATCGCGACGCGGCCTTCGACCGGTTGGCCGGCGCGGGCGCCGAACTGGTGACCACCGAGATGGTCGGGTTCGAGTGGCTGCGCACGGCCGAGCACCCGGCATTCCCCGAGCTGCTGAAGATCATTCGATAACGACTTTGCGTTCGGCCCCGAGCGCGCCGGGGCCGGGGCGACGCGGGCGACACCTGATTGTCCGGCGCGTCAGCTTGCTGCAAGATCGATCTCCATAATTATGAATTCAGTTTTAGGCGGCGCTGATCGCCGGAACTGATTTCCATAACCAGGAGACATCGCAGATGAGCCGCTACGAAGAGTTCTATCGCCAGTCGGTGGATGCGCCGGAGGCGTTCTGGGCCGAGCAGGCCAGGCTGATCGATTGGAAGACGCCGCCGGCCCAGGTTTTGGACGCCAGCGAGCCGCCATTTGCCCGCTGGTTCGTGGGTGGAACCACCAACCTGTGCCACAACGCGGTCGACCGGCACCTGGCCGCACGTGGAGACCAACCCGCGTTGATCTTCGTGTCGACCGAAACCGGCACTGAAAGAACCTACAGCTTCCGCGAACTGCATGCCGAGGTGCAGCGCACCGCGGCCAGCCTGGTCGAGTTGGGAGTGGGCAAGGGTGACCGGGTGCTCATCTATATGCCGATGATTCCTGAAGCCGCGTTCGCCATGCTGGCGTGCGCGCGGATCGGCGCGATCCACTGCGTGGTTTTCGGCGGCTTTGCCAGCGGCTCGCTGGCCGCGCGCATCGAGGACGCAGAACCCAAGGTGGTGGTGAGTGCCGATGCCGGCTCGCGCGGCGGCAAGGTCATTGCGTACAAGCCGCTGCTCGACGAGGCCATCCGGATTTCGAAGCACAAGCCGGCGGCCGTGCTGCTCACCGACCGCGGCCTGGCCCCCATGACGCTCACCGCCGGCCGCGACCATCTGGCGGCGGAGCTGAACCTGAAGCACGGCGGCACCGAAGTGCCGTGTACCTGGCTGGCCGCCACGGACATCAGCTACACCATCTACACGAGCGGCACCACCGGCAAGCCGAAGGGCGTGCAGCGCGATGTCGGCGGCTATGCGGTGGCGCTGGCCGCCAGCATGAAGCACATCTTCGACGGACGGCCGGGCGAAACCTATTTTTCGACCAGCGACATCGGCTGGGTGGTGGGCCACAGCTACATCGTCTATGGGCCGCTGATCGGCGGCATGGCCACCCTGATGTACGAGGGCCTCCCCACGCAGGGCATCGACAAGCAGCCTGACGGCGGCATCTGGTGGCGCCTGGTCGAGAAGTACAGGGTGACCGTGATGTTCAGCGCGCCCACCGCGGTGCGCGTGCTCAGGAAGCAAGACCCGGCGCTGCTGAAAAAATACGACCTGTCGAGCCTGCGCGCGCTCTTCCTGGCGGGCGAGCCGCTCGACGAGCCCACCGCGCGGTGGATTGCCGACGGACTGGGCGTGCCGATCATCGACAACTACTGGCAGACCGAAACTGGCTGGCCGATCATCACCATTGCCAACGGCGTGGAAAAAAAGTCCAGCAAGTTCGGCAGCCCCGGCGTGCCGATGTACGGCTACCGCGTGAAGATCCTGCACGAATCCACCGGCGAGGAACTGACCGGCGCCAACGAGAAGGGCGTCGTCGTGATCGAAGGCCCCACGCCGCCGGGCTTCATGCAAACGGTGTGGAAGGACGACAAGCGCTTCGTCGACACCTACTGGAAATCCATACCCGGCAAGATGGTCTATTCGACCTTCGACTGGGGCATTCGCGACGAAGACGGCTACTTCTACATCCTCGGCCGCACCGACGACGTGATCAACGTGGCCGGCCACCGCCTTGGCACGCGCGAGATCGAGGAGAGCATTTCCGGTCACCCGGGCGTGGCCGAGGTGGCGGTGGTCGGCGTGGCGGACGCGCTCAAGGGGCAGGTGGCCATGGCCTTCGTGGTGCCGCGAGACAGCCAAGCCGTTACGGACGCCGATGCGGCGCTGAAGCTGGAGGGCGAGATCATGAAAGTGGTGGCCGACCAGCTCGGGGCCCTGGCACGGCCGGCGCGCGTGCGCTTTGTGAATGGGCTACCCAAGACCCGCAGCGGCAAGCTGCTGCGGCGGGCCATCCAGGCCGTGTGCGAGCAGCGCGACCCGGGCGACCTGACCACCATCGACGACCCCTCCACGCTGCAGCAGATCAAACAACTACTTTCTTCTGACTGAATGAGCAAGGGCTATCTTGCGAAGTTGCGCCGAGCCGTCATATGTCTGACGTGGCACAATGCCAAGGTACTCAGGCCCTTCCCCAGCCACAGTCGCATCCGCCAACCGGTTCAGCCGTGTCGCGGAAGGTTTCTTAACCAGCTAGTGCTTCCTTCAGGGAAGCGAAGGTCAGCGGAATATGAGCGATTCATCTACGCCATCGGCGTACACCGCCTATCAAGGCAACACCTACCTCTTCGGCGGCAATGCGCCCTATGTCGAGGAGATGTACGAAAACTACCTTGCCAACCCCGGCAGCGTGCCTGACAACTGGCGCTCGTATTTCGATGCGCTGCAGAACGTACCCGCCGTCGACGGCACCAATGCGCGCGACGTGCCGCACCAGCCGGTCATCAACGCCTTTGCCGAGCGTGCCAAGCAGGGCACCACCCGCGTGGTCCAGGCTAGCGGCGCAGATTCCGAACTCGGCCGCAAGCGCACCGCTGTCCAGCAGCTGATTGCCGCCTACCGCAACGTCGGCGCCCGCTGGGCCGACCTCGACCCCCTGAAGCGCGCCGAGCGCCCGGCCATTCCGGAACTCGAGCCCTCGTTCTACGGCTTCACTGACGCCGACCTCGAGACGGTGTTCAACACCAGCAACACCTTCTTCGGGAAAGAGACCATGTCGCTGCGCGACCTGCTCAATGCCCTGCGTGAAACGTACTGCGGCACCATGGGCGCCGAGTACATGTACACCACCGACCAGAACCACAAGCGCTGGTGGCAGCAAAAGCTCGAAAGCGCTCGCACCAACCCCAAGCTGACGGCCGAGCAGAAGAAGCACGTGCTGAACCGCCTGACCGCGGCCGAAGGCCTCGAGCGCTTCCTGCACACCAAGTATGTGGGCCAGAAGCGCTTTTCCCTCGAAGGCGGCGAGAGCTTCATCGTCTCGATGGACGAGCTCATCAACCAGGCCGGCATCAAGGGCGTGCAGGAAATCGTGATCGGCATGGCCCACCGCGGCCGCCTGAACGTGCTGGTCAATTCGCTGGGCAAGCTGCCGGCCGACCTGTTTGCCGAGTTCGACCACACCGCACCTGAAGATCTGCCGAGCGGCGACGTCAAGTACCACCAGGGCTTCAGCTCGGACGTGACCACCCCCGGCGGCCCGGTACACCTGAGCCTTGCGTTCAACCCCTCGCACCTTGAAATCGTGAACCCCGTGGTCGAAGGCTCCGTGCGTTCGCGCATGGACCGCCGCGCCGACCCGCAGGGCAAGCAGGTGCTGCCCGTGCTGGTGCACGGCGACGCGGCCTTCGCGGGCCAGGGCGTGGTGATGGAAACGCTGGCGCTGGCGGAAACGCGCGGCTACTTCACCGGCGGCACGGTGCACATCGTCATCAACAACCAGATCGGCTTCACCACCAGCGACCCGCGCGACAGCCGCTCGACGCTGTACTGCTCGGACATCGTCAAGATGATCGAGGCGCCGGTGCTGCACGTGAACGGCGACGACCCGGAAGCCGTGGTGCTGGCAACCCAGCTCGCCCTTGAATTCCGCATGGAGTTCCAGAAGGACGTGGTCGTGGACATCGTCTGCTTCCGCAAGCTGGGCCACAACGAGCAGGACACCCCCTCGCTCACGCAGCCGCTCATGTACAAGAAGATCGCCCAGCACCCCGGCACGCGCAAGCTGTACGCCGACAAGCTGGCCGCTCAGGGCCTTGGCGACACGCTCGGCGACGACATGGTCAAGGCGCAGCGTGCCGCCTTCGACGAAGGCAAGAACACCATCGACCCGGTGCTCACCAACTTCAAGAGCAAGTACGCGGTCGACTGGAGCCCCTACCTCAACAAGAAGTGGACCGATGCCGGCGACACGGCCATTCCGTCCAGCGAGTGGAAGCGCCTGGCCGAGAAGATCACCACGGTGCCGGCCGGCTTCACGGTGCACCCGCTCGTGAAGAAGGTGCTGGACGACCGCGCCGCCATGGGCCGCGGCGACGTGAACGTCGACTGGGGCATGGGCGAGCACATGGCGTTTGCCTCGCTGGTGGCCAGCGGCTACCCGGTTCGCCTGTCGGGCGAAGACTGCGGCCGCGGCACGTTCACGCACCGCCACGCCGTGCTGCACGACCAGAACCGCGAGAAGTTCGACGAAGGCACCTACACGCCGCTGCAGAACGTGGCTGAAAACCAGGCACCGTTCGTTGTCATCGACTCCATCCTGTCGGAAGAAGCGGTGCTCGCGTTCGAATACGGCTACGCCTCGAACGACCCGAACACGCTCGTCATCTGGGAAGCCCAGTTCGGCGACTTCGTGAACGGCGCGCAAGTGGTGATCGACCAGTTCATCGCCTCGGGCGAAGTGAAGTGGGGCCGCGTCAACGGCCTGACCATGATGCTGCCGCACGGCTACGAAGGCCAGGGCCCCGAGCACAGCTCGGCACGCCTGGAGCGCTTCATGCAGCTGAGCGCAGACACCAACATGCAGGTGGTGCAGCCGACCACGGCCAGCCAGATCTTCCACGTGCTGCGCCGCCAGATGGTGCGCAACCTGCGCAAGCCGCTGGTCATCCTCACGCCCAAGTCGCTGCTGCGCAACAAGGATGCAACGTCGCCGCTGTCCGAGTTCACCAAGGGCAGCTTCCAGACGGTCATTCCCGACAGCAAGGGCCTGAAGGCAGAGAAGGTCAAGCGCCTGATCGCCTGCTCGGGCAAGGTCTACTACGACCTGTCCAAGAAGCGCGAAGAGCAGGGCAACGACGACGTGGCCATCATCCGCGTCGAGCAGCTCTATCCGTTCCCGCACAAGGCCTTTGCCGCCGAGATCAAGAAGTACCCGAATCTCGTCGACGTGGTCTGGTGCCAGGACGAGCCGCAGAACCAGGGTGCCTGGTTCTTCGTGCAGCACTACATCCACGAAAACATGCAGGAAGGCCAGAAGCTCGGCTACTCCGGCCGTGCCGCTTCGGCATCGCCGGCGGTGGGTTACTCGCACCTGCACCAGGAACAGCAGAAGGCGCTGGTCGATGGCGCATTTGGCAAGCTCAAGGGCTTCGTGCTGACCAAGTAATCAAAAGCCTCTTTTCACACGAACACCCTCAAGAACAAAACGGAGCTCACTCCAAATGTCTATCGTAGAAGTCAAAGTCCCCCAGCTTTCCGAATCCGTGGCCGAAGCCACCATGCTCACCTGGAAGAAGAAGGCCGGCGAAGCCGTCGCCGTCGATGAAATCCTGATCGAGATCGAAACCGACAAGGTTGTGCTCGAAGTGCCCGCGCCCTCGGCCGGCGTGCTGGCTGAAATCGTGCAGCCCGATGGCGCCACCGTGGTGGCCGATCAGCTGATCGCGAAGATCGACACCGAAGGCAAGGGCGCGGCCGCCGCACCCGCGGCAGCGCCCGCTGCAGCAGCAGCTCCGGCGCCCGCCGCTGCACCGGCCCCTGCGGCCGCTGCCGCAGCCGCCGGCGGTTCGAAGTCGGACGTTGCCATGCCCGCCGCCGCCAAGCTGCTGGCCGACAACAACCTGAAGACCAGCGACGTGGCCGGCACCGGCAAGGACGGCCGCGTGACCAAGGGCGACGTGCTCGGCGCCGTGGCTTCGGGTGCCAAGCCCGCCGCCACCGTGGCCGCACCGGCCGCCAAGCCTGCGCTGCCGCAAGTTTCCGCACCCAGCGGCGCGGCCGACCTGGGCGAACGCCCAGAGCAGCGCGTGCCGATGAGCCGCCTGCGCGCCCGCATTGCCGAGCGCCTGCTGCAATCGCAATCGACCAACGCCATCCTCACGACCTTCAACGAAGTGAACATGGCGCCCGTGATGGAACTGCGCAAGCGCTTCCAGGACAGCTTCACCAAGGAACACGGCGTGAAGCTCGGCTTCATGAGCTTCTTCGTGAAGGCCGCGGTGCATGCGCTGAAGAAGTACCCGGTGATCAACGCCTCGGTCGACGGCAACGACATCCTGTACCACGGCTACTTCGACATCGGTATTGCCGTCGGTTCGCCGCGCGGCCTGGTGGTGCCCATCCTGCGCAATGCCGACCAGATGAGCTTTGCCGACATCGAGAAGAAGATCGCCGAATACGGCAAGAAGGCGCAAGACGGCAAGCTCGGCATCGAAGAGATGACCGGCGGCACGTTCTCCATCTCGAACGGCGGCACCTTCGGCTCGATGCTTTCGACGCCAATCATCAACCCGCCCCAGTCCGCGATCCTCGGCGTGCACGCCACCAAGGACCGCGCCGTGGTCGAGAACGGCCAGATCGTCATCCGCCCGATGAACTACCTTGCCATGAGCTATGACCACCGCATCATCGACGGCCGCGAAGCCGTGCTGGGCCTGGTCGCCATGAAGGAAGCGCTGGAAGATCCGTCGCGTCTGTTGTTCGACATCTGAGGAGACTGATCAGATGGCAAACAAACAATTCGACGTCATCGTCATCGGCGGCGGCCCCGGCGGCTACATTGCCGCCATTCGCGCCGCGCAACTCGGCTTCAACGTCGCGTGTATCGACGAGTGGAAGAACGGCAAGGGCGGCCCGGCACCGGGCGGCACCTGCACCAACGTCGGCTGCATTCCGTCGAAGGCGCTGCTGCAATCGTCGGAGCACTTCGAGCAGGCTGGCCACCACTTTGCCGACCACGGCATCAAGGTCGAGGGCCTGGGCCTGGACATCGACAAGATGCTGGCCCGCAAGGACCAGGTCGTGAAGCAGAACAACGACGGCATCCTGTACCTGTTCAAGAAGAACAAGATCAGCTTCTTCCATGGCCGCGGCTCGTTCGTGAAAACCGACGAAACCGGCTATGAGATCAAGGTGGCAGGCGCCGCCGAAGAATCGATCAGCGGCAAGCACATCATCGTGGCGACGGGCTCCAACGCCCGCGCATTGCCCGGCACGCCTTTCGACGAAGAGAACATTCTCTCGAACGACGGCGCGCTGCGCATCGGCGCGGTGCCCAAGAAGCTGGGCCTGATCGGCTCAGGCGTCATTGGCCTGGAGATGGGCTCGGTGTGGCGCCGTCTTGGCGCCGAAGTCACGGTGCTCGAAGCGCTGCCGACTTTCCTCGGCGCGGTGGACGAGCAGATCGCCAAGGAAGCCAAGAAGGCCTTCGACAAGCAGAAGCTCAAGATCGAACTCGGCGTCAAGGTCGGCGAGATCAAGTCGTCGAAGAAGGGCGTGAGCGTTGCCTGGACGAACGCCAAGGGCGAAGCCCAGACGCTGGAAGTCGACAAGCTGATCGTTTCGATCGGCCGCGTGCCCAACACCATCGGCCTGAACGCCGAAGCCGTGGGCCTGAAGCTGGACGAACGCGGCGCCATTGCCGTGGACGACGACTGCAAGACGAGCCTGCCCAACGTGTGGGCCATCGGCGACGTGGTTCGCGGCCCGATGCTCGCGCACAAGGCCGAGGAAGAGGGCGTTGCCGTCGCCGAGCGCATTGCGGGCCAGCACGGCCACGTCAACTTCAACACGGTTCCGTGGGTCATCTACACCAGCCCCGAGATCGCGTGGGTCGGCCAGACCGAGCAGCAGCTCAAGGCCGCGGGCCGCGCTTACAAGGCCGGTACCTTCCCGTTCCTGGCGAACGGCCGCGCACGCGCGCTGGGCGACACAACCGGCATGGTCAAGTTCCTGGCCGATGCCGCAACGGACGAGATCCTCGGCGTGCACATCGTGGGCCCGCAAGCCAGCGAGCTGATCTCCGAAGCCGTGGTGGCCATGGAGTTCAAGGCCAGTGCCGAAGACATCGCACGCATCTGCCACGCGCACCCGTCGCTGTCGGAAGCCACGAAGGAAGCGGCACTTGCCGTGGACAAGCGTACGCTGAATTTCTGATCCATTGACCAGCGTCAAAGAGGCCTATGAGGCGGAACTCGCGGTGCGCGGGTTCCAGAGCGACCCCGCGCAACTGCGCGCCGTGGAGGCGCTGGATCGCTGCGCGCGGGAGTGGGCCGGCTACAAGGCCCAGCGCTCCAACGCGCTGAAGAAGTTCATCAATCGACCGGAGCTCCCGCGCGGCGTCTACATGTATGGCGGCGTCGGGCGGGGCAAGAGCTTCCTGATGGACTTGTTCTTCAACGCCGTGCCGCTGCGTCGCAAGACGCGCCTGCACTTTCACGAGTTCATGCGCGAGGTGCACCGCGAGCTGCGCGAGCTGCAGGGCACGGTCAATCCGCTCGACGAGCTTGGACTGCGTATTTCCAAGCGCTACAAGCTGATCTGCTTCGACGAGTTCCACGTCGCGGACATCACCGACGCGATGATTCTTCATCGGCTGCTGGTGTCGCTGTTCGAGAACGGCGTGGGCTTTGTCACCACCTCCAATTTCAGGCCCGACGACCTCTACCCCGGCGGGTTGCATCGCGACCGCATCCTGCCTGCGATTGCACTGCTGAACGAAAAGCTCGAAGTGCTGAGCGTGGACAACGGCACCGACTACCGGCGCCGCACGCTCGAGCAACTGCGCATGTACCTCACGCCCAACGATGCGGCGGCCGAGAAGGAAATGCGCAAGGCTTTCGACAAGCTGGCCGAAACGGCCGACGAAAACCCGATCCTTCACATCGAGCAGCGCGAGATCCGGGCAAGGCGCAAGGCTGGCGGCGTGGTCTGGTTCGACTTCAAGACGCTCTGCGGCGGACCGCGCTCGCAGAACGACTATCTCGAAATAGCCAGCCAGTTCCACACGGTGCTGCTCTCCGACGTGCCGCACATGCCGGTTCGCATGGCTTCCGAGGCACGCCGTTTCACCTGGCTCGTCGACGTCTTGTACGACCGGCGTGTCAAGCTCATCATGTCGGCTGAGGTGGCGCCGGAGGCGTTGTATACCGAGGGACCGCTGGCGCATGAATTTCCGCGCACGGTTTCAAGGCTCACCGAAATGCAATCGAGCGAATTCCTCTCCCTGGAGCGCCGGATCGTCGACACTCGACTGACATGAAAAATATCGTTTTCGCCGTGCTGATGAGCTTGGGCAGCCTGCCGGTCTGGGCGCAGTCCAATGCGGCCACAGGCGCTGCCGACTTCGAAGCCGAACGCAGCAGGCTGGCCGCCGAGCGCGCCGCCATCGAGGCACGCTTCGAAAAGGAGCGCGCCGCCTGCTATCAAAAGTTCGCGGTCGAAGACTGCCTGCGCGACAGCCGCAGGCGCCGCCGTACCGAAACCGATCACATCAAACGGCAGGAAACGGCCATCAACGACATCGAGCGCCAGCGCCGCGGTGCCGCCGAGCTCGAAAAGCTCGACCAGAAGGCCGCCACGCGGCGCCCGCAAGACACGCCCGAGAAGCAGGACGAGTCCCGCCAAGCGCAAAAAGACCGCGAGCAGCGCGCTGCCGACCACGCGGCAAGCCGCGCCGCCACGGCTGCCGAGGCCGACGAGCGCCGTCGCCAGCTCGAGGCCAAGCAGAGGGCAAACGCCGAAGACCAGGCCAAGGCCGCCCAGCGCCGCGCCGAAGCACCGGCGGAGGTCGAGCGCTTCGAGAGCAAGCAGCAGAAGGCCGCGGAGCGCCGGGCCAGCCGCGAACGGCAGAACGCCGATCGGAGCAAGCCGCGCGGTGCGCCTTTGCCTCCGCCGCCACCGGCATCGCCGGCGTCGTCTCCTTCTCGTTAGGCGCCGGGGCCGAGCACCGCTCGGCCGTCGGAGGTCAGGCTTCGGCTGGCAGCGCTTCGAGTTTCAACACCGCAATGGAGATGTTGTCGCCCGTACCCCGGGCGCGGCGGCGCGCCTCGCCCACGAGAATTTCAACCGCGTCGCGCGGCGGCTCCGCATACAGCACGCTGGCCAGTTCCTCGGGGCTGAAGTAATGCCAGAGCCCGTCGCTGCACGCCATGAGCAGGTCGCCAGGCTGCATTGCCGGAATGTAGTGCGGCTCTATCGGTGGCGGAGTCGTTGTCATGCCCAGGCAGCCCAGGAGAATGTTGCCCTTGGGATGGACGTTGGCCTCGGCCTCGCTGATTTCGCCGCGGTCGATGAGCACCTGCACATACGAGTGGTCGCGCGTGCGCGTGACGAGCTCGCCGTCCTGGAAGTGATAGATGCGGGAGTCGCCCGCATGAATCCACGCGCAGTCGCCCTTGGGGTTCATGAGAAAGGCCGCCAGCGTGCTGTGCGGCTCCTGCTCGCTCGACAGGGCGGTGAGCTTGATGACCGTGTGCGCGTCTTCCAGCAGTTGCCGCAGCACGGCCGTGGAACTGTCGCGGTCGGGGTGGTAGCGGGTGAAGAGCTGGCGCGCCGTCATCAGCACCTGGTCGGACGCCTTGCGCCCGCCGCTGCGCCCGCCCATGCCGTCGGCAATGACGCCCAGCATGCAGCCCGGCACGCGCGGGTGGCTCATCATCAGCACCTGGTCCTGCTGGTAGGGGCGGTCTCCCTTGTGGAGGCCTGTGGCGGCGGCAAGTCGAAAGCCTAGGGTCATGAGCGCAATGCGCCAATGGCGCGCTTTCTGTCTTCTCGTGGATTCGTGTCAGGACGTATTATCGAGTGAACACGAGTGCGCGCGGAATACGCTCGCATCGCCCACGTTGGACTCCAATCTCCACTCCCTTTCCCGCCAATTGATCGAGTTGCGCATCGAGCATGCCGACCTTGATGCCACCATCGACCGCCTGGCCGAGGCCTTGCCGCAAGACGAACTCCTGCTGCGGCGCCTGAAGAAGCGCCGCCTCGGGTTGCGCGACCAGATCGTGCGGCTCGAAAACCTGCTCGATCCGAGAGAACCCGCGTGACCGACACACTCGAGGACAAGGTGCGCGACGCCTTCGCGCACGGCGGTGCGCTTTCCCGTGCCGCCGATCAGTTTCGCGAACGTTCGGGACAAACCGAAATGGCGCTGGCCGTGGCGCGCACCATCGAAGACGGCGGCGTGCTGGTGGTGGAGGCCGGCACCGGCGTCGGCAAGACGTTTTCGTATCTGGTGCCGGCGTTGCTGAGCGGCGAACGCGTGCTGCTGTCGACCGCGACCAAGACCCTGCAAGACCAGCTGTTCGGCCGCGACTTGCCGCGCCTGGTCGAAGCGCTCGAACTGCCGGTGCGAACGGCGCTGCTCAAGGGCCGCGCGAGCTACCTGTGCCTGCACCGGCTCGACCTTGCGCGCCACGACGCGTCGCTGCCCGAACGCGGCAGCCTGCGCACGCTCGCCAAGATCGAGCAGTGGTCCAAGGCCACGCGAACCGGCGACCTGGCCGAGTTGCCCGGTCTGGACGAGCGCTCGCCGCTCATTCCGCTGATTACTTCCACGCGCGAGAACTGCCTGGGCGCGCAGTGTCCGCAGTTCAAGCCCTGCCACGTGAACCTGGCACGGCGCGAGGCGCTGGCCGCCGATGTGGTGGTCATCAACCACCACTTGTTCTTTGCGGATCTCGCGGTGCGCGAGACCGGCATGGCGGAACTGTTGCCCACCGTGAGCGTGGTGGTGTTCGACGAGGCCCATCAGCTCAACGAAACCGGTGTGCAGTTTCTCGGGGCGCAGCTCGGCAGCGGCCAGGCGCTCGATTTCGCCCGCGATCTGCTCGGCGCGGGCTTGCAGCATGCGCGCGGGCTGGTCGATTGGCAGCAACTGGCAGCGGCCGTGGAGCGTGCGGCGCGCGAACTGCGCCTTGCGGTCGGCAAGCAGTGGCCCGGGACCAAGCTGCGCTGGGTGGGGCCCGCGCCGGAGGGCATCGATCCCGGCATCTGGCAAGGCGCGCTCGACGACTTCCAGCATGCATTCGAAATGGCGGCCGAAGGGCTCGATACCGTCAGCGAGATATCGCCCGACTTCGTGCGCCTGTACGAGCGGGCGCAGCAGCTCGCCAAGCGCGCGGCGC
Source organism: Variovorax sp. CCNWLW225 (assembly GCF_037204045.1). Lineage (NCBI taxonomy): Bacteria > Pseudomonadati > Pseudomonadota > Betaproteobacteria > Burkholderiales > Comamonadaceae > Variovorax > Variovorax sp. CCNWLW225. Next base: position 471,790 of record NZ_JBBCBV010000002.1, on the reverse strand, counting down.
GTTTCGCGCTGCCTTGCGAGGTCGAGTCGGTGCGCTGGGTCGACGTAGGTACGCAATTGCGCCTGGTCGAATCGCCGCTCGACATTGCCGAGGCAATGCGCACGCGCGTGCTCAAGATCAGCCACGGCGAGCCTGAACTCGATGCCTATGGCGAAGAACAGGAAGACAGCCGCCCGGCGCCGGAAGACAGCGGGCGCGCCTGGATCTTCACTTCGGCCACGCTGGGTGACGAGCCCACGCTGCGCTGGTTCACCGAGCCGTGCGGGCTGGGCGATGCCGAGGTGCTGCGGGTGCAGAGCCCATTCGACTATGCCGCCCAAGCGGGGCTCTATGTGCCGCGGGCCTTTCCGAAGCCCAACGATGCTTCTCACAGCGCACGGGTTGCGCAACTGGCTGCGCGGGGCGCCAGCGAACTCGGCGGGCGCACGCTGGTGCTGACGACCACGCTGCGTGCCTTGCGCACCATCGGCGACGAGATGAAGCAGCAGTTGGAGCGACTCGAAGCCGACGTACGGCCCGAGGTGCTGGTGCAGGGCGAACTGCCCAAGCGCGTGCTCATGGACCGCTTCCGCGAAGGCGCGCAAGGCGGCCGTGCGGGTTGCGTGCTGGTGGCCTCGGCATCGTTCTGGGAGGGCTTCGACGCACCGGGCGACGCCCTGCAGCTGGTGGTGATCGACAAGCTGCCGTTTCCTCCGCCGAACGATCCGCTGGTCGAAGCGAGGTCGCAGCGGCTCGAAGCGCAGGGCCGCAGTTCGTTCAGCGACTATTCGCTGCCCGAGGCGGCCGTGGCGCTCAAGCAGGGCGCGGGGCGGTTGATTCGGCGCGAAACCGATTGCGGGGTGCTTGCGATCTGCGACACCCGCCTGGTGGCGATGGGCTATGGCCGGCGATTGTTGTCCGCGTTGCCGCCGATGCGCAGGCTGGAGAGCGAAGCGGATTTCGAGGCCGCCATCAGCGACCTGAAGAATTCGCTCTCGGCCTGAAGGCGAGAGGCCGGAGGGACAGGGGCCTGCCCTCGTACAGACGAAGAAAAAGCCCCGAAGGGCTTTGTTCTTTATCGACTTACCAGACCTTCCACCACGGATCGTCCTTGCCCTTGAAACCGCGGGCCAGGTACTCGCTTTGCGGGTAGTTGGTGGTCAGCACGCGCTGGGCATCGTCGCGCAGGTCCTTCATGCCGAGCGCGTCGTAGGAGCGAACGATGATGTACAGCGCTTCCTCGAGTGCGGGCACTTCGCGGTAGTCGGACAGCGCAAGCTGCGCCCGGTTGATGGCCGCGAGGTAAGCGCCGCGCGAGTAGTAGTAGCGTGCCACGTGCACTTCGTACTGCGCGAGCGAGTTCACGATGTAGTTCATGCGCTGGCGCGCGTCGGGGGCGTAGCGCGATGCGGGGAAGCGCGTCACGAGCTCCTTGAACGACTCGAACGATTCCTTGGCCGCCTTCTGGTCGCGTTCGGACAGGTCTTGCCGTGTCAGGAACGAGAACATGCCCAAGTCGTCATTGAAGTTGATCACGCCCTTCAGGTACAGCGCGTAGTCGAGCGCCGGGCTCGCCGGGTGCAGCTTCATGAAGCGGTCGAGCGTGGAAACGGCGTTGGCCTTTTCACCCGCCTTGTATTGCGCATAGGCCTTCTCGAGCTGGGCTTGCTGTGCGAGCGGCGTACCGGCGGCGCGGCCTTCGAGCTTCTCGTACAGGGGCACGGCCTTGTCGTAGGCACCGGAGCCAGCTTCGTCCTTGGCTTCGGCATAAATGCGGTTGGGGCTCCAGCTCGCCGTCTTGTCGGCGGTGGGGGTGGAGGAGCAGCCGGCTGCAAGCAGCGCTGCTGCGCTGAGCGCGATCCAGGAGGGGACCGATAATTTGGCGCGAAACATCACATACGGCTTTCGTGAAACAGTTGCCTTCAATTATATCGACCGACCCTCTCGACCTGGTGCCTGAAACAGCCGAGGCCGACGAGAGCGCCGACCCGGTCGAATCCAGCGAGCTGCGGCCCTTTGCCGTGGGGGCCGCCGAGCACGGCCAGCGGCTGGACCGCGCGCTGGCCGTCCTGGTGCCGGAATTTTCTCGCAACTATCTGCAACAGCTGATCGAAGCCGGGGCCGTGGAGCTGGAAGGGCGCACGGTGCTGAAGCCGTCCGCCACGGTGCGCGCCGGGCAGGCCGGCCGCATCGAACTGCGGCCCACGCCGCAAAGCCAGGCGTTCCGGCCCGAGACCATGGACATCGTGACGGTGCACGAGGACGAGCACCTGCGAATCATCGACAAGCCGGCGGGCCTGGTGGTGCACCCGGCGCCGGGCCATTGGAGCGGCACCCTCCTGAACGGGCTGCTGGCGCTCGACCCCAAGGCCTCGCTGCTGCCGCGCGCCGGCATCGTGCACCGGCTCGACCGCGACACCAGCGGGCTGATGGTGGTGGCGCGGACTCGGGCTGCCATGGACGCCATGGTGGCGCTGATTGCCGCACGCGAGGTCAAGCGGCAATACCTGGCCGTCGGGCACAAGCCCTGGGCCGGTGCAGCCGCCCGGCAGGTCGACGCGCCCATTGGCCGCGATCCGCGCAACCGTTTGCGCATGGCGGTGGTCGATCTGGAGCGCCACGCGGGCAAGACAGCCCGTACCCTCATCGAGCGGCTGGACAGCAATGCGCAGGGCTGTGCCGTGCGGTGCACGCTCGAAACCGGCCGAACCCACCAGATTCGAGTGCACATGGCGTCCATCGGGCATCCGCTGGTTGGCGACGCGCTCTATGGAGGCGCGCCCGCCGCCGGGCTGGAGCGGCAGGCGCTGCACGCCTTCAGGCTGGCGTTCATGCACCCGGTCACGCAGGCGCCGCTGGAGTTTCGCTCCCTTCCGCCGGCCGATCTTGTTCATGCGCTGCAGACCTGGGGGCTGGATTACAATCGCGCCTGACGGCCCGAGGGCCGCGCCGGCCACTCGATGCCGGCCTTGCGTTGCACTCGCCGCGTGCCGGCAACGCCTACTCCTTCCATCCCTGTGAGCCAGCGTCCAACAGACGCCTTTTCCCGGATAACGCGAACCATGAATACGGCGGATGCCAAGCGCATTCTAGAAACCGCCTTGATCTGTTCGAGCCAGCCGCTGCCAGTGCGCGACATGCGCGTGCTGTTCGACGACGAGCTGGGCGTGGACACCATCAAGGTGCTGTTGCTTGAACTGCAGGAAGACTGGGCGCAACGCGGCCTGGAGCTGGTGAACGTCGCCAGCGGCTGGCGCTTTCAAAGCCGGCCCGAGATGCGCGACCACCTCGATCGCCTGCACCCCGAGAAACCGCCGCGCTACACGCGGGCCGCCCTCGAAACGCTTGCCATCATTGCCTACCGCCAACCGGTTACGCGCGGCGACATGGAAGACATTCGCGGCGTTACCATCAACTCCCTCATCTTGAAGCAGCTCGAGGACCGAGGCTGGGTCGAGGTGATCGGACACCGCGAAACCGTCGGCCGGCCGGCGCTGTACGCCACCACGCGGCAGTTTCTCGACGATCTCGGCCTCGCCTCGCTGGACCAGTTGCCGCTGATCGAGACGCCAGCCCAGCAGGCGGCATTGGTCGATGCGCTGGACCAGGCCTCGGGCAACCAGCCCGGCCTGCCGATGGAAATTGCGGGCGAATCCGATGCCGACGCGTCCGCTGCGACGGACGCGGCGCTCGAAGCAGAATTGACCCTGCCCGGTGCCGAGAGTCCCGAGGCAACGGAAAATCAGGCGCAAGAAGAGTCGCAGTCCGCCGAGGCGCACGCCGAAGTGCTCGATGCGACCGAAGCCATCGAAGCCATCGAAGCGGTCGATGCCGCTGCCGCGCAATTTGCCGAAGATGCGGCTTCGCCCGAAGAGCCTTCGGAAATCCCCAGCCCCGACGAAGCCGAGCCTTCCGTTGCGCTCGAATCCGAAGAAGTCCCGTCGCCCGACGAGACCGATCCCCACGCTGTTTCTCCCGGAAAAACCTCATGAGCCCCTCCGACTCCGACGACGCGGCAATCGTGCCGGTCCAGCCCGAATCAGAAAAAAAAGAGTCGGTCACGGAAGTGTCCAGCCCTTCTTCGGATGCCGATGCCGATGCATCCGCTCCAGTTGCCGGCGAGAGTGAAGCTCCCAAGAAAAAGCGTGCCCCGCGCCGCAAGAAGACCGTAGAGCCGGCTGCTGAGGGCGAAGCCGCGGCAGCACCCGTGGAAAGCCCTGAGCCGGTGATCGAAGCCGTCGCTGAGGCGGCCCCCGTAGCGGCTCCCGTTTCGGCGCCAACCCCTGCCGCTCCCGTCAAGGCTCCCGCCCCGGTTGAAGCAGCTGAACAGCGCGACGAGCGCCGTGAAGAGGAGGGCGCTCGAGGCCAGTACGACGACGAAGAAGAGGAAGACGAGCCCGACGAGGAAGAAGACGACCTCGACCGCGCACGCCGTGCCGCCGAGCGCGAGCAGCGCAATGCGCTGCCGCCCGAGCCGATCCGTTTCGCGGACGTCATTTCCGGTCAGTTCGACGCCGACGAGGAAAGCCCCGAAGTCCCGCCGCTCAAGCGCGTGCTGTTGCCGGAGGCCGACTCGCCCAAGCTGCACAAAGTGCTGGCCCAGGCCGGCCTGGGCTCGCGGCTCGAAATGGAAGCGCTGATTCTCCAGGGCCGCATCTCGGTCAATAACGAGCCGGCCCACATCGGCCAGCGCATCCAGTACGGCGACCAGGTCAAGATCAACGGCAAGCCCATTCGCTACCGCATCGCGCCGCCTCCGCCGCGCGTCATCGCCTATCACAAGCCTGTGGGCGAGGTCGTCACGCACGACGACCCGCAGAACCGCCCGACGGTGTTCCGCAAGCTGCCGCGGCTGCAACAGGGCAAGTGGCAATCGGTCGGCCGGCTCGACCTGAACACCGAAGGCCTGCTGCTGTTCAGCAGCTCCGGCGATCTGGCCAACCAGCTGATGCATCCCCGCTTTGGCCTGGAGCGCGAATACGCCGTGCGCGTGCTCGGCGCGCTCAGCGCCGAAGAAAAGAAGAAGCTGCTCGAAGGCGTGCGCCTGGACGACGGCATGGCCCAGTTCGGCACCATCGAAGAGGGCGGCGGCGAAGGTTCGAACTGCTGGTACCGGGTCACCATTTCCGAAGGCCGCAACCGCGAAGTGCGGCGCCTGTTCGAATCGGTCGGCCACGCGGTCAGCCGGCTGATCCGCATCCGCTACGGTGCCATGGTGCTTCCGCGCGGGCTGAAGCGCGGCGCCTGGATGGAGCTCGACGAGCGCGACATCAGCGCTTTGTTCCAGGCATCCGGCGGCGGCGCGCCGCGCCCGCAGCAGCAACGCGGGCCGGGGGGGCAAGACGGTCCCGGTGCCGGAGGCGGCCGCAACGGGCGCAACAAGAAGCGCCGCGGCAACAACCGCAACGCCGGCGTCGCACAGCAGCAGCCCCGCGACATGCGCGACGACGGCCGCGAAGCGCCCATTCCGAACCCGCTCGGCGACGGCCGGCCGCCGCGCGGTGAGCGCGGGGGGCGTGGCAACCGGGGCGGTGGCGGCGGCGGTAACGCAGGCATGCCGCCGCAAGGGCGCCGCGGCAACAACAACAATCGTGGCAACCGCCAGGGTGAGGAGCGTCCGCCAAGCGGCGCGAACCAGCCCGATCCGATGAAGACCTCGCTCGGCTACATCGGCGCCGACAGTTTCTCGCGCCAGCGCAAGGAGCAGCGCCAGGGCCCCGGCCGCCGCGGCGGCGGAGGTCCGGCAGGCGGCGGCTTCGGCGGGCAGGGCGGCCCGGGTGGCAATCGCCGCCGCGGACGCTGAAACCCAGCCGCCAAGCGCAGCCTTTCGCGGGGTTTTCACCAAGGCCCCGGGCTGCGCCGGTTAAAATCAGAGGCTTTGTCGCCGTAGAGTGCAACATATTCGTTGCAGCCGTGACAAAACACTTCAAAATCAAAGCTCAGGAAGCACTTCAATGGCTATCGAACGTACCCTCTCCATCATCAAGCCCGACGCCGTTGCAAAGAACGTCATCGGCAAGATCGTTTCCCGCTTCGAAGCTGCCGGCCTCAAGATCGTCGCCGCCAAGCTGGTGCACCTCTCGCGCAATGAAGCCGAGCAGTTCTACTCGGTCCACAAGGAGCGTCCTTTCTTCAAGGACCTCGTCGAGTTCATGATCTCCGGCCCCGTGTTCGTGCAAGTGCTCGAAGGCGAGAACGCAATTGCCAAGAACCGCGACCTGATGGGCGCTACCGACCCCAAGAAGGCAGCCGCCGGCACCATTCGCGCCGACTTCGCCGACAGCATCGACGCCAACGCCGTGCACGGTTCGGACGCTCCCGAAACCGCAGCGAACGAAGTGGCCTTCTTCTTCGCCGGCCTCAACGTCTACGCACGCTGAAGCCGTATCCCGGCTGATTTCATGACCACGGCCAACCTGCTCGAATTCGATCTCGAGGGGCTGGCTGCGTTCTGCGAAAAGCTCGGCGAGAAGCGATTCCGCGCCACGCAGCTGTTCCGCTGGATCCACCAGCGTGGCGCCAGCGACTTTGCCCAGATGACCGATCTGGCCAAGTCGCTGCGCGAGAAGCTCGCCACCACCGCTCGCGTCGAGGCCCTCACGGTTCTCACGCAGCACGAATCCAAGGACGGCACGATCAAGTGGCTGTTCGACGTCGGCGACGGCAATGCCGTCGAAGCCGTATTCATTCCCGAAGACGACCGCGGCACGCTGTGCGTGTCGTCTCAAGCCGGCTGCGCGGTGGGTTGCCGCTTTTGCTCCACGGGGCACCAGGGCTTCAGCCGCAACCTGAGCACGGGCGAAATCGTCGCCCAGCTGTGGTTTGCCGAGCACTTCCTGCGCAAGCACCTGAAGCGCGACGAGCGCGTCATTTCCAACGTGGTGATGATGGGCATGGGCGAGCCGCTGCAGAACTACTCGGCGCTGGTGCCGGCGCTGCGCACCATGCTCGACGACAACGCCTATGGGCTGTCGCGCCGCCGCGTGACCGTGTCGACTTCCGGCGTGGTGCCGATGATCGACCGCCTGGGCGCCGATTGCCCGGTGGCCATGGCCGTGTCGCTGCACGCGCCCAACGATGCGTTGCGCGACGATCTGGTGCCGCTCAATCGCAAGTACCCCATTGCAGAACTGATCGAGGCCTGCAAGCGCTACCTGGCGCATGCGCCGCGCGACTTCATCACCTTCGAGTACTGCATGCTCGACGGCGTGAACGACCAGCCCGAGCATGCGCGGCAACTGGTGGAACTCGTTCGCACGCATGGCATTTCTTGCAAGTTCAACCTGATTCCGTTCAACCCGTTTCCGGCCTCGGGCCTGCTGCGTTCGCCGCAGCCGCGGGTGCTGGCATTTGCCAAGACGCTGAGCGAGGCGGGCCTTGTGACCACCGTGCGCAAGACGCGCGGCGACGATATCGACGCGGCCTGCGGACAGCTGGCCGGCGACGTGAAGGACCGCACGCGCGCCGCCGAACGCATGGCCCAGCGCCGTGCCGTGTCGGAGCGGCCTGTTGTTTTGCATCCGGTTCGAAAGACCACCCCCCAGGAGCACTGATTCAATGAGCATGGCCTTTCCGATGACCACCGCGAGCGCGCAGCGGCTGCTGGCTGCAAGCTTTGCCGGTGTGGCCGTGGCGTTTCTGCTCGGGGGCTGCGTCAACACGCGGACCACCACCACCAGCCTGGCCGACACCAGCTCGGGCAAGGGCGCGGAGATCGTTACCGAGTCGGATGAGAGCAGCCGCCAGCGCCGCGCGCGGCTGCGGCTGGAGTTGGCCTCGGGCTACTTCGAGCATGGCCAGAACACCGTCGCGCTCGACGAAATCAAGCAGGCGCTGGTCGCCGACCCCAACTACGCGGATGCCTACAGCCTGCGGGGCCTGGTCTACATGCGGCTCGACGATGCCGGTATGGCCGAAGACAGCTTCCGGCGCGCCATCGCCATCAACCCGCGCGATCCCAATGTGCGGCACAACTACGGCTGGCTGCTGTGCCAGCAGAACCGCTATGGCGACGCGGCCCAGCAGTTCAGCGCTGCGCTCGCGGTGCCGAGCTACACCGACCGCGCCAAGACGCTCATGACCCAAGGCGTCTGCGAGCTCAGGGCCGGACAGCGTCCGGAGGCGGAGCGCAGCCTGATGCAGGCCTACGAGATCGATGCCGGCAATCCGGTGGTCGGATTCAACCTGGCCTCACTGCTGGCGCAACGCGAGGAATGGTCGCGTGCGCAGTTCTACATTCGCCGGGTCAACAACAGTCCTTCGGCCAGCGCCGAGACGCTGTGGCTCGGCATCAAGATCGAACGACGGCTCAACAACCGCGAGGCAGTTGCGCAGTTGGGAGGGCAACTGCAACGGCGCTTTCCGCAGTCCCGGGAGGCAATAGCGTACGAGCGCGGGAATTTCAATGACTGAACGGGTTTCGGAGTTCGGCACTTCCGCGGCACTGCCGCTCGAGGAAGGCGACATCACGCACAAGACGGCCGGCGACATGCTTCGCGAGGCGCGCGAGGCCCATGGCCTGCATATCGAAATGGTGGCCGCGGCTCTGAAGGTGCCGCCGCAGAAGCTCATGGCGCTGGAGGCGGACGATATCGATTCGCTGCCCGACCCGGTCTTTGCGCGTGCCCTGGCAAGCAGCGTCTGCCGCGCCTTGCGCATCGATGCCGCTCCCGTGCTGGCAAAGCTGCCGGGAGCGCAGCGCGCACCGCTGGCAACGGCCGACCGCACGCTCAAGAGCAACATCGTTTCCGGCACGCCGCGTTGGAACGGCAGCCGCTCCAACGGTCTTCCGTCTCGCGCATTGCTGATCGTCGTCGCTTTGCTGCTGGTGGGGGCAGCGGTGCTGTTCTGGCTGCCGCAGTCGGCTTTCGACCAGGTCGGTGCCGCCGTCTCGCGCTGGACGGCGCGTGGCGAAACCGAAACAGGTTCGGTCACCGAGGCGCCTGCGGTTGCAGCGGCGCCAGGCGGAGCCTCCGTGGTCGAGAACACGCCGGTGTCGCCCGTACCGCCTGCGGCACCTGGCCCCGCGACCGCGGCGGCGCCCGGAACGCCGGTCGCACCTGCCGCACCGGGTGCGCCATCCGCTACGGCCTTGCCCGCGGCCAACGCGGCCGCAACAGTTGCAGCACCTGCTGCCAGTGGTGTGCAACCCCTTGTCTTCGTCGCGCGCGAAGACTGCTGGATCACTGTGACAGAGGCCGGCGGCAAGCAGTTGCTGCGCCGCATCGTGCAAGCGGGCGAAACCGTCGGATTGTCTGGCGCGCTGCCGCTGTCGGTGGTGGTCGGGCGCGCATCGGCGGTCGATGTGCAAGTGCGCGGAAAGCCCTACGATCTGAAGCCGGTCACGCGCGGTGGCGGCGTGGCGCGTTTCGAGGTGACATCTTGAGCGACTGCACTCCTCAACCCATTGAATCGGCAGCGCCGAAGGCGCGCCGCTCGCGCCAGGCCCAGGTGGTCTGGGGCGCGCGCACCGTCACGGTGGGCGGCGACGCTCCCGTGCGGGTGCAGTCCATGACCAACACCGACACGGTCGACGCCATCGGCACGGCCATCCAGGTGAAGGAGCTCGCCACCGCGGGTTCGGAGATGGTGCGCATCACCGTCAACACGCCCGAGGCCGCGGCCCAGGTGCCCTACATCCGCGAGCAGCTCGACCGCATGGGCATCGACGTGCCGCTGATCGGCGACTTTCACTACAACGGGCACCGCCTGTTGACCGACTATCCGGCCTGCGCCGAGGCTCTGAGTAAATATCGCATCAACCCCGGCAACGTGGGCAAGGGCGACAAGCGCGACCGCCAGTTCGGCCAGATGATCGATGCGGCCATGCGGTGGAACAAGCCCGTGCGTATCGGCGTGAACTGGGGCAGCCTCGACCAGGAACTGCTTGCCAGCCTGATGGACATCAACAGCCAGCGCGCCGAACCTTGGGACGCCAAGCAGGTGATGTACGAGGCGCTGATCACCTCGGCCATCGAGTCCGCCAAGCTGGCCGAGTCGATGGGCATGGCCGGCAACCAGGTCATCCTGTCGTGCAAGGTGAGCGGCGTGCAAGACCTGATCTCGGTGTACCGCGAGCTCGCCAAGCGCTGCGAATACCCGCTGCACCTTGGCCTTACCGAAGCCGGCATGGGCACCAAGGGCACTGTGGCCTCGGCCACGGCGCTTTCGATCCTGCTGCAAGAGGGCATCGGCGACACGATTCGCGTGTCGCTCACGCCGCAGCCGGGCGAGTCGCGCACGCAAGAGGTGCTGATCGCCAACGAAATCCTGCAAGCCCTGGGCCTGCGTGTGTTCGTGCCGAGCGTGACGGCCTGCCCGGGCTGCGGCCGCACCACGAGCACCACGTTCCAGGAACTCGCCAAGCAGATCGACGACTACCTGCGCATGCAGATGCCGGTCTGGCGCACGAAATATCCGGGCGTCGAGACGATGAAGGTGGCCGTCATGGGCTGCATCGTCAACGGCCCCGGCGAGAGCAAGCATGCCGACATCGGCATCAGCCTGCCCGGCACCGGCGAGGCACCCGCCGCGCCGGTCTTCATCGACGGCGAAAAGGCCCTCACGCTGCGCGGCGACAATATCGCCAACGAGTTTCACCAACTCGTCGAAACCTACATTGAAAAGCGCTTTGGCGGCGAACGCGCCGCCGTGGCCTGACACCTCCGCAGACTCATGGCTGAAAAATTGAATGCCGTCAAAGGCATGAACGACATATTGCCGCCCGAATCGGCGCGCTGGGAGTGGCTGGAGGCCACCGTGCGCGACCTGATGGGGCGCTTTGCATACCGCAACGTGCGCACGCCGATCCTGGAGCGCACGGCCCTGTTCGTGCGCGGCATTGGCGAGGTCACCGACATCGTCGAGAAGGAGATGTACTCCTTTGAAGATCGCGCCGACAAGCACGGCAAGTTCGAACATTTGACCATGCGCCCCGAGAACACGGCCGGACTGGTGCGCGCCGTAATCGAGCACAACATGCTGTACGAAGGCCCCAAGCGGCTCTGGTACACCGGGCCGATGTTCCGCCGCGAGAACGTGCAGCGCGGGCGGTTCCGGCAGTTCCACCAGATCGGCGCGGAAGCCCTGGGCTTTGCAGGCCCTGACGTCGACGCGGAGCTGATCCTGCTGGCCAACGCGCTGTGGAAGGCCATTGGCTTGACCGACGTGCGGCTCGAACTCAACAGCCTGGGCCAACCCGCCGAGCGCGCGCTGCACCGCGCCCAGCTCATTGCCCATTTCGAGAAGCATGCCGACAAGCTCGACGAAGACGGCAAGCGGCGCCTGCACAGCAATCCGCTGCGCATTCTCGACACCAAGAATCCGGCGATGAAGGACGTGGTCGAATCGGCACCGAAGCTGATCGACTTTCTCGGGGCTGAATCGCTTGCGCACTTCGAGGGACTGCAAGCCATCCTGAAGGCCAACGACGTGGCGTTCACGATCAATCCGCGTCTGGTGCGTGGTCTCGACTACTACAACCTCAGCGTGTTCGAGTTCGTGACCGACCGGCTGGGGTCGCAGGGCACAGTGTGTGCAGGCGGCCGCTACGACGACCTGATTGCGCAGATCGGCGGCAAGCCGGCGCCGGCCGTGGGATGGGCAATGGGCATCGAACGGGTGCTCGATCTGCTGAAGGAGCAGGGCGCCGAGGTTTCCGCGCCCGCGCCCGATGCCTATGCCGTGGTGCCCGACGCCGCGTCGATGCCCGTGGTGTTGCGTACCCTGCAGCAGTTGCGTGAGTCGGGTGTCAGCGTGCAGATGCATGCGGCCACTGCGGACGGGCTCAGCAGCTTCAAAGCGCAGATGAAGAAAGCCGACGCCAGCGGCGCCACTTACGCCCTGATTTTCGGCGCCGATGAACTTGCGCGCGGCGAAGTGACTCTCAAGTCGTTGCGCGACGGAAGCGGTGCGCAGAGCGCCCGCGCTCTTGCCGAAGTGGCCACCTGGGCCGCCACCCTACAATCGCCGGCTCCCAACACCTGATACGCATGGCAACCCATCTCGATCTCGACGAACAGGAACAGCTCGACCAGCTCAAGCATTTCTGGAACACCTACGGCACCCTGATCACCTGGGTGGTATTGCTTGTGGCCGGAGCCTTCGTGGCGTGGAACGGCTGGCAGTATTTCCAGCGCAGCAAGGCGGCGCAGGCCGCGGCGCTCTACGACGAGGTCGAGCGCAGCGCGCAGTCCGGCGACGTGGAACGCATCCAGCGCGTGCTGGCCGACATGAAGGAACGCTTCGCCAAGACGGCCTATGCGCAGCAGGCCGGCCTGCTCGCCGCCAAGGCGCTGTACGAGAAGGGCAATCTGGACGCTTCGCGCGCAGCCCTCGGCTGGGTCGCCGAAAGCGCTGTCGATCCGGGCTACAAGGCGGTTGCCAAGCTCCGGCTGGCGGCCGAGCTGCTCGACAGCAAGTCGTACGACGAAGCGCTGAAGCAACTCTCTGGCGATGTGCCCAAGGAATTCGAGCCTCTCGTGGCCGATCGCAAGGGCGATATCTACATGGCCCAGGGCAAGCGCAACGAAGCGCAAGCCGAATACCGCAAGGCCTGGACCGGTCTTGGCGCGACGTCCGACTACCGGCGTCTCGTCGAATTCAAGCTCAATGCCTCCGGCGTCGATCCGAAAAGCCTGGCACCCGTGATCACGTTCACGCCGGCAGCCCCCCAAAAATCCTGATCGCATCGCATTATGAATTTCAAGCGTTTCATGCCTGAGTCGTCTGTCCTGCGTGCGGGTTCGACTATTGTTTTGGTAGCAATGCTGGCTGCCTGCTCGGGCACCAGCAAGCCCAAGCCCGCCGAACTGCCGCCAAACCCGGGCCTGTTCGGGGTCCGGCAGGCCTGGAGCGTGCGCATCCCGGCCGTGAGCTTCCCGCTCGCGGTCGATGTCAGCGGCGACATCGTGACCGTGGCAGGTACCGACGGTACCGTGGTGGCCATCGATGCCCGTGCCGGGCGCGAAACCTGGCGCGGCAACGTCGGCGCCAAGCTGGCGGCAGGCGTCGGCAGCGACGGGTCGCTGGCCGCCGTCGTCACCGCCGACAATGAACTGGTCGCCATCGAAGGCGGCAAGGTCCTCTGGAAGCAGCGCCTCTCGGCCCAGGCCTTTACCGCACCGCTGGTGGCTGGCCGGCGTGTCTTCGTGCAAACAGCCGACCGCAGCATCAGCGCCTGGGACGGCCAGAGCGGCCGCCGCCTGTGGCTGCAGCAGCGCACCGCCGAAAACCTCGTGCTCAAGAAATCGGGCGTGCTGATTGCGGTGGGCGATACGTTGGTGTCGGGCATCGGCGGCCGCCTGGTCGGCATGAACCCGGGCAACGGCACCTCGCGCTGGGAAGCGCCGATTGCCGCGCCGCGCGGCACCAACGACGTCGAGCGCCTGGTCGACCTGACCGGTAGCGTGAGCCGCGTCGGCGATATCGTCTGCGCCCGGGCCTACTACGCCAACGTTGGCTGCGTCGACACCGTTCGCGGCCAGCTGCTCTGGACCAAGCCGGCTTCCGGCGCCGAAGGCGTGAGCGGTGACGAGAGCTTTGTGTACGGCACCGAATCGGACGGCAGCGTCACGGCCTGGCGCCGCGCCGACGGCGAGCGCGCCTGGCAATCGACCCGCTTCAGGAACCGCGTCCTGACCGGCCCGCTGGCCGTGGGGCGTTCGCTCGTCATCGGCGAAAGCACCGGAACGCTGCACTTCGTCTCGCGCGAAGACGGCGCACTGCTCAATCGCGTCACGCCCGACGGCTCCGCCATTGGCGTAACCCCGGTGATGGCCGGCAATACGGTTGTCGTCGTGACGGCCAACGGCGGTGTGTTTGGCTATCGCCCTGAATAACTTTCTCGAAGGCCCGCTCATGAAAACCGCGCCAATGAAAGGCCGGCCATGAAGCCGGTCGTGGCCCTGGTCGGGCGTCCCAACGTCGGCAAGTCGACCCTTTTCAACCGCCTCACGCAGACGCGCGACGCCATCGTTGCCGACTTTGCGGGGCTCACGCGCGACCGCCACTACGGCAACGGCCGCCTGGGCAAGCACGAGTTCATCGTGATCGACACCGGCGGCTTCGAGCCCGATGCCGGCAGCGGCATCTACAAGGAAATGGCCAAGCAGACGCGGCAGGCCGTGGCCGAGGCCGACGTGGTGATCTTCGTGGTCGACGCGCGCGAAGGCCTTTCGGCGCAAGACCACGACATTGCCAACGAATTGCGCAGGCTCGGCAAGCCGTGCGTGCTGGCGGCCAACAAGGCCGAAGGCATGCACGACGGCACCAAGCTCGTCGACTTCTACGAACTGGGCTTTGGCGACGTGCACGGCGTTTCCGCCGCGCACGGGCAGGGCATGCGCGACCTGGTCGAGCTGGCCCTCGCGCCGCTCAACCTGCCGGATCCCGAAGACGACGCCGACGAAGACGATGTCAACAAGCCGATCAAGCTGGCCGTGGCCGGGCGGCCCAACGTGGGCAAGTCCACGCTGATCAACACCTGGCTTGGCGAAGAGCGCCTGGTGGCATTCGACATGCCGGGCACCACGCGCGACGCCATTTCGGTGCCGTTCGAGCGCAACGGCCAGCGCTTCGAGCTCATCGACACGGCTGGCCTGCGCCGCAAGGGCAAGGTGTTCGAGGCGATCGAGAAGTTCTCGGTGGTCAAGACGCTGCAGGCCATCGAATCGGCCAACGTCGTGCTGCTGCTGCTCGATGCCACGCAGGGCGTGACCGACCAGGACGCGCACATTGCCGGCTACATCCTCGAAAGCGGGCGGGCGGTGGTGATTGCCATCAACAAGTGGGACGCGGTCGACAGCTATCAGCGCGAGCAGATTCAGCGCCAGATCGAAACCCGCCTGCCGTTCCTCAAGTTCGCATCGCTGCATTTCATCTCGGCCATCAAGCGCCAGGGTCTCGGCCCGGTGTGGCAGGCGATTGCGCAGGCCCACAAGTCGGCCACCCGCAAGATGTCCACGCCCGTGCTGACCCGGCTGCTGCTGGAGGCGGTGCAGTTCCAGTCGCCCAAGCGCGCGGGCATGTTCCGCCCCAAGCTGCGTTATGCGCACCAGGGTGGCATGAATCCGCCGGTGATCATCATCCACGGCAATTCGCTGGAGCACGTGACCGAGGCGTACAAGCGCTTTCTCGAAGGGCGCTTCCGCAAGGAATTCGACCTCGTGGGCACGCCCTTGCGCATCCAGTTCAAAAGCTCGCAGAATCCCTTTGCGGACAAGGACGACTGAGCGCGCTTGCCGACCGATGGCAGCCAATGAGCTGCGGCTGCGCCGGAAGTTCCGCCTTTTGAGAGACGTTATTTTTCAAAGGCTTTTGACCCCGCCTGCTGCGGCGCAGAAACGCTGTGTTAAGGTCATCTCTCCAACAACTACTCTTGAACACGGAGAATATCGTGAGCAATAAAGGGCAACTTCTACAAGACCCGTTTCTGAACACCCTGCGTCGCGAGCATGTGCCGGTCTCCATTTATTTGGTGAACGGTATCAAGCTGCAGGGCCAGATCGAGTCTTTCGACCAGTACGTCGTGTTGCTTCGCAACACGGTGACACAAATGGTCTACAAGCACGCCATTTCCACTATCGTGCCGGGTCGTGCCGTCAACTTCTCGGCTGCCGAGAACGACGACGCCGCAGCCTGATCGCGCGGAGCGCGGCGGTATCCACCGCCGCGCTTTTTCCATATTTGATCCCGCTTGTCTGAACTGAACTCCCGCCAGGAAGGCGCCGCCGTTCTCGTCGGCGTCGATTTCGGGCTGCCCCATTTCGACAGCGAACTCGAGGAACTCGGCCTGCTTGCGCAGACCGCGGGCCTGGAACCTGTCGCCCGACTCATCTGCAAGCGCAAGGCGCCCGACGCAGCGCTCTTCGTCGGAAGCGGCAAAGCCGATGAAATCAAGGAACTGGCTGCGATGCACCAGGCCAGCGAGGTCATCTTCGACCAGTCGCTGAGCCCCGCGCAGCAGCGCAATCTCGAGCGTCAGCTCGATGTGGCGGTGTACGACCGCACCTTCCTCATTCTCGAAATCTTCGCGCAGCGGGCCCGCTCCCATGAGGGCAAGCTGCAGGTCGAACTGGCGCGGCTGCAATATCTCAGCACGCGCCTGGTTCGCCGCTGGTCCCACCTGGAGCGCCAGACGGGTGGTGCGGGTGTGCGCGGCGGCCCCGGCGAAAAGCAGATCGAACTCGATCGCCGGATGATCAGCGAGTCGATCAAGCGCACACGCGAGCGCCTCGCCAAGGTGCAGAAGCAGCGCGGAACGCAGCGCCGCCAGCGTGAGCGCCGCGAGACCTTCAACATCTCGCTCGTCGGCTACACCAACGCGGGCAAGTCTTCGTTGTTCAACGCGCTGGTGAAGGCCCGCGCGTATGCAGCCGACCAGCTTTTTGCAACGCTCGACACCACCACGCGCAACCTGTACCTGGGCGACGCCCGCCGGCAAGTCTCCATTTCGGACACCGTCGGCTTCATTCGCGACCTGCCTCACGGCCTGGTCGACGCGTTCAAGGCCACCTTGCAAGAGGCGGTCGATGCCGATTTGCTGCTGCATGTGGTGGATGCCTCCAACCCGCATTTCCCCGAGCAGATGGCCGAGGTTCAATCGGTTCTTCGCGACATCGGGGCCGATGCCGTTCCGCAGCTTCTGGTGTTCAACAAGCTCGACGCCCTTGAAACCGCACAACATCCGCTGCATCTGCAGGACGAGATGGAAGTCGACGGCGTGCAGGTCCCGCGTATCTTCCTGAGCGCGCGAAGCGGCGAGGGCGTTCCCCTGCTGCGGGCCGAGCTGGCCCGCCGGTCGGGTTCCGTGGGCGATACGATGACCCCAGAGGCCGACACTGAATTGCACGATACCGCCAATTGATTGGGCACAATCCCGCCACTGACAAGAGAACGAAGCGAATGAATGCAAAGCCAGCGTGGAGAGGGTTTCTGGGCATGTTCAACCTGAACGATGGCCGGTGGGGGCGTGGCGATGAGCCCGCATCCAACGGCGACCGCCCGACCGGCAACCGACCTCCCGACGCAGACCCACCGGGCGCCCCGACGCCCCCGCCTTCGGGCAACAGCAACCAGAACAACGGCAACCGCCCTCGCGGGCAGGGCCCCAATCAGGGGCCGCCGGATCTGGACGAGCTCTGGCGCGACCTCAATCGCAAGCTGGGCGGCTTCTTCGGCGGCAAGGGCGGCGGCAATCGCCCGAGCGGCAACGATGGCGGCGGCAACGGCTACAGGCCCGACATGAAGAATGCAGGCTTCGGCATCGGCCTCGTGGCCATCGTGGCCGTTCTCATCTGGCTGGGTACCGGTTTCTTCATCGTGAACGAAGGCCAGCAGGCCGTGGTTACCCAGTTCGGCCGCTACAAGGCGACCGTGGGCGCGGGTTTCAACTGGCGCCTGCCTTACCCGATCCAGCGCCACGAAGTGGTCGTGGTCACGCAGATCCGTTCCACCGATGTGGGCCGCGACGCCATCGTGCGCTCGACCGGCCTGCGCGAGTCCGCCATGCTGACCGAAGACGAGAACATCGTCGAAATCAAGTTTGCCGTGCAGTACCGCCTGAGCGACGCACGCGCCTACCTGTACGAAAGCAAGTCGCCCACCGAAACCGTGGTGCAGGTGGCCGAAACCGCCGTGCGCGAGGTGGTCGGCAAGATGAAGATGGATGCGGCCCTGGCCGAGGAGCGCGACCAGATCGCGCCCCGCGTGCGTACGCTGATGCAGACCATCCTCGACCGCTACAAGGTTGGTGTCGAGGTGGTCAACATCAACTTGCAGCAGGGCGGCGTGCGACCGCCGGAGCAGGTGCAAGCCGCGTTCGACGACGTGCTCAAGGCCGGACAGGAACGCGAGCGCGCCAAGAACGAAGCCCAGGCCTATGCCAACGACGTGGTGCCGCGTGCAACGGGTACCGCATCGCGCCTGAAGGAAGAGTCCGAGGCGTACAAGGCGCGCATCGTCGCGCAGGCGCAAGGTGATGCCGGCCGCTTCGCCGCCGTGCTGGCCGAATACCAGAAGGCACCGCAGGTCACGCGCGACCGCATGTATACCGACGCCATGCAGCAGATCTACGCCAGCACCACCAAGGTGCTGGTCGACACCAAGCAAGGCTCCAACCTGCTGTACCTGCCGCTCGACAAGCTCATGCAGGCGAGCGGCAACAACCAGGCAACGCCCGTCGATGCAGCCAGCCCCAGCGTGGCCGGTACCGCGCCCGCCCAGTCCTCGGTGATTCCCGTGGCCCCTGCCGCCGGCGACAACCGTGCCCGCGACGGCCGTTCGCGCGACCGCGACGTGCGTTGAAAAGGCTAAGAAGAACATGAACAGAATCGGATTCATCGCCTCGTCGATCCTCGTGCTGCTGGTGCTGCTGAGCTCGACCCTCTTCGTGGTCGACCAGCGCCAGTTCGGCGTGGTGTACGCCCTGGGGCAGATCAAGCAGGTCATTACCGAGCCGGGCCTGCATTTCAAGCTGCCGCCGCCGCTGCAGAACGTCTCGTACATCGACAAGCGGCTGCTCACGCTGTCCAGCCTCGACACCGAGCCCATGCTCACGGCCGAGAAGCAGCGCGTGGTGATCGACTGGTATGTGCGCTGGCGCATCACCGATCCGCAGGCCTACATCCGCAACGTCGGCCTCGACGAGAGCGCCGGCGCCACGCAGCTCAATCGCGTGGTTCGCAACGCCTTCCAGGAAAACATCAACAAGCGCACCGTGCGCGACCTGATCTCCGTGCGCCGCGAAGCCCTCATGGCCGACGTGCAGCGCGAAGTACTGGCCGTGGTGAAGGGCGCCAAGCCCTGGGGCGTGGACGTGATCGACGTGCGCATCACGCGTGTCGACTATGTGGAAGCAATCACCGAATCGGTCTACCGCCGCATGGAGGCCGAGCGCAAGCGCGTTGCCAACGAGCTGCGTTCGACCGGTTTTGCCGAAGGCGAAAAGATCCGCGCCGACGCCGACCGCCAGCGCGAAGTGATCGTGGCGAACGCATACCGCGATGCCCAGAAGATCAAGGGCGAGGGCGATGCCCAGGCGGCCGCCGCCTACAGCGAGGCCTTTGGCCGCGATGCGCAGTTCGCCCAGTTCTACCGCAGCCTCGAAGCCTACAAGCAGAGCTTCAACAAGAAGAGCGACGTGATGGTGCTCGATCCGTCGTCCGACTTCTTCCGCGCCATGCAGAGCGCCGGCACGCCAGCAGGCAACGCGCCGCGCCGCTGATCCGGCGGCCGGCTTCGTCGTGAGCGCCGAGATCTTCTGGAGCGCGCTGGCGCTCGTGCTGGTGATCGAAGGCATCCTGCCTTTCGTGTCGCCGGGCAGGTGGCGGCGCGGCTTCGGCCAGCTGATGCAGCTGCGCGACGGTCAGCTGCGTTTCTTCGGACTTTGCAGCATCTTGCTGGGTTTGCTCCTCCTTTGGGTTTTGGGGTAGCTGGTCCCGGTAGAATCCCGGTTTAACCACGCCCCCGATCCCCATGTCCGCCTGGGTCCTCCCGGATCACATTGCCGATGTGCTGCCTTCCGAGGCGCGCCACATCGAAGAACTTCGACGCCAGCTGCTCGATACCGCCCGTGGCTATGGCTACGAGCTGGTGATGCCGCCGCTGCTCGAACACCTCGAGTCGTTGCTGTCGGGCACCGGCGAGGCGCTCGACCTCCAAACCTTCAAGCTCGTCGACCAGCTCTCCGGCCGCAGCATGGGCCTGCGTGCCGACACCACCCCCCAGGTGGCGCGCATCGACGCCCACTTGCTGAACCGCGAGGGCGTGGCCCGCCTGTGCTACTGCGGCCCTGTGCTCCATACCCGCCCGGATCGGCCGCACGCCACGCGCGAGCCGCTGCAGTTCGGCGCCGAAATCTACGGCCATGCCGGGCTCGAAGCCGACACCGAAACCCTGCTGCTGGCACTCGACTGCCTTCAGGCGGCCGGCATTGGCAATGGCCTGATCGTCGACCTGGCGGACGCACGCATCGTGCGGGCGCTGTTTGCCGGCGTGCCGGTCGATGCCTCGGTGCTGGCGCGCGTGCATGCGGCCCTCGTTGCCAAGGATGCAAGCGAGCTGCATGCGCTCACGCGCAACTTCCCGGCGACATCTCGCGACGGCTTGCGCGCGCTGGTCCAGCTGTATGGCGATGCCTCGGTGCTCGACGAGGCGGCCAAGGCCCTCAAGGGCACCCCCGCCGTCAGCGCGGCGCTCGCCGGACTGAAGCAGCTTGCCGACAGCCTGCAAGGCGATTCGGGGCGGCAGATCAGCTTCGACCTGGCCGACCTGCGCGGCTATGCCTACTACAGCGGCATGCGCTTCGGCATCTATGTGCCGGGCGCGGCCGATGCGCTGGTGCGCGGCGGCCGCTACGACGAAGTCGGTGCCGTGTTCGGCCGCAACCGCCCCGCGGTCGGCTTCAGCCTCGACGTGCGCGAGCTGGTCGGCGTGCTGCCGGCACGGCCGCTGCGCGCTGCCATCCGCGCACCGTGGAGCGACGCCGCCGGCCTGCGCCAGGCCATTGCGGGACTGCGCAAGGCCGGCGAAACCGTGGTCTGCGTACTGCCCGGCCACGGCAGCGAAATCGATGAATTCCATTGCGACCGTGAGCTCGTCGAGCAAGCAGGGCAGTGGCAAGTCCGAGCCATCTGAATTTTTGAAGTAATGGAACGAGCATGAGCGTAACCACCGGAAGAAACGTGGTCGTCGTCGGTACCCAGTGGGGCGACGAGGGCAAGGGCAAGCTGGTCGATTGGCTGACGGAAAGCGCCCAGGGCGTGGTCCGCTTCCAGGGCGGCCACAACGCGGGCCACACGCTGGTCATCAACGGTGTGAAAACCGCGTTGCACCTGATCCCGAGCGGCATCATGCGCCCGGGCGTCAAGTGCTACATCGGCAACGGCGTGGTGCTGTCGGCGGCCAAGCTCTTCGAGGAAATCGAAGGCCTGGAGAAAGCCGGCGTCGAAGTGCGTTCGCGCCTGCGCATCAGCGAGGCCTGCCCGCTGATCCTGCCGTTCCATGCCGCGCTCGACATCGCGCGCGAGACCTACCGCGAAAAGGGTGGCGTCGAGAAGATCGGCACCACCGGCCGCGGCATCGGCCCGGCCTACGAAGACAAGATTGCCCGCCGTGCGCTGCGCGTGCAAGACCTGAAGCACCCCGAACGCTTTGCCACCAAGCTGCGCGTGCTGCTCGACCTGCACAACCATGTGCTGACCCAGGTGCTCGGCGCGCCCGCCATCGACTTCGACCTAGTGTTCGACGAGGCCATGCGCCATGCGGCACTGCTCAAGCCGATGATGGCCGACGTGTCGCGCGAACTGAACGACGCGCACAAGGCCGGCGCCAACCTGCTGTTCGAAGGCGCGCAAGGCACGCTGCTCGACGTCGACCACGGCACCTACCCGTACGTCACTTCGAGCAACTGCGTGGCCGGCAATGCCGCCGCCGGTTCGGGCGTGGGCCCGGGCATGCTGCACTACATCCTGGGCATCACCAAGGCCTACTGCACGCGCGTGGGCGGCGGTCCGTTCCCGACGGAGCTCGACTGGGCGACGCCGGGCACGCCCGGCTATCACATGAGCACCGTGGGCGCTGAAAAGGGCGTGACCACGGGCCGCAGCCGCCGCTGCGGCTGGTTCGATGCCGCGCTGCTCAAGCGCTCGGCGCAGGTCAACGGCCTCTCGGGGCTGTGCATCACCAAGCTCGACGTACTGGACGGCCTCGAAAAGCTCGAGCTGTGCACCGGCTACGAACTCGACGGCGAGATCACCGACATCCTGCCGATGGGCGCGGACGAAATCGAACGCTGCACGCCCATCTACGAAACCCTCGAAGGCTGGAGCGAAAGCACCGTCGGCGTCACGCAGTACGACAAGCTGCCCGTCAATGCGCGGCTCTACCTGCAGCGCATCGAGCAGATCACGGGCGTGCCGATCCATATGGTGTCGACCAGCCCCGACCGCGATCACACGATCATGATGCGCCACCCTTATCTTGCCGACTGAACAGGAACGAACCAGACCATGTTGACCGAAGACGGCAAACATCTCTACGTCAGCTACGACGAGTACCACAACCTGATCGAGAAGCTCGCGATCAAGGTGCATCAGTCGGGCTGGGAGTTCGACACCATTCTTTGCCTTGCGCGCGGCGGCATGCGTCCGGGCGACGTGCTTTCGCGCATCTTCGACAAGCCGCTCGCCATCATGTCGACCAGCTCGTACCGCGCCGACGCCGGCACGGTGCAGGGCCACCTCGACATCGCCCGCTACATCACCACGCCCAAGGGCGAGATCGCCGGCAAGGTGCTGCTGGTCGACGACCTCGCCGATTCGGGGCACACGCTGCATGCGGTGATGGACATGCTGCGCAACAACTACGCACCGATTACCGAGCTGCGCAGCGCCGTGCTCTGGACCAAGGCGCTGTCGACGTTTACGCCCGACTACTCGGTCGAATACCTCGCGACCAATCCCTGGATTCACCAGCCCTTCGAAGGCTACGACTCGCTCGGGCCTGAAAAGCTGCTCGAGAAGTGGTCGGTCTGAGCTGATAGCGGCCCCAGGGGCTGCAACTCATCAGTTCCCCAGGCTCCCCGGCATGTAGGCGCACGGCGCGTATGCGCCGCCACGGCTTGCAGTCCCTGCTGCAACGATGTAGAACGATAGCGTTAAAGCTTGAAGTTCACAGGCAGTTTTGGAGCCGTCAGCGGCTCCAAAGGAGTCAGGCATGTTGGCAGCCGAATGCGCGTGGGCCATCTTGCGCGCGGAGCACGTTCGCACCCGGGAATTGCTGGATTGCCTCCGCGAGGCGATGAAGGCGGGGGGCGAGGCGAGCGTTCGGCAACGCGCAACGTCCGCCATCGAGATCATCGAGCGGCTTCGGGCCTTCGAAGAAAACACGCATCGCCCCAAAGGCGTTGTCATGCTGAACATACTTCGCGGCAGGTCACGCGAAGCCGACGAGCTCCTTGAGCAGCTCGATGCCGAGAGCGAGTGCTGCAACGGCCTCATCTCGCAGGCGCGGCTGCTGCTCGAGCGCGCCCGGTCCGGCGACACCGATGCGGCCGGGCAGGCCGGCGCCCTGTTGCGGCAGCACCGGCAGTTCATGTCCACGCATCTGGACAAGGAAGACACGCTCCTGCATTCGCAAACCGCGCTGCTGCTCACGGCCGAAGAGTGGGCGACCGTGGTCTCGTCCATCTCGAAGGAAGTAGGCGCAGCGAGAAAGCGCGAGCATCGGCGCCCAACGGTGAACGGGTAAACCTCTCGGAAACCCAGTGCGACCGGTGCCTACGCTCCGCCGGAATCGAACATCGCGGTGTAGCGACGCTGCATCTCTTCAGGCGTCAGCTTCTCGATGCTGTGGCCCACGTTCCAGCGATGCCCGAACGGATCGCGGAACACGCCCGATCGCTCGCCATAGAACTGGTCCTGCGGCGCCATGTCGAGCGTGGCACCGGCCTCGACGGCCCGCGCCACCACGGCATCGGCATCGTCCACGTGCAGATGCAGCGTGACCGCGGTGCCGCCTAGCGTCCTGGCGCTGTGGATGTTGTATTCGGCGAACTCGTCTGAAAGCATCAGGATCGCACCGTTGTGGAAGTCGAGTTCCGCATGCCCGATGCGGCCGCTCGGTTCGGTCAGCCGGAAGATTTCCTTGACCTCGAAGACCTTGCAGTAGAAGTCGATGGCGGCGCCGGCGTTGTCGACGCAGAGATACGGAAAAAGCTCGTGGATGGCCATGGAAGCTGCCTTTCGGGTGAGGGGAAAAACAGGCTGTTGCCCATCGGCGCATTGTGCGGCGAAACGCCGCGCTAGCATCGGGGCCATGAGCAAGCCCTCCACGACCCTGATTCACCATCCCTACAAGCCCCCCGCCAACTTCGCCGCGCCGCAGCCGGGCATCTACAAGGCCTCGACCGTGTTCTTCGCCGACGTGGCCGCCATGCGCGCGCGTGACTGGAAGACCAAGGCCGGCTACACCTACGGCCTGCACGGCACGCCGACCACCTTCACGCTCGAGGAACGCCTGGCCACCCTCGAAGGCGGCACCGAATGCCTGCTGGTGCCGAGCGGGCTTGCCGCCATCTCGCTGGTTGCCTTCGCTTTCCTGAAGAGCGGCGACGAGGTGCTGATTCCCGACAATGCCTATGGCCCCAACAAGGCGTTGGCCACCGGCGAGCTGGCCAACTTCGGCATCACGCATCGCATGTACGACGCGATGAACCCGGCCGACCTGCAGGCCAAGCTCTCGGAGCGTACGCGGCTCGTCTGGGTCGAGGCGGCGGGTTCGGTGACGATGGAGTTTCCCGATCTGCCGGCGCTGGTGGACATCTGCCGCGCCCGCGGCGTGGTCACGGCGCTGGACAACACCTGGGGCGCGGGGCTGGCGTTTGCCCCCTTCGACTTCAACGGCAGCGGGCAGGGCGTGGACATCTCGGTGCATGCGCTCACCAAATACCCGAGCGGCGGAGGCGACGTGCTGATGGGCAGCGTCATCACGCGGGACGAGCGGCTGCACCGCGCTCTCAAGCTCACCCACATGCGGATGGGCTTCGGCGTCGGCGTGGGCGACGTGGAGACGCTGTTGCGCTCGCTGCCCAGCGTCGGGCTGCGCTACGCCGCCCATGACCGCACCGCGCGCGAACTGGCACGCTGGCTCAGCGGCCGCGAAGAGATCGCGCAGGTGCTCCACCCGGCGCTGGAGGAATCGCCGGGCCATGAAAACTGGCGCGCCCTCTGCGGCGAAACCGACCTGGCCGCGGGCCTGTTCTCGGTCGTGTTCGATGCGAGCTACAGCACCGAACAGGTCGACCGCTTCTGCGACAGCCTGAACCTGTTCCGTCTCGGCTACTCATGGGGCGGCCCGGTCAGCCTGGTGGTGCCCTACGACATCGGCCTGATGCGCGATGCCAACGTGGCGCCCTGGCCGCACAAGGGCACGCTCGTGCGCTTCTCGGTCGGCCTGGAGGACGTGGAAGACCTGCGCGCCGACCTGCAGCAGGCGCTACTGCAGATGTAGGCCTTGCCCAGGCGCATGGCAAGAAAGAATCGCAAGAGCCAGTCCATCGCCGCGCCGGCCGCCCGCGGCATGGCGCCGGCACGCGCAGCGGATGCCCATGTCGCCGTGCCGCGCGTGCTCGAGGTTCCCGCGAACGTGCTGGAAGCGCTCGCGCGTGATGGAGCGGTGGAGGGTGTGCCGGACCTCGTCGCCACGCGGCTCCTGCTGGGCGGCTTGGTGGCGCTTTTTGCGCTGATGGCGCTCTCCTTTGCCGCCGCGGTGGTGCTGCAGGACGACTGGTCGAACTTGCACGGCAACGAGGGGATCGTCGCGCTGGCCGTGCTCGCGCTTCTCGCCGGTCTGGGCGGCGGCCTCTGGTATCTGCTGCGGCAGTTTGCGCACGTGGGCCAGGGCTCGATCCGGATCGACGCCGACGGCATGCGCTGGGGCAATCCGGCGTCGCCGCAGGCGGTGGCCTGGCGCGAGGTCTGCCGCGTGCGCACCGGCCTGCAGGATGTGAAAACCGAATTCATTTCGAGCGATGCGATCGTCAAGCGGCTGGTCTTCCAGCGGGCTGCGGGCGGTGGTGAAACCATGGATGTGAGGCTGCCCTTGGCGCTGACCATGGACGCCCCGCGCGTGCTGCGCTTTCGCAACCGCGCCGCGCTCCTGCGGGCGCTGCTGCTGCGGCTCGCCACCCGGCCCCGGCCTCGGCTGCGCTTTGCCGCTGAGGTGTTCATCGACGCCGGCATCGATCCTCAGACCTGGGAGCCCATGCTGGCACCTAGGCGGTGGATGTGGTTTTCGTCCCTTGCCGCGCTGCTGCCGGTACTGGCCGTGTTTCTGGTCTGGCCGCTGGGCGAACACGTCGGCTGGATGATTGCGGTCCTTGTCCTGGCAATGCTGGCCGGCGCCGGTGCCATGGGCTGGTTCATGGACCAGCGCTATCCAGGTTTGCAAGGTGTGTTCGAGTTCGAAACACCCGCCGGCCCCGCGCCTTGAGACTGCACCGTTATCGCTTACAGTAGGCTACGCACAGTCACCGTGACTGTCTCGCCTCAAGGA
Source organism: Variovorax sp. CCNWLW225 (assembly GCF_037204045.1). Taxonomy (NCBI): domain Bacteria; kingdom Pseudomonadati; phylum Pseudomonadota; class Betaproteobacteria; order Burkholderiales; family Comamonadaceae; genus Variovorax; species Variovorax sp. CCNWLW225. The sequence goes on along the minus strand of NZ_JBBCBV010000002.1, from coordinate 445,759 downwards.
GAAGCAGTGGCAACACCAAATTACGGCTACGAAAAGCGCCAGAAGGAGCTGGCCAAGAAGAAGAAAAAGGAAGAGAAGCTCCGCGAGAAGGCCAATCGCAAGCTCTCTCCAAGCAGCGAAGGACTCGCCCCGGGCGACCCGGAAACCGACGTGGCATCGCTCGAGCGCGACCCGCCGACGGTGCCCGAGTTGCCGACCAAGAACGGTTGATTCACCGATCGACGCTTTCGAAAAAAAGCCGCTGCAAGCCCTAAGGCCTGCAGCGGCTTTTTTGTTTGTGCCGGGCCTATTTGGCAGCGAGCAGCTTGCGCAGTTCCGGCCACACGTTCTCTAGCAACTGGGGCTGTGCCGCGGCCGTGGGATGAATGCGGTCGGCCTGGAAGAGCGCAAGCGCATCGGGGGCATCGGCCACGCCCTTGAGAAGAAAGGGCACCAGTGCCGCCTTGGTGGCGCTGGCCACCTTGCCGAACACCGCTTCGAAGCGCCGCGTGTAGTCGCCGCCGTAGTTGGGCGGCACCTGGATGCCGACGATCAGCACCTTGGCTCCGGCCGCCTGCGCCGCCTTGGTGATCTGCAGCAGGTTTTCCTCGGTGTTCTGAAGCGGCAGGCCGCGCAGCGCGTCGTTGGCGCCAAGCTCCACCACCACGTGGCTGGGCTTGTGCTGCGTCAGCAGCGAGGCAAAGCGAGCGCGGCCGCCCGAGCTGGTGTCGCCGCTGATGCTGGCGTTGACCACCGTGGCCGGGATCTTTTGCTCGGCAAGCCGCTTCTCAAGCAGGGGCACCCAGCCTTCGCCGCGCTTCAGGCCGTATTCGGCGCTCAGCGAATCGCCGAGCACCAGAATCACCGGTTTGCGAGGCGGCGCAGCCTGCGCGGTCTGGGCGTGCGCCGTTGCCGATGCCCCTGCAATGCCGGATGCGGCGGCGGTCAAGATAAAGTCACGTCGATTCAAAACGAAAAGCCTTTCCATGTCCCAACTCCCGTCTGAAGCCATTGTCGCCGTCGAGCACGTGTTCAAGTCCGTTACAGACTCGACCGGTACGCTGGACATTCTGCAGGACATCGATTTCACCCTGGGCGCGCGGGAAACCGCCGCCATCGTGGGGGCTTCGGGCTCCGGCAAGAGTACCTTGCTGTCGATCATCGCGGGGCTGGACACGCCCACGCGCGGCACCGTCAAGCTCGCGGGCGACGACATCTTTGCCATCGACGAAGACGCGCGCGCCGCTCTCAGGGCCCAACGCGTGGGTTTCGTCTTTCAGAGCTTCCAGTTGCTCGGCAACCTGAGCGCACTCGAAAACGTGATGCTGCCGCTGGAGCTGGCCGGCCGCAAGGACGCGCGCAAGGCCGCCACAGAGATGCTCGGACGGGTCGGGCTCGGGCAGCGGCTCGGCCACTATCCCAAGGTGCTTTCGGGCGGCGAACAGCAGCGCGTGGCGCTGGCCAGGGCCTTTGTGGTCCAGCCGGCCCTGCTGCTGGCCGACGAGCCCACCGGCAGCCTCGACTTTGCGACGGGCGAGCAGGTGATGCGGCTGATGTTCGACCTGAACCGCGAACTCGGCACCACGCTCGTGCTCGTTACCCACGACCGCGGCATTGCGGCACAGTGCGAGCGCCGCATCACCATCGAAGCGGGGCGCATGGCGCTCAATGAGTCGAAGCCTGTGCTGGTGGCCTCGCTCGAGGCATGATCGTTCCGCAGTTCTGGGCCGAAGGCCGAATTCAGGAGCGGGTCGCGGGCAAGCAGATCACCGTGCGGCGCTACGGCTGGTCCGACGACAGCCCGATTGCCGCGCAGGCGCATGCCGACCAGCGCACGCAGGAAGCCTTCGAGCGCATCGCCCGTGGCGAGCAGCTCGACCGCCGCGAGCGCAAGCTGGCCTACAACGGCGCCCACGGCGTGCCCATCCGCGAGGAAATCGTCGAGCGGCAGGGCGACACCGTCATTACCCGCAACAGCTACGGCGCGCGCTGCCTCAACACGCCCGATGTGCTGTTCGTGGACATCGACTTCGACGAGCCGCTGCGAGGCAGCGTGTTCGGCTTTGCGCTGGCGCCTGCGCTGATTGCGGGCGTTGTCGGCGGATGGGCCGCCAAGACGTGGCTGGGCGGCCTGATTGCGGCTCTGGTGGTCTTCATCGTTGCCTACCGCATCGGCCTGGCCAGGAAGCGCGGCGAGGCCAGCAGCAACCCCTCGCCCGAAAAGCGCGCTGCCGAGCGTATCGGGCGCTTCGTGTATCAAAACCCGGACTGGCACCTGCGCCTTTACCGCACCCCGGCCGGCTTTCGCGTGCTGGCGATGCACGACGTCTTCAGCCCGGCCGACCCGGCGGTGGCCGAGTGCTTTGAAGCGCTGGGCGTCGACAAGACCTATGCGCGCATGTGCCGCAACCAGAACTGCTTTCGCGCCCGGTTGAGCGCCAAGCCCTGGCGCATCGGCATCGGCGAACACATGCGGCCGCAGCCGGGTGTCTGGCCCGTGTCGCCCGAGAAGCTGCCGGTGCGCGACGCCTGGGTGGCGCGCTACGAAAAAGCCGCCGAAAGCCATGCCGCGTGCCAATATCTGGAAAGCGCTGGCAACAGCGATCGGGTGCATCCGAACGCGCTGGCCGTGCAGGAACTGCACGACGAAAAAACCCGGGCGCACAGCGGATTGCCGATTGCCTGAAAGGCAGGGCGCGCGGCCCTCGATAATCAGGGGATGTCTTCCCCTAAAGTGATCTTCGGCTTCCATGCCGTGGGCGTGCGCATCAAGACCGCGCCCAAATCGGTGCTCGAAGTGATGTTCGACACCAGCCGGCGCGATGCGCGCATGAAACAGTTCATTGCGCGTGCGCAGGAAGCCGGCGTGAGGCTGGTCGAGGCGGATGGCCTGCGCCTTGCCAAGCTCAGCGGCAGCCACGGCCACCAGGGCGTGGTGGCGCGGGTCGAACCCATCGCGCAGGTCCGCTCGCTCGACGAACTGCTCGAGGGCCTCGAAGAAGCCGGCACCGTGCCCCTTCTGCTCGTGCTCGACGGGGTGACCGACCCCCACAACCTGGGCGCCTGCCTGCGCGTGGCCGACGGCGCCGGGGCGCATGCGGTCATCGCCCCCAAGGACCATGCGGCCGGCATCAACGCCACCGTGGCCAAGGTGGCGAGCGGTGCCGCCGAAACCGTGCCGTATTTCATGGTGACCAACCTGGCGCGCACGTTGAACGAGCTCAAGGAACGCAACATCTGGTGCGTGGGCACCAGCGACGATGCGCCCGGCACCCTCTACCAGAGCGACTTCAAGCGGCCCCTGGCGCTGGTGCTCGGCGCCGAAGGCGAGGGCATGCGCCAGCTCACCCGCAAGACCTGCGACGAGCTCGTGAGCATTCCGATGGCCGGAGCGGTCGAAAGCCTGAACGTCTCGGTGGCCAGCGGCGTGTGCCTCTACGAGGCGATGCGCCAGCGCGGCACCTGAGGCCGATTGCTCGGCTGGAGGTGATCGAACCCCTGTTCGGCCACCATCAGCGGGGCAGCCGTGCAACAACGGGAGAAGAGGCGTCGCCGAGACGGCGAAGGACGTGAGGCGGAGATGGGCGAGCTGACTTGCAGGGATACGCACCGCGACCTGCGATGCGCACACGAAGTCAGCTACGCCATGCGCGTGCGGCGTGAAGCCTGTGTGGAATGGGCTGCAGCCAGCATCGAACTCAGGAAGGGTCTTTGCTGCGCGTGCGTCCCACGGCGCTGAAGATGCCGATGCCCAGGATGATCAGCGCGCCAATGCCGATGTAGAGCGTGGGCACGCCGGCGACCGATGCGCCCCAGGCGAGACCACCCAGGAAAATCAGAAAACCGATCATGTAGAGCACAAAAGACATGCTTGTTTCCCCGAAACTGTGATGCCTTGCAGTATCCCGGCCAGTGCCGGAGCCGGCACAGGCCTTCGTCGCCAGTCGCTGTGGGAACTTGCCTACTACTTCTGGGCGGGCCGGCGCCGGCTTACGGGGGCGATGCAACCAGCAGGTAGCGGCAGCCAGTGCGGCCAAGCGCCTTGAAGACCAAGGGGCGGTCCACGCCAAAATCCAGGCAATCGCCCTCGGCCAGTTCGAAACGCTCGTCGCCATAGTCCACTCGCAGCGCGCCTTCGAGCATCCAGAGGCACTGGCGATACGGCTTGCCGCTCCATCGCGGATAGCCGACCTGCGCCGAGCGCGGCAGTTCGATCTCCACCATCTCCACGCCGCCGTTTGCACCGCGCTCGGCAATCTGGCGGCGCAAATAGCCGGCCTCGGGGTCGCGCCAGACCTCCTGCTGCGCCCGGGCGCGTAGCCGGCGCGGCGAGCCCTTGTCTTCGGTCAGCAGCTGCGCAAGCGGCACGCCCAGTCCCGCGGCAAGCCGGCCCAGCAACACGGCGGTCGGGCTGCTTTCCGCACGCTCGACTTTCGAGATCATCGCCTTGCTGACGCCTGAAAGACTGGCCAGCTCCGCAAGGCTCAGCCCCTTGGCCTGGCGCAGCCCAAGAAGCCGGCCGGCGATGAGCGAGTCGATGTCGGCGGGTTCGTCGGGCGGAGAAGAATTGTTTCTCATATGAGACTATTATTCTCCTATATTAGACAAAACTACCCCACACGTCGCCGCCAGTTCGAAAGGAACCCACATGCGCCTGATTACCTGCACCGAAGAAGCCCACGCGGGCGCGATCCTCGCCATCCTCAACGAAGCCATCGTCAATTCGACCGCGCTGTACGACTACAAGCCGCGCACGCCCGAGAGCATGGTTGCGTGGTTCGCCACCAAGCGCGCCAACGGTTTTCCCGTGATCGGCGTGGAAGACGAGAGCGGCAAGCTGCTGGGCTTTGCAAGCTACGGCGCGTTCAGGGCCTTTCCGGCCTACAAGTACACGGTGGAGCACTCGGTGTATGTCGAGGCCGGGCACCGCGGCGCGGGCCTCGGCCGCACGCTCATGGAGGCGATCATTGCAGAGGCGGCGGCACGCGATGTGCATGTGATGGTCGGCGCCATCGATGCTGCGAACGCCGGCAGCATCGGCCTGCACGAACGGCTGGGCTTCGAACATGCTGGCACGGTTCGGCAGGCCGGGTTCAAGTTCGGCCGCTGGCTCGACGTAGCCTTTTATCAGCGGATTCTCTCGACGCCGCTGAATCCGGTCGACGGGTAGGCAGGCCCCCGGTGTCAGGCCGGGGTTTCTTCGCTGGCACGGTCCAGCATCTGGATGGTGCCGGCGTCCAGCTTGAGCTGGGTGGCCACGACCAGTTCTTCCAGCTGGGCAATCGAAGTTGCGCTGGCAATGGGCGCCGTGACCGAAGGCCGAGCGATCTGCCATGCGATGGCGACCTGCCCCGGCTTGGCGTTGTACTGCTGGGCCACCTTGTCCAGCGCCTCGAGAATGCGCAGCCCGCGCGGGTTCAGGTACTTCTTGGTGGTATTGGCACCGCGAGCGCTCTTCGAGGCGTCGGCCTCGGTGCGGTACTTGCCGGTCAGAAAACCGGCCGCCAGCGCATAAAAGTTGATGACGCCCACTTCGCGCTTCACGCACAGCGGTTCCAGTTCGTCCTCGAACACTGCGCGGTCGTACAGGTTGTACAGCGGCTGCAGGCTTTCGTAGCGCGCAATGCCAAGCCGCTCGGATATATCGAGCGCTTCGGCCAGCCGCGGCGCGCTGTAGTTCGAGGCACCGATGGCACGCACCTTGCCGGCCTTGATCAGCTCGTCGAAAGCGCCCAGTGAATCCTCCAGCGGCGTGGCGGTATCGTCGTCGTGCGCCTGGTACAGGTCGATGAAGTCCGTCTGCAGGCGCTTGAGCGAAGCCTCCACCGCTTCGCGGATGTACGTAGGCGACAGGCCCGACTTGCCTTCACCCATGGGCTTGCCGACCTTGGTGGCCAGCACCACGCGGTTGCGCTTGCCGCTCTGCTTGAGCCACTTGCCGATGATGGTTTCGGACTCACCGCCGGTATGGCCCGGCACCCAGCTCGAATAGACGTCGGCCGTGTCGATGAAGTTGAAGCCCGCATCCAGCCAGGCGTCCAGCAGGCGGAACGAGGTGGCTTCGTCCACCGTCCAGCCGAACACGTTGCCGCCGAAGGCGAGCGGTGAAACCAGGAGGCCCGAGCGGCCCAGCGAGCGAAGTTGCGACATGAATTTCTTCCCTAAAAAGAGCGAGGATCAGACAAAACCGATGGCGCCGAGCAGCGCGCCCGCGCCGAGCAGCCACAGCAAATGAATGCGCGTGCGCCACACGACAAGGGTTGCCGCCGCGCTCAGCAGCCACAGATGCCAGGCGGGCGCGTCGCCCGAATGATTGCCCGCTGCGAGCACCCAGCCGGTGGCAATCAACAGGCCCACCACCACCGGCGCCATGCCCTGCTTGAAGGCGCGCACGCCGCGCTTGTCGCGGTTGCGGTGGCCCCAGCGGGTGGCAAGATAGGTGAGGGTGGTGCTCGGCAGCATGATGCCGACCATGGTGATCGAAAGCCCGAGAAAGCCGAGCAGCCAGGCGCTCGGCCCGGCGCCGATGCCGCCGCCCGCATTGAGGCCGACGTTCCAGCCCATGAGCGCGACAAAAAGCACGTTGGGCCCAGGCGCTGCCTGGGCTATGGCCACCGACGAGCTGAACTGCGCTTCAGTGAGCCAGCCGTGCTGCGCAACCAGGTAGCGGTGCATGTCGGGCACCGTGGTGATGGCGCCGCTGATCGACAGCAGCGACAGCAACAGGTATTGGCCGAAGAGTGCAAGCCAGTCGTGCCACTGCATCGCGATCGTGACAGGGCTCATGTGGCCCCCACGCTCGGCACTGGCGTGTGCTCGCTGCCCCCCGAGGGGGCGCTCGCACCTTGGGGCGGTCCGGCGGTGCTCATGGCGCAATCCTCCGCCAGGTCCACGCACAGGCCACGCCGCCCACCGCCAGCAGCACCCAGCCGAGCGGAATCTTCAGTACCGCGATGGCGCCGAACACCAGTGCCACGAACACCAGGCAGGCGGCAAAGCCCAGCGGGTGCTTGCGCAGCTGCGGAATCAGCTTGATGCCGGTGGCGGCAATCAGCCCGCCTGACACCGCGCCCATGCCGCGCAGTGCGCCCGCCACCTGCGGGTTGCCGGCGTAGTGCGCGTACAGCACGGCCAGCATCAGGATGACGACGAGCGGTATTGCGAGCATGCCGGCCACGGCGGCGATGGCGCCGCGCAGTCCGAAATACCGGTCGCCGATCATCAGCGCAAGGTTGACCACGTTGGGGCCCGGCATCACCTGGGCCACGGCCCAGTCTTCCAGAAACTGCTCGGGCGTGAGCCAGCGCTTTTTCTCGACCATTTCGCGCTGGACGATAGCCAGCACGCCGCCGAATCCCTGCAGCGCAAGCCAGGTGAATGAAACAAAAAGGTCGCGTGGCGACTTCGGTTGCGGAGGGTCGGATGGCGCCGCCGCGCCTGAGGGAGACGGATGCATGTGGAGCGATTATCGTAGTCCTACCTGCAACACGCCGGGCAGCGGGCTGACATGCCGTTGTGTCATTCAAAAGGGAGACTTCATGATCATGCAGATGCGAGCGCTGTTCGAACTGTGCAAAGAGGCCGTGGCCTCATGGTCGAACGACTATGCCCCGAGCATGGGGGCCGCGCTGGCCTACTACACGGTGTTTTCCATTGCGCCGCTGCTGCTGATCGTGATCGCCGTGGCGGGCCTGGTGTTCGGGCAGGAGGCCGCGCGAGGCGAAATCTTCCTGCAGCTTGCGGGCCTCATGGGCGAGCAGGGCGCGGCCGCGGTGCAAAGCATGCTGCAGGCGGTCAACAAGCCGGCCGAAGGCATCGTGGCCACGGTGGCCGGCATCGGCCTGCTGGTGATTGGCGCGACCACCGTCTTCGGCGAACTGCAGGACGCGCTCGACCGCATCTGGCGCGCACCGGCCCGCGCAAAGAACAAGGGGCTCTTCAACTTGCTGCGCGTGCGCCTGCTGTCGTTCAGCATGATCATGGGCATCGGCTTTCTGCTCATGGTGTCGCTGGTGGCGAGCGCGGCGCTGGCTGCGCTCAGCAAGTGGTGGTCGCCGGTGTTCGGCGCCTGGGCGACGCTGGCGCAAGCGGTGAATTTCGTCTTCAGCTTTGCAATGGTGACGGTGATCTTCGCGATGATCTACAAGATCATGCCGCGGGCCAAGGTGCAATGGCGCGACGTGTGGGTGGGCGCCGCGGTCACGGCGCTGCTCTTCACCGTGGGCAAGCATCTCATCGGCCTGTACATCGGCAAGAGCAGCGTGGCCTCCGGATATGGCGCCGCGGGCTCGCTGGTGGTGGTGCTGGTGTGGGTGTACTACTCGGCGCAGATTTTTCTTCTGGGCGCCGAGTTCACCTGGGTGTATGCCAAGACTTACGGCTCGCTCAAGAACGCCAGGGACAGCGCCAGCGCGAATCCTTCGCCCACCCGGTCGGAGCCGCTGCCCCAGCGCTAGCCGGCAAAGCCGCCTTCGTCGAGAAAGCGCTGTTCCTCGGCGCTGCTGGTGCGCCCGAGCAGCTTGTTGCGGTGCGGAAAGCGGCCGAAGCGCGCAATGATGTCGCGGTGCAATACCGCAAAGCGCTGCGTGTTGGCATCGAGCGCCGCATTGAGCTCGACCGAACGCTCCTGGTCGGCCAGCGATTCGGAGTGCATGAAGGGCAGGTAGAAAAAGCGCCGCAGCGCTTCGTCCACCTTCAGGTCGAGGCCTGCCTCGATCGCCTTGCGGGCCACCGCCAGCGCCTTGGCGTCCGTAGCGAGTATGCGCGCGTTGCCGCGCCAGGTGTTTCGCGGGAACTGGTCCAGCAGCACCATCAGCGCAAGCGCGCCCTCGGCGTCGTTCGCCCAATCGTCGAGCTGGCCGAGAGCTGCGGCTTCGTGCGCAGAGAGAAAGCGCCCGCCGAATTCGGCATCGAAGGCATCGTTCTTGGCAAACCATCGGTCGGGTCCGGCGCTGCGCCAGAAGTCGACCACATCACGGGCGGTGGGAAGGTTGGCAGGGTTCATCGCCGCATTCTCTTTCAGCCTGGGGCGCCGCACCGGCGGCCCTGAAAGTCGCGGTGGTGGCCGACATCGGCTCGGGCCGGGGCTGCCTATGCTGAAGCGGTTTCATAACTCAGGAGATAAAGCTCATGAACCGATATGGCACTCTTTTGCGCGCAACCCTCATCGCCGGCGCAGCCAGCGCTGCGCTGGCCGGCTGCGGGATGATGTCGAAGTCGAACGTCGCGAGCTTCAGCGGCACCATGAACGCCGCCAGCGAAGTGCCGCCCAACATGACGCGCGGCAGCGGCCTGGCTGAAGCCTGGCTGAACAGGGACACCAATGTCCTGAAATACAAGATCACCTACAGCGGCCTCAGCGGCCCGGCCACCGCCGGCCACTTCCACGGACCCGCGGCAGCGGGTGCCAATGCAGGCGTGGTGCTGCCCTTTGCCAGGACGGAGAGCCCGATCGAAGGCCAGGCCACGCTCACGCCGGCACAGGCCGCCGACCTGCTTGCAGGCAAGTGGTACGCCAACATCCACACGGCGGCCAATCCGGCGGGTGAGATCCGGGGACAGATGCTGCCCAAGATGTAAGGGCGACTGCGGTCAGCTTGCAGTCGCGGGGCTGGTGTCAAATGACACCATATGACGACGAAGAAGCCCCGGAAGCCTCGCACGGCAAGCAAGAAGACCCTGAGCCCGTTCGCAGCGCCCCGCGAAGACATGCGCTCCGCGCGCAAGGCGCTGGTGCTGCAGGGCGGAGGCGCCCTCGGCGCCTACCAGGCCGGCGTTTATGCCGCGCTCAGCGAGACCGACCTGCAGCCGCACTGGATTGCCGGCGTCTCGATCGGCGCCATCAACGCCGCGCTGATCGCGGGCAACGCGCCCGACAAGCGGGTCGACAGGCTGCGGGAGTTCTGGCACCTGGTGTCTTCCGGGCCGGCGCAGCGTCTGCCGGCATGGCTGGGCGACCGCGCCGCGCAGAACCAGTGGAGCGCCTCCATGGCGATGCTGGTCGGCATTCCGGGTTTCTTCGAGCCGCGCTATTCGCCCGCATTGTTGATGGGGGCCGCGGCACCGCTCCTGAGCTACTACGACACCACGCCGCTCAAGCTCACGCTCGAGCGTCTGATCGATTTCGACCGCATCAATGCGTGCGAGGCGCGCTTCAGCGTGGGCGCGGTCGATGTGCGCACCGGCAACTCGGTGTACTTCGACAACACGCGCCAGCGCATCGGCCCGGAGCACATCATGGCCAGCGGCGCGCTGCCGCCGGGCTTTGCGCCGGTGACCATCGACGGCGACGATTACTGGGACGGCGGCATCGTCTCGAACACGCCGCTGCAATACGTGCTCGACATTCACCCGCGCTCCGAGCCGCTGGTGGTGCTGCAGGTCGACCTTTTCAATGCGCGCGGCGAGATGCCGCGCACGCTTTCCGGCGTGCTGGAGCGCCAGAAGGACATCACCTATTCAAGCCGCACCCGCATGAACACCGATGCGCTGGCCGCCAACCTGAACCTGCAGCAGGCCATTGCGGACCTGATCTCCAAGCTGCCCGCGAACCTGCGCAACGACCCCTCGGTGCTTGCGGTGCAGGCCGAGCTCACGCACCACCCGATCGACATCTTTCACCTGATCTACCGCGACAAGCCCTATGAGGCCGAATCGAAGGACTACGAGTTCTCGCGCGCCGCGGTCGAAGAGCATTGGGAAGCCGGCGCGCGCGACATGCGGCGAACCCTGGCGCACCCCGAAACGCTGCGCAGCGATGCCACGGTGAACGGCGTGACCACCTTCGACCTCGGCGAGCCGGGTGTGGGGCGCATCAAGCGGCCCGGGCTCTCCCGCTGATGCAAGGCGCCGCTCGCGTGCTCGCCTGAATCCCGCAGTTCCGTTTTCTTTCTTTTTCTTCTTTCAACCTCAAGGACGTTCACCATGCAACTCAAGGACAAGGTCGCCTACATCACCGGTTCGGCCAGCGGCATCGGCAAGGAGATTGCCGTTCTGTTTGCGCGCGAAGGCGCCAAGGTCGTCATTGCAGACCTCAACAAGCAAGCGGCCGAGGCTACGGCTGCCGAGCTCAAGGCCGCCGGCGCGCAGGCCATCGGTGTGGCGGTGGACGTGACGAGCGAAGAGCAGGTCAACGCTTCGGTCGAAGAAGCGGCCAAGGCCTTCGGCGGCATCGACATTCTCATCAGCAATGCCGGCGTGCAGATCGTGCACCCGGTCGATGAGTTCAGCTTTGCCGACTGGAAGAAGATGCTCGCCATTCACCTGGACGGCGCCTTCCTCACCACCAAGGCCTGCCTCAAGCACATGTACGCCCAGGGCCGCGGCGGCAGCGTGATCTACATGGGCTCGGTGCATTCGAAGGAAGCTTCGCTGCTGAAGGCACCGTACGTCACGGCCAAGCACGGCCTCATCGGCCTGGCCAAGACCGTTGCGAAGGAAGGTGCCAAGCACGGCGTGCGCGCCAACGTGATCTGCCCGGGTTTTGTGCGCACGGCGCTCGTTGAAAAGCAGATTCCGGAGCAGGCCAAGACGCTGGGCATCACCGAAGAGCAGGTCATCAAGAACGTGATGCTCAAGGAAACCGTCGACGGCGAGTTCACCACCACCGAAGACGTCGCCCGCGTGGCGCTGCTGTTCGCGGCCTTTCCGACCAATGCGCTGACCGGGCAATCGCTGGTGGTGAGCCACGGCTGGTTCATGCAGTAACCAAATCACGCCGCCGGGTGCGGCACACGATGGTTCACCCTAATGTCTCCGGCGAGTGAACTGTGCGAAAAATCGCATGGCCATTCAAACGTCATACCAATGACCTTCGCCAGGAGACAACAACCATGCGTGTCAGTTCGTCCCGTGACAGTTCGTCCAATTTCTTTTCGCGCCGCTCCTTCGTTGCCCATGCCGCGGGCGTTGCGGCCGGGCTTGCCATGTTTGCAGCGGCGGCTCCCGCAGCCGCGCAGGCTTATCCGAGCCGCCCGGTTACGCTGATCGTTCCCTGGGGCGCCGGCGGCGGTACCGATGCCACGGCGCGCATCATTGCGAGTCTGCTCGAAAAAGAACTGGGCCAGCCGTTCACCGTGGTGAACCGCACCGGGGGCAACGGCGTGGTGGGCCATTCCGCCATTGCCGCCGCACCGCCCGATGGCTACACCATCGGCATGGCCACCGTCGAGATCGGCATGATGCATTGGCAGGGGCTCACGCAACTGACCAGCACGTCGTACACCCCTATCGGCCTTGCCAACCTCGATCCGGCCGGCATCCAGGTTCGCGCCGATGCGCCCTACAAGACCGTGGCCGAATTGCTCGCAGCCATCAAGGCCAGCCCCGGCAAGCTGAAGGCATCGGGCACCGGGCAGGGCGGCATCTGGCACCTAGCCATTGCGGGCCTCTTGCGCGACCAGAAGATCGATCCCGCGGCCGTACCCTGGGTGCCGAGCAACGGCGCTGCGCCAGGGCTGCAGGACGTGGTGGCCGGCGGCGTCGACATCGCGCCGGTCTCGCTGCCCGAGGCGCGCTCGCTCATCGACGCCGGCAAGGTCAAGAGCCTTGCAATCATGAGCGACAAGCCTTCGGCGCTGTACCCGAATGTGCCCACGCTCAAGGCGTCCATCGGCAGCGACTGGTCGATGGCGGCCTGGCGCGGCATCGTCGCGCCCAAGGGCCTTCCGGCCGACGTGCGCGACAAGCTCGCGGGCGCGCTCAAGAAAGTGGTAGCGAGCAAGGAGTACACCGACTTCATGGCCTCGCGCGGCTTTGGCGTGATCTATGCGGGCCCCGAGGACTTTGCCGCCTACATGGCCAAGTCCGACGCCGAACTCGGCGCAACCATGAAGGCCGTGGGTATCGTCAAGTGAGCGCCGCGCGGCGTGCATGCGCGCCCGGCAAGCGGGCAGCGCAATGAAGTTCAACGACGCGGTCTTCGGCTTGATTCTGCTGGTGCTCGGCGCGTTGGTGCTGGCCGTGGTGCGCAGCTATCCGGGCATACCGGGCCAGCAGGTCGGGCCGGCGCTTTTCCCTGGGCTGATTGCCATCGGCCTATGCGTCTGCGGCCTCATGCTGCTGGTCAAGGGCTGGCGCGAACGCCAGGCCGTGGCCTGGATGCGGCTCGGCGACTGGGCCGCTTCGCCGCGCCACGTGCTGTCGGCCGCGCTGGTCATCGGCTCGGTGCTGTTCTACATGTTCGCCTCGGAGCGGCTGGGCTTCCTGCTGACCGCTTCTGTCTCGCTGCTGGCACTGATGCTTGCCATGCGCGTGCCGGCGGGCCGCGCGGTGCTCATTGCGCTGGTTGCCTCGCTGCTCATCCATGCCGCGTTCTACAAGCTGTTGCGCGTTCCTCTTCCCTGGGGCGTGCTGACGCCCATTGCCTGGTAACCGGGGCCTCTACTCATGTCGGCAGCACTCTTGCAGGCTTTCTCGATGGTCTTCGAGCCCTACACCCTCCTTGTGATGGTGCTGGCCTCGCTCTATGGCCTGTTCGTTGGCGCGGTACCGGGGTTGTCGGCCACCATGGCGGTTGCGCTGCTGGTGCCGGTCACTTTTTTCATGCCGCCCATTCCCGCCATCGCGGCCATGGTGACGGCCACCGCCATGGCCATCTTCTCGGGCGACATTCCCGGCTGCCTGCTGCGCATCCCGGGCACGCCCGCATCCGCCGCCTATACCGACGAAGCCTTCGCGATGACGCGCAAGGGCATGGCCGAAACCGCGCTGGGCGCGGGGCTGGTGTTCTCCGCCGTGGGTGGGCTCTTCGGCACCGTGGTGCTCATCGTGGCGGCGCCTGCGCTGGCCGACTTTGCGCTCAACTTCAGTTCGTTCGAGTACTTCTGGCTCGTGCTGCTGGGTCTGACCTGCGCGGTGTTCATCACTTCGGACCGGCCGCTCAAGGGCATGGTCACGCTGCTGCTCGGCCTGCTGGTGGCCTGCGTGGGGCTCGGCAACCCGGCGGGCTTTCCGCGCTTTACCTTCGGCAATGCCGAGATGACGGGCGGCATCGGCATGATCCCGATGATGATCGGCATGTTCGCCATCTCGGAGGTGATCCGCTTCGCGGTCGACACGCTGCCGCCCGGCGAGATCGTGGTCGAGAAAGTGGGCCGCGTGCTCTCGGGCCAATGGGCGCTGGCCAAGAAGTACCCCGTGCAGATATTGCGCGGCAGCGTGCTGGGTACGGCGGTGGGCGCGCTGCCGGGCGCGGGCGCCGACATCGCGGCATGGATGTCGTACGCCATGAGCAAGAAATTTTCGAAGGAGCCCGAGAAGTTCGGCACGGGCCATGTCGAAGGTATTGTCGAATCGGGTTCGGCCAACAACAGCGCGCTGGCCGGCGCGTGGATTCCGGCGCTGGTGTTCGGCATTCCGGGCGACTCGATCACCGCCATCGTGATCGGCGTGCTCTACATGAAGAACCTCAACCCGGGCCCGACGCTCTTCACCACCAACCCGCAGAACATCTATGCGGTGTTCATGCTGTTCATCATTGCCAACATCATCATGATTCCGCTCGGCATCCTGTGCATCAAGGTGGCCAAGCGCATCTTGCGGGTGCCGCGCAACGTGCTGATGCCGCTGATCCTGCTGTTCTGCATCGTCGGCGCATTCGCCATCAACAACTCGCTGTTCGACGTGGGCGTGATGCTCGCGGCCGGCATCGTGGCCTACCTGCTCGAGGAGAACGGTTTTCCGATTGCGCCCGCCATTCTGGGCGTGGTGCTCGGCGGCATGCTCGAAGAGAACTTCATCACCTCGATGATCAAGTCCGGCGGCAACCTGGCGGGCTTCGTGTCGCGGCCCATTGCCGCTTCGCTGGCCGCGGTGGTTGTGCTGGTGTGGCTCGCACCCCTGCTTCGAAAGCTGTGGGTCAGGGGGCGGCGAACCGCTTCGTCTACTGCAGCTTGAGCGACCAGGTCTCGCCCACGAGCTGCTGGCCGAAGCCTTCATAGGGCTCGGACTTGTCCAGCTTGAAACCGCGCTTGGCGTAGATGGCACGGGCGGCCTCCAGGCAGCTGTTGGTCCAAAGCACCATCTTCCTGTAGCCCTTGGCGCGTGCGAAGGCGATGCATTCGTCGGTAAGCCGGCCGCCAAGCCCCAGGCCGCGTGCAGACGGCGCGAGCAAAAGCAGCCGCAGCTGGGCCGTGGTGGCCGATTTGCGCACCACGAAGATCGCGCCCACCCGCTCGCCGTCGAGCTCCGCAATCCAGCACTTCTCCCATGCCGGTTGAAACTTGCGGACGAACTGAGCCACGATTTCGGCCACCAACGCCTCGAACTCGCTGTTCCAGCCGTACTCGCGCGCATACAGCTCGCCGTGCTGCTGCACCACCCAGCCCATGTCGCCGGGCAACGGGTCGCGCAGCACGACGGTGCGGGTGCGCGCCGCAGGGGCGGTGGCCGGATCGAGCAGGCGCTCGATGCGCGCCATGGCATCGACCACCTGCTGGCGGTCGTGCGGCGGCAACGGGGAGAGCAGGGCGGCCGCCTCGTCGCGCGACTTTTGTTGCAGCGGCGCAAATGCGGCGTGGCCGGCTTCGGTAAGGCGCAGCACGCTTTGCCGCGCGTCGCGGGCGTGGGGCTGGCGCGTGAGCCAGCCTTCGGCTTCGAAGCGGCGCAGGATGCGGCTCAGGTAGCCGGCGTCCAGCCGCAGGTCGCGGCCGATCTCGCTTGCCACGGGCGTTGGCCGGTGGGCCAGCTCGTACAGCACGCGAACGTCGGTCAGCGACATGTCGCTGCCAAGGTACGGATCGAGCACGCCGATTCGGCTCGTATAGAAGCGGTTGAACTGCCGGATCGCCTTGACGGCGGCGGTATCGGGAGTGGCCAGGGTGCTCGACATGGTTGCCATTGTCATATTGATAGTTGACTTTGGCAACTAATAAAAGGCCTTGCCGCAGTCACGCCAAAGCGACCGGACGCGACAGAAGTGATGGAAAACCCTAAAATCGTGGGTTGCCCACTGCGGCGCCGAGCCCGCCAAGCCGCGCCGCCAACTTCCCACTGATGAACGCCCCCGTCGACGTCTCCTTTTTTGCGCGTGCCGCCAAGCCGCTGACCAGCTACCGCAAGTACTGGGCGGCCCGTTTCGGCACGGCCAAGTTCTTGCCCACCACGCGCAAGGAAATGGACGCGCTCGGCTGGGACAGCTGCGACATCATCGTGGTGACGGGCGACGCCTACGTCGACCATCCGAGCTTCGGCATGGCGGTGATCGGCCGCATGCTCGAGGCGCAGGGCTTTCGCGTGGGCATCATCGCGCAGCCCGACTGGCAGAGCGCCGAGCCCTTCAAGGCGCTGGGCAAGCCGAACCTGTTCTTCGGCGTGACCGCCGGCAACATGGATTCGATGATCAACCGCTACACGGCGGACCGCAAGATTCGCAGCGACGACGCCTACACGCCCGGCGACGTGGGCGGCGCGCGGCCCGACCGCGCGGCCATCGTCTATTCGCAGCGCTGCAAGGAAGCCTGGAACGACGTTCCCATCATCCTCGGCGGCATCGAAGGCTCGCTGCGCCGTATTGCGCATTACGACTACTGGCAGGACAAGGTCCGCCGCTCGATCGTGGTCGACTCGAAGTGCGACCTGCTGCTGTACGGCAACGCCGAGCGGGCCATCGTCGAAATTGCCCACCGCCTGGCAGCCCGCGAACCGGTGCACGAGATCACCGACGTGCGCGGCACCGCATTCGTGCGGCGCGACACGCCAGAAGAGTGGTTCGAGATCAACTCCACCAGCGTGGACGAACCCGGCCGCGTCGAGGCGCACGTCAACCCGTACCTCATGGTGTCGGAGCAGGCCAAGGCCAACGGCGCGACCTGCGCGAAGGAAGACGAAGCCCAGGCCGTGGCGCAAGCTGCTGAAGCAGGCGCCGCGGCCAACCCGGTGAACCCGGCCATCAAGCCGCTGACCTTCGTGCCGAACCCCGCGCTCCAGCAGCGCGCCAAGATCAAGGTGCCTCCGCGCGACCGCAGCGTGATTCGCCTGCCTTCGTACGAGCAGGTGCGCGCCGATCCGGTGCTCTATGCCCACGCCAACCGCGTGCTGCATCTCGAGACCAACCCCGGCAACGCCCGCGCGCTGGTGCAGGCGCACGGCGAGGGCGCCACGGCGCGCGACGTGTGGATCAACCCGCCGCCCATTCCGCTCACCACGGCCGAGATGGACTACGTGTTCGACCTGCCGTACGCACGCAGTCCGCATCCGCGCTATGCCGACGAAAACGGCAGCCACGACGGCCCGACCAAGATCCCCGCGTGGGAAATGATCCGCTTCAGCGTGAACATCATGCGCGGCTGCTTTGGCGGCTGCACCTTCTGCTCCATTACCGAGCATGAGGGCCGCATCATCCAGAGCCGCTCCGAAGAATCGATCATCAAGGAGGTCGAGGCCATTCGCGACAGCGTGAGCGGCTTTACCGGCACCATCTCCGACCTGGGCGGCCCCACGGCCAACATGTACCGTCTCGGCTGCAAGAGCCCCGAGATCGAAGCCGCCTGCCGCAAGCCAAGCTGTGTGTACCCGGGCATCTGCCAGAACCTGGGCACCAACCACGATCCGCTCATCAAGATCTACCGCCGTGCGCGCGCGCTGCGGGGCATCAAGAAGATCCTGATCGGCTCGGGCCTGCGCTACGACCTGGCCGTGCAGTCGCCCGAGTACGTGAAGGAACTGGTGCAGCACCACGTCGGCGGCTATCTGAAGATCGCGCCAGAGCACACCGAGCAGGGCCCGCTCACCAAGATGATGAAGCCCGGCATCGGCAGCTACGACAAGTTCAAGCAGATGTTCGAGAAGTTCTCGGCCGAGGCGGGCAAGAAGCAGTACCTTATTCCGTACTTCATTGCCGCGCATCCGGGCACCAGCGACGAGGACATGATGAACCTCGCGATCTGGCTCAAGAAGAACGGTTTCCGCGCCGACCAGGTGCAAACGTTCTACCCGAGCCCGATGGCCACGGCCACGACGATGTACCACACCAACAAGAACCCGCTGCGCAAGATCACGCGCGACAGCGAGACGGTGGACATCGTGCGCGGCGACAAGCGCCGCCGCCTGCACAAGGCGTTCCTGCGCTACCACGACGCCAACAACTGGCCGCTGCTGCGCGAGGCCTTGAAGAGCATGGGCCGCGCCGACCTCATCGGCAACGGCAAGCACCACCTCATTCCAACGTGGCAGCCGCTGACCGACGGCGGCTACACGAGCGCGCGGCGCAAGAACTCGACCACTGCGCCAGTGGCGGCCAAGGCATCGGCACCGGTCAGGCTCGCGCCCGTGAAGCCCTCGAAGGGCCGCATGCTCACCCAGCACACCGGCCTGCCGCCGCGCGACAACGGTTCGGCACCACCGCGTAAGGCTGCGGCCGGCCCGGTGCGCGGCAGCATTCGCAAGCCACGCTGAGCCGAGCTCAGCCCGCGAGCAGTCCGGCCGGCACCAGCTTGCCGACCCAGGCAGCCACAGCGGCGATATTCAGCAGCACGGTGGCCCAGTAGCCCGCCATGAAGCTCGCCTTGCGCGACTTGTGGCGAAAGAGCCGCTGCGCGCACCATGCGCCCGGCCATCCTCCCGCCAGAGACAGCAGATGCAGCGTGCTCTCCGCGGTGCGCCAACGTCCGGCTTGCGCAGCGCTCTTGTCAAAGCCGTAGACCGCGAAGGTCAGCAGGCTGACCAGCAGCACCACGCCCAAGGCAAGCGGAGGCAGCCGCGCGGTCCATGCGCCATAGCCGAGCAGGGCCGCATAGCCCAGGAGCAGCTGGCCCATCGGCAGCATCGACGATGAGGAGGACGGCGCTGCTCCGCTGCGTCGTCGCGAATCGGCTGCGGTGCGGCCTGCATTCGGCGATGCGGGAGCTTGGCGCTTCACGGTTTGCAGACTGAAAGAGAAGGATGCATGGCGGGATTCTCGCCGCCCGTTGTATCGTGTGGCCCCATGAGTACTTTGTTCTCTCCGCCGGTTTCATGGTTGCGAGCCCTGGCGGGGGGCATTCTGTTCGCCACTTCAGTGCATGCGTTGGCGGCGCCTTCCGAATCTCCATCTGCATCGGCCAGCGCTTCGGCTGAAGCGCTGCGCGCTACGCACCAGCGCATGAAGGGCAAGCTCGAGCGCAGCGGCTTCGGAAGGCCCATTCAGCTCGATTCGCTGGAAACGCCGGGCGGGCTGCAGGGCGACATCTACGCGGTGGTGGACCACTCGCTGCCGGAGATCAGCGCTGCGCTCAAGGAGTCGTCCCACTGGTGCGAACTGCTCAAGCTGCACGTCAACAATCGCCGATGCCGCGCGGGCACCACGCCGCAGGGGCAGGACATGCTGACGCTGTTCGTCGTGCGGCGCTACGACAAGCCGGTCGATCAGGCGTTTCAGCTGCCCTTCATCTATCGCGTGGCCAACGCAACGCCGGAGTACCTGTCGGTCGAGATGAACGCCGCCAGCGGGCCGCTGGGCACGAGCAACTACCGCGTCACGCTCGAAGCGGTGGCGCTCGACGAGAAAAAGAGCTTCCTGCATTTTGGCTACAGCTACGACCACAACATGATGGTTCGCATGGCCACGCAGGCATACCTGGCCACCTTCGGCCGCAACAAGGTGGGCTTTACCGTGGTGGGCAAGGAGGACGATGGGCAGCCCGAGTACATCCGCGGCGCGCGCGGGCTGGTGGAGCGCAATGCGATGCGCTACTTTCTGACTCTTGACACGTACCTCTCTTCGGAAGCGGGCGCGCCGGCCGAGCGCCGCGAGCGCTCCTGGTTCGCTGCGGCCGAGCAGTATCCGCGGCAGCTGCACGAGATCGAACTCGAAACCTACCTTGCGATCAAGCGCGAGGACCGCGAACGCGACGGCACAAAGCGCTAAGAGGCACTGAAGGGGCGCTGGAAAAGCGAACCCGCCGCAACCTTTCGACTGCAATTTCACGGACTTGTCATCTGCCTCGGCGCTAATCGCCGGGGCCTGCGCCTTTGCGCGGGCGCTTCACAAGGACAAGCAATGCGGAAGACAAGAGGATCGAGGATGGGTTGGCTGGCGCTCGCAGGTGCCAGCGTGCTGTTGGGTGCCTGCGGCGGCAGCGGCGGCGGGGGGAGCGGCGGATGGGCGTTTCCCCCCGCGTCCGGCGGCGGGGGCGGCGGCGGTGGCGCCACGAATCCACCGGCCGCCCAGTCGAAGACCGGCACCTTCCTCGATTCGGCGGTCGAAGGCCTGGACTACGTTGCCGGCAGCGCCGCCAAGGCCACCACCAACGCAGCGGGCGAATTCACCTGCAAGGACGGCGAGACCGTTGTCTTCAGCGTCGGTGCGCTCGCGCTCGGCAGTGCCGCCTGCGGCGACGCGATCACCCCGTTGACCCTGGCCGGCGGCACCGACGTAAAGGCCGATGCCGTCGTCAACCGGCTGCTCGCGCTGCAGAGCTTCGACGAGGACCGCGATCCTTCGAACGGCATCCGCCTGACCCCGGCACTGAAGGCCGCGCTCACGGCCGGCGCCATCGATTTCAGCGCCGCGGCCGCGAGCTTCGACACCGCTCTCAACGCGGTGCTCGCGGGCCTGCCTGCTCCCTACAATGCCCGCATGGTCGATTCAAGCCGCCGCACGCTGGCGCGTGAACACTTCGAGGACACGCTGGCTTCGCGCCTCGGCGCGCCGGTGACCGAAACCTCGACGCAGACCAACGCGCTCGGCACCATCGGCATCGACGTCACGCGCTACCAGCTGCAGGCCGATGCCAGCTTCAACGTGCCCTACGAGGGCGACAACGAGAAGACCAAGGCCGACTTTCCCGCGGGCTTCCTGCCGGCCTACGGATCGGGCCTGGCGTTCAAGGGCAAGGCCGACGACGGCACGCTCGAGTTCTATGCCATTACCGACCGCGGCCCGAACGGCGACGGCCCGACGGCGCCAGTGCCCAATGGCGGCGGCGCCACCAGCATCAGCAAGGTGTTTCCCGCGCCGTCGTTCGCGCCGAGCTTCGGCATCGTGCGCATCGGCAAGACGGGTGCGGTGCTCTCGTCGAGCCTGCCGCTCAAGCTCGATGCCGGCAAGAAGATCACCGGCCTGCCCCCGCAGTCGGGCGTGGGCTCGACGGGCGAAACGCCGCTGACCGACCGCTATGTGTTCGATGCCGCCAAGGCGAACTACGACGCCAACGGCCTCGACCCCGAGACGATGGTGCTCGACAAGGCGCGCAACGTGCTGTGGACCAGCGACGAGTACGGCCCGTTCATCGCACGCATCAACATCGCAACCGGCGTGATCGAGAAGAAATACGCCCCCGGCAGCGGCGCCGCCGACCTGCCGCTGGTGCTCGCGCAGCGCCGCGCCAACCGCGGCATGGAGGGGCTGACGCTCGACGCGGCAGACGGCAAGCTGCACGGCTTTCTGCAGAGCCCGATCGATCCGAAGGACGGCGCGGGCAAGTCGATCCAGGCCACGCCGCCGGGCGGCAGCAAGACCGATGTGCGCCACATCGCGAAGTTCACGCGCTGGCTCGCATTCGATCCGGCCACCGAGACATCGAAGCTCTACGCTTACCCGATCGACGGCAGCCAGTACGACAAGAACCGCACCGGCAACGCCAAGCTCGGCGACGTGGTGAGCCTGGGCAACGGTCGTTTCATCGTGATCGAGCAGGGTGCGCGCAAGAGCGACGGCAAGGTGTTCAACAAGCTCATGCTGGTCGAACTGCCGGCCAATGCAACCGACATTGCGGGCTTCGACCACAACCTGGAAATCAGCAGCATCACGCAGGCGCCTTCGGGAGCCGCTGACTACTCTGCGGTGGTAGCGATGCGCAAAACCGAGCTGCTCGACCTCAACGCGCTGGGCTGGCTGGCCGAAAAGGCCGAGGGCCTGACCGTGGTGGACGACCAGACGCTGGCATTGGTGAACGACAACGACTTCGGCCTGAGCACGATCCTGCTCGATGCCGACGGCAAGACTGTCGCAGGCAGCGTCGAGGATTGCACGGTGGATGCCACCGGCGCGATCATTGCCAAGTGCCCGGCGGGCGTGACGGGCGCGCGCATTACGCGCGGCAGCGACCTGGAACGGCCGGTGCGCATCTGGCTCATCAAGCTCGATCGCAAGCTGAGCGAACTGCGCCTTTGATCAGTCGGCGAGCGTGAGCAGCGGCACGTCGCGCTCGCGCGCCATGGCTTCGAGCTGTGCGCGGGTGCGGGTGCCAATCCATGCGGCAATGCCCTCGTGCGTGGATGCGGCGAACATGTCGCGCGAAGCCACGCCGGCGGCTTCGCAGAGGCGCTCCGCAAAGTGCGGCTCCAGCGCGGCAACCGCCACGCGTCCGTCCGCGCAGGGATACACGCGGTAGCCCGCGTGCGCGCCGCCCACGGCGCCCTGGGGCCGGGTGAGGCCCCAGGTGCGCGGCAGCGCCAGCCAATCGGCCGATGCATTGAGTGCCACCTCGAGGTACACGCCGCTCGCCTTGGCCGCGGACCGGGCATGCAACGTGGCCTGCAGCACTGCTTCACTCGCGAGCAGGGCGCCGCCCATGTCGGCGTAGAGCGTGGGCGGCAGTTCAGTGCCGGTGACCAGGCCGCTTTCCGCAACGTAGGTGAGATCGTGGCCCGGCTCCTCGGCACGCTCGCCGGGGGCGCCGACGATGGCGACCTGGGACAGCGACGGATGGCGCGCCTGCAGCGATGCCCAGTCGAGCTTCAGCTTGACGAGCGCTGAAGGCCGGAAAGAGGTGAGCAGCACGTCCGTGCGCGAGAGTTCGGCGTGCAGCTGTTGCTGGCCGGCTTCGGTCTTCAGGTCGGCCGTGCGAACCTCGATGCCCTCGTGCAGCGCGGCGTACGCGGCCTTGTCGTAGAGCGCCATCGGGTCGCGGGCGGGCGGTTCGAACTTCAGGCAGGTGGCACCCATGCCGCGGCAGCGCAGCAGTGCCGCGGGGCCCGGCAGGTTGAGCGCAAGGCTCAGCACACGCACGCCGGCGAGCGATTGGAAAGACGAAGCAGCGGGGCTTTGCATGGTCATGTATCCGGTGATCAGGGCGAAGGACATTTTTACCCGCGCAGAGCCAGATTTCGCAAGCCATGGCATTTGCCGGCGGCGTAGCATGCGCCATGGCGGCGCCGCGCCTTGCCGCTCTGTTGCAACCACCAAGGAGATTCACCATGTTTGAAGCTTCCCTCATGAGCGGCCAGCGCATTCTCGTGACAGGTGGTGGCACCGGCCTCGGCCGTGCGATGGCCGAGCGCTTTCTGGGCCTGGGGGCCGACGTTGCAATCTGCGGCCGGCGCCAGTCGGTCTGCGAAGAAACCGCTGCAGAGTGGCGCCAGCAGTTTCCCGGGCGCCGCATCGACACCTTCGGCGTGGACATCCGCATTGCGCAAAACGTGGACGAGATGGTCGAGAGCCTCTTCCAGAGCGGCGGCCTCACGGGGCTCGTCAACAACGCGGCGGGCAACTTCGTGGCCCCGACCGAAAGCCTCTCGCCACGCGCTTTCGACGCCATTGCCAACATCGTTTTTCACGGCAGCTTCTACGTCACGCAGGCCGTGGGCAAGCGCTGGGTGGCCGAAGCGAAGGCCGGCAAATGGAAGGAGGGCGACGCGCTGCGCAGCGTGATGAGCATCATCGTGACCTGGGTCGACAACGGCAGCCCCTACGTGGTGCCTTCGGCCATGAGCAAGGCCGGCATCGAAGTCATGACCAAGTCACTGGCGGTGGAGTGGGCGCGCCACGGCATTCGCCTGAACGCCGTGGGGCCGGGCGAAATTCCGACCGAGGGCATGAGCAAGCGCCTGAACCCCGGCGAGGAGCCCGGCGCGCGCAGCAAGAAGACCAACCCGATGGCGCGCACCGGCCGCATGAGCGAGCTGCAGAACCTGGCGGCCTTTCTCATGGCGCCGGGCCAGTGCGACTGGCTCACCGGCCAGAGCATCATGATGGACGGCGGCAACGCGCTGGCCACGGGCGGCAACTTCTACGAGCTGCGCCAATGGAGCGATGACGACTGGCAGGCCGCGCGCGAGCGCATCGAGGCGCAGAACCAGAAGGACAAGGCGCAGCGCTGACGGGCCCACCCTGCCGCCGGCAGCCGATCGCGCGGTATCGTTGCGCCATATCAACCAGGAATAAAAGCAGATGCAACTCATCGGCATGCTCGATTCGCCCTATGTCCGCCGCGTGGCTGTCTCGCTGCGGCTGCTCGGGCTTTCGTTCGAACACCGGTCGATTTCGGTCTTCAGCACCTTCGAGCAGTTTCGGGAGATCAATCCCGTGGTCAAGGCACCGACCTTGGTGTGTGACGACGGCACGCTGCTGATGGATTCCACGTTGATCATCGACTACGCCGAAACACTCGCCGGCCGCAGCCTCATGCCTTCTGGACTGGAGGAACGGCAGCATGCGCTGAAGGTGCTCGGGCTTGCGCTGGCAGCGTGCGAGAAGTCGGTTCAGATCGTCTATGAGCGCAAGCTGCGCCCACCGGAAAAGCAGCACGCGCCATGGGTCGACAGGGTACGAGGCCAGCTTGGTGCGGCTTACGCAGGGCTCCAGGCCGAGCTGCGGAAGCTGCCTGCGCCCAGCGCCGAAGGCACCATCGGGCAGGCCGCGCTGACAAGCGCCGTGGCATGGAGCTTCACCCAGCTGGTGCTCCCGGACGTGATTGCGCCCGCCGATTACCCCTCGCTTGCAGCCTTTGCGGCCGATGTGGAAAAGCTGCCTGCGTTCGTGGCTCTTCCGCAGGTCTGAATCAGTTCGCGGCGATGTCCGCCCCGCGCTCGGCCAGCAGGGCGCGCAGCAGCGAGCGATGGCAGCGCGACTCGTCTTCGCAATAGCAGCCCACCGAAAACGCCGTGCTGTGGGAGAGCGCCGCGAGCAGGTCGAGGCTGCGGCTCGCGTCGGCCTCGGCCATCTCGGCCTTGTACTTGCGCATGAAGGCGTTCCATTGCACGGGCGTTTCCGCTTCCTGGCCGAGCTTCATGGTCTCGGCCGAAGGTGCAAGGTTCGGGTACCACACGTCGTACCAGTCTTGCGAGGCGAACTCGGTCTTGGGAACGCCGCGCGGCGGACGGCGCACGGTGCCGATGCGCAGGCCCTCGCCCTGGGCGCGCGGTGTGCCGAGGCGAACGATGCGAATGCTCATGCAGGGTCTCCTTTTTTTTGGACGGGCTTCAGCTGCCGACGATACCGCCGTCGCGCCGGCGAATGGCCAGCGTGGCCGAGCGTGGGCGTGCGCTGCCTGGCTCGGTGCCGTCGGGCCAGGCGCTGGTCGGCGTTCCGCTGCCGTCGTCGCGCGATTCGCCCGGGTGCTGGATGTTGACGAACAGCGTGTGCCGGTCGGGCGTTACCACGCAACCCGTCACCTCGCTGCCGTTCGGTGCGGTCAGAAAGCGCTTGATGCGGCCCGTCGCCGGATCGGCGCACAGCATCTGGTTGTTGCCCAGCGATGCATAGGGCGGCTTGCCGATGAGCTGGCCGCTCATGTCGGTCTGTATCCAGAGCAGGCCGCCGCTGTCGAAGTGCAAGCCGTCGGGGCTGCCGAAGACGTCTGCATTGGCGGAGGGATAGCGCGCGCCGCTGTCCGTTTGTGCCGGGTCGCCGGCGAGCGCGAAATGGTCCCAGGCGAAGCCTTCGCTGCCTGCATCGCCGCCGTCCTCGCGCCACCGCAGGATGCCGCCGAAGAGGTTGCCGGCGCGCGGATTGGCTGCGTCCGGCGCTGGCTTGCCGGGCTCGCCGCGCTGGCTGTTGTTGGTGAGCGTGACGTACACCTCGCCGGTTTGCGGATGCACCGCAATCCATTCCGGGCGGTCCATGCGGGTGCCGCCCACCACGTCGCCCGCCAGCCGGGCGTGGATCAGTACCTCGGCCTGGTCGGCAAAGCCGCCCGCCGCATCGAGGCCGTTGCGCCCGTGGATGAGTTCGAGCCATCGGCCGCGGCCGTCGGCGTCGAACCGGGCGACGTAGAGCGTGCCTTCGTCGAGCAGCCGGCCGTTGGCGGCACTGCCGCCGCCGGATGAAACTTTTCCGTGGCTGACGAACTTGTAGATGTATTCGAACCTCGCATCGTCGCCCATGTAGACCACCAGGCGCTGGTCCTTGGCGAGTGTGCAGGTGGCGCTTTCCTGGCGCTTGCGGCCGAGCGCCGTGCGCTTGACGGGCTTGGCCGCGGGATCGAAGGGATCGATTTCGACCACCCAGCCGAAGCGGTGGGCTTCGTTCGGATGCCGGCTCATGTCGAAGCGTTCGTCGAAGCGCCAGTAGTCCACCCAGTGCGAGCCCGGCACCGTGCCGTAGCGGCGCTGTGCGGGTGTGAGGTCATTGGCCGCTTCCTTCGGGCCGCCGAAGTAGCCATGAAAGTTTTCTTCGCAGGTCAGGTAGGTGCCCCATGGCGTCACACCCATCGCGCAGTTGGCGAAGGTGCCGAACACCTCGTCACCGGCGGGGTTGGCCTGTGTGCGCATCAGCGGCGTACCCGCTGCGGGGCCTGCAATGCGCATGGACGTGTTGCCGTGCACGCGGCGGGCATAGGGCGACGGGCGCACCTGCCGCCAGCCATCGCGCGTGCGCCGGATTTCGATGACCGACACACCCATGGCATACAGCGACTTGCGCACCTTCTCGGCGGTCCATTCCTTGATGCCGTCCGCGTGGAGCAATTGCTCGTCGGTGTATTCGTGGTTCATCACGAGCAGTGCGCGGTCCGGTGTTGCAAGCGGAAAGAAATGCATCCCGTCGTGGTGCATGCCCGCCTGCAGTGCCTGGTCGGCTGCGCTGTGGGAGCCATCGGGCGCAAAGGCCGGCATCGGCTGGCCCTTCACGCCCGTGGGCGTGCCCCACGGATAGAGCAGCTGCCATTCGTATTCCGGCGGCACCACGACCGCGTCGCGCAGCGAAGCGGGCACGGCGGTAAAGCCGAGCATGGCCGGCTCGTTGGGGCTGGGGGATGCGTGGGCACCGCTTCCGTGGAGCAGCGCCACCACGGCGGCGGCGCCCGATTGCAGAAAGATCCGGCGATCCAGGGGCATGGGTCGAAGCAGGTGTTGGGTGGGCGACAGGCGCCATCATCGCCGAGCGCCCGCACCGGGCGATACTGGCGCAAAGAAAACCGAAGGAGACACGACATGGCCGACCGAATCGAATGGACCCGCCACCCCGACGGCGTGGTGGAACTGCAGCTTGCGCGCGCCGACAAGATGAACGCGCTCGACCCCGCGATGTTCGACGCGCTGATCGAGGCCGGCGAATCCTTGCGCCGTGATGCCGCGGTGCGCGCCGTGGTGATCTCGGGCCAGGGCAAGGCGTTTTGCGCCGGGCTCGACATGGCTTCGTTCGAGCGCATGGGGCAGGGCGCCGCGAGTGCCGTGCTGGGCGCCGCGGCCGGCGGCACCGACCTGGCGACCCGGACCCACGGCATTTCGAACGCGGCCCAGTACGTGGCGATGGTCTGGCGCGAAGTGCCGGTGCCCGTCATCGCCGCCGTGCATGGCGTGGCTTTTGGCGGCGGCCTGCAGGTGGCACTGGGCGCCGACGTCCGCATCATGGCGCCGGACACCAAGCTTTCGGTGATGGAGATCAAGTGGGGCCTGGTGCCTGATATGGGCGGCATGGTGCTGATGCGTGAACTCGCCCGGAGCGACGTGGTGCGCGAGCTCACCTTCACCGGACGCATCTTCTCGGGCGAGGAGGCGCTGCAGCTTGGCTTTGCCACCCGGCTGGCCGCCGAACCGTTGGCCGAAGCCCTTCAGATGGCGCGGGACATCGCGGGCAAGAGCCCCGACGCCATCCGGGCAGGCAAGCGCCTGCTCAACGCCGCGCTGTCGCAAAGCGCGGCCGATCTGCTGGTTGCCGAGTCGGTGGAGCAGCGCGCGCTGATCGGGAGCGCAAACCAGACCGAGGCGGTCAAAGCCAACATCGAGCGGCGGCCGCCCCGATTCAACGCAGCCGCCTGACTGCATCGCCCCGGCAGAAAACCCGGTGTTTTTCGCCTTTGGCCGCTAAAAGCAGCCAATTCCGCGCGGCTGGATCTTGATTGTAAGAATTAAGCGTTCTTGCCAAGGGCTGGTCGCCGCGCGGACAAACATGACCTTTGTGTGACTAAGGTCACGTCTTGGTTGGGATTAAGGGTTCGGAAGGGTGGCTGATTCAGTCACATTCCTTAACAATTAATCCTTTTGACTGCGACGGCGATCCTGCATGTCGACCACGTTTTTCTGCAATCTCAGTGTGCCCATCCTGGTGGGCGAGGATCGCTACAAGTACATCCCTGTCGTCGGCGTCTTCCGAAGCATTCCGTTCGAGCAAATAGACGAGTGGGTAATGCACCCCGACGGCAAGCCCCGGAGCGACCGCGAACTCGCGGCCGAAGTTCTTGTCGAGATCCGCGTACCGCCCGAAATGAGCGGAAGCGCTGCTGCGCGCGCGTTCGACGTTGCGGACATCCTGCAGCTGGACCGCGCGGCGGCGATCGTGGTGTCTACCTATCTGGCGGCGCTGCCGAGGGTTTGACCGCCCGCTCGGCGATTCTTCGCCATTGCCTCAGCCCGGAGTCGCAGCGCCAGCCCTAGCGCCCGGCCCTAGTGCCTGCCGCGCGCATCCACCGGCCAGATGGCCACCAGGGTGTCGCCATCGACCACGTGGTAGGCGTCATGCAGGTTGACCGTCGGGTCGCAATGCGGGGTGACGAACTCGACACGCTCCCCCAGCGCCGGCCGCGCCCCGGCAAACAGCAGCTTGCCATGCTCGTCGCCAAAAAACGCGTAGCGGCTCGCCGGGTCGGCGCCGCGCGCCACCAGCGGCACGCCGGCGTCGGTGGCAAAGCACTTGGTGCCACCGTCGACCGTGACCCAATCCGCCGCATTGGCGCTCACCACTGCCGTCTGCACGAACAATGACACCTCGAAGGGCGACGGCTGCCCGGGGGCACCAAGCACCTGGGCGTATTCCGCGTCCATGAAGACATAGGAGCCCGCCTGCAGTTCGGTGAACGCGTCGCGCTGCGCGTCGAGATCGTGCGTGCCGGTGCCGGCGCCCGTCACGATCTCGAAATGAATGCCCTCCTGCCCGGCCTGCGCGACGATCCTTGCAACGGTTTCTCGCAGGCCGGCAGCCGCGGCGCTGCGCTCTTCCCGATCAACAATGTGCTGCAGGTTGCCGGCGTAGGCCTGCAAGCCGCGCAGCTTGAGGCGCGGCTCGGCCGCGATCCGGCGCGCCAGGTCGAGCACCTGCGCTTCGGTTGCGGCGCCGGTGCGGTTGTAGCCCGCGCCGTAGTCGACCAGCACCTCGAGCGGGTGCGGCAGCCCGAGCGTGGCGGCGGCAAGGTCCGCGGCATTGCGCGGGTCGTCCACCACCACCATCATTCCGCCGGGGCCCGCGAGCCTGGCAAGCTTGACCACCCGCGCGATCTTGCTCGGCGTCACGGCGGGCGAGGTGATCAGCACATCCGGAATGCCCGCCTTGACCATGACCTCCGCCTCGCCCAGCGTGACGCAACTCACGCCGATGGCGCCCGCGGCCACCTGGCGCCGCGCAATCTCCACCGACTTGTGCGTCTTCACGTGCGGGCGCAGGCCCACGCCGCGCGCCTTGGCAAAGGCGGCCATGCGCTCGATGTTGCGCATGAGAGCGCCAAGGTCGAGCAGGAGCGCGGGTGTATCGAGCGATTGCCGGCCGCCGGCCAGGCCGATCAGCGGCGTGTTGACTTGCGTATCAGGGAGCATGGGAAACCTTCGTATGCAGAGTTCAGGGTGCGCGCGCCAGGCACGAGGCAGGCGAAATGATCGCATCGAAAAGCCGCTTGCGGTACTGGGCGCAGCGGCTGAAAAAGAGTGTCGCTCAGTCGGCCCGTGACGGCGCCCGGTGCCCCGAGCGCCCCGAGCGCCTGAGCGCCAGCCACCAGAGCAGCGCCGCATTGACGGCCCAACCACCCGCGAGCAGGAGCAGCGCCGTCTGCGCAACGCCCGGTTCGAGATCGAGCGTCAGCAGCGCCAGCGACCATGGCAGCGCCCCCGCAATGGCCGCCAGCATGGCCAGTTCGTTTGCGGGAAAGGCGGCGGACGACACCACGCACACCACGCCCACCGTGGAGTAGGCGAGCGCGCCAATGCGCCACCAGGAGGGGAAGGGCGGCCGACGGTCTGTGGTGTCCATGTGGCAACGATTGCAGGCACCCGCAGTGTGCCGCGACAGCCGCCTGCGCGAAGCGATGTAAGTCTTCAGGCGATGCCTGCAGAGCCAGGGTCGCTTTTGTTCCCCAGGCGCGCGAAGGCGTCGGACAGGCAATCCACGAACACCCGTATGCGCGAAGAAAGCTGATGCCGTTGCGCGTACACGGCGTAGATGTCCGCGCCGGGCGTGCGGTACTGCGGCAGCACCTGCACGAGGCGGCCGCTCGCGAGATACCGCTCGATGTCCCATTCGGCCCGCATGACGATGCCATGGCCGTCCAGCGCCCAGCGCACCGCAATCTCCCCGTCGTTGGTGGTCAGCGCGCCGCGGACCTTGATGGTCTCGGTCTGTTCGCGGCGGCCTTTTCCGCTGGAAAGGCGCCACACCCCATAGGCGTCGTTGCCCTGGCGAATGCCGATGCAGTCATGGCGCGCCAGGTCGCTCGGAACCACCGGCATTCCGCGTTGGGCCAGGTACTTGGGCGAGGCGCACAGCAGCCGCCGGTTCGGCGCCAGGCGCTTGGCGATCACTCTCGCGTCCGGCGGCTCGCCGAAGCGCACGCAGACGTCGAAAGCATCGTCCGTCAGCGGCGGCGGATCGGCGGACAGCTGCAGCTGCACCTCCACGTCGGGACACAGCCGGCTGTAGCGCGAGATCACCGGTGCCACATGCATGCGGCCGAACCCCAGGGTCGCGTTCACCCGCAGCAGGCCCTTCGGCGACCCTCTGCCCTTGGCCAGGAGCTGGTCGAGGTCATCGAGCTCGCCGAGGATGCGGCGCGCATGCTCCAGGAACACCTCGCCCTCCGGCGTCAGGCTCATGCGCCGCGTGGTGCGGTTGACCAGCGGCATACGAAGCCGTTGCTCCATCTGCGAAAGCCGCTTGCTCACCGCCGGCGTGGACACCCCCAGGTTGCGCGCCGCGGCGCTCAAGCTGCCGCCGGTAGCAATCTGCACGAAAAAGCCCAATTCGGAGGGCTGGATGCCGTGGCTCATGGTCGATTGATTGTTGACTTGCGGTTAATGATGGATTCACTTTACCCGTGCGACGCCATCGGGTGCAAACCACAGAATCGGCCGAACCACTCAAAGGACGACGGCCCAAATGAAGACGTACAAGATTGCAACCATTCCCGGAGACGGCATCGGCAAGGAAGTGATTCCCGCAGGCCAGCAGGTGCTCCAGGCGCTGGCCTCGGCCGGCGGAAGCTTCAATTTCGAGTTCGAGAATTTCGATTGGGGCGGCGACTACTACCGCGAGCACGGCGTGATGATGCCCAACGATGGCCTGGAGGCGCTGCGCGGCAAGGACGCCATCCTGTTCGGCTCGGCGGGCGACCCTCACATTCCCGACCACATCACGTTGTGGGGGCTGCGCCTGAAGATCTGCCAGGGCTTCGACCAGTACGCCAACGTGCGCCCGACGCGCATCCTGCCTGGCATCGACGGCCCCCTGAAGCGCTGCGGGCCAGGAGACCTCAACTGGGTGATCGTGCGCGAGAACTCCGAAGGCGAATACGCCGGCGTCGGTGGCCGCGTGCACCAGGGGCACCCCATCGAAGCCGCTACCGATGTCTCGATGATGACCCGCGCGGGCGTCGAGCGCATCATGCGCTTCGCCTTCGGGCTGGCGCGGTCGCGGCCCCGCAAGCTCCTCACGGTCATCACCAAGAGCAACGCCCAGCGTCATGCCATGGTGATGTGGGACGAGATTGCGCTGCAGGTCTCCAGGGAGTTTCCGGACGTCGCCTGGGACAAGGAGCTGGTCGACGCATCGACCGCGCGCATGATCAACCGGCCGGCCTCGCTCGACACCATCGTTGCCACCAATCTGCACGCCGACATCCTCAGCGACCTGGCCGCCGCGCTCGCGGGCAGCCTGGGCATTGCGCCGACCGGCAACATCGACCCCGAGCGCCGTTATCCGTCGATGTTCGAGCCGATCCACGGCTCCGCCTTCGACATCATGGGCAAGGGCCTGGCCAATCCGGTCGGCACCTTCTGGTCGGTCGTGATGATGCTCGAGCACCTGGGCGAGGCCGAGGCCGCAAGGCGCGTCATGCAGGCGATCGAAGCCGTGACAGCCAACCCCTCGCTTCATACCCGCGATCTGGGCGGCACCGCCACCACCGCGCAGGTCACGCAGGCCGTGTGCGCACGGCTCGCATAGAGACCGCTGCATTTCCGCCGCCAACCGCAAGAAGAACGGCGCACGCCGTCAGCCTGGAGACAAAGACATGAAGAAGCAACCATTCGCCATGGGGCGCCGCGCCATTGCGGGAACTGTGCTGGCAGCCATGGCACTCTCCGCCGCGCCCTGGGCCGCTGCGCAGGAGCCGTGGCCGGCCAAGCCGATCAGCCTGGTCGTGCCTTTTCCGTCCGGCGGCACCACCGACGTGCTGGCCCGCGCGCTCGCCGATGCGCTCTCCAAGAGCCTGGGGCAGCCCGTGATCGTGGAAAGCAAGCCGGGCGCCGGCGCCACCCTCGGTGCAGACTACGTCGCCAAGGCCAAGCCCGATGGCTACACGCTGCTGATGGGCGCGGTGCACCACACCATTGCCACCAGCGTGTACAAGAAGCTGCCCTACGACTTCCAGAAAGACCTGGCGCCCATCACCACGGTGGCGATGGTGCCCAATGTGCTGGTGGTCAATGCGTCGCTCACGCCCGCAAGGTCGGTGGCTGAGCTGGTTGCCGCCGGCAAGTCATCGTCCAAGGAACTGGCCTACGGCTCGAATGGCAACGGCACCGCGCAGCACCTCATCGGCACGCAGTTCCAGGCCAGCACCGGCGTGAAGCTGCTGCACGTGCCCTACAAGGGGAGCGGGCCGCTCACCACCGACCTGCTGGGCGGGCAGGTGGACATGTCCTTCGACACCATCACGCCGGTGCTTCAGCACATCAAGGGCGGCAAGCTACGCGCCTTGGCCGTGACCACGGCCAAGCGTTCTGCCGTGCTGCCCGATGTGCCGACGCTCGAAGAGGCAGGCCTGAAGGGCTTCGACATCGGCACTTGGTTCGGCGTGCTGGCACCAGTTGGAACGCCGAAGGACATCGTCGTGAAACTGAATGCCGAGATGGTGAAGATCATCAAGTCGCCGGACTTCGCAGAGAGAATGCGCGCGATCGGCGCCGACCCGATAGGCGACAGCTCCGCCGACATGGCAGCGCGCATCCGCGACGAGACGGTGAAGTTCGCAAGGCTGGTGAAAGAAGGCAAGGTGGCGGTGGAGTAGGGCGAGGCGCTGCGCACCGGTCAAGGTGGCGCGCCCTCGACGATGTACACGCGCGACTTCGCCGACCTGAAGCGGATGGGACGGATCTCTCGATACTGCGGCGAGTCGTACCAGGCCTGTGCCCGCTCCAGGCTGGGAAAGGCGATCATGACGATGCGCTTTGCAGGCTCGCCTTCGAGCGCGCTCACCTTTCCGCCCCGCACGAAGTAGTAGCCGCCGAAGGGCCTGAAGGTTGCCTCTACTTGTGCGCTGTAGGGCTTGATGCCTTCGGGGTCGGTGAGTTCGAATTCGGAGACGTAGTACGCGGGTGCCTTGGCTGCCGGCGGCAGGCCGAGGAACACCGGCTCAGCTTCCAGCAGCGTGCGCGAGGTGATCATCGACTTGGTGGCTTCCACATACTTCTTGAAATGCGGCGAGTCGATGTGCTGCCGGTAGGCCGCTTCGTCGGCATAGATTTCGACGAAGCGCAGTTGTGCCGGCTGCTCTTTCAGTGCGAAGGCGTAGATGCCCAGCACGCCCGGTTCAACGCGGATCGATGTGTCGATTTCTTCCGACACCGCGTCCTTGTAGGCCTGGAGTTGGGCCGGATCGATCGTCAGCTCTGCAACCCGCACATGAGGAGGCCGGGAAGGCAAGCTCTTCTTGGCGCCCAGGCGCACGGGCACGGCTTCATGCAGTTCGCGGCGCAGCATCATCGTGTCTGTCTGCGCGCGAAACTTCTGGAAGTGCGACGTCTGCACGTGGGCCTGGTAGGCCTTTGCGTCGACATACATCTCGAACACCCGCACCCGGCCCGGATTGCCTTTTTCAGCCACGGCATGGAAGGCGAGGACCCCCGGCTCCAGGCGCAAAGTGGCTTCGCCGTTTTCAAGGGCGGCCTTGCGAAACTCTTCGAGCCTGGCATTGTCGATGTCGAGTTCGGCAAATCGCACGAAGGGCGTGGGGCTGGGCGGTTGGGCGAGCGCAGGCCGGCACAGCGCCAGCGTCAGCAGCGATGTGCCGACAAGCGCCAGCTTCCAGAGGCGACGTGGCATGTGAATCGTGGAGAACAGCATGCTGCAATTCTTTGAGCAGACAGGACCACGGCAATAGACAAATCCGACCGAGTTCTTGCCTGATCCGACTGTTGCTGCAAGCAATGGGCAGCCACCATACAGTCACGCCCTACCATGGAGCTTTTCAGCCGCGGAGTGAAGAGGTGAAGCAGGAATTGCCCGGTGTATCGGCGGATACGTTCGAAGCCTTGCGCGCGGCGCTGGCTCAACGCATTGCGCGCTGGACAGACGGTGCCGAGCAATTCGACACGGCCATTCCCGGGCTTGCGTTCTACAGGCATGACACGCCGACCCCGCCCATGAACTGCATGGTCGGGCCGAGCATTGCGCTGACGGTGCAGGGCGCCAAGCGCGCGCTGCTGGGAGGCCGGAGCTACAGCTATCACAGCGGCCGCCACCTCATTGCCGCGCTCAACCTGCCCGTGGTGCTGCAGGCTGTCGAGGCGCATCCCGATCAGCCATACCTGAGCCTGGTGCTGGAACTGGATGCACGCGGTATCGCGGAGTTGCTGCTCATGCAGGCCGAGCCGCCCACATTGCCCGCGCATGCGTCCACGGCATCAGGCTTGGCACCGAGCCTCGTATTGGGCGATACGACCGAGGCGCTTCTCGAGCTCTTCCTGCGCCTGGTCAAGCTGCTGGACGAGCCGGCCGCTCTTGCTGTGATTGCGCCGCTGGTGCGTAAGGAAATTTTCTATCGCCTGCTCACGGGCGAACAAGGCGCATGGTTGTGGCAGATGGCTTCTGCGGGCAGCCAGAACCAGCGCATCGCGCGTGCCATCGAATGGCTGAAGCTCAATTTCGCCCAGCCGCTGCGCATCGAGGAGCTTGCCGCCCATGTGCAAATGAGCCCATCGCGGTTCCATCATCATTTCCGCGCCCTGACGGCCATGAGTCCGCTGCAGTTTCAGAAATGGCTGCGCCTCAACGAAGCACGCAGGCTGATGCTGGCGGATTGCATCGATGCCTCGAGTGCGGCGTTCCAGGTCGGATATGAGAGCCCGTCGCAGTTCAGCCGTGAATACGGCCGCCTGTTCGGCGCCCCGCCGCGGCGGGACATCGACGACCTGCGGCAGAAGGGCGGTGCCGGGGGCACGAAATGAAACGTGACTCGATCAGTGACCTGCTGGCCTTCATGGCGGTGGCGCGCGAGCGCAGCTTCACGCGTGCGGCCTCCAAGCTTGGCGTGTCGCAATCTTCACTGAGCCACACCATCCGTGCGCTGGAAGCCCGCCTGGGGGTGCGCCTGCTGACGCGCACAACGCGCAGCGTGGCGCCCACCGAGGCCGGCGAGCGGCTGCTGGAAACGGTGGCCCCACGGCTGCAGGAAATCGAAGCCGAAGTCGCCGCAGTCAGCGAGCTCGGCACCAAGATGGCCGGCAGCATCCGCATCACGGCCATCGACTACGTGGTGGACACGGTGCTGTGGCCCCGCCTGAGGCCGCTGGTTGCCGAATACCCTGATCTCAAGATCGAGATCAGCTCGGACTACCGCATGGTCGACATTGCGGCCGAGCGTTTCGACATCGGCGTGCGCTGGGGCGACCAGGTGGCCAAGGACATGATTGCGGTGCGCCTTGCGCCCGACCAGCAGATGGTGATCGCCGGCGCGCCGGGCTACCTGGCGGAACGCGGTGTGCCGGCCACACCGCAGGAATTGCTTGCGCACAACTGCATCGCGCTGCGCCTGGCGGGCGGCGGCCTGTATGCATGGGAGCTCAAGAGCGGCGACCGCGAGTTGCAGGCTCGCGTGGGTGGGCAGGCGACCTTCAACAGCGCCTACCAGATGCTGAACGCCGCGTTGAGCGGCTGCGGCCTGGCTTTCTTGCCGCAAGACCTGGCCTGGCCTCATCTGCAGGTGGGGCGCTTGCGGGCCGTGCTGGAGGACTGGTGCCCGGTATTCCCGGGCCTGCATGCCTATTACCCGAACCGGCGCCAGTCGACGCGTGCGTTGACGCTGGTGATCGACGCGCTGCGCTACCGCGGCTGAGGCCCATCGGGCAAACGCAGCGCGTCGATCACCATGGAAACCGCCTGCGTTTTCTGGCGGCGGCTGGGGTAGTACATGAAGAAGCCGGGCGAGGTTGGAAACCACTCCTCCATCACGCAGCGCAGGCGGCCGGCCTCCACGTGCGGCCGCGCCAGATACTCTGGCGTGAAAGCGAGTCCGCAGCCGTCCAGTGCCGCCTGCAGGATCTGGTAGCTGCCGTTGAAGGTGAGCTGCCCCTGCACCTGCACGCGTTCGGCCTGTCCGTTGCGTTCCAGCGGCCAGGCAAAGAGGCCGCCGCGCGTTGCCAGCCGCAGCGTGATGCAGTTGTGCGCAAGCAGGTCCTGCGGCGTTTGCGGCACCGGGTGGCGCTCGAAGTAGGACGGTGCACCGACGATCAGGCGCCGAAAGTCCGGCGTCATGCGCACCGACACCATGTCGCGTGCAATGGCTTCACCGGTGCGCACGCCGATGTCGTAGCGCTCCTCGAAGATGTCGACCATGCGGTAGCTGGTATCGATCTCGACCTTGATGTCCGGGTGCTTGTGCAGCAGCGGTGCGAGGCGCGGCCAGATGAACAGATCCGCCACGGTGTCGACCGCGGTAATGCGCACCGTGCCGGCCGGCTTGTCGCGGAACTCGGCCAACGCCTCCAGCTCGGTCTCGATTGCATCGAACTGCGGCGCAACCGTCGCCATCAACCGCTCGCCCGCTTCGGTCGGCACCACGCTGCGGGTGGTGCGGGTCAGCAGGCGCACGCCCATGCGGCTTTCGAGTGCGCGCATCTTGTGGCTCAGTGACGATGGCGACACGGCGAGCGTGGCCGCCGCGCGCGTGAAGCTGCGCTCGCGCGCCACCGCGAGGAATGCGAGCAGGTCGTTGAAGTTGTCGCGCGGCATGGCTGCCTCAAGCCACCATCGACAGCTGCGGCAGTACGGCCGGGCCGCGCGGCCCGTGAAAGAGGGCGGTCGTCATGCCCTCGAGTCTAGGTGCGCTTCGCGTAGGAAAACGGCTCGCGATTCATGCGCCCGGTCGATAAGTGCATGCGGACGAGGGCGGCTAGTCAGGGTGGGCGAGCCCGCCTACGCTTGGAGCCAGTGAAAGGTCTTCCGCATGAAAACATCCTTGTATTGCGCGCTCTGCGCCGTATCGCTTCAGGCCGGGGTTGCCGAAGCGCAGCCCGAAGCCGGCCAGCAGGTCACGCGCGCCGGCAGCCAGACACCGTCCACGGGCCCGGTCGAATACTTCACCGGCCGCGTCCGGGTCGATCCGGTGTGGCCTGCCAACGCGCACATCAATGCCTCGGGCGGCGTGGTGACTTTCGAGCCGGGCGCGCGCTCGGCCTGGCATACCCATCCCGCAGGGCAGCGGCTGCTGGTGATGTCGGGTGTGGGGCTGACCCAGGAGTGGGGCAAGCCCGTGCAGGAGATCCGCGCGGGTGACACGGTCTGGTGCCCGCCGGGCGTCAAACACTGGCACGGCGCGGCGCCGGGCTCCGCGATGAGCCACCTGGCCGTGACCGGCACGGTGAACGGCAAGAACGTCGAATGGATGGAGAAAGTCAGCGATGAGCAATATGGCGCGCGCTAAACATCGCACCGCCGCCGTGGCGGCCTTGGCCCTGGTGCTCGCGGTCCCGGCCATCCAAGCATCCCAGAACCAGCAGGAGCCAGCCGGCATGACCAGCACACCCCAGTCCCAGGCCTTGTCGGCCACGCACCAGGCCATCGTGCCGATCGCGGCCTTTGCCGCCGCGGGCGACATTGCCAGGCTGAACGCGGCCTTGAACCAGGGGCTGGATGCCGGCCTGACCGTGAGCGAAGCCAAGGAGGTGCTGGTGCAGCTCTACGCGTATGCCGGTTTCCCGCGCAGCCTGAATGCGTTGACGGAGTTGATGAAGGTGGTCGACGCGCGCAAGCAGCGCGGCGTGAAAGATACCGAGGGCCGCGGGCCGAGCCGCCCCATTCCGAAAGGCGACGCCTTGATGGCTGCGGGAACCGCCAATCAGACCAGGCTGTCGGGTGCGCCGGTCCAGGGGCCGCTGTTCGACTTTGCGCCGGCAGCCAACGAGTACCTGCGGGCCCATCTGTTCGGCGACATCTTCGAGCGCGACAACCTCGACTGGCAAAGCCGCGAAGTGGCCACGGTCAGCATGCTGTCCGCGCTTGCGGGTGTCGAGTCGCAGCTGCAGTCGCACATCCGCATCAGCATGAACGTGGGCCTCTCGGTGCAGCAGCTGCGGCAACTGGGCAGCGTGCTGGCCGACCGCGTGGATGAAGAAAGCGCCAAGCGCGTGCGCGATGCGCTGGAGCGCCACCTGGCGAGCAAGCCGGCAAGTTGACAGAACCGCGGCTGGAGCCGGTCAGCCTTGCTCTTCGTCCTCCATGTCGTGCTCCAGCTTCTGCCGAATCGAGGCCATGACTTTCTGCATGGTCTTGATGTCGTCCACCGCAACCCCGTCCGAGAGGCTGTTGATCCACGGGGCTTGCAAGGCCATGGCGGCCGTGTAGACCTGCCGGCCCCTGTCGGTCAGCACCACGAGCTGCGCCCGCCGGTGGTGAGGGTTGGTCTCGAACGCGACGAGATTTTCCTTCTCCAGGTCGTTGACGATCCGCTGCACGTTCTGCCGGTTGGCACCCAGCGTGCGGGCAAGCCACGCCACGGGCTGCGGGTGTTCGCCCTTGAAGATCGTGCCAAGAATCTGCCAGCGAGCGCTCGTCAGCCCGAGCGGCGCCACCAGCCGGTCGCCTGCAGTCAACAGGCGGCTGTTCAGCCTGAACAGTTCGAGCATCAAGCTGCTCATCGCTTCGCCGGCAGCAGTTCGCTTGGTCTTTGTCATTTGTCGCTATAAGGCTTTATTGACAACATGGTGTCATATTGGCATCATTTGATCGTACCAGACTGACCTCAGTCTCAAAGGCCCAGACGATGACATTGAGCAACAGCACCATCCTTGTGACCGGGGGCGCCAGCGGTATCGGATTTGCGCTTGCGCAGCAGCTTCTTCAGCGGGGAAACCGCGTCATCGTCTGTGGCCGCGGGGCCGAGTCGCTGGCGCGCGCGCAAGCGATCGAGCCAGCGCTTGTCACGCGAATCTGCGACGTGACCGACGCGGAAAGCCGAAGGGCGCTGAT
Organism: Variovorax sp. CCNWLW225; assembly: GCF_037204045.1. Lineage (NCBI taxonomy): Bacteria > Pseudomonadati > Pseudomonadota > Betaproteobacteria > Burkholderiales > Comamonadaceae > Variovorax > Variovorax sp. CCNWLW225. The sequence continues at coordinate 406,257 of NZ_JBBCBV010000002.1, read as the reverse complement.
CGACTGGATTGCCGCCGAGCACCCGGACCTCAGCGTCGTTTTCAACAATGCCGGTGTTCAATATCGCCGCAGCTTCGCCGGCGATCATGCGCTGGACGATCTGGAGCAAGAGGTTGCGGTCAACTTCACTGCGCCGGTGCAACTTATCGGCGAGATCCTGCCGCTGCTGCGCCGCCAGAAGCAGGCTGTGATCGTCAACGTCACGTCAGGTCTGGCCTTTGCACCGATGGCCGACGTGCCCGTGTATTGTGCTGCCAAGGCCGCGCTGCACTCGTTCACTCTCACGCTCAGGCACCAACTCCGCCACACTGCGGTCAAGGTGGTGGAAATGGTGCCCCCCATCGTCGACACCGGACTGGGCGGCAATACCCGAAGCGACGGCACGAAGAACGCCGGAATGATGAGCCCCGACGCCTTTGCAACCGAAGCGTTGGCACTCCTCGAAGAGGGGCACGACGAAGTGCTGGTCGGGCTTTCGGTGGGCACGCGCCAGCACGGCGAAAAACTCTTCCAGCGCATGAATGGCAGTTGAGCCTGTCGAGCCGCTTCCATATCGCATGCGATGAATCGCATTCTCCTGGTCGAGGACCACGAGCGGCTGGCCCGGCTCACGTGCAGCGGGCTGGAAGCCGCCGGTATTGCGGCCGATGTTGTCCACCGCGGCGATGCTGCGTGGGCGGTCATCCAGGAGGTGCCGTACGGTGCGCTGGTGCTCGACCGGGGGTTGCCCGACGGAGACGGGCTCGCCTTGCTGCAGCGCCTGCGCGCGCGGGGGGTGGGCGTGCCGTGCCTTGTTTTGACGGCCCGCGATGCCTTGCACGACCGCGTGGAAGGGCTCGAGTCCGGGGCCGACGACTACCTTGCCAAGCCTTTTGCCATGGACGAAATGGTGGCGCGCGTGCGGGCGCTGCTGCGCCGCCCGGTGCAATGCCGGCCGCTCGAGCCCGCGCATGGCGATCTGCAGCTGAAACCGGCCGAGGGAAGCGTTTGCTGCGGTGAGGGGCGCGTGTCATTGGCGCCGTCGGAAATGCAGATCCTGCTGTTGCTCGTGCAGGGAGGCGGCGACACGGTGCGCCGCGCCGCGCTCGAACTGGCTGCATGGGGTTTGGGAGGTGCGGTGACGCCGAATGCACTGGACGTGGCCCTGCACCGGCTTCGCCGAAAACTACTCGCCATTGGCTCGCGGCAGCGGGTTGTCAACGTGAGAGGCCTCGGCTATGCGCTTCGTCCAGTCGGCGTGGCTGAATAGCCTCAGCTTCAAGATATTGCTCGCATTCGTGGTCGGGGTGGTGCTGAGCATCGTGCTGATCGCCTCGATCCTCATCACGGTGCTGACAGTGCGCAGCGACCTCCTGTTCGTTGCCGACCTGGTGGGGCGCGCGGAAGAATTGGCGGGCGCGCTGCAGTTCGACAGCTCGGGAACACCCATCGGGTTCGATGCGCGTGAAAGCAGTGCGGACTGGATGTACGACAGCCTGAGGCAAGAGGTGGCGTACCGCGTCCTGGACGCATCAGGCAATGCCGTGATGTCTTCTGTTGGGGGCGATGGATTCTGGGCAGGCGCTGCCCGGCAGGCCGGCCGTGGGTACTTCAAGTTCGAACACAACGGGGAGCCGATCCACGGTGCCGCCGTGCCCGTGGAGCACGCGGGCCAGAAGTGGCTCTTGCAGTTTGCTGCGAGCGCACGGCTTGCAGATCTCATGCACCGGCATTTCGCGCTGCCGTTCATGGTGGCGGGGATCGGCGTCTTCAGTCTGGTCCTGCTGGTGGTTTTTGGCGCATGCGCTTACCTGGCGCTGCGTTGCACGCTCAAGCCCCTGCGAAACGTGACTGCTTCCGCTGCCGCCATTGCACCGAGGTCGATTCATGCCCGGCTCCAGGTGGCCGGAGTGCCGTCGGAGGTTGTGCCGCTGGTCGAAAGCTTCAATCGCGTGCTCGAACGGCTGGAGCACGGGTTTCGCATTCAGCAGGAGTTTCTTGCGACTGCGGCGCATGAGCTGAAGACGCCGCTCGCGTTGATTCGCGCGCAAATCGAACTGAGTGAAGCAGGCGCCGGCCGCGACTCACTGCTCATGGACGTCGAGCACATGGCGCGCCAGGTGCAGCAACTGCTTCATCTTGCCGAGGCCAGCGAGGTTCAGAACTACAGCTTCGCGCAAGTCGATGTGCGGGAGGTTGCAGGGCAGGGCGTTGCCTACCTGGAGCGCATGGCGCAGGCGGCAGGCGTGCATCTTTCAGCACATTTCAACAATCAGGACAGCCAGGCAGTTCACTGGACCGCCGACAGAGGGGCACTCTTCACGGTGCTGAAGAACCTCATGGAGAACGCCATCCAGCATGCACCGCGAGGCACCAAGGTGATGGTGGAGGTGGGCGCCGAGGCAGTGGCGGTTCGGGACTGGGGGCCGGGCGCAGATCCGGAGCAACTCTCGAAAATGTTCACGCGCTTCTGGCGCGGGCCGCATCGCCGCGACCATGGCGCCGGCCTGGGCTTGGCCATATGCCAGGAGATCGCGCAGGCGCACGGATGGAAGCTCTCCGCTCAAAGGGCCGAACCGGGCATGAGATTTCTGCTGGCTCGTTCGGACGCGCAGGAGGAGATCGCGACGACCCAGGTGACAACGCAGGGCCGGTAAGTCGCCGGAAAGTCTTTCAGGCGGAGGATTCAGACATCCTGTTTGTCCTGGTGCGATGTCATGCTTCACTCTGTCGGTCCACGTCCCCTTCATCGCGCGCGCATTGCTGAGCGGTTCCGCGCCGACCGCACTGCAGGCGGATTGCTGCCGGACATGGCACCAAGCCAGCCCGCACGGCCAGCATCGGGCTCGGCGTCCAACGTGGCGCTCGGCGTGGTGGTGCCGGTTTTCAACGAAGAGGCGGTGCTCGTCGAGTTCCAGCGTCGCCTGAACGCCGTGCTGGCTGGCCTTGGCGTGAGATACGAAGTCGTCTATATCGACGACGGGAGTACCGACCAGACCGCTCATCTGCTGCAGCGCCTGCAGCGCAGCCATCCGGGAATCTCGTATGCGCGCCTGACCCGAAATTTTGGCAAGGAAGCCGCCATGAGCGCGGGGCTGCAACTTGCAAGCGGCGAGGCGGTGGTGGTCATCGATGCCGACTTGCAAGACCCTCCAGAGCTCATCCCCGCGATGCTTGCGGCATGGCGTGGCGGGGCCGACGTGGTGAACATGAGGCGGCGAGAGCGGCTTGGCGAGTCCTGGTGGAAGCGGGCCACCGCCAGCGCGTTCTATCACTTCATCGAGCGCGTGAGCGACGTGCCGATCGCGCGGCACGTGGGTGACTTTCGCTTGTTCAGCCGCCGCGCAGTCGATGCATTGAACCAGCTGCCTGAGCGCGGCCGATTCATGAAGGGCCTGTTCGCCTGGATCGGCTATCCGCAGGCGACCATCGACTACGAGCGCGCTGCCCGCGCGGCCGGCGAGACCAAGTGGCCTTTTCTCAAGCTTGTCGGGTTGGCCTTCGACGGCATCACGGCGTTCTCGGCCGCTCCGCTGAAAGTGGCCACGCTGCTGGGAATGGCCAGCGCGGGCAGCGCCTTCGCCTATGCGATGTTCTTCTTTTTCAAGGCGCTGATTCTTGGCGATGCGGTGCAGGGCTTTCCGACGCTGATCGTGACGATGCTCTTTCTCGGCGGGCTGCAGCTGCTGTGCATGGGCATGCTCGGCGAATACGTGGCGCGCATCTTCACGGAGACAAAGGGCCGCCCGGTCTACCTGATCGACGTGTATGAACCGGCGACCGTGCCATCGAACGCAAGCGCGGGCCGCTGATGCCGCGCGTTCTTACCGATACCCGGCAGACGCTGGGCACTGCGACCACCTGCGTGCTGGTCTTTCTCATCGTGCTGCGCCTGGCTTCACTGGCGGGCTATCCACTGATGGACACCACCGAGGGGCGCTACGGCGAAATCGCGAGAAAGATGGCGGAGCGCGGCGACTGGATCACGCCGTGGTTCACCGATAGCGAGCCGTTCTGGGGCAAGCCGCCGCTGGCTTTCTGGCTGACCGCGGCAAGCATGCGGATCTTCGGAGTCAACGAATTCGCCGCTCGCCTGCCTCACTTCCTGATGGCTGCAGCGATCGTCGTGCTCACGTTCGACTGGGCGCGGCGGGCCGGCATGAGGCGGCCCGCCTGTGTGCTGCCTGTGCTCGCGACCACCGTCCTTTTCTGGATGGTCTCCGGCGCCGTAACCACCGACATGGCGCTGTGCCTGGGCACGGCGTTGTCGATGCGCGGTTTCTGGTTGGCGCTGCAAGGGCCGGCCGAACATCGGCGGCGCGAGACGTGGATTTTCTTCGCCGGGCTCTGGATCACGCTGTTGGCGAAGGGGCCGGTGGGGTGCGTGCTGATTCTGCTGCCTGTTGGCGTGTGGTCCCTGTGGACACGACAGGCACGCAGCGTGTGGCGGGCAGTGCCGTGGCTGCGAAGTGGTGCGCTGCTCGTTGCCGTGGCCGCGCCCTGGTATGCATTTGCCGAGGCACGCACTCCTGGTTTCCTGGACTACTTCTTCATCGGAGAGCACTGGAACCGGTTCGTGGTCGCGGGCTGGCAGGGCGACCGCTACGGCTCGGCGCATGCGTTTCCGCGCGGCACCATCTGGCTCTTCCTGGCAGGAGCCATTTTTCCGTGGAGCATCGTGGTGCCGCTTGCGGCCTGGCGTGCGCGCCAGCGCAAGAGCACAGGTTTGCAGGTGGACGGTGCGAGCGATACGCAAGCGCAGCCATCGTTCATGCGCTACCTGCTGATCTGCGGTCTTGCTCCGTGCGTGGTCTTCACGGCGGCCGGCAACATTCTCTGGACCTATGTACTTCCAGGCCTGCCGCCGCTCGCGCTTGCGACGGCGCTCTGGCTGGGCCACCGCGACGACGGTTTTGCGCGCCGGGCGCTGCTCGCCGGGACTCTTCTCGCAACGGCACTGTTCGTGGGAAGGCTGCTGGACCTTACCGCGGGCGGCCGGGCTGAAACCAAATCGGCCGAGGCGGTGGTGCAGCTGTATCGTGCGCAGCTGCAGCCGGAGACGCCGTTGGCATTTGTGCAGGAGCGCATGTTTTCTGCTGCGTTCTATTCGGCAGGGCAGGCGCTGCACATCGCCGACCCGCTGCGGCTCGCGCATGAACGGCCGCACGAGCCGCTGTTTGTCGCAACGCCGCGTGCTGTGCTGGCGCAGTTGCCCCAGGCCGTGTGGCCATGCCTGCAAGTCGTAGGAGACGCCGGGAGCTACCGCCTTTTTCTGCGCACGCCGTGCACCGAGCGGAGTTCTGCCATGGCGTCGCGCGCCAGCGCCAATCAAGAGGGCGGGGCGGGCGAATGGAAGAACTGAATCTTCTTCTGTTCCTGTGGATTGCCGCAGGGCACGCACCCTGCGCCTGGCTGGTGTCGGCTGCGGGGGCCATCGCCGTTGGCGGGCCTTGGCTGTGTGCGGGCTTGCTGGGCTGGATGGCCTGGCTGCATCCCCGGGAGCGCGGCTACCTGCTGGCGGTGTTGGGCTGCGCGGCGCTTGCTTCGATGCTGGCCCACGCCATTGCGGCAGAGCTGAACCTGCCGCGTCCATTCATGGTGGGCCTGAGCCCGGCGTACATCGAGCACGGCGCGCGCGGTTCGCTGCCGAGCGCGCACGCGACGGTCATGTTCACCGTTGCGCTGCTGTGCTTGCGCCGGCCTGCGTTGCGGCGCGCCGGTGCGGTGGTATTTGTGGCCGGCATACTCACCGGTTGGGCACGCATCCACGTCGGTGTTCATTTTCCCGCCGACATTCCGGCCGGGCTGCTGCTGGCCTTGGTGCTGGTGGCGGTCTTCGGCGGGCTGGAGCATGTGGGTCGGCGTGTGCGCGGTGTGCTGGAGCGCGGTTCGTCATCCGCGTGAAACCCCCTCGTGCGACAAGCAGGCAACAGGAGAGAACGCATGGCTGCAGCGAGCAAGCGACAAAAACCGCAGAAACAAGCCGCCCCTGCGCATCGAGCGGAGCGCGCCTATCAGCACGCGAAGGGCGACATGTCGAAGTCCGACAGCAAGAAGTTGGAGCGGCTGCTGCAGGAGTTGCGTCTGCGCCGCATTGCGGCCGAGCCCAAGTTTTCTGACGACGTTATCGTGTGGCCGTCGAAGAGCGCCGTGCCCGGTGGCACGGAGCTGGCGGCCCTTGGAGCCATCAACCTGGGCAATGCAGAAGAGGCGCTTGGGCAAGGAGTGCAAGGCCGCGGCGCGCCGCGGATGAATCTGGTCAAGCAACTGGACGGCGTGTCGGTGATGAAGGCCAATTCATCCGCGTTGCTGGCGATGCGCCGGAATACGCCGGGCCTGCGGATTGCGCCCGCTGCATGGGCCTATCTCCAATACATCCGCCCGCTGGGCGACGAGCTGGAAGCCTCCGCAATCCAGGTGACCGCGGGAGCCAAGGTCAAGAGGTTCGAGCTGCGCCTTGCCGATCCCAAGGGAAACGCCGTGGCGGGCGTTCGGGTCAAGGCGCTCGTCGATTGGGACGGCGCGCACGTGCCTGCGGTCACCGACGCGCAGGGAATCGCGAGCCTGGGAATTCCGGTGCTCTACCCTCGTGTCGAATTGATTCTGGTCGAACCGGAACACACGCACTGGTCGGTCTTCGTGAAGGGGTTCGACCGTGTTGCCGCACCGAAGCGCCTGGATGTCCAGATCACGCCGCTGGTGCCTGATGCTTACCAGCTGCTCTCGAATTACGCGCCCTACGATCCCCAGGGGGGAGCGGGCGTCACCGTCGGCGTGATCGACAGCGGCGTCGGGCCGCACGCCGACATTGCCGTGGCGGGTGGCGGCTGCTTCGTTACCGGCGAAGACCCGGCGGATTTTCTCGACAACGGCATCGGACACGGCACGCACGTCGCGGGCATCATCGCGGGCAAGATGGCCGCGGGCAGCGGCATCTACGGCCTGGCGCCGGCTTGCCGCCTGCTCGCGTATCGCGTGTGTCCCAAGACCGGTGAACGCGGGCGTGCCAGATCCAGCGACATTGCCAGCGCGCTCGAACGTGCGATCGCCGACGGCTGCGACATCGTCAACATCAGCATGGGCAGCCTCGAGCCGATGCCGGAGATGCCCGACATTCTTGAAAAAGCGCGCAATGCCGGCATTGCCGTGTTCGCGGCCACCGGCAACGACGGCCAGTCGCTGCTGCGCTATCCCGCCCGGTACAGCCACACGCTGGCAGTCGGCGCGCTTGGCCGCGACGGAACATTTCCGGCGGACTGCCCGGAGAGCTTTCAGGAGAGCGAAATCCGCCGCAAGAAAGAGTTTGTTGCCGAGTTTTCGAACTACGGCCTTTCGACGGATTTCATCGGCCCCGGCGTTGCCGTTTTGTCGACGTTTCCGGGCGGGCGATACGCAATGATGTCCGGCACTTCGATGGCCACGCCGTTCACATCGGGCATGGCGGCCCGTCTGTTGTCAGGGAATCCGAACCTGCTTAACATGCCCAGAGGTCCTGAAAAGGCCGACGCCATCGTCAAGATGCTGTCGCAGGCAGCCCGAAAGGTGGGCTGGTCGGCCGAGTACGAAGGGTTTGGAGTTCTGAAGTGACAAGCGTGGTATTGACCTACACAGGCAGTCCCGACCAGAAGTTGTCGGCCGAGGCGCGGCTGCGGCGCTGCGTGCCGGGCGTCGTCTTGACGCCGAAGACTGGCACCCTGGTCGAGGCCCAGGTCGACGACACGCAACTCGCGGCGCTCGAGCAGAACCCCGAATGGGTGGTGACCCAATCGACGTTCGCGGAAATCCGCAAGCCTGTCTTCAATCTGAAAAACGCACGCGCCAAGCTCGGCAAATAGTCGCAAGGCGCCACGGCCGCTGTTGGCCGCTGGTTTTTTGGAGAGGAAGTCCCATGTCCGATACAGACGTCCAGGTCGTGAGCAACTCCTGGGCCGGAATTCAGCGCGTTGCCGCAACGCCCAAGCCACCGGAATTCTTCAGGGGCCGGGAAGGCTACGCGCCGGACTTTTTCGGAGACGGCAACCGCGTGGAACTGCCTTCGATGAGCGACGCGATATCGATGGACGACATCGCCACGCTCGAAGACGGCTCCTTCGAGCTCAAGTACCAGCACTTCAGCACGGTGCAGTGCATTTCCCGCCGCGTGCCGCTCTATTCCGCCTGCAACGTCGATGGGTCGAAGTCCAAGAACGTTCCGCGCCACGACACCTGGAACTACGACGGCCGCATCAAGAAGGAATACCAGATGCTGCGGGAAGCCTATGGCCCCGAGCAGGACAAGAAGTTTTCCCGTGGCCACATGACGCGCCGGCAGGACCCGAACTGGGGCTCGCTGGCCACCGCGCAGCGGGCCAACATCGACACCTTCTTTGCAACCAATGCATGCCCGCAGTGGCAGCCTTTCAATGACGGACTGTGGGGCGACCTGGAGGACTACATCCTCGCCAACGCCCAGGGCGACGACAAGCGCATCAGCGTCTTCACGGGGCCCATTCTCCGGACGGACGATGCCGAGAGATTCGGCATCCAGATCCCGCGCGACTTCTGGAAGGTCGTCGCATTCATCAGCGAGGCGACCGGTGAGCTGAGCGCCATTGCCTACCTGATGAGCCAGGGCATCTACCTCGATTCAGGGGTGGCGCGTGACCTGGAAGACTTCGGCACCTCGCAGCGCCCGCTGTCGTTCATCGAGGCCGAGACTGGCCTCAGGTTTGAAAGCCTCCAGGGACGCGATGTGCTCGACGGCGCGGACATCAGCTTCGTGCAGCCGATCCGCCGCTTCGCCGACACCCGGCTTCCGGGCTGATCTACGGGGTAGGGGAGACTTGCTCCCCGGTGGTGGTGCCGATATGCCGAGCCTCGGACTCGATCACCAGGCGGTCGATGCGCTCGTCGGGCAGGTTGACCAGCAGTTCCACGTGTCTGCGAATCGCGTGCATCGTCTTCACGAAAGCCTCGGCGCCGCCGGCGTCGTCCGCTCGGGGGTCTGGATGCGACCAGTGCGCGGCGGCGGGTTGCCCGGGCCAGACCGGGCAGGTTTCGCCCGCGGCCTCGTCGCACAGCGTGACGACCAAGTCCATGTGCGGCGCCGAGGCCAGGCCGTACTCGTCCCAATTCTTGCTGCGCAACCCGTCGGTGGGCAGGCCGGCACCCTTCAGCGCTTCGATGGTGCGCGGATCGGGCTGGCCGTCTGGCGTGGGCTCATGGCCGGCGGAATACGCGGCGAAGCGGCCCTTGCCGAGGTGGTTGAGCAGCGCCTCTGCAATCAGGCTGCGTGCCGCATTGCTGTTGCAGAGGAAGAGAACATGAACAGGGTGTGTGGAAGTGGTCATGGTGCGTCCAGGCGGCCGCGTACAGGCGGCCTTCAAGTGGTTGGCTGCGCCATTGATCCCGACATGGATGACGTGTGTATGACGAGTGGAAGACGCGACCGATGCTTGCTCGGGAGGGAGTTTCGTTCCGTTACTCACAAGGCGCGCAGACTTGCTGCCAAGTCATCCGCTTTTCATGCCGCGGAGCCATACTGCAGCGGATGCCTGTCGGCGCTGGTAGAGGTTGCCTTCGGCACCCGCCACAGTGCGGGACCTCGAGCCGGCGGCATCCTCGGTTATTGCAGTCGCTTATGGAGGCGCCATGCCGACACTTCCCTATGCAATTCTCGAAGCCCCTTCCACGCTGGGCTTGGCGACGGACGGAGTGGAGCGCTTGCCCGAGCAGCTCCTGGGTCTCGGCCTTGCCGAGCGCATCTGTGCACGGCGCGCCGTGCGGCTGGCAGTGCCGCCGAAGTACCCTGTACCCGACCCAGCGACCGGCGTCCTGAATGCCGGGGCCATTGCGGCGTGGTCACCCCGCCTTGCCGATGCGGTGGAAGCGGTGCTCGACGCGCGCGAATTCCCGGTCGTGCTGGGCGGCGATTGCACGATCATCCTGGGCTCGATGCTCGCGTTTAAACGGCGCGGCCGCTACGGTTTGTTCTTCATCGACGGCAACGCCGATTTCTTCCAGCCCGAGGCGGAACCCAATGGCGAGGGCGCCTCGATGGACCTTGCCCTCGTCACCGGCCACGGCCCCTCGCTCCTGACCGGCATTGAAGGCCGCGCTCCCCTGGTCCGCCCCGAAGACGCGGTCGCGTTCGCGTATCGCGATCACAAGGATCAGGAGGAGTACGGAAGCCAGCCGCTCCCCAAAGCGCTCATGGCGATCGACCTTCCCGCCGTGCGCGCGATGGGCATCGAGGCCGCGGCGCGCCAGGCGGTCGACCACCTGACACGCGAGGAGCTGGATGGCTTCTTCATCCACCTCGACGCCGATTGCCTCGACGACGCCATCATGCCGGCCGTCGATTTCCGTGTGCCGGGCGGGTTGTCGTGGGACGAACTGGGGACTGCGCTTCGCGTTGCCTTGGCAAGCGGCAAGGCGGTCGGCCTCGAGGTCACCATCTACAACCCTCGCCTTGATAAAGACGGCAGCGCCGGTCGCGGCCTGGCAGACGTACTGGCCGCGGCGCTTGGAACAGCGGCGTCCTGGAGCACAGCGGGCAGAAGACCGCACCAATGAGCTCTCGAGGATGCGACAGGTCCATCGAACGAACCGTTGGCAAGATGCTCGCAGGGGCCGGCCGGCGAACTAGGGGCTGACCTGGCCGGCCATTGCCACTCTTCGTTCGAGGACGTCCAAAAGCTCCATCGGATCGAAGGGCTTGATCAGGTGGGCGTCGAAACCTGCGGCGCGTGCCCGTGCCTTGTCTGACTCCTGGCCCCATCCAGTGGCAGCAAGCAGGAAGGCTTGCCGGCCCCACGGAGTAAGGCGCACCGCCTGGGCGACTTCATACCCGGTGAGCTTGGGCATGCCTATGTCAAGAATCAGCACCGAAGGGCGGACCGCCTCCGCAATGGCGAGGGCTTGCGCCCCGTCGGTGGCGACGTGCACCTGATGGCCTTCCATGCGCAGCAGTTCGGCCAGGAGCGTCACGGCACTGACGTTGTCATCGGCAATCACGATGCTTGCAGCGCGCCGCCCGCTGGTGGTGAGCACAGGAGGCGCGTTGTCCAACGCCGGTTTCAGCGGGATGCTGCCGATGGGAAGCCGCACGACGAAGCGGCTGCCTTTTCCCAGGCCCTCGCTCTCCGCCACGATGCTGCCTCCGTGTGCGGCGCAGATTGCGCGCGACAGGGCGAGACCGATGCCGAGGCCGCCCTCGGGCCGATGGAGCACGGCACCCTCCTGCGAGAACATCTCGAAGATGCGCTCGAGCGATTGCGGCGTCAGCCCCATTCCGTTGTCGCTGACCACGAACTCGCAGAACTCGCCGGCGCTCGACGCGCTCACCTGGATGCGCCCGCCCGCCCGGGTGTATTTGGCGGCATTCGTCAGAAGATTGGTGATGATCTGTGCGAGACGCACAGGGTCGGCGTGGAGCGCAAGGTCGTCTTCGACCTGCAAGGTCACCGTGTGACTCCGTCTGCGCAGCTCGGGGCCTGTGTTTTGCAACGCCAGATCGATCGCTGTACGCGCGTAGACAAGCTCCTTCTTGACTGTCATGCGACCGGTCTTGATGCGGCTGGTGTCGAGCAGGTCGTCCAGCAGTCTCGATATCTGGACGACTTGCGTGCGGATCAGCTCGGCGGTGTTCTGCGTGGCAGGGTCAGGCGACTGCCTGAGCATCTGAGCGGCAAGGCCTATGGGCGCGAGCGGGTTGCGCAGCTCATGCGCGAGCACCGCAAGAAATTCGTCCTTTTTCTGATCGGCCTCCCGCAGATCCTGTTCCATCTGCTTTCTGGCCGTGGATTCCTGCACCACACCGAAGATGCCCGCGACAGCACCTGCATCATCGGTTTGCGGCGTTCCCCAGACCGCCAGCCACCGCGGCGGGCGGCTCCCGGCCAGGCGGTACTCCTCGCGATAGGTCATGCCGCTGCGCACGCTGGCCTGGACAGCGCCAAGCGTTCGTTCCCTGTCATCCTCATGAATGAGTTGCGCCAGTTCATGCCAGGTGATGGGGGCAACCGGAACACCGAAAAGTGCTGCCGCTCGCGGCGACAGCGAAACCACGTCCGTGGCCGCGCTCCAGCTCCAGTCGCCCATCTCAGCCGCGGCGAGCGCAATGTTCAAGCGCTCGTTGGTCAGCTGCATCGCATGGTGGGCGCGGGTGCGCTGCAGGCTCTCCCAGCATCGGCTGCAGACCAGCTGGACCAATTCGATCTCTTGCTTGTTCCATCGTCTCGGCGCGCGCTGGTGCACGGCCATGGCCGCCACGAAGCGGCCGTCCTTGTGCAGTGGAACGCAGATCACGGCCTGGATGGCAGTGAGCCGATAGGCACTCAGATCCATGCCCGCCGCGCGCGGATCGGTGTCGATGTCGTGGACCACGTAGGGCAGGTTGGCGCGCATGAGCTGAAGGCAATCCAGCCCGAACTGGGAGAACGTGTAGCGGCCGACGATGGAATCGACACCCTGGCTGAAATCCCCGGTCAGCGTGAAGTGGTCCTCGTCGGCGTCGACTTCGGCGTACGCGCACCGGTTGACCCCCAAATGCGCTCCAAGCAAACGCGCGGTGATCTGCATGACTTCCGCGGGATCGCTCAGTGGCTGCGTTGTTCTGGCGAGGCTGTCCAGAAACGCGATCTGCGGTTCCAGGTCTGCGACGGAGTCCGCCGTCGCGTCTGATCGAGAAGGCGGGGCGGCTTCTGAACTCACGGCATTGTCTCTGGTGGAAGGAGGAATTCGATGGCGCCCCCTGATGGTCGACCAGCGAGTGGATCATCGCGGCTCTCTGGCCAGTGTCAGCCGAATTCGCTATTTACAAGACATGCCAAGACCTTGACCGCCTTCCGTGACTCACGATTTCTGTATGGCCATGTGTCGGATGGCGATCCGGATACATGAGCGTCCAAATCCCCGGGTCCACGACACATCGGAGATACAAGCCGTCGATTCAATCCACTCATCGCATAAGACCCGGGTGAGACCGGTTCAGTCGATGTACCGCTCTCTCTCTCTCTCCCAAGCTTCATGAAACTGCCCCTCTTTGCCGCCGCAGCGCTTGCCTCGCTCACCCTGACGTCCGTCCATGCAGGGGGCGAGACCGCGACGGACCTCGGGCGCCCCGCGCCGATCCTTCCGATCGCGTCGGAGTCGCTAGCGAAGCTGGTCGTGTACCCGCCGTTGCCCGAGGCACTGGCGCGGGGAGTCGTGATCATCCAGTACCGGACCGAGAACGTGCGCGTCATCCCGGTGTTCGGCGAGGGCGCACGCGGCGTGTCGCCGCGTGTCGGCCACCTTCATGTGACGGTCGATGACCGGCCGGGCACCTGGGCGCACACCAGTGCGGACCCGATCATCGTCGTCGGGCTCACACCTGGCGTGCACAAGATGCTGATCGAGGTCGCAGACCCGGCGCACAAGATTCTGACCAGCGAGACCGTTTTGGTAACGGTTCCCGAACGGCCGGCTTCAGCAGCGCCCCAGGCGCATGCGCATTGAGGCCGTTGCCTCGGTTTCAGATAGGCGCCCGCGAGTGCGGCCGAGCCGCTTTGGCTAGAGAGAGGAGGGAGATTGGCCTGCCCGGAGGGGATCGAACCCCCGACAACCTGCTTAGAAGGCAGGTGCTCTATCCAACTGAGCTACGGGCAGATTCCGGGCCGGACAGAAGCAAAAACGAAAGATACAGAAGAAACTTGGTCGGGGCGAAAGGATTCGAACCTTCGACCCTCTGGTCCCAAACCAGATGCGCTACCAGGCTGCGCTACACCCCGACAAGCCTTCCATTCTAGCTTGAATATCGGTGCTCTCAGCGTTTCTCGTACTGAGTCTTGCCGAAAAGAATCTCGCGTTCCTTGTCGCCGGTGATCGGCTGGCGCAAATCGGCCAGCACTTTCACGCCGCGCTGCACGGCGGGCCGTGCGGCAATCGCGTCGAACCAGGCCTTCAGGTGTGGGTAGTCGGTGAGGGTGATGCCCTGTTTGTCCCAGCTGCGCAGCCACGGGAAGATGGCGATGTCGGCAATCGAATAGGTCTTGCCGGCAATGAACTTGTTCTTCGACAGCTGCTTGTCGATCACGCCGTAGAGCCGCTTGGCTTCGTTGCTGTAGCGCTCGATGGCGTAGCTGATCTTTTCAGGCGCATACATCCGAAAGTGATGCGCCTGGCCGAGCATGGGCCCCACGCCGCCCATCTGGAACATGAGCCACTGCAGCACGTCGTAGCGTTCGCGGTCGGTCTTGGGCAGCAGCTTGCCGGTCTTGCCCGCCAGGTACACAAGGATGGCGCCGGATTCGAAGAGCGAGATCGGCTTTCCGTCCGGCCCGTCCGGGTCGGTAATGGCGGGAATCTTGTTGTTCGGGCTGATCTGCAGGAAGTCGGGCGCGAACTGGTCGCCTTTACCGATGTTGATCGGGCGGGCGTTGTACGGCAGGCCGCACTCCTCCAGCATGATGTGAATCTTGTGGCCATTGGGCGTGGGCCAGGAATAAACCTCGATGGGCGATGCGGGCATGTCTAGCGCTCCGATATGCGGGTTGTGATTTGCGGGTTGTGATTCGAGGCAGGCAGCATATACGCGGCCATTCAAATGCGTGCAGCGCCGGGAATTGCGGTGCGCCGCGCCACCGCGTTGCGAAGCCGCTCAGGCAACGGCCGAGCTGGACGACAGGTGCTGGTGAATCAACGCCACCACCGCGGCCCCTTCACCGATGGCGCCGCCCACGCGCTTGACCGAGCCCGAGCGCACGTCGCCCACGGCAAACACGCCTTGCACGCTGGATTCGAGCGCGGTGGAGGGCCGTGCCGGAAAGCCGCTGCTCGCCGCGTCGCCTGTCAGCACAAAGCCGTGCTTGTCGACCGAAACCCCGCAGCCCTCGAGCCAGCTGGTTTCAGGCTCGGCGCCAACGAAGAGAAAGATGTTGCGGGCCGCACAGTCGTGTTCGTCCCCGGTGGTCTGGCAGCGCCACCTGGCGCCGGTCAGGCCTTCGTCGGAGCCGCCGTTCAGCTTGACCAACTGGGTGTGCGGATGCAGTTCGATGTTGGGCGTGGCCTCGATGCGGTCGATGAGGTAGCGCGACATGCTGGCCGCCAGCGAAGGGCCGCGCACCAGCACGTTGACCTTGGCCGCGTGGCGCGACAAGAACACCGCGGCTTGTCCGGCCGAGTTGCCGCCGCCGACAAGCGCCACTTCCTGCTGCGAGCAAAGCTTTGCTTCGATGGCCGATGCCCAGTACCAGATGCCCCGGCCTTCGAACTCGGACAGCCGTGGCACATCGGGCCGCCGGTAGCGCGCGCCGCTGGCAATGACCACGGTGCGCGCATTGATGGTGCGGCCGTCGGCCAGTGCAATGCGCAGGCTGCCCATCGGGTTGTTGCGGGTGCAGTCCAGCGAGGTGACCTTCACCGGAATGAGCATCTCGACGCCGAATTTCTGGGCTTGCACGAAAGCCCGGCCCGCGAGGGCTTGCCCCGAGATGCCGGTCGGAAAGCCAAGGTAGTTCTCGATGCGCGCGCTGGCGCCGGCCTGTCCGCCGAAGGCGCGGCAGTCGAGCACGATCACGTGCAGGCCTTCAGACGCTGCGTACACCGCGGTTGCCAGGCCGGCGGGGCCGGCACCGACCACGGCCACGTCGAACAGCTCATCGCGCTCGGCGGTGTCCACCATGCCAAGGCAACGCGCCAGTGCATCTTCGGCCGGGTTAACCAGGACCGAGCCGTCGGGGCATACGGCCAGCAGCTTGCAGGTGCCGTACTGTTCGAGCAGCGCCGCGGCGTCGGGATCTTCCGCCGCATCGACCAGGTGATAGGGGTGGCCGTTGCGACGCAGAAAGTTTTCGAGCCGCGCCATGTCGGGCGACTCTGGCTTGCCGATGAGCACCGGCCCGCTCGCGCCCGATTCAATCAACGCCACGCGCCGCAAGATCAGTGCGCGGGTGATGCGTTCGCCAAGATCCGCTTCGGCCACGAGCAGCGCGCGCAGTTGCGGCGGCGGAACGACCAGCGCCTCGACTTCTTCGTCTGCATGGCCGTCGACGAGGGCAGGGCGGCCGCTCAGCTGGCCCACCTCGGCAAGGAACTCGCCCGGCCCCTGGCGAACGATGGGCACCACATGCCCGAGGCCGTCGCGCTGGGTGATGGCCACCACGCCCTTGAGCAGCACGAACATGCCCGGGCCTGTTTCTCCGGCGGTAAAGAGCCGTTCCCCGCGCGCGAATCGCTGCACCGTTCCGAACCGCGCAATGCGCGCGATCTCGGCATCGCTGAGAACGGGAAAGGTCTGGTGAAGGCGGTTGTCGAAATTGCTGCTTGCGTCTGTGGCCATTTAAAGAAACTCCAGTGTCGCGACCCACCGCATTAGACAGCCTTGCGGGCCGAATGGGGCGGCCCCGAAACAGGGCCCAAACACGCTGTAACACCGTCATGCAAATGCCATGCCGCTGACATGCCGGTTTCACCGCGAGTGCAGAGACTCCATCGGCAGAAAGGGTTCCCAATGAAAGAACTGCCCAATCCGACGTTTCCGCTGTCGCAGATCGGACTGCGCGCCGCCTTGTGGCCCGTCCCTGCCGTTGCAAACGCCGCGCGCACGTCGGTGCCGGAGGCGCCCGCCGCGGTTCTGGTGCCGCCGGTCGTCGATGCCAAGCAGGGCATCACGGTGAGCTGGGCACGCCACCTCGATGACGTGCGCGCCGCGCAGCGCTTGCGCTATGAAGTGTTCGTCGGCGAAATGGGCGCACGCGTGAGCACGCCGCTGGCGGGGCACGACATCGACCTGTTCGACGACTTCTGCGAGCACCTGCTGGTGCGCGACGAGCTCACGCAGCAAGTGATTGGCACCTACCGCGTGCTCACGCCGGCCCAGGCCCGTCGTGTGGGCAGCACCTACAGCGACACCGAGTTCGACCTGACCCGGCTGCGCGACCTGCGCGAGCGCATGGTGGAGCTCGGCCGCAGCTGCGTGCATCCCGATCACCGCCAGGGCGGGGTCATTCTTGCGCTGTGGGGCGCGCTGGCGGGCTTCATGCATCGCAACAAGCTCGACACAATGATCGGCTGCGCGAGCATTCCCATGTCACACAACGGCGTGACCAACGGCGATGCGGCCGCCAGTATCTGGCGCCAGCTGTCGGCCAGCCACATGGCGCCGATCCAGTACCAGGTGCAGCCAAGGCTGCCGCTGCCGGTCGAGCGCCTGGACAGCGCGCTCGACGTCGAGCCGCCCGCGCTCATCAAGGGTTACCTGCGCCTGGGCGCCAAGGTGCTGGGTGCTCCCGCATGGGACCCGGATTTCAACACCGCGGACCTGCCGATGCTGATGCGCATCGACGACTTGCCGGCGCGCTACCGCAAGCACTTTCTGGGCGCATGAAACCAGCGGTCGCCCGGCCCGCTGCCCGGCCATCTGCTTCTTCGGCTGCTTCGGGAGAGCCGGGCACTGGCCAATCGACGTCACAGGAGCGTCACGGAAACGTCACAAACAAGGACGAAACTGTCATATTTCCGCCTACGTGTGCTCCCGTGCCCCTTGCCCCAGAATCAGTGCCCATGCAATCTGCTACCGCTGACCGGACACTTGAGGTCGCGGCATCGGCGCTCACGCTGCTCGACCGCGATCACAGCATCCTGTCATTCAACGAGCGTGTGCTCGATTGGGCCCACAGGCCCGAGGTGCCGCTCATCGAGCGCCTTCGCTACCTGTGCATCGTTTCATCCAACCTCGACGAATTCTTCGAGGTCCGCGCCGCACCGCACCTGATCGCCAGCAGCGCCAGCGACCAGAAGGGCACCTACACCACCGAGTCGTTCGAGCGCCTGGCCGAGGCTGCCCACACGCTGGTGGGCCGCCAATACGCGCTCTACAACGACGAGCTGATGCCCACGTTTGCCAAGCACGGCATCCACATCATTTCGCACGGGGAGCGCAATGCGGCGCAGCGCAAATGGGTCAGCGAATATTTCGAGCGCGAAGTGCGCCCGTTGCTGATCCCGGTGGGGCTCGATCCGGCACACCCGTTTCCGCAGGTGGCCAACAAGTCGCTCAACTTCATCGTGCGGCTTGGCGGCAAGGACGCATTCGGGCGCGAAAACCCGATCCAGATCGTCAAGGTGCCGCGCGTGCTGCCGCGCGTCATTCGCATGCCGGCCAAGGTGTCCGACGGCAAGACGCTGTTCGTGGCGCTTTCGAGCGTGGTGCGCGCACATTTGTCGAGCATGTTTCCGGGCCGCGAGGTGGGCGACTTCTCGCAGTTCCGTGTCACACGGCATTCCGATCTTGCGGTCGACGAGGAAGACGTCAAGAACCTGCGCACCGCGTTGCGCCAAGGGCTGCAGCACCGCCACTACGGCCAGGCCGTGCGGCTCGAAGTGTCGGCCAGTTGCGCCGAGTCGCTCGCGAGTTTTCTGCTGGCGCAGTTCAACCTGCCGCCGCAGGCGCTCTATCGTGTGCACGGCCCCGTGAACCTGGCGCGGCTCACGCAACTGATCGACCTGCTGGACGAGCCGCAGCTGCGCTTTCCGCCTTACTCGGCTTCGTACCCGGTCACGCTGTCTCCGGCGCAGTCGTTCTTCGAGCGGCTGCAGCGCGGCGATGTGCTGATCCATCAGCCCTTCGAAAGCTTCGACGGCGTGCTCGCCTTTTTGCGAGAGGCGGTGCAAGACCGGCAGGTGCTGGCCATCAAGCAGACCATCTACCGCACAGGTGCCGATTCGGAACTGATGGACCTGCTGCGCGAGGCCGTCCGCCGCGGCAAGGAAGTGACGGTGGTGGTGGAGCTCAAGGCGCGCTTCGACGAAGAGGCCAACATCAATTGGGCCGAAATGCTCGAGTCGATTGGCGCGCAGGTGGTGTACGGCGTGGTGGGCCTGAAGACGCACGCCAAGATGCTGTTGGTGACGCGCCGCGAGGGCAAGCAGATGCGCCGCTACGGCCATCTTTCCACGGGCAACTACAACCCGCGCACCGCCAAGCTCTACACCGACATCAGCCACCTGACGGCCGATCCGCTGCTGACGGCCGACATGGAAGCGGTGTTCGTCCATCTGGCAAGCCAGAGCCGCCTGCCCAAGCTCAACCGCATGTGGCTGGCCCCGTTCGACCTGCACAAGAACCTCATTGCGCAGATCGATGCCTTGAGCCTGGCAGCCGCAACCGGCGAGACCACGCGCATCGTCGCCAAGATGAATGCGCTGACCGACGACCAGCTGGTTGCCGCGCTGATGCGCGCGGGGCAGAAGGGCGTGAAGATCGACCTCATCGTGCGAGGCGCCTGCACCCTGCCGGCGCAGGTGCCGGGGCTGACCGACAACATCCGCGTGCGCTCGGTGATCGGCCGGTTCCTGGAGCATTCGCGGGTTTTCTACTTCCGCAGCGGCGAGGAAGAGTCGCTTTACCTCTCGAGCGCCGACTGGATGAACCGCAACATGATGCGGCGCGTGGAACTGGCCTGGCCGGTCACCGATCCGAGCCTTCGCCAGCGCTTGATCGACGAATGCCTGGTGGCCTACCTGCACGACGGCCGCGACGCATGGGATCTTGGCGGCGACGGGATCTACACGCGCGTCGACCACGACACCCATCGCGGCGAGGCGGGTGCTTCTCGCGCCGTCGAGGCGCACGGCGCACAGACCGCGCTCATGAACCGATATGCATCGCGAGGGCATCACTCCGATGCATCCAGCAACTGACCATCGAAAGACGATGAGCATGGACTTGATCTTCTGGCGCCATGCCGAAGCCGAGGACTGGACCGAGGGCTGCGACGACCTGCAGCGCTCTCTTACCGCGCGCGGCGAGAAGCAGGCCAAGCGCATGGCAAGCTGGCTCGACCGGCAATTGCCCGACGGCACCCGCATCATCTGCAGCCCCGCGCGGCGCTGCGAGCAGACCGCGCTCGCGCTCGGCCGCAAATACAAGCTGCGCTCCGAACTCGCGCCCGACACCACGGCCGAGGCCATGCTGGGCGCGGCGGGCTGGCCCAACGGCAAGTCGGTGGTGCTGATGATCGGGCACCAGCCCTCGGTGGGGCAGGCCATTTCGCTTCTGCTGGGACTCAAGCAGGACAGCTGCCCGGTGCGCAAGGGCGCGCTGTGGTGGATTCGAACGCGCGAGCGCGACGGCGACGTGCAGACCGTCGTGGTCACGGTTCAGTCGCCCGAGCTTCTCTGACGGTAACGAGGGCAGAAAATTTGCCCAAAACTGTAAACTAATTGGCCAAATTCGGGCCGCGCGGCAGCCATATGTAGGCACAATGGCCGCGCCAGATGCATTTAGTCACAAATTGCATCCATACTTACAACCACAAGGCGATTGCGCAGCAAGTGCCTTGTGTGCCGCGGATTTCCGGGCGCCAGGTGGCGAGGGCTGTTGCAGCCGTCTTTCACCGCGGATGCCCTATGAAAGCGCTCGTTTCCCTGTTGGCTGCTGCAGCCCTCCTGGCCGGATGCGCCACGAGCACGCCCGAGCCTGCGCCGCAGGTTCGCCACGACGCCACCCGGTCGATCTCGAAGATCGAACTCGTCTACAACGAACAGGACCAGCTCACGGTGATGGACGGCGGCGGCTCCGCGATCATCGGATGGGCTGGGGTTTTCGGGCCGGTCGGAACGCTGGTGGCGCTTGGTGTCGAGGTCGGCACCCGGGTGACGAAGGCCAGTCGCATGGAGCGGCGCACCCTCGAGTTCACGGCCGCCGTAAAGAACAGCGGGGCGGCGTCGCTCAACCGGCAATTCGCCGAGCAGCTGGCGGCGCGGCTGCGTACCGGGGGCCGCGAAGTCAAGCTGACGCCCGCGCCACGCGTGGACGGCGAGCTCGCGCAGCTGCACGCAGCCGGCTTCCGGCCCACGCCCGGCTACAGCACGTTGGTGGTTCGGGTCACCACGATCTATTCGGCGCCTGACATGACGTCGAGCTTCAAGCCCTTCGTGGCGATCGAGCAGTCCCTCAAGAACGAGCAGCAGGCCGTTCTCTACCAGACGACTCACACTTCCGACATGGAGGAGCCGGCCTTCCTGGCCTACGACGGCCTGCTTCAGGAGAACGCCAAGGCGCAGGACGGCCTGCGGCAGGGGCTTTCCGAGATCCTCCACACCGCCTATGCCGGCATGTTCGGTGAAGACGAGTCGTCGCGCATGGCCAGCGCGGAAGCTACCCGCACCGCCGGACTCGAGGCGAAGTGAACGGGCTCAGGCGCCGTTGAGTTCCACGCGCCAGTTGCTGGTCTTCTGCCAGGCCAGCACTTCTTCGCGCAGCAGGTGCGCGGACTGGGGGTAGGCATCGGCCCAGTCGGGCGCGCAGACAATCGTGAAAGCCCTTTCGCCCAACGCCGCGAGATGCAGCGCCTGCGGATCGGGATCGCGGCGCGCGTGGCAGAGGATGACCGCCAGGCGCAGCGACAGCAGCTGCATCACGAAGGTCTCGTCGTCCAGCGCCGCCTCTAGCTTGCGCAGTTTTCCGCGCTGGCCCAGGACCAGTTGGCCGAGCGCGTGCAGTTCGTTCACGGCAAAGCCGGGCGCGTCGGTGTTGTCCAGGATGTAGGCGCCGTGCTTGTGATAGTCGCTGTGCGACACCAGCGTGCCAATTTCATGCAGCTGCGCCGCCCAGCCCAGTTTGCGCAGCGCCCGGCCGGCGCGGCTGGTGGAACTGCCGCCGCGTGCCGCCGGCGCCAGTTGCACGAACAGCGCGGCGGCCGTGTCGCCCACGCGCTTGGCCTGGGCGGCATCGACCGAGAAGCGGGTGGCCAGCCGCGCCACGGTGGCGGTGCGCAAATCGGCCACGCCTTCGTCTCGTTCCAGCAACTCGTAGAGCACGCCGTGGCGAAGCGCGCCCTGGGCCACTTTCATTTCTTCGATGCCGAGCAGGTCGAACACCGCCCGCAGCACGCTCACGCCGCCGCCGATCACGGGCTTGCGGTCTTCGCGCATGCCGTCGATGCGCAGCTTGTCGGCGCTGCCGGCCTTGAGCAGGCGGTCGACGAGCCAGTCGAGCCCGTCTCGGGTAATCAGCCCTGGCTCGCCGCCGGCCGCGGCCAGCACGTCGCCCACCGCGCCGATGGTGCCGGAGGCGCCGTAGGCCACGTCCCACTGGTCGCGGGTGTAGCTTGAAAGCGCATCGTCCAGCACGGCCTTGGCGGCCACCTCGGCGGCGCGGAATGCGGCGGGGGTGAAGAGGCCTTCCGCAAAGTGCTTCATCGACCAGGCGACGCTGCCAACGCGGTAAGACTCCATGAGCTCGGCCTCGAGCGCCTGGCCGATGATCATTTCGGTCGAGCGCCCGCCGATGTCCACCACCAGGCGGCGCTCCCGGTCGGAGGCATCGGTGTGCGGCAGCATGTGCGCCACGCCTTGGTAAATGAGGCGGGCTTCCTCGCGACCCGGAATCACGTCGATGCCGAACCCCAGGATGGTGCGTGCGCGCAAAAGAAATTCTTCGCGGTTGCGGGCTTCGCGCAGCGTTTGCGTGGCCACGGCCCGCACCTGCGAGCGCTTGAAGCCGGCCAGCCGCTCGCCAAACCGGGCGAGCGCGTCCCAGCCCCGCTGCATGGCCTCGGGCGTGAGGTTGCGGGCGCTGTCCAGGCCGTTGCCCTGGCGCACCGTCTCCTTGAGGTATTCGGTGCGGTGAATCTGACCGTGGTCGACCTGTCCGATTTCCAGCCGAAAGCTGTTCGAACCGAGATCGACCGCTGCGAGGCGGGTGCCGTTTTGCATTTTGTAGTGAAGAGGGCGGGGCTGTGATCGTAGCGCCATGGCCTGGCGCGCCGCCCCCGGTCGCGTAGCGGCGAGGGTTGGAAGGCTAGAGACCGTGCATGACGGTTCCATGACAGCGTCACAAAAGCTCTCGCCGCAAAGATGGCTTTTCCCTCTATGGCAGGGTGTCACATTGATGTCACACAAGCTTTCTAGAGTCCGTCCCAAGCCCGAAAGGGACTACTTCTTACTTCTAAAAAAGGAAGCCTTATGAAAACGACTTTCAAGTTTGCAGCTGCCGGCCTCGTGGCCGCGGCCTTCGCCCATGTTCCCGCTTTTGCACAGGACGTAACCGGCGCCGGCGCCAGCTTCCCGGCACCGCTGTATGCCAAGTGGGCCTCCGATTTCAACAAGAGCACCGGCGTCAAGATCAACTACCAGTCGGTCGGTTCGGGTGCCGGCCTCAAGCAGATCGAAGCCAAGACGGTCGACTTCGGCGCTTCCGACGCCCCCCTGAAGGACGAAGAACTCCAGGCCAAGGGCCTGATGCAGTTCCCCACCGTCATCGGCGGCGTGATTCCCGTGGTCAACATTCCTGGCATCAAGCCGGGCGAACTGAAGCTCAACGGCCAGGTGCTGGGCGACATCTACCTGGGCAAGATCACCAAGTGGAACGACCCGGCCATCAAGGCGCTGAACGGCTCGCTGGCCCTGCCGGACGCCGCCATTGCACCGGTTCGCCGCGCCGACGGCTCGGGCACCAGCTTCCTGTTCACCAACTACCTGAGCAAGGTCAATGCCGAGTGGAAGAGCAAGGTCGGCGAAGGCACGGCCGTGAACTGGCCCACCGGCGCGGGCGGCAAGGGCAATGAAGGCGTCGCCGCTTTCGTGAACCGCCTGCCCAACTCGATCGGCTATGTCGAATACGCCTACGTGAAGCAGAACAAGATGACGTACGCCCAGCTGCAGAACGCGGCCGGCAACTTCGTCTCGCCGGAAGACACGGCCTTCAAGGCCGCTGCCGCCGCTGCCGACTGGAACAAGAGCTTCTACCAGGTGCTGACCAACCAGGCCGACAAGGGTGCATGGCCGATCACCGGCGCGACCTTCATCCTGATGCACAAGGCGCAGGACAAGCCCGCCAACGCCACCACGGTGCTGAAGTTCTTCGACTGGGCCTACAAGAATGGCGACAAGACCGCCGACGAGCTCGACTACGTGCCGATGCCCGATACGGTGAAGGCCACGATTGCCAAGGCATGGGGCGAGGTGAAGGACGCATCGGGCAAGCCGGTCGCGTTCAAGTAAGCAACCCACCCACCCAGCCCAGAACGGCGCATCCATGAGCAGCACACCGCTCCAGGATGCGCCGCATTCGTCTTTGCCGGAGCGACCCGTGTCATCCACTTTTCCTGCTTCCGCATCCGCGCTCGACCTCGCTGCCGAGCGCGGCCGCGCCACTGCTCCACCGCCCGCCAAGGCACCGCGCTCGGGCCCCATGGCCGACCGCCTGTTCGGCTGGGCCGCCAAGGGCGCCGCGCTGCTCACGCTCGCGATGCTGATCGGCATCCTGCTGTCGCTGATCGCCGGCGCATGGCCCGCCATTTCGAAATACGGCCTGGGCTTTCTCACCAGCAGCGTGTGGGACCCCGTACAGAACGAGTACGGCGGCCTGGTCATGATCTACGGCACGCTGGCCACCTCGATCATCGCGCTGGTGATTGCGGTGCCGGTGAGCTTCGGCATTGCGCTGTTTTTGACTGAGCTTTCGCCCAGCTGGCTCAAGCGCCCGCTGGGCACGGCCATCGAGCTGCTTGCCGCGGTGCCGTCCATCGTGTACGGCATGTGGGGCCTGCTCGTGTTCGGCCCGATTCTTTCCACCTGGGTGCAGCAGCCGCTGCAGAAGCTGCTTGCCGGCGTGCCGTACCTCGGCGCCCTGGTGTCCGGCCCGCCGGTGGGCATCGGCATTCTGTCGGCCGGCATCATCCTCGCGATCATGATCATTCCGTTCATTGCCTCGGTGATGCGCGACGTGTTTGAAGTGACGCCGCCGCTGCTCAAGGAGTCGGCCTACGGCCTCGGCTCCACGACCTGGGAAGTGGTCTCGAAGGTCGTGCTGCCCTACACCAAGGCCGGCGTCATCGGCGGCATCATGCTCGGCCTTGGCCGGGCGCTCGGTGAGACGATGGCGGTCACCTTCGTGATCGGCAACATGAACCAGCTCAATTCGCTGTCGGTGTTCGAGGCTGCCAACAGCATTACCTCGGCGCTTGCCAACGAGTTTGCCGAAGCCGGCGCCGGCCTTCACCAGGCCGCGCTGATGTACCTCGGCCTGGTGCTGTTCTTCATTACCTTCGTGGTGCTGACGCTCTCCAAGGTGCTGCTGGCCCAGATGAAGAAGAGCGAAGGGACCAAGTCATGAATACGAGCACTGCCCAAAACCTGCTGAGCGCCAAGGCGCTTGCAGAAACCCGCCAGGCCAAGTTCGCCTCGCGCAAGCGCGTGAACCAGATCGCGCTCACGCTGTCGCTCGCCGCGATGATGTTCGGTGTGTTCTGGCTCATCTGGATTCTTTGGGAAACGCTGCGCCTGGGCCTTGGCGGCCTGGCGCTTGCCACGTTCACCGAAATGACCCCGCCGCCGAACGAGGCGGGCGGCATCGCCAACGCGATCTTCGGCTCGTTCGTGATGGTGGCGCTGGCCACCTTCGTGGGCACGCCGATCGGCATCATGGCCGGCATCTACCTGGCCGAGTACAACCCCAAGGGCTGGCTCTCGTCGGTGACGCGCTTCGTCAACGACATCCTGCTGTCGGCCCCGTCGATCGTGATCGGCCTGTTCGTGTATGCCGTGGTGGTGGCGTACTTCAAGACCTTCTCGGGGCTTGCGGGTGCGCTCTCGCTGGCGCTGATCGTGATTCCGGTGGTCATTCGCACCACCGAGAACATGCTGCAGCTGGTGCCGCCGGGCCTGCGCGAAGCGGCCTATGCACTTGGCACGCCGAAGTGGAAGGTGATCTTGAGCATCACGCTGCGCGCCGCGCGTGCCGGTGTGGTCACGGGTGTGCTGCTGGCCGTGGCGCGCATTGCCGGCGAAACCGCGCCGCTGCTCTTCACCGCGCTGAACAACCAGTTCTGGACCGCCGACATCAGCCAGCCAATGGCCAGCCTGCCGGTGACGATCTTCAAGTTTGCGATGAGCCCGTACGAAAACTGGCAACAGCTGGCCTGGGCCGGCGTGTTCCTGATCACCGTGGCCGTGCTTGCCCTCAACATCCTGGCGCGCGTTCTTACGCGCAACAAACTCTGATTCAAGAAGAAGTAGCAACCATGCCAAACACTGTCGCACAACCGTCGCGCTCGAAGATCTCGGTCAAGGACCTGAACTTCTACTACGGCAAGTTCCACGCGCTCAAGGGCATCAACCTCGAGATTCCCGAGAACAAGGTCACGGCCTTCATCGGCCCGTCGGGCTGCGGCAAGTCGACCCTGCTGCGCACCTTCAACCGCATGTTCGAGCTCTACCCGGAGCAGCGCGCCGAAGGCACCATTGCGCTGGACGGCGAGAACCTGCTCACCTCCAAGCAGGACGTGGCGCTGATCCGCGCGAAGGTCGGCATGGTGTTCCAGAAGCCCACGCCGTTCCCGATGTCGATCTACGACAACATCGCCTTCGGCGTGAAGCTGTTCGAGAACCTGAGCGCCAGCGAAATGGACGACCGCGTCGAGTGGGCCCTGAAGAAGGCCGCCCTCTGGACCGAGGTGCGCGACAAGCTGCAGCAAAGCGGCTCGGGCCTTTCGGGCGGCCAACAGCAGCGCCTGTGCATTGCACGCGGCATCGCCATCAAGCCCGAAGTGCTGCTGCTCGACGAACCTTGCTCCGCGCTCGACCCGATTTCGACCGCGAAGATCGAAGAGTTGATTGCCGAGCTGAAAAACGAGTACACCGTGGTCATCGTGACGCACAACATGCAGCAGGCCGCACGCTGCAGCGACTACACCGCGTACATGTACCTGGGCGACCTGATCGAGTTCGGCGCGACGGAACAGATGTTCTTCAAGCCGCAGCGCAAGGAGACCGAGGACTACATCACCGGCCGTTTCGGCTGATGCCAAGGAGGCACACATGACTGAAAAACATCTCTCCAGCCAGTTCGACAGCGAACTCAACGGCGTTTCGTCGCGCGTGATGGAACTCGGCGGCATGGTCGAGGCGCAGATCCACCAGGCGGTGTACGCGCTGCTGCAGTTCGACCCCGAAGCGGCCGACCGCGTGATGGAAACCGAGCACCGCGTGAACGCGATGGAGATCGAGATCGACCGCGAGCTGTCGTCGATCATCGCGCGGCGCCAGCCGACCGCGCGCGACCTGCGCCTTCTGATCGCCATTTCCAAGACCACGGCCAACCTCGAGCGCGTGGGCGACGAGGCCAACAAGATCGCACGCATGGTCAAGTCGATCATCGAGAGCGGTTCGGCCCGCGCGCTGCCCTCGAACGAACTGCGCATCGCCGCCGACCTGGCCTCGGGCCTGCTGCGCACCGCGCTGGACGCGTTCGCGCGCCTGGACACGGCCGCCGCGCTGTCGATCCTGAAGGACGACGACCTGATCGACAAGGAGTTCGACGGCTTCGTGCGCAAGCTGGTCACCTACATGATGGAAGACCCGCGCACGATCTCGGCCAGCCTCGACCTGCTGTTCCTGGCCAAGGCCATCGAACGCATCGGAGACCACGCCAAGAACATCGCCGAGTTCATCATCTACATCGTCAAGGGCGCCGATGTGCGGCACACTTCGATGCAGGAAATCGAATCGGCGCTGCAGTAACAACGAGCGCCAGACTCCCCAGAAAGCATGAAGAAACCCCGAGTCCTGATCGTCGAAGACGAGTCGTCGATCGCCGAGCTGATCGCCGTCAACCTGCGCCACAACGGCTTCGAGCCGATCTGGTCGGAAGACGGTGCCGCAGCCCAGCGCGAGATCGACGCTTTCCTGCCGGACCTGATCCTGCTCGACTGGATGCTGCCGGGCCAGAGCGGCCTGCAGCTCGCCCGCCAGTGGCGCAAGGACGCACGCACCAAGGCCATCCCGATCCTGATGCTGACCGCGCGCGGCGATGAGCCCGACAAGGTGGCCGGCCTGGACGCGGGTGCCGACGACTACATCACCAAGCCGTTCTCCACCCAGGAAATGCTCGCGCGCATCCGCGCCGTGCTGCGCCGCCGTGCGCCCGAGGTGGTGACCGAGCGGGTTGAAATCGGCGAGCTTGCGCTCGACACCGCCACGCATCGCGTCACCTGGCAGGGCAATGCGCTCAAGGTGGGTCCGACCGAGTTCAAGCTGCTGGCGTATTTGATGCAGCATGCCGAGCGCGTGCACAGCCGCGCGCAGTTGCTCGACAAGGTCTGGGGCGACCATGTCTACATCGAGGAACGCACGGTCGACGTGCACGTCAAGCGGCTGCGCGAATCGCTGGGTGCCGCGGCACCCATGGTCGAAACCGTGCGCGGCGCCGGCTATCGCCTGACTGCCCAAGTCACGGTTTGAAGAGCGCGGTGTTCATCGGCCGCGGGCGCGGATAATCGCGCGCCATGCCTTTCCGTATTGCTACTTTTCTTATAGCGTCCATCGTCTTTGGCTTGGGCGCTGCAGGCATTTTCGGCTGGAAGTTCGGATGGCTGGGTGCCTGGCTGGGCGCGGTGCTCTGGCTCGCGCTGGACGCGTGGCGGGCCGAGCGCCTGCTGCGGGTGTTGCGCAACAACGCATCGGGGCTGCCCACGCGCGGAGCCGGCGTGTGGGGTGAACTCGCGGAGCGAATCCGCAAGCTGCTGCGCGAGCGCGAGCAGCAGACCCGGCAGGCCGAAGAGCGCCTTCAGGAGTTTCTGGCGGCCATCCAGGCGTCCCCCAACGGCGTGATCCTGCTCGATGAGCAGGGCCGTATCGAATGGTGCAATCAGACGGCGGCCGCCCAGTTCGGCATCAATGCCGAGCGCGATCTTTTGCAGCACCTTGCAAACCTGGTGCGCGACCCGGCCTTCGTGGCCTACCTGGCCTCGTGGAACTACAGCCGCGATGTCGTCATCGATGCCTCCGGCCACGGCCAGGCGCAGCAGCGCAGCCATCCGGTGCGGCTTTCGGTGCAGGTGCACCCCTATGCCGGCAATCGCCGCATGCTGCTCACGCGCGACATCACCGCGGTAGAGCAGGCGGAAGCCATGCGGCGCGACTTCGTCGCCAATGTCTCGCATGAAATCCGCACGCCGCTCACGGTGCTGGCCGGCTTTGTCGAAACGCTGCAGAACCTTCCGCTCGATGCGGAGGAGCGCACGCGGTACCTTTCGCTGATGAGCCAGCAGTCGCACCGCATGGAAACGCTGGTGAACGACCTGCTGACGCTCTCGCGCCTCGAAGGCAGCGCGCCGCCTTCGGGCAACCAGTGGATCCGGATTCGCGCGCTGCTTGCGCAGTGCGAGGACGAAGGGCGCGGATTGTCGGGCCGGCTGGTGCCGCAGGGGCATCGGCTTTCCTTCACCATCGAGGCCGAGTCCGAAATCTCGGGCGCGCCGACAGAGCTGCAAAGCGCCATGTCGAACCTGCTGACCAACGCCATTCGCTACACGCCCGGCGGCGGCGAGGTGGCGGTGACCTGGCGGCGGTTGCCCGACGGGCGCGGTGAATACGCAGTGCGCGACACCGGCCCCGGCATTGCCGCCGAGCACATTCCACGCCTGACGGAGCGCTTCTACCGCATCGACCGCAGCCGCTCGCGCGAGACTGGCGGCACCGGGCTGGGCCTTGCCATCGTCAAGCACATTGCGCAGCGGCACGGAGCTGAACTGCGCATCGAGAGCACGGTGGGCAAGGGCTCCCGCTTTGCGCTGGTTTTTCCGGCGAACCGGGTGCGGGAAGCGCGGCTGCTAGCGAAGTGAACGCTGCATCGTCCACCGCAGCAGGGCGCCGAACAGCACTGCAGTGACCGCGAGCGCGCCCGAGCCCATGAGCCAGAACGCCAGGGGCGATTGCATCGCGGGCCAGGGCCCCAGGCCGCGGTAGGCCAGCAGATAGCTGCCGCCAAGGCCCAGCCCCCACAGCAGCGTGCAATAGATGACGAGCGGCGCCAGCGCGACGCGGTAGCAGCGCAGCACGAAGACGCACAGCGTCTGCAGCGCATCGGCAAAGTGGTAGGCCGCCACCACCAGCAGCAACGCCGCGGCAATTGCCACCACGGCCGGGTTGTCCGAATACACGTGGGCCAGCTTGAAGCGCAGGGCCACCATGGCCCCCGCGAAGAACAGCGCGCAGAGGGCGGTGAGTTCAAACCCCATGCGGCAGGCGCGGCGCGCCTTGGCCGCATGGCCGGCACCGAGCCAGAAGCTCACGCGCGCGCTGGTGGCAATGGCCAATGAAAGAGGCACCATGTAGGCCACCGCCAGCAGGTTGGAGGCAATCTGGTGTGCTGCTGCCGCGGCCGTGCCGAGCCGAGCGATGAACAGCGCCATCAGGGTGAACGAAGTCACCTCCACCAGCACCGCCAAACCCCCGGGAATGCCAAGGCCTGCAAACTGGCGGATCTGCCGCCAGTCGGGTGCCTCGATGCGTTCCCACAGCCGGTAGTCCTTGTAGAACGAACTGCTGCGCAGGAGCCATGCCGCACAGGCCAGCATCGCCCAGTTCACGCACAGCGTGGCCCAGGCGCAGCCCACCAGGCCCATGGCCGGCAGGCCCGCGCCGCCGAAGGTGAACCAGATCGACAGAGGAAGCTTCACGAACAGCGAGCCGAGCTGCAGCCAGGTGACCACCTGCGGCTTGCCGAGGCTCTGGTTCAGCGTGCTGAACAAGCGGAAGAGCAGGGCAGGCGGCAGCGCAAAGGCCAGCACTGCCAGGTACGCCTCCACGCCGGCACGCATGTCGGGAGGCACCTGGGTCCAGCGCAACACCGCGCCAGGGAAAAGCAGCACCACCATGCCGATCGCGATGGTGATGGCGCTCAGGTAAAGCGACTGCCGCACCGAGCGGCCGACTTCGCTCCTGCGGTCGGCGCCGTGCAGTTCGGCCCACACCGGCAGCAGCGCCTGCAGCACGCCCATCAGCGAGACGAACACGCTGATGAAGACGGCCGCGCCCACCGACAGCGCGGCGAGGGCGCTTTCGGCATAGCGCCCGGCCACGATGGTGTCGGTCACGCCGAATGCCATCACGGCCAGCTGGCCGACCAGCACCGTGCCGGCGTGCCGCGCGATCAGACCTCTTTCGCCGGTCACTTGCTACGGTGCGATCTTTTGATAGAGCAGCAGGTCGTCGGTCGCGCTGCTGGGGCGGCGCAGCGTGCCGCTGAAACGCCATTGCTCCAGGGGAATGATGGTGTGCAGCCGCTCGATGGTCTCGGGGCTGACCAGCAGCCACGGGCAGTTGGTGCCAAGCAGCAGCGGCTGCAGGTTGAAGCGGCCATGGTGCTGCAGGGCCGCAATGTGCGCACGGCTGAGCGCCAGTTCGGCAACGCAGCTCGGCTGTCCGACCCGTTCGGCCACCGCGCGCACTTGCGGAACGTAGCTGCGCGCGTAGTCGATGGAGGGCAACCAGAGCGTCATCAGCAGCATCCAGCACAGCGCGGTGCCGCCGGCAGGGAGCACCAGCGTTTTCCAGAGCGCGGCTTGGTGCCGCCCGGTACGCCAGCGCACCACCCAGCACCAGGCGATGGTTGCGGCCAGCGCCAGAACGAACGGAACCATAGAGAACTCGGGCACGAAGCCCGGCACCAGGCGTGCCACGCTGGCCGCCGGCTTGGGCGGCACACCGGTCTGCATGGCGATCCAGTACACCCAGCCCAGCACGGCCAGGCCGCTGAAGAACAGCACGTTGAACCAGTCGATCAGCGCCGCCGCGCTGCGCCGGAAGGTCGGCAGCGCGAAGGCCGCCAGCGTGGCGAACGCGGGCAGCGCCAGCAGCAGCGACCGGTCGGAATAATCGGTGGTCCAGGTGGCGGCCAGCGGCACCAGCGCAAACCAGAAGGGCAGCGCCACGTGGCGCGCGGTGAGTTGCCGCCGCCAGCGCCAGAGCGTCCAGATGGCAAGGGGCCACACCGGCCAGGTGAACCACACCAGCAGCTTGGCCTGGCTGCGCACGTCGCCCAGCACGGAGGTGCTGCTCGGGTGCCTGCCCGGCAGCTGGATTTTCCATTCGAGCAACCCGAGGCCCACGGCCAGCGCCGCGGCCACCAGAGCGACTGCGATCATCGTCGCGAGCGCCCCCCGGGTGTAGATGGGCCCTTCGTCCGTCGTGGTGTCGGCCTTGCGGGCGGTGCGCCGCTCGTAGGCCATGAAAAGCGCACTACCGATTGCCAGCGCCAGCCCGACCGTCGGGCCGCCGCTCAGCGTCATGCCGACCGTGCCGACGATCAGCGCGATAACGGGGCCGACTCGGCGATACGGCAACGCGGCCACGCCGTAGAAGAGATGCGATGCGAAATACAGCTGCGCCAGCGCCGGCGTGGTTTCGTGGCCGAGTTGGGCCAGGCCCAGGCAGGCTATCAGCGCGAGCAAGCCGCCGTCGGCGATGGCGCGTGCGTAGTCGGTGGGCCGTGCCTCGCCGCCGAAGGCAAAGGCCACCGGCTGGGCCCGCGAGGTGCGGGCAAGGTAGTAAACCGCGTACCAAGTGGCGGTGAACGTGCCCCAGAGCATCAGCGCAAAGACGATGCGCACGGCCAGGTCGGGGTGCAGCCACGAGGGCGCGATCTTGATGGCCCAAGCGCCGATCCAGTACGGAATGAGCGCTGGCGTTTCAGGCCGCAGGCCCAGCAGCATGGGGTCGAACCAGCGTGCAATGCCTTCGGTGGTTCGCGCCAGCTCGGCCATGTAGCCGAACGACGTGATGTCTGCGCTCTTCCACGGGCCGCGTCCCACGAGGCCCGGCAGAAGGTAGGCGGCGCATAACAACAGCAACGCAATGCGCGGCAACCGGCGCACGGCGCTCTGGGCAACGATCGCAGGAGTGGGTTGATTCACAAAGATGAGCGAACGGCGGTTTTGGGAAAGAAAAAGGGCAGCGCGGTAAACCGGGCTGCCCTCAGTGCGAAAGCGCGTGCTTTACTTGGAAGCAGCGCCGGTCGTCTTGCCGAAGCGGTTGCGGAACTTCTCGACGCGACCGCCCATGTTGTCGACCGACTTTTGCGTGCCGGTGTAGAACGGGTGCGATTCGCTCGTGGTGTCGAGCTTGAACAGCGGCAGTTCGCGGCCGTCGTCGGTCTTGCCCATTTCCTTGGTGTTCGCGCACGAACGGGTCACGAACTTGAAGCCGTTCGACATGTCGACGAACAGAACTTCGCGGTAATTCGGGTGAATGCCTTCTTTTGCCATGGTGTTTCCTTTGGGGTCGATGCGAGAGCCACAAGCGTGCCGGCAGGGCAAGCTGTTCCTTGGGGAAGCGCCGGGCAAAACGCCCAGCCGCACTTTTCGCGGAGCCGCCGATTATCGCATACTGGCCGTTTCGAGCGAAAGGCCTCCGTAAATGACCTCCAGAACCTTGCGCGCCGGCCTCGTCGGCTACGGCTTTGCCGGCCAGACCTTCCATGCGCCCGTGCTTTCGGCCGTTCCGGGGTTCGAACTGGCGGCCGTGGCCAGCTCGCAGCCGCAAAAAGTCAATGCCGACTGGCCGAATGCAGCCGTGGTGCCCGACGTGGCGGCTCTCGTGGCCCGGCCGGACATCGACCTGGTGGTGGTCGCCACCCCCAATGCGCTGCACTATCCGGTTGCCAAGGCGGCGCTGGAGGCCGGCAAGCACGTGGTGGTGGACAAGCCTTTCACCCTCGATGTGGCCGAGGCCCGGGATCTGGAGCTGTTGGCCCGGCGCAACAACCGGGTGCTGGCGGTTTACCAAAACCGGCGCTTCGACGCCGACTACCTCACGCTCAAGGACGTGCTGGCCAGCGGCGAGCTCGGCCGCCCGGTGTACCTGGAATCGCATTTCGACCGCTTTCGCCCCGAGGTGCGCGACCGCTGGCGCGAGCAGAAGGTGCCCGGCGCCGGCCTGTGGGTCGACTTGGGCGCGCACCTGGTCGACCAGGCTGTCCAGCTGTTCGGAAAGCCCGACTCGCTGCAGCTCGACACCGCGGCGCTGCGCGACGGCGCGCAGGTCGAAGACTATTTCCATGCCGTGCTGCGTTACGAAAGCGGCCCGCACGCGCCGCTGCGCGTGGTGCTGCATGCCACCACGCTCGCCGCCCATGCCGCACCGCGCTACATCGTGCACGGCACGCGCGGCAGTTACGTGAAGCACGGTGTCGATCCGCAGGAAGACGCGCTGCGTGCCGGGCAGCGTCCGCCGGCTGCAGGGTGGGGCGCCGATCCGCTCGACGGCGAGCTCACGGTGCATGGCAGCGATGGCGTGCCGCAAAGCCGCATCCTGCCGACGCGGGCCGGCAACTACGTCGACTACTACGCCGCGGTGCGCGATGCGATCCTGGGCAAGGGCCACAACCCTGTGCCTCCCGAGCAGGCCGTCGCGCTGATGGAACTGCTCGATATCGGCCAGCGGAGCGCGGCCGAGGGGCGGGCGATCCGTATCGTCGAACGCCCATGAAAAAAGCGCGTTGACCGGGAGGGTCAACGCGCTTTTGCGGTGAGCGTGGGAGCTCAGCCGCCGCGACGCATCATGTCGAAGAACTCGACATTCGTTTTCGTCGCCTTCATGTTCTTGAGCATCAGCTCCATCGACTCGATCTCGTCCATGTTGTACATGAGCTGGCGCAGGATGCGCGTCTTCTGCAGGATCTCGGGGGCGAGCAGCAACTCTTCGCGGCGCGTGCCGCTGCGGTTGAGTTGGATCGACGGGAACACGCGCTTTTCGTACAGGCGGCGGTCCAGGTGGATTTCGGAGTTGCCGGTGCCCTTGAACTCTTCGAAGATCACTTCGTCCATGCGGCTGCCGGTATCGATCAGCGCGGTGCCGATGATGGTCAGCGAGCCGCCTTCTTCCACGTTGCGCGCCGCGCCCAGGAAGCGCTTGGGGCGCTGCAACGCGTTGGAGTCGACACCGCCGGTCAGCACCTTGCCCGACGAGGGCACGACGTTGTTGTAGGCGCGGGCAAGGCGGGTGATCGAGTCGAGCAGGATCACCACATCCTTCTTGAGCTCGACCAGGCGCTTGGCGCGCTCGATCACCATTTCGGCCACGTGCACGTGGCGCGCTGCGGGCTCGTCGAAGGTCGAGGCAATGACCTCGCCCTTCACGGTGCGCTGCATTTCGGTCACTTCTTCAGGCCGCTCGTCCACCAGCAGCACCATCATGTGCACTTCGGGGTAGTTGGCGCTGATGGCGTGGGCGATGTGCTGCATCATCACCGTCTTGCCGCTCTTGGGCGGCGCCACCAGCAGGGCGCGCTGGCCCTTGCCGATGGGGGCGATGATGTCGATGATCCGGCCCGTGATGTTCTCGTCGCTCTTGATGCCGTCGCGTTCCAGCTTCATCTGTTCCTTGGGGAACAGCGGCGTCAGGTTCTCGAACATCACCTTGTGCTTGTTCTGCTCGGGCGGACCGTCGTTGACCTTGTCGAGCTTGGTCAGCGCGAAGTAGCGCTCGCCGTCCTTGGGCGTGCGCACTTCGCCTTCGATCATGTCGCCGGTGTGCAGGTTGAAGCGGCGCACCTGGCTCGGCGAGATGTAGATGTCGTCCGTGCTGGCGGTGAAGCTGGTGTCGGGGCTGCGCAGAAAACCGAAGCCGTCGGGCAGGATTTCGAGCACGCCGTCGGCGAAGACCTGCTCGCCGGCCTTGGCGCGCTTCTTGATGATCGCGAACATCAGCTCCTGCTTGCGCATGCGGCCGACGTTTTCGATCTCAAGCGCTTCAGCCTGCTTGAGGACTTCAGACACGTGGAGTGCCTTGAGTTCGTTTAAGTGCATGGAATGACCCCTCGCGGGGTAATCGATCGGAAAACGGGGGGAGGTTAAACGTGAAGCGAGAACTGCTTCACTAACCGGGGAACTCGAACCGGTTGCCTGAAAGGGCCGGTGATCTGTGGGAGATTATGACAGGAAAAATCGTCCGGCCAACGCATTGCGCGCTGGCCGGTTGAAATGTCTCAGGCGAGCTGCTGGTCGATGAAGGCCGTGAGTTGCGCCTTGCTCATGGCGCCGACCTTGGTGGCGGCCAGCTGGCCGTCCTTGAACAGCATGAGCGTGGGGATGCCGCGGATGCCGAACTTGGCCGGAATGTCGCGGTTTTCGTCCACGTTGAGCTTGGCGATCTGCAGCTTGCCTTCGTAGGCGGTCGACACTTCATCCAGGATGGGTGCGATCATCTTGCAGGGGCCGCACCATTCGGCCCAGTAGTCGACCAGCACGGGCTGGCTGGACTTGAGCACGTCGGCTTCGAAGGAAGAATCGGAGATGTGTTTGATCAGGTCGCTGGCCATGTGATGTGTCCTTGTGCGCGGAGAGTTTCGGTGCAGCTAAAGTGCTGGTCATTGTGACAGAAACCAAGGGGTGGGGTGCCGTGCGGGAACGCTATGGCGCCGATAGCAAAAGCCCGTTGCGCGTCGCGCTCCCACGCCCTCCAACCCCTCGATAGAACATGAACGAAGGCCACCCCGTCCGGGCCCTGTGGTGCGACCCCGCCGACGGCGTGGTTGCCCGCATTGCCGCCGCCATCGCGCAGCGCCAGCTGCACGCGGCGCGCACCGTGGTGCTGGTGCCCTATGCACAACTCATGGGAGTCGCCCGCGGCATGTGGGCGCGCTGCGGCAGCCCGGGCTTCGTGCCCCGGTTCGAGACCACCCGCAACTGGGCGCGCAGCTCGGGCGGCTTTTTGCCCACGGGCTACGACATCGCATTCGACATGGCGCGCGACCTGGTCACGGCCCAGGCGCTGCTGTCGCAGGCCGGCTTTGCCGCCGAACGCTTTGCGCTGGCCGGGCGGGTGGTCGAACTGGCCTACCAGCTGGCTCCGCTGGCGGCCGCCGCGTTACCGCAAGAGCGCGGCGGCGAATGGGCGCAGAAGGCGGCCCACGTGGCCGAAGCGGGCAGCGAGTCGGAGTGGTTCCGCATCGAAAGCGCGCTGATCCGCGTTGCGGTGGCCTGGGCCGCCAACTCGGGCTATGCCACCGATGTGTTGCTGCGCGAAAACGTGCGCACGCAGGTCGATGCGCTCATCGTGCTCGAGGGCTTCCAGACCGATCCGCTCACGCAGACGCTGTGCAACCTGTGGGGCGATCGCGCGATTCATCTCTCGCTGGTGCCCACGGCGCCGCCCGCCGCGGCCGCCAGCGCGCACATTGCCGACGACCCCGAAGACGAGGCGGAACTGGCTGCCGCCTGTGTGCTGCGGCACCTGGCCGAGGGCCGCGCGCCGGTCGCGCTCATCACCACCGACCGTGCGCTCACGCGGCGCATCGGCGCGCAGCTCCAGGCGCACGGCATCACGGCGCACGACGAAACCGGCTGGAAGCTTTCCACCACGCGCGCCGCCGCCACCGTGATGAGCGCGCTGCGCGCCTGTGCGCACGACGCGGGCAGCGACCAGGTGCTCGAGTGGCTCAAGAGCAGCGTCGACGGCGATGCGCTCGCCGTGCAGGCGCTCGAGGCGCGGCTGCGGCGCGAGGGCGTGCGCGAGTGGGCTGCCTGGTGCGGGCAGGCCGCGCGCAGCGAAAAGCCGCAAGACATCGCATTGCTGCCCTTCACCGAAGCCGTCGAAGGCCGCCGCATGGCCATGGCCCGTTCCAGGCCGCTTGCAGACTGGCTCCGGGCCTTGCGCGAGCTGCTCGAAGCCGGCGGGCAGTGGGAGCCGCTCGCCGCCGACATGGCCGGTGGCAAGGTGATCGGCGCCCTGTGGCTCGACGCCGGCGCGCACGGCGACGACGACGAATTTCCCGGTGGACGCCACACGCTGGCCGAGTTCACCGCGTGGGTGCGCGACGTGCTCGAAGATGCCAGCTTTGTACCGCCAGCCGGCGGCGACGTGCCGCAGGTGGTGGTGCTGCCGCTGCACCAGCTGCTGGGGCGCGCATTCGGCGCGGTGGTCATTCCAGGCTGCGACGACCGGCGCTTGCCGGCTTCGCCCGAGCCGCCCGGCAACTGGAGCGCTGTCCAGCGCGCCGAACTGGGCTTGCCCGCGCGCGAAACGCTCGAGGCCGCGCAGCGTTCGGCCTGGGCCGCGGCCTTGTGCAACCCTTGCTGCGAATTGCTGTGGCGCCAGTCCGATGCGAGCGGCGAGCCGGTGCGGCCGAGTCCGCTGGTGCAGGCGCTGCAGCTCGACCATGCGCTGCAAATGGCGGCGGACCCACGCACGCCGCGCGAGATTGCGCTGCAGCCGACCCTGTACCCGACCCCCTCTGGAGCGCTGCTGCCGCTGCGGAACATTTCGACCAGCGTCTACGAAGACCTGCGCCGCTGCCCCTACCGCTTCTTCGCGTTGCGCCAACTTGGTCTTCGCAGTGCCGACGAGCTCGACGCCGAAGTCGACAAGCGCGACTTCGGCAACTGGCTGCATGCCGTGCTGGGCCACTTTCATGAGGCGCTGAAAGAAACCCCCACCAATGAGATGGCGGAGCGGTTGGCGTACATCACCGCCGCGGCCGAGCGCGCCACCCACGAGTTCGCGTTGTCCGATGCCGAGTTCCTGCCGTTCGCCGCGGCGTGGCCGGCGGTGCGCGACGGCTACCTGCAGTGGCTTGCCGGCCATGAGGCAAGCGGCGCTGTCTTCGCCGAATCAGAACCGTGGATGGAGCAGCCGCTGGGCCACCTGCAACTGGTCGGCCGGCTGGACCGCATCGACCGCATGCCCGATGGGCAGGCCTTCGTGATCGACTACAAGACCGAATCGGCCGCGGTCACCAAGGAGCGCGTGAAGGACCCGACCGAGGACACGCAGCTTGCCTTCTATGCCGCGCTGGTGGCCGACGACACGCTGCGCGCGGCCTACGTCAACGTCGGTGAGAAGTCGTCCGGCACGCAGACTGTCGAGCAGCCGGTGGTGGTGGAGGCGCGCGATGCGCTGGTCGCGGGCATCCTCGACGATTTCACCCGCATCGCCCAGGGCGCGGCGCTGCCGCCGTTGGGGGAGGGCGCAATTTGCGATTACTGCGCGGCGCGCGGGCTTTGCAGAAAAGATTTCTGGGAAGTCGAACAACCTCCACTTTTGACTGAAGCTGTGCCCGGAGGGCCTGCCCAATGAACGGCGCCGCCTACGAACACAACGGCCGGCACGTCACGCGCGAGGCCTTCTACACCGTCGCCTGCGATCCGCGTCGCTCCGTTGCGGTCGAAGCCTGCGCCGGCGCAGGCAAGACCTGGATGCTGGTGTCCCGCATCTTGCGCGCGCTGCTCGAAGAGGGCGAATCCGCCTGCGAGCCGCACGAGATCCTGGCGATTACCTTCACCAAGAAGGCCGCCGGAGAAATGCGGGAACGGCTCGACCAATGGCTGGAGCAGTTCCCCGAGCGCAGCCCCGAAGAACTGGTGCACGAGCTCGTCATGCGCGGTGTCGATCCCGCGGCCGCACTTGCCGCCGTCCCGCGCCTGAAAGGCCTCTACAGGCGCTTGCTCGAAGGCGGCCGGCCGGTGCAGTTTCGTACCTTCCATGCCTGGTTTGCAGGGCTGTTGCGCAACGCGCCACTGGCGGTATTGCGTGAACTCGGCCTGCCTGCGAACTACGAACTGCTCGAAGACGATGCCGAGGCGCGCGCGCGCACCTGGCGGCCCTTCTTCGAGGCCGTGACGGCCGACAAGGAGGCGCTGGCCGACTACTACGCCGTCGTGGCCACCTACGGCCGCTCGCAGACCGCCAAGGCCCTGGGCGAAGCGCTCACGCGCCGCGTCGAGTTTGCGCTGTCCGACCCGGCGTCGGCGGTGCAGCACTTCAGCGCCATGCATCCTTCGCTCCGAGGCCTGGACGAGCCGACCGATGCCTTGAGTGGAGACCTTGTCAGGCGCCGCTGGCTCGATCGCGCCGCCGCGCTCGGCCGCGAGGCCAACAAGACGCCACAGAAGGCCGCCGAGGCGATCATCGACGTGTTCGGCACCGGCGAGCCGCCAAGCGAATCGCGTGCCGCCGCCTTGGCGCATCTGCGCAAGAATTTCTTCGTCGCGACCGAAGACCGGCTCACCAAGAACCTGCAGAAATTCCCCGCCGCGCAAGAAGCCGAAGCCGAGCTCCAGACCCTGTG
Organism: Variovorax sp. CCNWLW225; assembly: GCF_037204045.1. NCBI lineage: Bacteria > Pseudomonadati > Pseudomonadota > Betaproteobacteria > Burkholderiales > Comamonadaceae > Variovorax > Variovorax sp. CCNWLW225. Next base: position 366,467 of record NZ_JBBCBV010000002.1, on the reverse strand, counting down.
CATGGCGCAGGCCCAGCACGCTGCGTGGCTCTACCAGCAGCGCATGACGCGCCTCACGCGCATCCTCGTCTCCGCGTTTGCCGATGTGAAGCGCGCGCACGGATGGGTCGACATGAACGACGTCGAGCAGGCCGCGCAGCTGCTGCTCGGCCAGTCGGCGCTGTCGGGCTGGGTGCAGGAGCGGCTCGATGCACGCATCGCCCATCTGTTGATCGACGAGTTCCAGGACACCAACCCGTTGCAGTGGCAGGCGCTCTACGGCTGGCTCAGTGCCTACACCGGCGCGGGCGGCAAGGCGCCGCGCGTCTTCATCGTGGGCGATCCGAAGCAGAGCATCTACCGCTTTCGCCGCGCCGAGCCGCAGGTGTTCATTGCCGCGAAGAAGTTCGTGCGCGAAGGCTTGGGCGGCGAACTGCTCAACTGCGATCACACCCACCGCAACGCGCGTGCGGTGGTCGGCCTTGTCAACCAGGCGATGCTCGCCGCGCAGGAAGCGGGCGAGTTCGACGGCTACCGCGCGCACACCACCGAGCGCAACGACGAGGGCGAACTGCTCAAGCTCCCGCCTATCGACCGCGATGCGGTCAGCACGGCCGCAGCCGCACCTGCCGACGACGGCATGCTGCATTGGCGCGACAGCCTCGTGACCCCGCGCGTGCTGCCCGAAGAGCAATTGCTGCAAAAGGAATGCGAGCAGGCCGCACGCTGGGTGGCGCAGCGCATTGCCGACGGCACGCCGCCGCGGCAGATCATGGTGCTGGCGCGCCGCCGCAACCGCCTGTCCGCCATGCAGGACGCGCTGCGTCAGCGGCACATTCCCGTGCAGCAGCCCGAAAAGAACGAGCTGCACGATGCGCCTGAAGTGCAGGATGTGGTCGCGCTGATTGATGCGCTGGTGTCGCCCGCGCACGACCTCTCCCTGGCACGTGCGCTCAAGTCGCCGCTGTTCGGCATCGGCGACGACGCACTGGTGCAGTTGGCGCTGCGCCAGCGCGAGCACCCCTCTGTGAGCTGGTTCGCGCTGATCCAGAAGGGCGAAGGCTTGCCGCCGGAACTGGTCGAGGCGGGCGCCAAGCTCAAGCAATGGCGGCGCTGGCTTGCTGCGTTGCCACCGCACGATGCGCTCGATGCGATCTTTCACGACGGCGATGTGCTCGCCAGGTTCGGCGCCGCCATGCCTTCGGCCATGCGCCAGAGTGCCTTGGCCAATCTGCGGGGGCTGCTGGCGGCATCGCTGGAGATCGAAGGCGCGCGCTACGCCACGCCTTATGCGCTGGTGCGCGCATTGCGGGCCGGGGGCGTCAGGGCGCCGTCCGTCGCCGTGCCCGATGCGGTGCAACTGCTTACCGTGCACGGTGCCAAGGGCCTCGAGGCCGACACCGTGCTGATGCTCGACTGCGACGCGCCGCCGCCGCGCGCCCAGACCATGGGCGTGCTGGTCGAATGGAAGGGCAGCGACAGTGCGCCCACGCGTTTCGTGTTCCTGGCGAGCGAGAAAACACCGCCGGGCTGCGCCACCACGTTGCTCGAAGAAGAACAGCGCGCGCGCCACCGCGAAGAGCTCAATGGTCTTTACGTCGCAACCACCCGGGCGCGCGAGCGCCTTGTGCTGTCGTCGGTGCAGCCGGCCCGCGCCAACGAGGGCAGCTGGTGGTCGCGGCTCGAGTCGATGTGCGAACCGGCCGAAGCCGATGAGCCGCTGATCGTGTTGCCGGTGGCTTCCGGTGCGGGCAGCTTCCCGATGAAGCAGATGCCCACGCTCGCGCCGACCGTCAAGGAACCCGTGGTTATCAAGAAAGCCGCCGACGCCACGGTCGATGCGCGCGCTGCCGCGTTCGGCCAGGCGATGCACCGTCTGCTCGAATGGGCCGAGCCGGGCGAGCCGCTGCCGGCCGCGCATGTGCGCGCCGCGGCGCGCGAGTTCTTGCTCGACGCGCAGCAGGCACGCGGCGCCGCGGTGCTCGCCGAGCGCATTCGCGGCGGCGCCGGCGCATGGGCTTGGAATGAGCGCATGATCGACTGGCACGGCAATGAAGTCACCCTGGTGCACGAGGGCGAAACGCTGCGCATCGACCGGCTGGTGCGCGAGCGCGCCACCGGTGCCTGGTGGATCCTCGACTACAAATCTGCCGCCCGCCCTGAGCGCGACGCGGCACTCATCGCACAGATGCAGCGCTACCGCGCCGCCGTGCAACATGCCTATCCCGGTGCCACGGTGCGCGCCGCGTTCCTGACCGGGCAGGGCGAACTGGTAAATCTCGAATGACTCTTTCCCATACCGTCGCCGTGATCGGCGGCGGACCTGCCGGCCTCATGGCGGCCGAAGTCTTGAGCGCGTCCGGCGTGCAGGTGCACGTGTACGACGCCATGCCCTCGGTGGGCCGCAAGTTCCTGCTGGCCGGCCGTGGCGGGCTGAACCTTACGCACTCCGAGCCCTTCGACATCTTCATGAGCCGCTTCGGCGACCGGCGCGCGCAGCTCGAACCCATGCTCACCCAGTTCGGCCCTGAGCAGGTGCGCGAATGGGCTGCAGGCCTGGGCATCGAGACCTTCGTCGGCACCTCGGGCCGCGTCTTCCCGACCGACATGAAAGCCGCGCCGTTGCTGCGTGCGTGGCTGCAGCGGCTGCGCGCAGCGGGCGTGCAGTTTCATATGCGCCATCGCTGGCTTGTCGAAGGCGATGCGCCGATCGCCGCGGCTTCGCTGCGGTTTGCCACCCCGGCCGGCGAGGCCGCCGTGAACGCCGATGCGGTAGTGCTCGCGCTCGGTGGTGCCAGTTGGGCGCGGCTGGGCTCCGATGGCGCGTGGGCGCCGTGGCTTCAGGCGCGCGGGATCGACGTTGCGCCGCTGCTTCCCGCCAATTGCGGCTTCGATGGAGCAGGGTGGAGCGAACATTTCTCCAGCCGCTTCGCGGGCCTGCCTTTCAAGTCTGTCGCCATTTCGTTTACCGACAGCCACGGCCGCCGCTTTGCGCGCAAGGGCGAGTTCGTTGCGACTGCCACCGGCATCGAGGGTAGCCTGATCTACGCAGCATCGGCATTGCTGCGCGACGAGATCACTGCGCACGGCAGCGCCACGCTGCTGCTCGATCTGCTGCCAGACCGCAGCGCCGAGCAAGTGCTGGCCGCCGTCACGCATCCGCGCGGCGCCCGTTCGCTCAGCAGCCACCTCAAGAGCCGGCTCGGCCTGGAAGGCATCAAGGCCGGCGTGCTGCACGAAGTGCTGAGCCGAGAGGCCATGCAAGACCCTGCGCAGCTGGCAGCAACCATCAAGGCCGTACCGCTGCGGCTGGTTGCGGCACGCCCCATCGATGAAGCCATCAGCACCGCGGGTGGTGTGCGCTTCGATGCGCTGGACGAAGGGCTCATGGCGAGCGCATTGCCGGGCGTGTTCGTTGCGGGGGAAATGCTCGATTGGGAGGCGCCGACCGGCGGTTACCTGCTGACGGCCTCCATGGCCAGTGGTGCGGCCGCGGCCCGCGGAGCGATCGAACGACTGGGGCGTTGAACGCCTCGCACCGGTAGATTCCGGCGCGAGAGATTTGAGCTGCAAGCCTGGCACAGGCTTGCAGTTTTTCAGGTGTTGTCTTTGATGGTCTTGGTGACGCCGTTCGCTTTCACCGATGCAATTCCCACCTCGCGCGCTTGCTCCGACGCATACATCTGGCTTGTGCCGATGACCTGATGGTTCATGGCCTTGAGATTGAAGAACAGCTTGTCGTTGGTGCTGGTCTTCTTTTCATAGCGGTCATCCGCCGCGCAGTTGGCTTGCACGGACGCAATGCCGTTTTCTGCCGAACTCCTGGCCACGTATTGCTCGCTGCTCAAGATACTCTCTGCGTTGCCTGCCTTCAGAACAAAATAGTACTGATCATTGGTGCTCTTGTTCAGTTCAAACCAGCCTGCCATCTGAGTGCTCCTGTGATGCGGGGAAGTGACAACACCGAGGGCGCCGGTTTTCCCACCAGATTCAAAATCGAATCCGCGCCAGCCTATAGGCCCGCGAGCGCAACGGACGAGTCTGGCGTAAAGGAACTTAGAAGGACACTGCAATTGTTCACGAACAGAACCCGCAGATGCGTTGGTGTGTGGGTTCCGCTGGCGGGGGCGCACAGCCCTTTGGGCGCGCGCAAGTTCTTGAGAACTCGCGGTTTTTTGATGTTAGGTTGACGAGCCTTACCCCTGGCACTGACTACGCAGTTAGGGCTGCTTGGTTCCCCACCTGACCCGGTTGGCCACTTCACCATGCAGGGAGGCCCGTCAAAGGCTATTGTAACCCCCCAGGCTGCGCGCACTTCGTGTCGCTTCGCCCACCCCCCTGCTGGGGGCGATACCAGAGGCCCGGCAAAGCCGGTTCCTCGGTATCCCACGAAAAGAGGGGGGCTTTTTTGATTCCGGGATAGCTCCGGGAACGGGTGCGGCGCCTTTTAGAATGCCCCCAATGTCTTATCTCGTGCTCGCTCGCAAGTTCCGTCCGAAAACCTTTGGTGAGATGGTCGGCCAGGGGCACGTGGTGCAGGCGCTCGAGAACGCGTTGACCACGCAGCGCCTGCATCACGCCTACCTTTTTACCGGCACGCGGGGCGTGGGCAAGACCACGGTTTCGCGCATTCTGGCCAAGTCGCTCAACTGCCAGGGCCCGGACGGGCAGGGCGGCATCACGGCCACGCCTTGCGGGGTGTGCCAGGCCTGCAAGGACATCGATTCGGGCCGTTTCGTCGACTACACCGAGCTGGATGCGGCCTCGAACCGCGGGGTGGACGAGGTGCAGGCGCTGCTCGAACAGGCGGTTTACAAGCCGGTGCAGGGGCGCTTCAAGGTCTTCATGATCGACGAAGTGCACATGCTCACCAACACCGCGTTCAACGCGATGCTGAAGACGCTCGAAGAGCCGCCGGAATACCTCAAGTTCGTTCTGGCAACGACCGATCCGCAGAAGGTGCCGGTCACGGTGCTGTCGCGCTGCCTGCAGTTCAACCTGCGACCAATGGCGCCCGAAACCGTGCTCGAACACCTGACGAGCGTGTTGCAGACCGAGCAGGTGCCGGCCGAGCCGCAGGCATTGCGGCTGCTGGCACGTGCCGCGCGTGGATCGATGCGCGATGCGCTGTCGCTCACCGACCAGGCGATTGCCTTCGGCAACGGCGAACTGCTCGAAACCGGCGTGCGGCAGATGCTCGGCAGCGTCGACCGCGGCCATGTGTTCAAGCTGATCGAGGCGCTGGCGCAGGGCGACGGCAAGACGGTGGTCGACACCTCCGAGGCACTGCGGCGCGACGGTATGTCCGCTGCGTCCACGCTGGAAGAAATGACCGCCGTGCTGCAGGCCATGGCCGTGCTGCAGGCGGTGCCTTCGCGCGCGGAATCGGCCGATTCGGCCACCGACCCGGATGCGGCCGACACGGCGCGCCTGGCGTCGTTGATGCCGGCCGACGAAACGCAATTGCTCTACAGCCTGTGCCTGCACGGCCGCGGCGAGCTGGGACTGGCGCCCGACGAGTACGCGGCGCTCACGATGGTGCTGCTGCGGCTGCTGGCCTTCAAGCCTTCGGGCGCCGCAACCTCCGCATCGGCCTCTTCGGGCTCCGCGGAAAAAAAAACTCTGAATGACGCCCCAAGGGCGGTTTTCGCGCCCGCGGCGGCACCTGCGGCCCGGGTTGCACCGGTAGCCGAAGCGCCCGCTCCGGCTGCCGCACCGGTGCCCCCGCAAGCCAATTCGGCCCCGGCAGGCCAGCGCCTTGCGGTGGTGAGCGAACCGATGCGCCAAGGTGGGCCGCCGAGGCCGCAACCTTCGGCGGAGCCGTCGCCCGGCGAAGACCGCCCCAAGGTGCTTGCGGTGCCGATTCGCGTGCAGCCGCCGCCAAGTCAGCGGGACGTGCCGCGGCCCGACGGACAGCGCGCCCCCGCACCGCCCATTCCCCCCAGCGAAGACGGCGATTTCTGGCATGCCACCGTCACGCAGATGATTGCGGCCGAGAGCATCAACGCCCTGGCGCGCGAGCTTGCGCTGCAGTCGCAGCTGGTGGCGCGCGATGTCGACCAGTGGATACTGCGCGTGGAGCGGGAACTGCTCAACCAGCCTTCGGCGCGCGAGAAGCTCGCCGACGCCCTGGCGGCCCTGGGCCACAGCGTGAAGCTGGCCATTGAAATCGGCGGCGTGGTCGACAGCCCCGCGCGCCGCAACAAGCACGCGGCCGACGAACGCCAGCGCGTGGCCGAAGAGGCGATTCGCAACGACCCCGAGGTGCAGATGCTGATGCGCGAATTCGATGCGAAGATCGTGCCTGGAACGCTCAAGCCCGCCTGAGCGCCGTCTCTTATCCTTCCCCATTTTTCCAACCAATCAATCAGGACCAACGATGTTCAACAAAGGACAACTGGCCGGCCTCATGAAGCAGGCGCAGGCAATGCAGGACAACCTCAAGAAGGCCCAGGAAGAGCTGGCCACCATCGAGGTCGAAGGCGAATCGGGTGCCGGCCTGGTCAAGGTCGTGATGACCTGCAAGCACGATGTGAAGCGCATCACCATCGACCCGAGCCTCCTGGCCGACGACAAGGACATGCTCGAAGACCTGGTGGCTGCCGCCTTCAATGCCGCCGTGCGCAAGGCCGAGGAAACCAGCGAGCAGAAGATGGGCAAGCTCACGGCCGGCATGCCGGGCCTGCCGCCCGGCATGAAGCTGCCGTTCTGAGCCGTTGATGGCGGATGCCAGTTCGCTCGACGCATTGGTCGATGCGTTGCGCCGCCTGCCCGGTGTCGGCGTGAAGTCGGCCTCGCGCATGGCTTTTCATTTGCTGCAGCACGACCGCGAGGGTGCGCAGCTGCTCGCGCGCGCCCTGCAGCAGGCGGCCGGCAACGTGCGGCATTGCGAGCGCTGCAACACCTTCACCGAGGCGCCGGTCTGCAACGTATGCCTGGACCCGCGCCGCGACGCGAGCAAGCTCTGCGTGGTCGAAACGCCCGCCGACCAGGCGGCGCTCGAGCGCACTGGTGCGTTCCGCGGCTATTACTTCGTGCTGATGGGCAAGCTCAGTCCGCTCGACGGCATCGGGCCCAAGGACATCGGCCTGCAGAAGCTTTTTGATCGCGCGCTGGACGGCACAGTCAGCGAGGTCATCCTTGCCACCAACTTCACGGCAGAAGGCGAAGCCACCGCGCACGTGATCGGCGAAGCGCTCAAGCAGCGTGGGCTCAACGTGACACGGCTTGCGCGCGGCGTGCCGGCGGGCAGCGAACTCGAATACGTCGACCTCGGCACCATCGCGCATGCGCTGGTAGACCGCAGGTAGGCACAGACAACCGACATGACTTTTTCATTGCTCACCATTGCCTACTGGTGCGTGTTCATTGCCTGCGGCCTGCCGTACCTGGCGGCATGGATCGCAAAGGTCGGCAGCTTCGGGCCGCGCGACAACGTTCAGCCGCGCGATTGGGCCGCAAGGCAGAGCGGCTGGCGCGCTCGCGCCAACAGTGCGCAGGCCAACAGCTTCGAAGGACTGCCGTTCTTCATCGGCGCGGTGATCATTGCGCATCAGCTCGGCGCGGCGCAGGCAAGGCTCGACATGCTCGCGGCCGCATACGTCGTCTTGCGCGTGATCTACATCGCGGTGTACATCAAGGGCATCGGCAGCGTGCGCAGCGCGGTGTGGGCACTCGGATTCCTGGTCAACATCGCGATTCTTTTCATCGCGCGATAGGCGCACGCACGCCATTCGCAAGAGGCCTCGTAGAGGTCTTCATGTTTACGTGAAAACCCGCACGGGATGACCCCGATGCAGGCAACGCGGGCGCACCCCTAAGCTCGATTCAGTTCACCAGAATCAAAGAGCCCGCAGGACCGCTCCATGCTCCATCGCAGAACCCTCATCACCGCCTCCGCAGTCGCTGCCGCAGCAGTTGCGCTGCCGCGGGTCTTTGCGCAAGCCAAGCTCGAGAAGACGAAGATTTCCATCGCAGTCGGCGGCAAGGCAGCCTTCTACTATCTGCCTCTCACCATCTCCGAGCAGCTCGGCTACTTCAAGGCCGAAGGCCTCGAGGTCGAGATTTCCGACTTTGCCGGCGGCGCACGCGCTCTGCAGGCCGTGGTGGGTGGTTCGGCCGACGTGTGCTCCGGCGCCTACGAACACACCATCAACCTGCAGGCCAAGAACCAGTTCTTCCAGGCCTTTGTGCTGCAGGGCCGCGCGCCGCAAATTGCGGTGGGGGTGTCGACCAAGAACATGGCGGGCTATGCCGGCATTGCCGACCTGAAGGGCAAGAAGATCGGCGTCTCCGCGCCGGGCTCGTCGACCAACATGGTGGCCAACCTCGTGCTCTCGCGCGGCGGCCTGAAGGCCAGCGACGTGAGCTACATCGGCGTGGGTGTCGCGGCCGGCGCACTCACGGCGCTGCGCTCGGGCCAGATCGACGCCATCAGCAACACCGACCCGGTGATGACCATGCTCGAGCAGAAGGGCGACGTGAAGATCATCAGCGACACGCGCACGCTCAAGGGCACGCAGCAGGTGTTCGGCGGGCCGATGCCCGCGGCCTGCCTCTACGCGCCGATGGACTTCATCCAGAAGAACCCCAACACCTGCCAGGCGCTGGCCAACGCCATCGTGCACGGCCTCAAGTGGCTGCAGACGGCGGGGCCAGGCGACATCATCAAGACGGTGCCCGAAACCTATCTGCTCGGCGACCGCGCGCTGTACCTTGCGTCTTTCGACAAGGTGCGCGAATCGATTGCCACCGATGGCCTCGTGCCGGCCGAGGGGCCGAAGACGGCGCTCACAGCCATTTCGAGCTTCGACGCGGCAGTGAAGGCCGACAAGATCGATCTTGCCAAGACCTACACCAACGATTTTGCCCGGCGCGCGAAGGACAGGTTCAAAGCCTGACCTCCGGACGTCCTCGCGACCCGGCTTCGGCCGGGTTTTTTCTTGCAGCCAGACATGTCCGACTACGCACTCGAACTTCTCTCCATCAGTTGCACCTTTCACTCGAAGGACGATCCGGGCCAGCGCTACACCGCGGTGGCAGACACCACGCTGCGCGTCAGGGCGGGGGAGTTCGTGTCGGTGGTGGGGCCGACGGGGTGCGGCAAGTCGACGTTGCTGAATGTGGGCGCGGGCCTGCTCGAACCGTCGTCGGGCACGGTGAAGGTGTTTGGCCAGACGCTTGCCGGCGTGAACGCGCGGGCCGGCTACATGTTCCAGACCGAGGCGCTGATGCCGTGGCGCAGCGCCGTCGCCAACGTGATGGTGGGGCTGCAGTACCGGGGCGTTTCGGATGCCGATGCGCGCGAGCAGGCCGAGGCCTGGCTTTCGCGCGTGGGCCTTTCGGGTTTCGGCGACCGCTACCCGCATCAGCTGTCGGGCGGCATGCGCAAGCGCGTGGCATTGGCGCAGACGCTGGTGCTCGACCCCGACATCATCCTCATGGACGAGCCCTTCAGCGCGCTCGACATACAGACCCGGCAGCTGATGGAAAACGAAGTGCTTGAACTGTGGAGTGCCAAGAAAAAGGCGGTGCTCTTCATCACGCACGATCTCGACGAGGCCATTGCGATGAGCGACCGCGTGGTGGTGCTGTCGGCCGGCCCGGCCACGCACCCCATCGGCGAATTCGCCATCGACCTCGCCCGCCCGCGCGACGTCGCCGAGGTGCGCACGCAGCCGCGCTTTGTCGAACTGCACACGCAGATCTGGGAGGTGCTGCGCGACGAAGTTCTCAAGGGCTACGCGCAGCAACTGAGGAAGGCCGCATGATGCCGCGCCTGAACGAACGCAACGCGCGCTTCTGGCAACTGGTGCTGCTCGTGGTGTTGCTCGTGGCCTGGCACGTGGCCTCGCGCAACCAGCAGATCGCGTTCTTCCTGGGCGAGCCCATTCAGGTGGCCGGCCGCATCTGGAGCTGGTTTCTGCCGTTCGAAGTGCCGCCGAACCTGCTGTTCCCAGAGGGGCTGAAAGGCAATGCGGACATCTACCGCCACCTGGGCACCACGCTGCTCGAGACGGTGCTGGCCTTCGGCATCGGCACGGTGCTGGGCCTGGCGTGCGGACTCTGGCTGGCGCTGGCGCCCACGGCGAGCCTGATACTCGACCCCTACATCAAGGCCGCCAATTCGATGCCGCGCGTGATCCTGGCGCCGATCTTCGCGCTGTGGTTCGGCTTGGGCATCTGGAGCAAGGTGGCGCTGGCCGTCACGCTGGTGTTCTTCATCGTGTTCTTCAACGTCTACCAGGGCGTGCGCGAGGTCAGCCCCGTGGTGCTGGCCAACGCGAAGATGCTGGGCGCGAATCAGCGGCAGCTGCTGCGCACCGTCTATCTGCCCAGCGCCACCAGTTGGGTGTTCTCGAGCCTGCACACCTCGGTGGGCCTGGCCTTCGTGGGCGCGGTGGTGGGCGAGTACCTGGGCTCGGCGCGCGGCGTGGGCTACCTGATACTGCAGGCCGAAGGCACCTTCGACGTCAACACCGTGTTTGCCGGCATTGTGGTGCTCACCGCTTTTGCGCTGCTGCTCGACGGGCTGGTGGGGCTCATCGAGAAGCGCCTGATGAAGTGGCAGCCGCGCAGCGGCGAGACTGAAAAGCTCTAGCCGGGTTAGCGCTTCTTCTTTGCCGGCGTGCCGCCGCGCTTTTCGCGCACGACCTGCTGCTTGCCGCTCGACTTTGCCACGTTGCTGCCGCGCGCGGCAGTCGCCTTTACCGCGCTGCCGCCGCGCTTGGCGCTTGCGGTGGCGCGGCCGCGAGCCGGTCCTGCGCCCGATCCGACGCGAGTCGCGGGAGCGGCGCGAACCGGCAGGTACACGACCACGCTGTAGCCGCGCTTGAATGCGTGGTTGGGCTTGACGTCGTTCCACTCGGCCACGTTGGAGGGCGCGAGCTTGTAGCGGCGCGCAATGCTGGCCACGCTGTCGTTGCGGCCGGCCTTGATGGTGGTGCGGCGGTTGACAATTTCGGGCTGGAAGCTCAGATGTCCGCTGTCTGCGACCACGGCCGTCACGTCTTCTTTCACGCGGGCGCCGCGCGGCACGATGAGCGTGGAGCCCGCCTTGATGAGCATGCGCGGCGGAATGCTGTTGAGCGCACGCAGATCGGCCTCGCTCATGCCCGAGCGCTGGGCGGCATCGGCCACCGTCATGGTGTTGGGAACCACCCATGCCGTCCAGCTGGCGTACTGGCCTTGTGAGTAGGCGTCGAAATTGCGCTGGAACACGGCCGCGTTGTCCCAGGGCAGCAGGATCTGCTGCGTTCCGGCCGCAAGCAGCACCGGCTTGTGCGCGGCGGGGTTCAGGGCGCGAAAGTCTTCGAGCCGAACGTCGGCCAGCTTGGCGGCCAGCTCGACGTCGAGGTCGCGCGTGAGCGTCACCGTCTGAAAGTATGGGTGGTTGGCGATCAGCGGCAGTTCGGCGTTGAACGCCTGCGGGTTCGCAACGATGTTCTTCACGGCCTGCAGCTTGGGCACGTAGAGCCGCGTTTCGGCCGGCATGGAAAGATCGCTGTAGGTGGTGGGCAGGCCGAGGCGCTGGTTCTTGGCAATGGCGCGGCTCACGCTGCCTTCACCCCAGTTGTACGCGGCCAGCGCAAGCTGCCAGTCGCCGAACATGCGGTAGAGCTTTTGCAGGTAGTCCAGCGCGGCGCGAGTCGATGCCACCACGTCGCGGCGGTCGTCGCGGAAGATGTTCTGCTTCAGGTCGAAGTCGGTGCCGGTGGCCGGCATGAACTGCCACATGCCCGCGGCGCGTGCGCTGGAAATGGCCTGCGGGTTGAATGCGCTTTCGATGTAAGGCAGCAGCGCGAGTTCGGTGGGCATGTTGCGCCGCTCGAGTTCCTCGACGATGTGGAACATGTACTTGTTCGAGCGCTCGGTCATGCGCTGGATGTAGTCGGGCCGGCTGGCATACCACTGCTCGCGGTCGCGCACGAGGTCGCTCTCGAGGTTGGGCATCTTGAAGCCACGGCGGATGCGGTCCCACATGTCTGCGGGCGGTGCGAGCGTGACGACGCTTTGCGAATGCGCTTCGCTGCTGGTGATGGGAGTGAGAGGGCCGCCCGGGTAGACGGGCGCCGCGCTGCCGGCCACCTTGGAGGCGGTGCCGCCGGTGGTGGCGGTGGATGGGGCGGAAGTGCCGGACGAAGAGGGGGCCGTGGTGGTGCCCGCGCAGCCCGCGAGCAACAGTGAGCCTGCAAGGCAGGCAGCAGCGATAAATTTCATCGGAAGTCGTTTTTCCATTGGCGCAGTGCGGCAAACACATCGGCTTCGCCCGCATTCGCGGAAAGCTCGGCGTGCTCGCGCACCGCTCTAAGGACAGTGGCTTCGCGGCTGCGAAGAAAGGGGTTGATTCGGCGTTCGGTGGCCAATTGCGAAGGCAGCGTGGGCTGCCCCTGCGCGCGCAGGCTTTCGCAATGCGCGGTGTACTGAGTCAGATCGGCATTGCCGGGTTCCACCGCTTGGGCAAAACGCAGGTTAGCAAGTGTGTATTCGTGCGCACAACACACGCGGGAGTCGCCGGGCAGCGCTGCAAGCGCATCGAGCGAAGCCAGCATTTGCGCCGGCGTGCCTTCGAACAGGCGGCCGCAGCCGCCGGAGAACAGCGTGTCGCCGCAAAACAGCAGCGGCGCCTGGCCCTGGTGTGCGGGCAAGAAGTAGGCAATGTGGCCGGCCGTGTGGCCCGGCACGTCGATGACCTGGAAGCGCAGCCCGAGCACTTCGGCGCTGTCGCCATGCGAAAGCGGCGTGAAGGGTTCGGGGATGCGCTCGCGCGCGGGGCCGAAGACCGGCGTGCCGGTTGCCGCATGGAGCGCGGCCACGCCGCCCGTGTGATCGGGGTGGTGGTGCGTGACTAGAATCGCGGCGAGCTGCAGCTTGTCGCGCGTCAACGCGTCGAATACCGGTTGAGCGTCGCCCGGGTCCACCACGATCGCGTTGGACCCGTCCTGCAGCATCCAGATGTAGTTGTCAGCGAAGGCGGGCAGCGGAACAAGGGTCATGAGCGGTCAAATTATAGGTTTGCAGGATTGGTTCGCGACCCCCCCCGGCCGCTACCTCCTGGCGTGGGAGCAGGCCCAGTTCGACGAAGCCGTGGCGGATGTCTTCGGCTATCACGCGCTGCAACTGGGCGCAGCCGAGATCGAGGGACTGCGCGCCAACCGCATGCCGCACCGCTGGCTCGCCTTGAGCGACCCCTTGCAGCAACCCGGCAGGGCCGCGCTGTTCACCGACTTCGCGGCGCTGCCGTTCGCGGCCAACAGCCTGGACCTGGTGGTGCTGCCGCACGCACTGGAGCTGAGCCCCGACCCCCACGCCACCTTGCGCGAAGTGGAGCGGGTGCTGGTGCCCGAAGGCCGCGTGGTGATCTGCGGGCTCAACCCGGCCAGCCTGTGGGGCATGCGGCAGCGCCGCGCGCACCTCTACCGCAAGCTCGGCTTCGGCGAACTCTTCTTGCCCGAGGGCGGCGAGTTCATCGGCTACTGGCGCATTCGCGACTGGCTGCGGCTCTTGAGCTTCGAGGTGGAGTCGGGGCGTTTTGGCGTTTACCGGCCCGCGGTGCGCAGCGAGGCATGGCTGGAGCGCTGCCGCTGGATGGACACAGCCGGCGAGCGCTGGTGGCCCATTTTTGGCGCCGTGTATTTCCTGGTGGCCGTCAAGCGCGTGCGCGGCATGCGACTGCTTGGGGCCGAATGGCGCCGCGCCGCCGCGGCCCGCGCCACAGCGCCGGTGCCCCTGGCCGGCAAGGTGCACAAGGCCGACCACGCCGAATGATTGAATCAATGATCGATTGAAAGAAGAAGGAAAAGAAAGTTTTGAACGAAGTCGTGATCTACACCGATGGTGCGTGCAAGGGCAACCCGGGCCCCGGTGGCTGGGGCGCGTGGCTCAAGTCGGGCGCCACCGAAAAGGAACTGTTCGGCGGCGAACTGAACACCACCAACAACCGCATGGAACTCACGGCCGTGATCGAGGGCCTGGCCGCCCTCAAGCGGCCATGCAAGGTCATTCTTTATCTCGACAGCCAGTACGTGCGCATGGGCATCACCGAGTGGATCCGCGGCTGGAAGGCCAAGGGCTGGCGCACCTCCACCAAGCAGCCGGTAAAGAACGTGGAACTCTGGCAAAAGCTCGACAAGCTGGTGGCCGAAGGCGGCCACGTCATCGAATGGCGGTGGGTCAAGGGCCACTCGGGCGATCCGGGCAACGAGCGCGCCGACATGCTCGCCAACAAGGGCGTGGACAAGGCCCTCGGCCGGATCTAGGCCGGATCCGGACCGGACTAGTCCTCGAGCATCATCACGTCGACTTCATCGCCCGCGGCCACGCTGCCCTGATCGTGGTGCAGCACCACGAGCCCGTTGGCCTCGACCATCGAACTCAGCACCCCCGAACCCTGGTTGCCCGCAATGCGAACCTCGGGCAGGGCGCCGGCCACGGCCGTTACGAAGCCGCGCTGGTATTCGGTGCGGCCTGGCTTCTTGCGGATAGCGCCCACGCTGCGTGCACGCAGCAGCGGCCGCGGCGCGGCGGCAATGTCGTGGCAGCCCATCATGCGCAGCAGTGCAGGCCGCACGAACGCAAGAAAAGTGACCATCACGGCCACCGGATTGCCAGGCAGCCCGAACAACACGGCTGCGCCCGGCTGCGATGAAGAGGTTTGGTTGCGCGGGATCAGCCCGACGGCCATCGGCCGACCAGGCCGCATGGCAACCCGCCAGAACGCCATGTCGCCAAGCTGCTGCATCACCGCGCGCGTGTGGTCGGCGGCACCGACGCTCACGCCACCGCTGGTGATGATGGCGTCCGCCTCGCTGGCGGCGCGCTGCAGCGTGGCGGCGAGCGTGGCGGGGTCGTCGCGCACCAGGCCCAGGTCGATGACTTCGCAACCCAGCCGCGTGAGCAGGCCGAACACCGTGTAGCGGTTGCTGTCGTACACGGCGCCTTCGCGCGGCGGTTCGCCAAGGCTCAGGATTTCGTCGCCGGTCGAAAAGTAGGCCACGCGCAGGCGCCGCAGCACGGAAATCGAAGGCAGGCCGAGGCTCGCAATCATGCCCAGGGCTGCGGGCGACAGGCGCTCGCCGCGCCTCAACGCCGGTTGCCCTTGCATCAGGTCTTCGCCCGCGAAGCGGCGGTTGTCGCCGCGGCGGAGCACCTTGGCCGGAAAGCTCACGCGGTCGCCGTCGACCTTGCAGAACTCCTGCGGAATCACGGTGTCGAGCCCTTCGGGCATGACCGCGCCGGTCATGATCCGGACCGCGTCGCCCGCACCCAGGGAGCCGCGCCACGCCGCGCCGGCCAGAGCGGTTCCCACCACGCGCAGATCGATCGATGCGTCGATGGGCGCATCGTCGCGCAGGACGGCGCCATCGAAGGCAAAGCCGTCCATCGCGGAGTTGTCGTGCGGCGGCACGCTCACAGGCGAGATGATGTCTTCGGCCAGCACGCGGCCGAGCGCTTCGCGCACGCCGACTTCTTCGCGTTCGGAGACCACGGCCTGGGCGACGAGCTGGGCCAGGAAGGACTGGACCCCGTCGACGCTCAGCGCCTGGGGGTCATAGCCCGCAAGGGCGGCGGCAATGTCGGCGATGCGGCTCATCGGCTTTCTAGGGCGTGCAGTTCGGCCAGCGTATTGGCGTTGAAGAAAGCATCGGGCGCATCGCCGGGCCGGTCGAAAGGCACGAGCACGGTGCGGTGCTGCGCGGTCCACGCGTCGATCTTGCGGCCACCGGACTGGGTGAAGTTCACCAGGCTTTCGAGCAACGCGGTGTGTAGCAGGCAGAACACCGGCTGCGGCCGCAGCACCGGCGCCGCGCCGGGTTCGGCGGCGGCTTCGGGGGCGCTGACCATGGCAATTTCCGCGTTGTCGGCAACCAGTGCCTCGGCCATGCGGCTTGCCAAGTCGAGCGGGAACAGCGGCGTGTCGCAAGGCACGGTCAACAGGTAAGGCGTTTCGCAGCGCTCGAGGCCGGTCAGGAAGCCCGCGAGCGGACCCGCGTAGTCGGCCAGGCTGTCGGGCCATACCGGCACGCCGAAGGACTCGTAGGCGGCCAGGTTGCGATTGGCATTGATCATCACCTCGCCGACCTGCATGCCCAGCCGCAGCACGGCGTGCATTGCAAGCGGCGAACCATTGAAGTTCTGCAGGCCCTTGTCGACGCCGCCCATGCGGGAGCCGCGGCCGCCGGCCAGCAGCAGGCCGGTGATCTCGCTGGGGGAAATGGGTTCTTGTGTCTCTGGGGTCATCCGCCGATGTAGCTCATTTCGACGCGTCGCGGCGCCTTGTCGTTGGTGTCGTGCTCGGCGCTTTCGGGGCCGCGAAGCGCGCGCAGTTCGGAATAGCGGTCGGCGCGGCCCTGCCAGATGTGGCCGATGGCGGAGGCGATCTCCTCGTCGGTGGCGGTGCCGCGCAGCAGCGGGCGCAAGTCGTGGCCCGCGCTGGCAAAAAGGCAGAGGTAGAGCTTGCCCTCGGTGGACAGGCGCGCGCGGCTGCAGTCGTGGCAGAAGGCCTGGGTCACGCTGCTGATCACGCCGACCTCGCCGCCGCCGTCGGCATAGGCCCAGCGCTGCGCGGTCTCTCCGGGCGCGCTGGCCTCGAGGGGCACCAGCGGAAACTCGGCGCCGATGCGCGCGATGACTTCCGCCGAAGGCAGCACCTCGTCCATGCGCCAGCCGTTGGTGGCGCCCACGTCCATGTATTCGATGAAGCGCAGCACGACCTTGCCGCCGTGGTTGTCGCGAAAGTAGCGCGCCATCGGCAGGATTTCCTGCTCGTTGGTGCCGCGCTTGACCACCATGTTGACCTTGATCGGGCCGAGCCCGGCGGCCAGCGCCGCCTCGATGCCGGCCAGCACATCGGCCACCGGAAAATCGACGTCGTTCATGTGGCGGAACACCGCGTCGTCGAGGCTGTCGAGGCTCACGGTCACGCGCTGGAGGCCGGCGGCGGCCAATGCTGCCGCCTTGCGCCGCAGTAGCGAGCCGTTGGTGGTGAGCGTGAGCGCCAGCGGGTCACCGGCCGGTGTGCGAAGCTCGGAAAGCTGCTCGATCAGCCCCTCGATGTTCTTGCGCAGCAGCGGCTCGCCGCCGGTGAGGCGGATCTTGCGCACGCCGTGGGCTGCAAAAAGCCGCGCGAGCCGCGTCATTTCCTCGAAGCTCAGCAGGGCGCTGTGCGGCAGGTATTGGTAGTCCTTGTCGAACACGTCTTTCGGCATGCAGTAGCTGCAGCGAAAGTTGCAGCGGTCTGTCACGCTGATGCGCAGGTCGGTCAGCGGCCGGCCGAGGCGGTCGAGCAGGTGGCCTGTGGCGGGCACGGCAATCTCCGGCACCGAAACCGCCGGGCGTGCGCGGCCGATTTCGGAGAGCGGAATGACGGTGGTGCTTTTGCTGTTCATGGGGCAGCGGCCAATTTACTCCATCGGCGATGGGCCGAGCCGGAAAGGGCTACTCGGCAGGGCTGCTAGACGCAGCGCGCGCCGTCCACTTCGATGCACACGCCGCTGATGAATGCGGCCTCGTCGCTCGCGAGGTACAGCGCAGCGTTGGCCACATCGAGCGCCGTCGAGAAGCGGCCGAGCGGAATGGTGGCGCGGAACTTGGCCTTGCGCTCTTCGGTGAGCGGACCGCCGGCGAATTCGGCGGCCAGGCCCGTGTCGGGGTTGAAGACCGGGTTGATGCAGTTCACGCGGATGTTGTCGGGGCCGAGCTCGGCGGCCAGCGACTTGCTCGTCGTGATGACGGCGCCCTTGGAGCCGTTGTACCAGGTGAGCCCCGGACGCGGACGCACGCCGGCCGTGGAGGCGATGTTGATGAACGAGCCGCCGCCGTTGGCGCGGAACGCCGGCACCGCGTGCACGGTGGCCAGATAGATGCTCTTCACGTTGACCGCGTAGCACTTGTCGAACTCGTCTTCGCCAACCTCGAGGGCAGGGCGGTTGCGGTGCGTCCAGCCGGCGTTGTTGACCATGGCGTCGAGCTTGCCGTGGCGCTCGACCGCGGCTTCGACCAGGGCCTTGACCTGTGCCGACTGCGTGACGTCCGCCGCAAAGAACGAGGCCCTGCCGCCTTCGCGCAGGATGGCTTCGACCACCTGCTGGCCGGCTGCCGGGTTGATGTCGTTCACGAGCACCTGGGCGCCCTCGGCCGCGAGCCGCTTGGCGATGCCTTCGCCGATGCCGCCGCCGGCACCGGTCACGATGATGGATTTGTCCTTGACGCGCACGCTGTGTCTCCTCGAAAAAAGTGCAGCGGGGCAGTGTATCGGGCCATGCTGCCAAGTGCTTGTGCATGGCGCCTTTTGCGCAGTGCGCCCAGCGCGTGCTGGACGCCGTTGTTGAGAATTACTATCATCCAAGTGCCTGAGTACGCAGCACTCGAATGGACGCAAAGGGCTCTTTCAACACAAGGAGCTTGCAATCGTGCTTTACATGCAGCGCACCGATCTCTCGGCACGCCAATGGATCGGTCTGGCAATCGTCTCTGCCGGCGCGCTTGCGCTGGCCTTCCGGTTCTGCGAATTCGTTCGCGCCGACCCGGTGGTCTGGAGCGCTCTACTGGGCGGTTCGGTAGCGGCGCTGGCCACTGCGCTGGGCACGCTGCCCGTGCTGTTCTCCCAGAAGCTTCCTGAGCGGCTGCAGGACACGCTGTTCGGTTTCGGCGCCGGTGTGATGCTGGCCGCCTGCGCCTTCTCCCTGATCATTCCCGGCCTGGAGGCGGCGCGAAAGGCGGAAATGTTCGGCGGCGGCAGCTGGGCCGCCGGCGGCGTGTTGGGCTCGGCCATCCTGCTCGGCGGCATCGCGCTGATGCTGCTGGACCGCGTGCTGCCGCACGAGCACTTCATCAAGGGCCTGGAGGGCCAGACCGCGCACAGGCTGCGGCGCACCTGGCTTTTCGTGTTTGCCATCGCACTGCACAACCTGCCGGAGGGTCTCGCGATCGGCGTCGGCTATGCGGCCGGCAACGGGTTGCGCGCCGACGCGCTGGCCACTGGCATCGCAATCCAGGACGTGCCCGAAGGCCTGGTGGTGGCCGTGGCGCTGCTGGCGGCGGGCTACAGGCGCGGGTTCGCCGTCTTCATCGGAATGGTTTCAGGCGTGGTCGAGCCCCTTGGTGCGGTGCTCGGTGCCGCCGTGGTCGGCCACTCCGTCTTGCTGCTGCCGTGGGGGCTGGGCTTCGCGGCCGGCGCCATGCTGTTCGTCATCAGCCACGAGATCATTCCGGAGTCGCACCGCAAGGGGCACGAAAGCTTTGCGACCAGCGGGCTGATGCTCGGCTTCGTGCTGATGATGCTGCTGGACACGGCGCTGGGGTAGACCTGCGCCACGACCCGGCCGGCCCGGCCTCTTAACCGTGCTTGATGGCGACGGTCTTGAGGGTGGTGAAGCCGTAGAGCGCCTCAAAGCCCTTTTCGCGTCCGTAGCCCGACGACTTGACTCCACCGAACGGCAGTTCCACACCGCCGCCCGCGCCGTAGTTGTTGATAAACACCTGGCCGCTGCGCACCCGCTTGGCCATGCGGAACTGGCGTGCGCCGTCTGCTGTCCAGATGCCGGCAACAAGGCCGAACTGCGTCGCGTTGGCCAGCGCCACCGCTTCGTCCTCATCGGCGAACTGCATTGCGGCAAGCACCGGGCCGAACACTTCTTCCTGTGCGAGGCGGTGGTTCACCGGCACGTCGCGCAGCAGGGTGGGGGCCTGGTAGAAGCCGGTTTCGGGCGCTTCGTCGACCACGACGCCGTGGGCCACCATTGGAATGCCGGCCACCTGGGCGTCGCTCAAAAAGTCCCACACACGTTGCTGCTGGGTCTGGCGGATCAGCGGGCCCACGTCGAGGTCCATGGCCGCGGGGCCGACGCGCAGGGCCTCGAAGGCATGGCCGAGGCGTTCGAGCAGCGGCTCGTAGATGCCGCGCTGGATCAGCACACGCGAGCCGGCCGAACAGGTCTGACCGGCGTTCTGCACGATGGCGTTGATGATCACCGGAATGGCCGCGTCGAGGTCGGCGTCGGCAAAGATGATCTGCGGGCTCTTGCCGCCGAGCTCGAGCGTGACCGGGCAATGCCGCTCGGCCGCCACCTGCTGGATGAGCGTGCCGATTTTTGGGCTGCCGGTAAAGCTGATGTGGTCGATGCCTTCATGCCGCGCGAGCGCGTCGCCCACCTCGTGGCCATAGCCCGTCACGATGTTGAGCGCACCGGCCGGAAAGCCGACTTCGGCCGCGAGCTGTGCCACGCGGATCAAGGAAAGGCAGGCGTCTTCGGCCGGCTTCACCACGCACACGTTGCCGGCCGCCAGGGCCCCGCCCACGCTGCGCCCGAAGATCTGCATCGGGTAGTTCCAGGGAATGATGTGGCCCGTGACGCCGTGCGGCTCGCGCCAGGTGAAAACGCTGTACCCGTCCTGGTAGGGAATCGTCTCGCCGTGCAGCTTGTCGCAGGCGCCGGCATAGAACTCGAAATAGCGCACCAGCGCCACCGCGTCGGCACGCGCCTGCTTCACGGGCTTGCCGCAGTCGCGCTGCTCGAGCAGGGCCAACTCGTCGACGTGCTCGGCAATCTTCTGCGAAAGCTTGTAGAGAAGGCGGCCGCGGTCGGCTGCGCTCACCTTGTGCCACACGCCCTCGAAGCAATCGCGTGCCGCGCGCACCGCGGAGTCGATATCGGCGGCGTTGCTGCGCTGGATTTCGTCGAAAGGCTGGCCGTCGGACGGGTCGAGCACCTGCAGGGTGCGGCCTGAGGAAGACGGGACGTCGGCGTTGGCGATGAAGTTGAGTTGCATGGAACGGGATTTTGCGCGAAGCCGGGCAAACCCGCCGGCGGCCCCGGGCTACCTTGGTGCGCCGGGGCGCGGCAGCGCCCGCACCGCATTGAGCATGCGCTCCACATGCTTGTCCGGGTTCAGGTTCTGGTAGTAGTAAGCCACCGTGCCGTTCGGCGCAATCACGTAGGACAGGCGGTTGGCAAAGTCTGGCCGCGTCTGCATCAGGGCGTCGAACCCGTTGATTACCGTTTTCGATTCGTCCGAGGCCACGGGAAAGCGGCTTTGGCACGACTTGACCGAGAACTTCGAGAGCGTGTCGATGTCGTCGGCCGAAACGCCGATGACAGTGGCGCCGAGCGCCGTGAACTGGTCGATGGCTTCGGCGAACGCATGGGCCTCGATCGAACAGTCGCTGGAGTCGGCCGCGGGAAAGAAGTACAACACCACCGGCCCTTTGGCCAAGGCTTCGGCCAGCGAGTAGCGGAAGGTTTTGCCGCCGAGTGCGGCATTGGCGGTGAACTTGGGTACCGGGTCGCCGATGTCGAGGGCGGCGCTGGCGGGGAGCGCCATTGCGGCGGCGACCGACATCAGTGCGATGCGTGAGAGGATCGGTCTTGCCATGGTGTAACTCCGAACAGGTGTGAAGCGAATTCTAGGATGGGCGAGCAATTAAAGATGGCGCGAATGAAACCGGCAGGCGCCGGCCAGCGTATACCCGGCAGCAGTCAAGAAAAACCAAAGAAAACCAAAGAGAACACCGATCCACGATCATGAACGCCTGGTCTCGACTCCTTCGAATTTGCCTTGCGGGCGTGATGATCGCGTTGCTGGGTGCCTGCGGGTCGCTGCCGCCGGCGCGCGAGCGGGCGGCCGTAACTGCAGACGCGGCCGACCCCTCCACCACGCTCTCGAAGATCGTGGCGGCCTCGACGCCGCCCAGTGAGCATTCGGGCTTCCGGCTGATGCCGCTCGGTGTGTATTCGCTGGACGCGCGCATCCAGCTTGCGCAGCGTGCCCAGCGTTCGCTGGTGGTCCAGTATTACCAGCTCGAGAACGACGCCACCGGCCGGCTGCTGATGCGCTCGCTGCGCGAAGCGGCGGCGCGCGGGGTGAAGGTGCGCTTGCTGGTGGACGATCTCTACACGGCCAGGAGCCAGCAGCTGCTGCTTGCGCTTTCGCAGACGCCCAACGTGGACGTGCGGCTGTTCAACCCGTTCTGTTGCGGGCGCAACGGATTTCTGTCGCGCTTCGCGGCGTCGCCGCACGAGATCGGGCGGCTCAACCACCGCATGCACAACAAGCTCTTCATCGCCGACGGCGTCATGGCGGTGGTGGGCGGGCGCAACATTGCCGACGAGTATTTCGTGCTGAGCGAGGCGCAGAACTTCATCGACATGGACGCGCTGGTGGTGGGCAAGGTGCTGCCGCAGCTCGAATCGATCTTCGATGCCTACTGGAACAGCAAGCAGGTCTGGCCCGTGGCGGACATCGTGCGGGGCGAGGGCGGGCGCACGCCCACCACCGCGGACTTCGATGCGTGGATCGGCATGGCGGCGGCGCCGCCGAAGATCGTGCTGCCGCCCTCCGACATCCTGGGTTACGGGCCGATTGCCGAAGAGCTCGACGGCGGCCGCATGGGGCTTTTGTGGGGCGAGGCCCGAGCCATTGCCGACCCGCCCACCAAGCCGACCACCATGACGGCGGACGAAGCCATTGCCACCAGCGTGACGATGCAGGTCTGGGCACTGTTGATGGACGCCAAGATCCAGGTCGACCTGACCTCGCCGTACCTGGTGCCCGGCGAGCGCGGCATGGCGGCCTTCGAAGACCTGGCAAAGCGCAACGTCAAGCTCACGCTGCTCACCAATTCGCTGGCCGCCAACGACGAGCCGCTGGTGCACACCGGCTACGCGCGCTACCGCGAGCGGTTGCTCAAGGGCGGGGCCGACCTGTACGAACTGAGCCCGCAGCGCACCACCGCGGGAGAACGCTTCGGCGTGTTCGGCAAATCGCTCGGGCGGCTGCACTCCAAGACGGCGGCCATCGACAAGACGCGCATCTTCATCGGCTCGATGAACCTCGATCCGCGCTCGGCGAGCCAGAACACCGAGATGGGCCTGGTGGTCGACAGCCCCCAGTTGGCGCGCGAGATGCTGCGTGTCATCAACATCAGCAAGCTGCAGAACTCGTACCGCCTGCGCCTTGCCAAGGACACCGGCACGCTGCAGTGGCTCACGAGCGACGGGGAAAAGGAAGTCATCCTGACCTCGGAACCGGAGTCGACGTTCTTTCAACGGCTCCACAACCTGATCATTGCGCCTCTGGTTCCCGAAATGCTGCTGTAGCCTCGGGGGATGGCGCAAACCTTTACAAATTTGTCCGTCCTCCAGGTGATGTGCTGGGGGCTGGCGTTTTTCGGCTCGATCTACCTGGGGTTCGGCGCGCTCAATTGGCTGTTGACCCGTCGGGCGCTGCCGGCACTCGGAATCGGGCGGGTGCTCGATCCGCGCCCGCTGCAGCCGGGGCAACTGCGCCGCGAACTGACGCAGTCGGGCGTTTCGGTGCTGGTTTTCGGGCTGGGCATGGTGTTTCCGTGGGGCTTGCTTCAGCTGGGCTGGGCGCGGCTCGACGCGGACGCGGGCTGGCGGCAGATCGCGCTTGAAATCGTGGTGCTCGCGGTCTGGAACGACGTGCATTTCTGGTTCAACCATCGCGTGCTGCACATGCGGTGGCTGCGGCGCTTTCACGGGCCGCACCACCGCTCGGTCGTGACAACGCCGTGGGCCACGTACAGCTTTCACCCGATCGAGGCGGCGATGCTCGGCAACGTGATTTTGCTGCCGATGCTGCTGCACGACTTCAGCTTCTGGTCGCTTGCCTCGGTGCCGCTGTTCAGCCTGTTCTTCAACAGCGTCGGCCACTCGAACTACGACTTTTTTCCCGGGGTGTCTTACAGCCACTGGTTCGCCGCGAGCCGTCGGCACCATTTGCACCACGCCTGCCACGGCGGCAACTACGGGTTCCAGTTCACTTTCATGGACCGGTTGTTCGGCACGCGCATCGCCGCCGATGCGGCCGAGCCGCAGTTCCAGGCTTTTCAAGACAAGCAGCAACGCCAACAGCAGCATGGCACGCCGGCCTGACGCGCTGCGCCGGCCGGCACGCCTGCGCCATTGGCGCGACTGGCAGAGCCTTGCCTACCTGGTGGTGCTTCCGGCGCTGGTGGCATGGCAGTGGGTGCATGGCTTTGCCGTGCTGCTCTATGGATTGATGCTGTTTCTGACGTTGGGCGTGGGCGTGATCCACCACAACCACGTGCACTTGCGCATGTGGCGCGGGCGGCGCATGAACCGGCTCACCGACTTCTGGATCACGCTGCTGCAGGGGCACCCGACTTTCGTTTTCTGGCCCGCGCACGTGGCCAACCACCATCGCCACCGACATGGGCCGCAGGACGTGGCGCGCACCTACCGCTTCGGCGGCGATACCAACCACTTGCGCGGGTACTTGCTGCATCCGTTCCAGGCGGTGTGGGTGCTGGTGCCCGTGTTCCTGGGCTGGCTCGGGCGGCTTCGAAGGCACCAGCCGGGGCCTTGGCGTTATTGCATGGCGCAATACGCGCTTTGGCTCGGGAGCTGGAGCGCGCTGCTGCTGCTCGACTGGCGCAAGGCGCTGCTGTTCGTCATCGTGCCGCAACTGCACGGGCTGCATTGGCTGCTGGCCACCAACTATCTGCAGCACGCGCATGCGGACGGATGCAGGCCCACACCGAAGGCAGAGGCGAGTGCGGAGGCGCGGCGCGATACCGCGGGTA
Organism: Variovorax sp. CCNWLW225; assembly: GCF_037204045.1. Classification (NCBI taxonomy): domain Bacteria; kingdom Pseudomonadati; phylum Pseudomonadota; class Betaproteobacteria; order Burkholderiales; family Comamonadaceae; genus Variovorax; species Variovorax sp. CCNWLW225. Next base: position 341,923 of record NZ_JBBCBV010000002.1, on the reverse strand, counting down.
CCCGCTTGAACTACGCACGCAATTTCGAAGGGCTGGTGAACCCGTTGCTGTTCAACATCGGCCTGCACACCGCACATCACGAGAACCCGCATGTCCATTGGTCCGAACTCACGCAATTGCACCGCACGCACTACCGCGCGCGGGTCGATCCCGCACTCAACGAGCAAGGACTGGTGCCCTACATGGTTCGCGTGTTCGTGCTGGGAGCGCTGTGGCCGCGCTTTCGCAGCCGCTCGCTGATGTCATCCGTGCCTTTGGTGCCGCCCGAGTCTTCAACCCACTGAACCATGCCTGTTCCATTTCAACGCGTCTACATCGAGAGCGCCGGCTACTACATGCCCGGCGAGCCCATTCCCAACGAGCGCATGGATGCCTACATCGCGCCGCTCAACCGCATGTCGGAGCGCATCAAGCGGCGCATCCTGGCCGAGAACGGCATTCTCACGCGGCACTACGCAATCGACGAGGAGGGCATGACGCGTCAAACCAATGCGCAACTGGCGGCGGGCGCGATCCGCGATTGCCTGCAGCGCGGCGGGGCCGAGCTGTCGCGCGTTTCGCTGCTGGCCAGCGGTTCGTCGGGCGGCGACACGCTCATGCCCGGCTTTGCCAACATGATTCAGGGCGAACTGGCGGCGGCGCCAATGGAGACCTTGTCGGTACACGGCATCTGCGCCGCGGGCGTGTCGGCCATCCAGTCGGCCGCGCAAGGCATCGAACTGGGCGCGCACCGCAGCGCGCTTGCGGTGGCAAGCGAAATGCCGTCGCGGCTTTTCAAGCGCTCGCGCTTCGCGGCGCGTGGCTACGAAACGGACTTCGATTCGCACTTCCTGCGGTGGATGCTTTCCGACGGTGCCGGCGCGTTGCTGCTCTCCGACGGCACGCCCGGGCTGGCCGGCAACCCGGGGCTGCGTTTGCGGCTGAAATGGGTGCACCAGCGCGCGTTCTCGGGCGACTACCCGGTGTGCATGCAGCTGGGCCTGACCGAAGACCGTACGCGCGGGCATCTGGACTACGGCTCCTGGGCGGAGGCGGAAGCGGCGGGTGCCTTGTCGCTGCGGCAGGACATTCGCCTGTTGCCGCACCTGTTCGACGTTGGCATTCACGAATACGCGACGCTGGTGCGCGATGGCTGGGTCGATCCGAAGCGGGTCGATCATTTCCTGTGCCACTACTCGTCGGAAAAATTCATTCCGGTGGTCGAAGACCTGATGACCAAGGCCGACCTTGCGATTCCCCGCGAGAAGTGGTGGAGCAACCTGGCCTGGCGCGGAAACACCGGCGCGGCGTCGATCCTGATCATGCTGTCGGAGTTCTTGCACACCAAGACGCTGAAGCCCGGTGAGCAGATCTTCTGCTACGTGCCGGAGTCGGGGCGCTTCATGGCTGCCTACATGCTGCTGGAGGCCGAGGCGGCGGATGCGCCGCTGCAGGCGGTGCCCAGCCCACGCGCGGCCGCCGAAGCTGCGCCCGCCGACGACGAGACGGCGATTGCGCCGCCGCACGATCCGGCCGCCGCGCCTGAAGGCCTGGCCGCGCTGCTGACCGAGCTGGCCGGCATCTGGCACGACTACCGCTCCAACGTCTGGCGCACGCCTTTGATCCGCCAGATTCGCGAGCGCCGCTTCGCGCTGCCCGATTACCTGAACTGGATGGAGCAGTGGGTTCCGCAGGTGCGCGAAGGCAGCCGCTGGATGCGCGAAGGCGCCGCTTCGCTGACGGGGCCCTACAAGACGCTTGCCGCGTTGATCGACGTGCACGCGGGCGAAGAGCAGGACGACTTCAACATTCTCTTCAGCGACTACCGGAAGGCCGGCGGCACCGTGGCCGAGATCGGCGAGTTGCGCCGCAACCCCGGTGGGGAGGCGCTCAACGCCTACCTGCACGGCCTGGCCGCCACGCGCGACCCCATCGGGCTGCTGGGCGCGATCTACATCATCGAAGGCACGGGCCAGCGCATCGTGCCGGCGCTGCTCCCGCTGATCAAGGCCGGCCTCAAGCTGCCGCCAGATGCGTTCCGCTTTCTCGAGTACCACGGCCACAACGACGAGAACCACCTGAACCGATGGCTTGCCGCGGTCGAGATGGTGATGGCCGTGGAAGCGGACAACGACGGCCAAGGCGGCAAAGGGCAGGGCCGCGCAGCCCGGCAGATCATCGACACGGCGCGCCACACGGCCGCGCTGTACTTGATGCAGTTTCAGCACATCACGGAGCGAATGTCACATGAGCCGAACGCCTGATTTTCTCGAGCAGGGCCACGACGAGCGCGACCCCAGCCCCTGGCTGGCCCTCTACCTCGACCAGAGCACGCCGCTGCCCGACGAGGTCAAGGCCGCGTGGCTCGCCGATTCGAGCTCGGGCTCGCGCCAGTATCTGCTGCCGTTCCTGCGGCCGGTGGCGCGGCTCACGATCATCCTGATCCAGGTGGTGAAGGTGTTCGTGCCGCGCAACTGGTCGCACTCGAAGATGCTGCACAACCTGCTGGCCTGGGGGCTGAAGCGCTTCGTGTCGCCGGAGGCGAACTGGCTGATCCTGCGGCACTTCCATCTGGGTTCGCAGGTGCTGAGCTTCATTGGCCGCAATTCCCCCGCGCCGGTGGGCACCTCGCCGCTGGAGCCTGCCGATATCGACGCACTCAGGGACGAGACATTCCTGAAGCACGATCTGAACCTGTTCAATTTCGTGATCCGCCTGAACCAAGCGCTGCGCGACAAGGGTATGGTTCTCGGCAAGGCGCCGAATGTCGACTTTTCGATGATCAAGGACCCTGGGTTGCGGCTTTCGGACATGCCGCAAGGCAAACTGAATTTTCTCGACCTGCAGAGTGCCATCGAGCTTTTTACGCCGCTGTATCAGTTGATGTTGACCGATAACGACTTTTGGCGCGCCGCCAACTCCCTGCAGCTGGACGAAACCATCGGCATCTACGCCGCGACGGTGCTGGGTGCTCCGGAGCACCTGATTCTGGTCAACAACAAGCACCCGCTGGTGCCGCTTTCCACCTTGCGGGCGGGACATCGGCTGGTCATCCATGGGCTTTCGACTGAAATGCTGCACAGCCTGCTGCGGCGCATGCAGGTCGCGCATAAGGCGCCCCCCGAGCCAACACCCGCACGGGAGGAGGCACTTGCATAAAGCGTATGCTGCCCCCAGATGGACTCCATGAACACGACCCAAAATCCGTCTCCCAAGACCGATCTGGCAGTGACCCACGTGCTGGCTCAACTGCTGGAACGGCTCGAGCACAGCACCGTTCCCGTCGGGGCGGAGCAGTACCGCTCGGTGGTCGAGCACCTCGTGCACGAATTCAGCGACGTTGAACCGGGCGCCGATCTGGGCCGCCTGCTCGACGCTTATCCCGCTGCCGCCGAGGTGTACGAAAATATCAACTATCAACACGCCGGCCTGTGCCGCTCGGCGCTGGACGCGGCACTTGCAGCCGAAGTCCGCGCCAGAGAAGTCATCGCACGGGCCATGCGTAATACCGAACCTAAAAAGGACAAAGCCGATGGCCAAAGCTGAGGTGAAGACTGCCGTCGTGGCCGATGGCTTGCGTTACAAATCGAAAGCACCAGGGTCGCCGTTCCGTGCGTCCGCGTCTTTCAGCGGGGCAACCATGTCCTGCTTCATGTGCGGCAAGCACCGCGTACGCTCGCAGCTGCGCACCCGCCAGGTGCTCGGCAAGTCGCAAACCGTTTGCGCGCCTTCGTGCAAGGCGCTGGACGAGTCGCTCGAATAATCTGGCGGCGCTCGGCTAGCAGGGCTGAGCGTCTTTTTGGCGACATGCCCGAGCACCGCCGGTGCAGATTTCCTTCCCTATTTGCGGTATTGGATATACAGTTAGACACAATTGATGCAAGTAATTGCAGTCAATAAAAAGTTCTAATTTGTAGTCGACGGCAAATGATTTTGTATAGGCGCCCGGCGTCGGGCAATGTGCGGAAGGACCTGCAATGAATAAATCACGTCATGTCGTCATGCAGGTGGTCAGGCGCTCGTCCGGCAGCGCGACGCACCATGTCGAGTTCTTCATGGACAACATCTTTGCCGAACGCCTTCGGCAGTTGCGCTCGCTGGTGCCGCCGCTCGGCAGCCTCAACAAGCAGCGCGACCTGGTGATCGACAAGGTGCGGGTGCGGCTTCCCAATGCCATCTGGCGCACCGGCAGCCATGTCGACAGCGGCGTCGAGGGCTCCTGCATCGTGATTGCAGCCGAAGGCTCGTTCAACTGCGGCGGCAAAGACCGCAACACCCGCGAGAAGCTGGTGACCTACAACTTCTCGATTGCGCGCCTGATCGAGTTGCACGCCGAACGCCCCGACAACGAAACCCTGTACATCCGCGACGGCACTTTTGCCAACGACGAGCCCGCCGAGTCGGCCGCGGGCCAGTGGGTTGCCTCATTGAATGAGCTGGAAGCCGTGATGCGTGTTCCCGATGCTCCCTCGGACTTCGACACCTTGCACGACTTGACGATGCGGCCCGAGCAGCGACCGGCTGTCACCCCTCCCACGCACCGGGCCAGCTTCTACTGAAGAGCCGCGCCGGCCGCTTCGGGGGCCGCGCCCACGGCGGCGTATTGCGCGCGGTTGTTTTCGAGCCAGCGCGCCGAAAGGCTGCTGTCTTGCTGCGCCGGATGAAAGTCTTCGCGGAAGTAGCTGCGCCAGGCGCCCCAATTTCCTCGCAGCAAGCCGCCTCTGCTCAGCAGGATGCGCGCGGCGCTTTTCCAGGTCGCCCACTTCCACAGCTGCCCTTCATGGCGCAGGTTGTCGACCGTCTGGTGCAGCAGGTCGCCCAGGAACATCACGGTCACGCGGCGAAACCAGCGCGTGCGCCACGCGTCCGAACCTTGCGCGGCCGTGTAGATGTCGAAGGCGACGGACTTGTGCTCCAGCTCTTCGGCGCAATGCCAGAGCCACATCGTCCGCAGCCGAGGTTCGGCGCCGTCGAGCACTTCAGGGTGGGCCAGCAGCCATTCGGCAAACATGGCAGTGAAGTGCTCGGTCGCCGCGGTCACGGCCAGCGCGTGGCGAGGATCGGCGCCTTCCATCAGCTCCATTCGCTTGGCAGCACGGGCCGTCCAGCCGTCCTTCAGGCCCTGCGCTTCGAGGTGGCCGTTGAAGAGGGTGTGGATGCGACGGTGCGTGGCTTCCTGCCCGATGAAGCCGCGCACCTCGGCACGGTATTTTTCTTGCGCTTCCGCCGGCAGCGTGGCCACGGTGTCGCGCACGGCATCGATGAAGAACTGCTCGCCGAACGGAAAGCTCATCGACAAGGCATTGAAGAAGGCAGTGGAGAATGCATCGCCCCCGCACCAGTTGCGGCCGAACGGCGTTTGCAGATCGATGAGAAGGCGGCGCACCACAAGCTCGGTCATGAAAGCAATCCTCTGGAGAGTGGGTTGGTACACGTCAGTACCGGTTGCCTGAATAGTGCGCACATCTGCTGGTACCGTCAAGTACCAAGGCGTAGGAAAATGTACCCTCATGAGCATCGCGATTGAAAAACCAGCCCTTGCCGGCCCTTCGGGAGAGCCGGTTCACGAGCATTACTCGCGCCTGCTGGAGGGCATGGCCCGCGCCGTGGCGGCCAAAGGCTACGCGGAGACAACCATTGCCGACATCGTGCGCGAAGCGGCGGTTTCGCGCCGAACCTTCTACGAGCACTTCGCGACCAAATCGGAATGCCTGATTGCCCTGTACGAGGCTGCCAGCAAGCTCGCGCTGCGGGCGGTGAGCGAGGCCTTCGATCCGGCGCATCCGTGGCACGCGCAGGTGGAGCGGGCCATGACCGCCTACTTCGACTATCTTGCGCAGGACCCGGTGCTGCTGCGTACGCTGTTCATCGAAATACTAGGGCTCGGAATGCCAGGCTTGGCGGCGCGGCGCCGGGTGAACGATGAGATTGCCAGCTTCATCCAGTTGGCCATCAATGGCAGCGGCGGCAACGCGCAGGGCGGCCCCGCGGCACACCTCACCAGCGAAATGGCCATGACGGTGGTGGGCGGCATCAACGAGCTGGTGCTCCAGGCCATCGAGCAGAACCGGGCCGGCGATCTGAGCCAACTGGTTGCATCGGCCACGCGCCTGGTGCGCGCCGTGGCCGCCGAGAGCTCCAGGTAGCGGCCGGGCAGGGGCTAGGTAGCGGCAGATCGGCCGATCAAGCCGGCTTGGCCTGCGCCGGGTCGTAGAAGAATTCTTCCTCGGCAATGCGGTCGCCCGCCCAGCGCTGCCAGGCGAGCTCTTCCATGCGCATGGTCTTGCCGCCCTTGAAGCGGAAATCGAACACCCACCGGATCACCACGTGGTCACCGTTCACGAGCACGGGGCGCACGCAGGTCGAAACGACGGATTCGGTTCGATCCAGCACCGCTTGCTCGTGCGCAACCAGCGTGGCGCGGCCGCGCCGGGGCTCGGCCTGGTTCTCACGCATGGTCGCGTCTTCGGTGTAGTAGTTTTCGATGGCCTTGGCATGCGCGCCGCTTTCGACGGCGGCAATAAAGGCTTCGAGTCTTTCCGCGGAAGGCATCAGATGTTGGCTTTCATTTCACTGCGCCTGAAGCCACGGCTGCCGGCGGCGTTGCGGACGCGGCCGGAGCAGCCGGAGCCGGAGCCGAAGGCGCGGGTGCAGGAGCGGCGGGCGCGGTGACCGCCACGGGCGCTTCAACCTTGTGCGGCATGGCCGCCGCCGCATCGCCGCCGTGGAACTTGACCACCAGCGGCACGATCAGCAGCGCGACGATGTTGATGATCTTGATCAGCGGGTTGACCGCCGGCCCGGCCGTGTCCTTGTAGGGGTCGCCCACGGTGTCGCCGGTGACGGCCGCCTTGTGCGCCTCGGAGCCCTTACCGCCGTGATGGCCGTCTTCGATGTACTTCTTGGCGTTGTCCCAGGCGCCGCCGCCCGTGCACATCGAGATGGCCACGAACAGGCCTGTGACGATCGTGCCCATCAGCAGGCCGCCCAGCGCCTTGGGCCCGAGCAGCAGGCCGACCAGGATCGGCACCACCACCGGCAGCAGCGAGGGGATCATCATTTCCTTGATGGCCGCGCCGGTCAGCATGCTCACGGCCTTGCCGTATTCAGGCTTGCCCGTGCCTTCCATGATGCCGGGGATTTCGCGGAACTGCCTGCGCACTTCTTCCACCACCGCGCCGGCAGCCCGGCCCACGGCTTCCATGGCCATGGCGCCAAACAGATAGGGAATCAGCCCGCCGATGAAGAGGCCGACGATCACCATCGGATCGCTCAGGTTGAAGCTGATGGCCAACCCGAAGCTCTCCAGCTTGTGGGTGTAGTCCGCAAACAGCACCAGCGAGGCCAAGCCAGCCGAGCCGATGGCGTAGCCCTTGGTCACCGCCTTGGTGGTGTTGCCGACGGCGTCGAGCGGATCGGTCACGGCGCGCACGCTGTCGGGCAGTTCGCTCATCTCGGCAATGCCACCGGCGTTGTCGGTAATGGGGCCGTAGGCGTCGAGCGCCACCACGATGCCGGCCATGCTCAGCATCGACGTTGCGGCCACGGCAATGCCGTAGAGCCCCGCGAGCGCGTACGAGGCCAGGATGGCAATGCAGACGAAGATCACCGGCCAGGCCGTGGAACGCATCGAGACGCCCAGGCCCGCGATGATGTTGGTGCCATGGCCCGTGGTGGAGGCCTGCGCGATGTGCTGCACCGGCTTGTACTGCGTGCCGGTGTAGTACTCGGTAACCCACACCAGCGCCGCGGTGAGCGCAAGGCCCACGAAGCAGGCGCCGAACAGCTTGAGCTGGCTGCCGCTCGGGGCGATGGCGTTGTCGGGAATGATCCAGCTCGTGACAAACCAGAACGCGATCAGCGACAGGATGCCCGCCACCGCCAGGCCCTTGTAGAGCGCAGGCATCACGTTGACCATGCCCGGCGAGGCCTTCACGAAGAAGCAGCCGACGATCGACGCGATGATCGACACGCCGCCCAGCGCGAGCGGGTACAGCACAGCGTTGACCGGTGCCGCCGCCACCATGAGCGCGCCCAGCACCATGGTGGCGATGAGCGTGACCGCGTAGGTCTCGAACAGGTCGGCCGCCATGCCGGCGCAGTCGCCGACGTTGTCGCCCACGTTGTCCGCAATCACGGCCGGGTTGCGTGGATCGTCTTCCGGAATGCCGGCTTCGACCTTGCCCACCAGGTCGGCGCCCACGTCGGCGCCCTTGGTGAAGATGCCGCCGCCCAGCCGGGCGAAGATCGAGATCAGCGACGAGCCGAAGGCAAAGCCGATGAGCGGGTTGAGGATGGCCGAAAGGCTGCGGTCCGGCGTGAGATTGCCGTTGCCCGCCAGGAACCAGTAGAAGACCGAGACGCCCAGGAGGCCGAGGCCGACCACCAGCATGCCGGTGATGGCGCCGCCGCGAAACGCGACGTCCAGCGCCGGGCCGATGCCTTGGGTGGCCGCCTGCGCGGTGCGCACGTTGGCGCGCACCGACACGTTCATGCCAATGAAGCCGCATGCGCCCGAAAGCACCGCGCCCACCACGAAGCCCACGGCCGTGGTCGCATCCAGGAAGATGCCGATGAGAATGGCCAGCACGACGCCGACCACCGCAATGGTGGTGTACTGCTTGGCGAGGTAGGCCGATGCGCCGGCCTGGATGGCCGCGGCGATTTCCTGCATCCGGGCGTTGCCCGGGTCCTTGGCGAGAATCCAACTTCGGGCCCAGAAACCGTATCCGACGGCCACGAGGCCGCAGACGATGGCGAGTATCAGGGGGGTGTTGCCGATCATGCTTTGCTTCTCCATTCGTTCGTTGTGACTTGTGGAGACGGACAGCATGGGTCCTGCGCGCAACGCGTACGGGACCCATGTTTTCCGTCGCGTTGCTTCCTCGAAGCTCACTGCACCGGGGTGCGGAGCCGATTGGCCAACGGGTGCAATTTACAGGCAAAAACAAGAACGTGTGCGACCGGCCCGTGACACGGAAAGTAAACTCCGGGTTTGTCCCCATCTCCCCTCATACTTTTCAACTACTCGAAAACGTCATGTCCTTCGACAAAGTCTCCCCCGGCAAAAACATTCCTGACGCCTTCAATGTCGTGATCGAAATCCCGATGAACGCCGACCCGATCAAGTACGAAGTCGACAAGGAATCGGGCGCGATCTTCGTCGACCGCTTCATGACGACCGCGATGTACTACCCGGCCAACTACGGCTACGTGCCCCAGACGCTGTCTGGCGACGGCGACCCGGTCGACGTGCTGGTGATTGCGCCGTACCCGCTCTTGCCCGGCGTGGTGGTGCCGTGCCGTCCGCTTGGCATCCTGATGATGGAAGACGAAGCCGGCGTGGACGGCAAGGTGCTGGCGGTACCCACCGACAAGGTGCTGCCGATCTACAGCCACTGGAAGTCGGTCGACGACGTGAACCCGATGCGCCTGAAGGCCATCAGCCACTTCTTCGAGCACTACAAGGACCTGGAAGCCGGCAAGTGGGTCAAGGTGCTGGGTTGGGAAGGCATCGACGCCGCCAAGAAGGAAGTCGTCGACGGCATTGCTGCTTACAAGAAGTAAGCGGGGTAATTGGCCTGATCGGTCCTGCCGAAGAGCAGGGCGCCAGGCGTGCGGGGCCTCAGCCCTGCGCCGCGTCCCCGGCCAGACGCATCCATTCGCGATTGACGGAGCGTGCGTGCGAATTCCAGTGGCGCGCGGCCTGCTGGAGTTCGTTCCATTGCCGCTGCGCGGCAGCGGTATCGCCTTGCTCCGCCAGCCAGGCGATGTAGCGAGCACGGGCTTCGACCGTGTTGTACTGGCTCAGCGCCGATTCGAAGGCCTCGCGAGCCTCTGCATGGCGCCCATCGGCAGCGAGCGCGCGGGCGGTGAGCACGGCGACTTCGTCCCTCCGGTAGTCGTCGCGTGAGGCGCGCAGGGCCTGGAGCGCCTGCAGCGCTTCGCGGCCCGAAGCCGCGCCGCCTGCGGCCAGCAGCGCGCTGGCCAGGCCAAATTGCAATTCAGGATCGGATGCGAGCGGACCTTTCAGTGCGTCGCGGTAGTGCCCGACTGCGTCTGCAGCCTGGCCCTTGTCGAGCGCGGCCTTGGCAAGGCGCAGCTTGTTCTGGGCGGTGGGGGCGAGGTCGTAGGCCTCGGTGGCTGCGCGGTACTCGCGCTCGGGGTCGATAAAGCCGATGGCCGCGCTCGCCACCTTGCCCGCGGTGCGCTGCATGCGGGAGGCAGGCAGGTACTCGACCACAAAGTACACGACGCTGCCCAGCAGGGGAAAGCTGAACAGAATGATGAGCCAATACATCTGCTTGCCGTGGCGCATTGCGTGCACGGCGAAGAACAGCGCAATGAGGATGTGCAGCCCCAGTCCGACGAACGGCATCGGTTTCTTTCTGTTGTTGGATTGGGCGCGTTTATAGCAGCCCCGCATTGCGGCAGGCCGACCGCGCCGCCGCGTCTCAGCCGGCCTTGAACGGGCTGCGTTCGCCCAGGTGGTCCATGTAGTTGCCGATGCCTTCGCCCTCGCGCTCCAGAAAGCGCTCGACCGCATCGGCAAACGCAGGGTGTGCCAGCCAATGGGCGCTGGTGGTCTTGACCGGCATGAGCGCGCGCGCCATCTTGTGCTCGCCCTGTGCGCCGCCCTCGAATCGCCTCACGCCGTGCGCAATGCACCAGGCCAGCGGCTGGTAGTAGCAAGCTTCGAAGTGAAGACAATCGACGCGCTCCATGGCGCCCCAGTAGCGGCCATAGGCAACCAGCGCGCCGTCGTCATGCGTGGACAGCGCGATCAGGCTTGTGGCAATCGGTTTGTCGCCGCGTTCGGCGACGAACAGCAGCCAGGCTTCCGGCATCGTGTCGGCCATGCGCTGGAAGAAATCGCGCGAAAGATAGGGCGGATTGCCGTGCTCGCGATAGGTGCGCGCATAGCAGCGGTAGAAAAAATCCCAGTCCGATGCCGCAATGTCGGGGCCGCGCGACCAGCGGAAAGTCACGCCTGCATCGGCCACCTTGCGACGTTCCTGGCGGATCTTCTTGCGCTTGTCGTGCGAGAGGCTGGCAAGGAAGGATTCGAAGTCCGAGTAAGGCCCGGCGCCATCAGCCCCGGCCGGGGCCGCATTGGTCCAGTGAAACTGCACGGTGTTGCGCAGCATCAGGCCCGCTTCGGTGCAGGCGGCAATGTCGGCGTCGGCGCCGAACAGCAAATGCAACGACGAAAGTTCTTGCGTCTTGCACCACGCCACCAATGCCTGCACCAGCAGCGTGCGGGTTTGCGCATCGCGGGCCAGCAGACGTGCGCCCGGCACCGGCGTGAACGGTACCGCCACCACCGCCTTGGGGTAGTAGGCAAGGCCGTGCTGCTCATAGGCGTTGGCCCACGCCCAGTCGAAGACGTATTCGCCATAGGAGTGCGTCTTGATGTAGACGGGGCAGGCCGCCTGCAATTCATCCTTGCACCAGAGCGTGACGAACTGCGGCGTCCATCCGCTTTCGGGCGAGGCGCTGCCGCTTTCGTGCAGCGCTGCAAGGTACTCGTAGCGCATGAAAGGCGACGGTTCCGCCTCGGCGTCGAGCAGCGCGTTCCATGCTTTCGGGTTCAGGTCCGACAGCGATGCCATCACCCGAATGACATAATCGTTCAAGCCTTTTTCTTCCTTCCGTATGACGCTCAAGCTCGCCATCGCGCAACTCAATTTTGTGGTGGGCGACCTCGCCGGCAATGCGAAAAAAATCGTCGATGCCGCGCGTGAAGCCTACGCAAAGGGCGCGCGTCTTCTGCTCACGCCCGAACTCTCGATTGCCGGCTATGCGGCGGAGGATCTTTTCCTGCGTCCCGCGTTTACCGAAGCTTGCGATGATGCCGTGAAAGGCATTGCCGCCGCGCTGGCCGGTCTCAAAGACATGGTCGTGGTGGTGGGGCATCCGACAGGCGGGAGCCTTCGCAGCCGCTCGGTGGCGGTGCAGATGCGCTACAACGCCGCCAGCGTGATCAGGGAAGGGCGCATCCTCGAAACCTACGCCAAGCGCGAACTGCCCAACTACCAGGTGTTCGATGAACGCCGCTACTTCACGCCGGGGCAGGGCACTTGCGTGTTCGAGGCCGGAGGTGTTTCGGTGGGCCTGCTCATCTGCGAGGACGCCTGGTTCGACGAGCCGGCCGAGCTGGCCCGCGAGGCCGGCGCCGAAGTGCTGGCGGTCATCAACGCCTCGCCGTACCACGTCGGCAAGGAAGGCGAGCGCGTGGCGCGAATGGCCGACCGTGCCCGCGCCGTGGGGCTGCCGCTGGTCTATGCGCACCTGGTTGGCGGGCAGGATGAAGTGGTCTTCGACGGGGCATCCTTCGCCCTGCAGGCCGATGGTGCGCTGGCCGCGCAGGCCGAAAGCTTCAAGGAGCGCCTGGTTTTCATGCAGCTGGAGCGGCTCGCGCAAGGCGGCGAGGGCATCGGCTTCGTGGCTGAGCCTGAAACAATCGCGCCACGGCGCGATGCCGAAGCCCAGTTGTGGGATGCACTGGTACTGGGCGTGCGGGACTACATCGGCAAGAACGGCTTTCCAGGAGCGATCCTGGGGCTCTCGGGCGGTATCGATTCCGCATTGGTGCTGGCGATTGCGGTTGATGCGCTCGGCAAGGACAAGGTGCGCGCTGTGATGATGCCTTCGCCTTACACGGCCGACATCAGCTGGATCGACGCACGCGAGATGGCAACCCGCCTGGGTGTGCGCTACGACGAAATCTCGATCAAGCACACCTTCGAGTCGTTCAAGGGCGCGCTGGCCGAGGAGTTCAAGGGCCTGCCCGAAGACACGGCCGAAGAAAACATACAGGCCCGCATCCGCGGCACGCTCCTGATGGCGCTGTCGAACAAGTTCGGCTCGATCGTTCTCACCACCGGCAACAAGAGCGAAATGGCCACGGGCTACTGCACCCTGTACGGCGACATGGCGGGCGGCTTTGCGGTCATCAAGGACCTGCTGAAGACCACCGTGTTTGCGCTGGCCCGCTGGCGCAATGCCCATGACCCGTACGGCACCGGCGCCTCGCCGATTCCCGAACGGATCATCACGCGGCCGCCCAGCGCCGAACTGCGGCCCGACCAGACCGACCAGGACAGCCTGCCGCCGTACGACATCCTCGATGGCATCCTGGCACGCTACATGCAGGACGACGAGGGCATCGACGAGATCATTGCGGCGGGCTACGAACGCGCGGTGGTCGAGCGGGTTGCGCGGCTCATCAAGATCAATGAATACAAACGGCGCCAGGCGCCAGTGGGCATCCGGGTCACCCATCGCAGCTTCGGCAAAGATTGGCGTTACCCTATCACCAGCAAATTCAACGAAACCGCCGGAGCGCAAAAACCATGAAGCAGATCACCGCCATCGTCAAACCCTTCAAGCTCGAGGACGTGCGCGAAGCGCTGGCCGAAGTGGGGGTTACCGGCCTCACGGTGACCGAAGTCAAGGGCTTCGGCCGCCAGAAGGGGCACACGGAGCTCTATCGTGGTGCGGAATACGTGGTCGACTTTCTGCCGAAGATGAAGGTCGAAGTGGTCGTCAACGAGGGCGACGTGGAACGCTGCATCGAGGCCATCGTCAACTCGGCCCGCACGGGCAAGATCGGCGACGGGAAGATTTTCGTCACGGAAGTCGAGCGCATCGTGCGCATCCGCACCGGCGAAGAGAACGAAAACGCCGTGTAAATAGGCTCGCCCCCAGTCTTCGCGCACTTCGTGTCGCTTCGCCAACCCCCTACCGGGGGCAACACCAGCGGCCCGGCAAAGCCGGTTCCGCGGTGTTTCTGGAAAAAGGCAGGTGGCCTGACTGCGGCTACAGGTTTTCGGCCAGTTTGTCGTCGCGGGGATGGAGCGGCACTTCGGCGCGCAAGGCGCTGAGGAGCTCGGTGACGTCGGTGCCGGTACGGATCAGCTCCATCTGCCATTCGCCCATGAAGCCTTCGCGCACGCTGTGCGCTAGAAAGCCCAGCAGACCGTCGTAGTAGCCGGCGGTATTCAAAATGCCGGTCGGCTTGTCGTGATAGCCAAGCTGGCGCCAGGTCCAGATCTCGAACAGTTCCTCGAAGGTGCCGATGCCGCCCGGAAGGGCAATAAAGGCATCGGCGCGCTCGCCCATCATGGCCTTGCGCTCATGCATGGTGTCGACCACGTGGAGCTCGTCGCAAAGCGTGTTCGCCAGCTCCCGGTCGACCAGCGCCTTGGGAATGATGCCGACCACGCGGCCGCCGGCTTCGCGCGTGGCCTCGGCCACCGTGCCCATCAGGCCGGTGCGCCCGCCGCCGTAGACCAACTGGCCGCGATGCTGGCCGATCCACTGGCCGACCGCTTCGGCGGCCTTGGAGAACTCGGCCCGCTCGCCGGGGCGGGAGCCGCAATACACACAGATCGAAAATTCAGGATTCATCCCGCCATCATGCCTTTTGCCGGGGGCGCTTTCATGACGCGAAGCGCTGCCACAACGCCGCCAGCCAGATGCCCCCGCACAGGGTGAGAGACAGCAGAACGGCAGCACTGCCCATATCCTTGGCGCGCTTGGAAAGGTCGTGCCATTCGGGGCCGATGCGATCGATGGCGGCTTCGACTGCCGTGTTGAGCAGCTCGACGATCATCACCAGAATGGCGCTCCCGGCGAGCAGGGCCACTTCGACCCAGCTGCGGCCGAGCCAGAAGGCAGCCGGAATCATCACGATGGCCATGATGGCTTCCTGGCGGAAGGCCGGCTCGCTCCAGCCCGCGCGAAGGCCGTGCAGGGAAATCAGGGTGGCGTGCCATACGCGCTCGAAACCCTTGCGGGCCTTTTGCGGATTGACGGCGGGGTCGGGAGGTTTGGGCAGGGCACTCATCGGCGGCTCATCGGCTTGGAGGTTATGAGCCGCGTGCCGGCCCAGGCGTCATGCCAGAACTGGCGCTCGGGGTGAAAGCGGGCCAGCACGGCCCACACGGCAATCCAGCCGAACAGCAGGACCAGCGTCTCGACCACCGGAACGCCCAGCAGCGGGTGCAATGCCAGCGGCGGCAGCAGCCAAACCCAACTCAGCACGTAGCGCAAGAAGGCCCGCGGCTGGGTGACCGGGCGGCCTTGCTTGTCCACGATTCGAATGTTCCAGGTTTTCATGCCCAGCGTCTGGCCCTTGGACCAGAACCAGACGAAATAGACGCCGAACACCACGAAGAGATAAGCCAGCAGCAGCGGACGGCGCGTGTCGTCCATGGCGTTGCGCATCTGGCTGAGTGCGCTGAACAGCCAGGCCGACATCATGGCCACGGCAAACAGCAGCATGCCTTCATAGAGCCAGCATGCCATTCGCCTCCACAGGCCTGGCACTATCGAAAGAGGAGCGCTGGTCGAAGAGTCTGCGGGGGAGGAAGAGGAATTCGATTCCGAAACTTCAGGGGAAGGTGAAACCATCGAAATCTTGTTCAGGGGGGCAAGGGCTGCTCGGCCGGCCGTCCTGCGGCAGCGGAGGGCGCGGCGGAAGAGGGGGCCGGCACCTGTGCTTCGGCAGGAATGGGAGCGGACGGCGAACCAGAAACAGAAGAGGGAACCACGGGTACGAGGCCCGGCACCCGCTCCGGCGGCGACGCCACCATGATGGCCGCGGGCGCGGCGGCGGCCGCTGGTGCTGCGGTCGCCGACGCGGGTGGCGCCAGCAAGATTCGCGGCGTGTGCTGTCCGGCGGGCGTTACTGCGGGGACCGCAACCAGCTTCTGGGCGGGAACGGGGCGCACCGGAACGGCGGCGCCGCGGGGCTTGACCGGCGCACGCTCGGCAAGACGGCGCTTCTCTTCTTCGCTCAGCGCCTGGTACTGCTCCCATTTGGCCTTGCGCTCGTCGGCCGGCACGCTCTTGACCTCGGCAAAGTTGAGGCGCGCCTGGGCGCGCTGCTGATTGCTCAGGGCGGCCCATTCGATCATTCGGCTGTGCAGGGTTGTTCGGTCATCGGCCGACATGTTCGCGTAGTTGCGTGACAGTGCCAGCCATTTGCGCTTGTGCCCCGTGCTCAAGGTGTGCCAATGCGACGCGAGCGGCTGCAGCGCCTGCTGCTGCTCGGCAGTCAGTTCGCTCCAGTGCGGCTTGGTTGCCGATGCCACTTTCGAGGTGGACGGGTGGGAAGCCGACGACGACGTCGAAGCCTGCGCTGTGTCGGTGGCCGCCTTCAGCGATTCGGAGTGAGTTTGAGCGTTCGCGAGGTTCAGGCTGCTCACGCCGCCCAGTCCGAAGACCGCCAAGGCGAGCGCACCCGCCCAAATGACTGCGCCCGACGTTTGCGGGCGCATCAGGCGGGGCGTGGAAGCGCGGGAAACGGGAAGAGGTCGCATTCGTTCGTTCGGCAGGACTCAGTCGGAAGCGCCGTCCGACTTCAGGAACTGGGCGAACCCGGGATCGGTATAAGCGGCCGGGGGCAGATCGTCCGTGAGCAGCGCCGAGTCGACGTCCGCCAGTTCGCTGGCGCGGTCTTCGTCCTGCATGACGCTGATGGTGATCAGCCCGGCCACGAGAGCGATCAGCGGAACGACCGAGCCGATGCGCGTCCACCAGCTGCCGCCCATCGTGGCCACATTGCCTGACTGGATGACTGTGGATGCCGCACGCAACTGGGGCGCCTGCTTGCGCATTGCAACGGCTTGCGCCCGCGCCACGCGCAGCCGCTCGCCGATGTCGTGCGGCAGCTCCTGGCTGCCGGCGGACAGCCGCGCAGCCACGCGCTGGCCGAATTGATCTTCGGCAGCAAAAGAAGAGGTTGGAACCTTAGTGTTCATAGCGAAATTCCCTTGGCTTTGAGCGCTTTGCTCAAGGCGTGCACGGCCCGCGAACAGTGGGTTTTGACGCTGCCTTCGGAGCAGCCCATTGCAGCGGCCGTCTCCGCCACATCCATTTCTTCCCAGTAACGCATCAGGAAAGCCTCTCGTTGACGACCCGGCAAAGCCGCGATCTGTTCTTCGATTTCGTGAAAGACCTGGGCGCGGCGGGTCGTGTCCTCGGCGCTCTCCGTTTCCCTAGAGTCGGTCGGAGAGACGAAGTTCTCCAGAAGATCGAAATCTCCGTCGTCGCCGGCGGCTTCGAAGTCGCCCAGGTTCGAGAACAGGGCGCGCCGGGTTTTCTGCCTGCGGAACCAGTCGAGCGTGCAGTTCGAAAGAATGCGCTGGAACAGCATCGGCAACTCTTCCGGTGGCTTGTCTCCGTAGTGCTGAGCCAGCTTCATCATGCTGTCCTGCACGATGTCGAGAGCCGCTTCCTCGTCCCGCACGTGGTAGACCGAGCGCTTGAAAGCGCGCCGTTCGACGCTCTTCAGAAAGTCGGAAAGTTCTTGTTCAGTGGCCAAGCGAGAGGGGGCGCCGTGGGGCGCCGCGTGGGAATGGGGTGTCTGGAAGCGCTTATGTTTTCCGCCGCGGATTATGCCTTCCTGCCTTTTCGTCGCGGTTTTTGCGCGAAGGCCGGCGCATCGATGTCATAATTCGCATTGCAAGTCAAAAGGCAAACGGGTCACGGTCCGGCGGAACATCAGTCCGCTCATGGCTTTGGCCTCAAGTCCTGGCGCGACCCCACAAGGGTTGGCAAGGGGCACCCAAGGTTTTTCGTTCCCGAAAAAACACAAAGGTTGATCATGGAAATCTCGAAGGCGGAGATCATCTCCGCAGCAGCCGCGTCCTCTGGCGCCGGCAATCAAACGCAAGAGCTCATGGGCGCTGAAGTGCTGGTCAAGGCACTGCAGGCCGAAGGCGTCCAGTACATCTGGGGCTATCCGGGCGGCGCGGTTCTGTACATCTACGACGCGTTCTACAAGCAGGACACCATCCAGCACGTGCTGGTGCGCCACGAGCAGGCAGCCGTGCACGCGGCCGACGGCTATGCGCGCGCCACCGGCGAAGTGGGCGTGGCGCTGGTTACCTCCGGCCCCGGGCTGACCAATGCGGTCACCGGCATTGCCACCGCGTACATGGACTCCATTCCGATGGTGATCATCTCGGGCCAGGTACCCACCGCCGCCATCGGCCTCGATGCCTTTCAGGAGTGCGACACCGTCGGCATCACGCGCCCCATCGTGAAGCACAACTTCCTCGTCAAGGACCCGAAAGACCTGGCCCTGACGATGAAAAAGGCCTTCCACATCGCACGCAGCGGCCGTCCGGGCCCGGTGGTGGTGGACGTGCCCAAGGACGTCTCGTTCAAGAAGACCCCTTATTCAGGCTATCCCGACAAGGTCGAGATGCGCTCGTACAACCCGGTGCGCAAGGGCCACGGCGGTCAGATCCGCAAGGCGCTGAACCTGCTGCTGAACGCCAAGCGCCCGTACATCTACACGGGCGGCGGCGTGCTGCTGGGCAACGCCACCAACGAACTGCGCACGCTGGTCGACATGCTCGGCTATCCGGTCACCAACACGCTGATGGGCCTGGGCGCCTACCCGGCGAGCGACCGCAAGTTCCTGGGCATGCTGGGCATGCACGGCACCATCGAAGCCAACAACGCGATGCAGAACTGCGACGTGCTGCTGGCCGTGGGAGCGCGCTTCGACGACCGCGTGATCGGCAACCCGAAGCACTTTGCGATGAACGATCGCAAGATCATCCACATCGACATCGACCCGTCGAGCATCTCCAAGCGCGTGAAGGTCGACATTCCGATCGTCGGCGACGTGAAGGACGTGCTGACCGAGCTGATCTCGATGATCCGCGAGAGCACCACCAAGCCGGACGCTGGCGCGCTGTCCGACTGGTGGAAGACCATCGAGGCCTGGCGCTCGCGCGACTGCCTCAAGTACGACCGCGACAACAAGGACGTCATCAAGCCGCAGTACGTGGTCGAAACCCTCTGGAACATGACCAAGGACGCCGACGCGTACATCACGTCGGACGTCGGCCAGCACCAGATGTGGGCCGCGCAGTACTACCGCTTCGACGAGCCGCGCCGCTGGATCAATTCGGGTGGCCTGGGCACCATGGGCGTCGGTATTCCGTACGCCATGGGCATCAAGCTCGCCAAACCCGATTCAGAAGTGTTCACCATCACCGGCGAAGGCTCGGTGCAGATGTGCATCCAGGAACTCTCCACCTGCCTGCAATACAACACGCCGATCAAGATCTGCTCGCTCAACAACCGCTACCTGGGCATGGTGCGCCAGTGGCAGGAGATCGAATACTCCGGCCGCTACAGCCACAGCTACATGGATGCGCTCCCCAACTTCGTGAAGCTTGCCGAGGCCTACGGCCACGTCGGCATGCTGATCGAGCGTCCACAAGACGTGGAGCCGGCGCTGCGTGAAGCGCGCAAGCTCAAGGATCGCACCGTGTTCATGGATTTCCGTACCGACCCCACCGAGAACGTGTTCCCGATGGTCAAGGCCGGCATGGGCATCACCGAAATGCTGTTGGGCTCCGAAGATCTCTGATCGACGGCGCATTCGCTTTTAACTTTACTGACGACGAATCTATTGCCCGCCAAGCCCGCGCATTACCGTGCACGGGGGAGGGCGGCGAAAAGAGGAGTCGCGCAAACATGAAACACATCATTGCAGTGCTGCTGGAGAACGAGCCCGGTGCTCTTTCCCGCGTGGTGGGTCTTTTCTCGGCCCGCGGCTACAACATCGAATCGCTGACCGTCGCACCCACCGAGGACGCGAGCCTTTCGCGCATGACCATCGTCACCGCCGGCTCCGACGACGTGATCGAGCAGATCACCAAGCACCTGAACCGCCTGATCGAAGTGGTCAAGGTCGTCGACCTGACCGAAGGCGCCTATACCGAGCGCGAACTCATGATGGTGAAGGTGCGGGCAGTCGGCAAGGAACGCGAAGAAATGATGCGCATGGCCGAGATTTTTCGCGGCCGCATCATCGACGTCACGGACAAGAGCTACACCATCGAACTCACCGGCGACCACGGCAAAAACGACGCTTTCTTGGAAGCAATCGACCGTAGCGCTATCCTCGAGACTGTCCGCACCGGTGCCAGCGGCATCGGGCGCGGCGAGCGCATCCTGCGCGTGTAGGGGGTGAAGATCCCCTCAGTTTCAATGTTCTAAACCAACACATGAGGAGAAGGTAATGCAAGATTTGCTGGGTTTCGAGAAGATGGTGACACCGATCATCATTCGGATTCTGTACTTCCTCGGGTTGCTGGGCGTGCTCGCCGCAACGGTCGTTTCGTTGTTCCAGGGGCGCTTCCTCGCTGCCATCGGCATCCTCGTTTTCGGCGCGATCATGGTTCGCGTCTACAGCGAACTGCTGATCCTGCTGTTCCGCATTCACGACAACCTCGTGTCCATCAACCATCAAATGAAGGACCGGAATCCCTCCGGCCAACTGTGAGTGAAAGCACCCCCGCCCTGGGGGTGCCAGAGATTAAATAGGAAAGACGCATCATGAAGGTTTACTACGACAAGGACGCCGACCTCAGCCTCATCAAGGGCAAGACGGTCGCAATCATCGGTTACGGGTCGCAAGGTCACGCGCACGCGCAAAACCTGAACGACAGCGGCGTCAAGGTCGTGGTCGGCCTGCGCAAGGGCGGCGCTTCGTGGGACAAGGTCGGCAAGGCCGGCCTGCAGGTCGCCGAAGTGGCCGACGCGGTGAAAGCCGCCGACGTCGTCATGATCCTGCTGCCCGACGAGCAGATTGCCAACGTCTACAAGAACGACGTGGCCCCGCACATCAAGGAAGGCGCTTCGCTCGTCTTCGCGCATGGCTTCAACGTGCACTACGGTTTCGTGCAGCCGCGCGCCGACCTCGACGTGTGGATGGTGGCTCCCAAGGCCCCCGGCCACACCGTTCGCAGCACCTACACGCAAGGCGGCGGCGTGCCCCACCTCGTGGCCGTGCACCAGGACAATACCGGCAAGGCGCGTGACCTCGCGCTGAGCTACGCCACCGCCAACGGCGGCGGCAAGGCCGGCATCATCGAGACCAACTTCCGCGAAGAAACCGAAACCGACCTGTTCGGCGAGCAAGCGGTTCTGTGCGGTGGCACGGTCGAGCTGATCAAGGCCGGTTTCGAAACGCTGGTGGAAGCCGGTTACGCGCCCGAAATGGCGTACTTCGAATGCCTGCACGAGCTCAAGCTCATCGTCGACCTGATCTATGAAGGCGGCATCGCCAACATGAACTACTCGATCTCGAACAACGCCGAATACGGCGAGTACGTCACGGGCCCGCGCATCGTGACCGACGAGACGAAGAAGGTCATGAAGCAAGTGCTGCGCGACATCCAGACCGGCGAATACGCCAAGAGCTTCGTGCTCGAAGCCGCTGCCGGCCAGCCCGCGCTGATCAGCCGCCGTCGCCTGAACGCAGAGCACCAGATCGAAGTCGTCGGCGAGAAGCTGCGCGCGATGATGCCCTGGATCAAGAAGAACAAGCTGGTCGACCAGACCCGCAACTGATCCGCAAGCGAATGAAGCGGGCGCTGCGGCGCCTGTTTCCCGAGGGCCACCCGCTGGGTGGCCTTTTTCATGTGGGGCGCACCATGCCCCTGAACTACACTGCGAACCCATGCGATTCACAGATCAAGATGCTATCGAATGGGTAGCTGCTCACGCAGTGCCCATGAGGGACGGAGGCAAACTCAATGCATGACGACACGGTTCCCGACGAAGTGCCGCCGCGCAAGCGTCGCAAGGGCATCTACATCCTGCCGAACCTGTTCACGCTGGCCGCGTTGTTCGGCGGCTTCTATTCGGTCGTGATGGCAATGAACGGGCGCTTCGATCTTGCGGCGCTCGGCGTGTTCGCCGCCATGATTCTCGACAGCCTGGACGGCCGCGTGGCCCGCATGACCAACACGCAAAGCGCGTTCGGCGAGCAGATGGATTCGCTGTCCGACATGGTGTCTTTCGGTGCCGCGCCGGCGCTCATCGCGTACGAATGGTCGCTCAAGGGCCTGGGCCGCTGGGGCTGGATCGCGGCTTTTGTGTATTGCGCCTGCGCGGCGCTGCGGCTCGCGCGCTTCAACGTCAACACCGGCGTGGTCGACAAGCGCTGGTTCCAGGGGCTTCCGTCGCCGGCCGCGGCCGCGCTGGTGGCCGGATTCATCTGGCTCATGACCGAATGGGGCAAGCGGGGCGGGGAGGTGCTGTACCTCTCGTGGACGCAGATCACGTGGATCACCTTCGCGTTCACGCTCTACGCGGGTCTTTCGATGGTCACCAACGCGCCGTTCTACAGCTTCAAGGACGTGCAGATGAAAAAGAGCGTGCCGTTCGTGGTGATCGTGCTGATTGCCCTGGGCATCGCGGTCATCAACATCCACCCGCCAACGGTGCTGTTCGGATTGTTCGTGGCCTATGGCCTGAGCGGCTATGTGGTGTACGCCTGGCGCAAGGCCAAGGGGCAGCAGGCCAGCGTGATCAGCACCTCGACCGAAGAGCCGGACGAGCGGGGCTTGCATAACTGACCGCGGCTTGTGCTACATTCGCAATCCTCATGACCAAGATTTCGCTGCTGGCTCTACTAGCCCTCCCTCACGGGCGGAGACGGTAGCGCACGCGCAAATCCCTCACCACGGCCCGTTCGCACCAGCAACGGGCCGTTTGTTTTTGGGGTTGCTGGTTGAATTCCAACCATCCAGAGAAATCGACATGCTCAAGCAACCTCAAGCCAAATACCGCGCATTCGCCCCGATCGGCCTCAAGGACCGTACCTGGCCCGATGCCGTGCTGACCAAGGCGCCCATCTGGCTGTCGACGGACCTGCGCGATGGCAACCAGGCGTTGGTCGAGCCGATGGACATTGCGCGCAAGATGCGGATGTTCGAGACGCTCGTGGCCATTGGTTTCAAGGAAATCGAAGTCGGCTTCCCCTCCGCTTCGCAAGTCGAGTTCGACTTCGTGCGCAAGCTCATCGAGGAAGACCGCATTCCCGACGACGTGACGATCCAGGTGCTGACGCAGGCGCGCGACCACCTCATTGCGCGCACCTTCGAGTCGCTGCAAGGCGCGCCGCGTGCCATCGTTCACCTCTACAACGCGGTAGCCCCCGTGATGCGCCGCGTGGTGCTCGGCATGGACGAAGACCAGATCGTCGAGCTGGCCAGCAGCCACGCGCGCATGTTCAACGAATTCGCCGCGAAGCAGCCTGCGACGAAGTGGACCTTTCAGTATTCGCCCGAAATGTTCTCGGGCACCGATGTCGTGTTTTCCAAGCGCGTGGTCGATGCGGTGACCGAAGTCTGGGCGCCGACGCCGGAGCACAAGTGCATTGTCAACCTGCCCACCACGGTCGAGCATTCCACGCCGAACATCTTTGCCGACATGATCGAGTGGATGCACCGCAACCTGGCGCGGCGCGATTCCATCGTGCTGTGCGTGCACCCGCACAACGACCGCGGCACCGGCACCGCGGCCGGGGAGCTGGCGCTGATGGCCGGCGCCGAGCGCATCGAAGGCTGCCTCTTCGGCAACGGCGAGCGCACCGGCAACCTCGACCTCGTGAACGTGGCGCTCAACCTCTACACACAAGGCGTTTCGCCGGAGCTCGACTTCTCCAACATCGACGAGATCCGCGCGACGGTCGAGCACTGCAACCAGATCCCGGTGCATCCGCGCCACCCGTATGTGGGCGATCTCGTCTACACCTCGTTCTCGGGATCGCACCAGGACGCCATCAAGAAAGCCTTTGCAGCCCGCAAGGAAGGTGACATCTGGGACATGCCGTACCTGCCCATCGACCCGAAGGATGTGGGCCGCAGCTACGAGGCCGTGATTCGCGTCAACAGCCAGTCGGGCAAGGGCGGCATGGCCTACCTGCTCGAAAGCGAATACGGCATCGAGATGCCGCGCCGCCTGCAGATGGAGTTCATGCAGACCGTACAGCGCGTGATGGACGTGGCCGGCAAGGAGCTCACCGCGGCCGACCTCTGGCAGCTGTTCGTTCGCGAATACGGCATCGAGGCCGCTCACTCGCTGCAGCACCGCGTGCTCGAGGAAGAAGGCGAGGGCGCCAATGCTTCGGTGGTGCTGCGCGGCAACCTGCCGTGGGACGGTGAAATCCGCGCCATCGAAGGCCGCGGCAACGGGCCGATCGACGCCTTCACGCAAGCCCTCTGCAAGGCCACTGGCCACACCGTGCGCGTGATGGACTACCACCAGCATGCGATTGGCGCGGGTGCCGATGCCAGGTCGGTGGCGTACCTCGAACTGCGCGTGGATGAAGCCCAGACGCTGTTCGGCGTGGGCATCGATGCGGACGTGATCTCGGCTTCGCTCAAGGCCATTGTCTCGGGCGTGCAGCGCGCACGCACCCGGGGCGCGCACAGCGCACAATCGGTGGTTGAAGTCGCCTGAAGCTGTCCGCCGCCGTACGCGCAAGGTGCAAACGAACATAAGGAAACCCACGATGACCGACCAACTCATTATTTTCGACACCACCTTGCGCGACGGCGAGCAATCGCCCGGCGCCTCGATGACGCGCGACGAAAAGCTGCGCATTGCCAAGCAGCTCGAGCGGCTCAAGGTCGACGTCATCGAAGCCGGCTTTCCGGCCAGCTCGAACGGCGACTTCGAAGCGGTCAAGGCCATTGCCAACGCCATCAAGGATTCGACGATCTGCGGCCTCTCGCGCGCCAACGACCGCGACATTTCGCGGGCGGCCGAAGCGCTCAAGGGCGCGGCGCGCGGGCGCATCCACACCTTCATCGCGACGTCGCCCCTTCACATGGAAAAGAAGCTGCGCATGTCGCCGGACGAAGTGCATGAGCAAGCCAGGCTTGCCGTGCGCTTTGCGCGTAACTTGGTGGGAGACGTGGAGTTCAGCCCCGAAGACGGCTATCGCAGCGACCCGGACTTTCTCTGCCGCGTGCTCGAAACCGTGATCAACGAGGGCGCCACCACCATCAACGTGCCCGACACGGTGGGCTATGCCATTCCCGAGCTCTACGGCAACTTCATCAAGATGCTGCGCGAGCGCGTGCCCAACAGCGACAAGGCCGTCTGGTCGGTGCATTGCCATAACGACCTCGGCATGGCCGTGGCCAACTCGCTGGCAGGCGTGAAGATCGGCGGCGCACGCCAGGTCGAGTGCACCATCAACGGCCTGGGCGAGCGCGCGGGCAACTGCTCGCTCGAAGAAATCGTCATGGCCGTGAAGACCCGCAAGGACTACTTCGGGCTGGAGCTGAACGTCGACACCCGGCACATCGTGGCGGCGAGCCGCATGGTGAGCCAGACCACGGGCTTTGTGGTGCAACCCAACAAGGCCGTGGTGGGCGCCAATGCCTTTGCGCATGCCTCGGGCATTCACCAGGACGGCGTGCTCAAGGCGCGCGACACCTACGAGATCATGCGCGCCGAAGACGTGGGCTGGACGGCCAACAAGATCGTGCTGGGCAAGCTCAGCGGGCGCAACGCGTTCAAGCAGCGCCTGCAAGACCTGGGCGTGACGATGGCCAGCGAAGCCGACATCAATGCCGCCTTCCTGCGCTTCAAGGAACTGGCCGACCGCAAGTCGGAGATTTTTGACGAGGACATCCTCGCGCTCGTCAGCGCCGAGGAATTGGCGCACGTTGATGAACAGTTTGCTTTTGTGTCGCTTTCCCAGCACAGCGAAACCGGCGAACGCCCCCAGGCCAAGGTCGTCTTTACCGTTCAGGGCAAGGAAGTCACGGGCGAATCCGACGGCAATGGCCCGGTTGATGCTTCTCTGAAGGCCATCGAATCGCTTGTCAAGAGCGGCGCCGAGATGGTGCTTTACTCGGTTAATGCGATTAGTGGCTCGACAGAAAGCCAAGGAGAAGTTACAGTTCGGTTACAAAATGCAGGGCGGGTAGTGAATGGAGTTGGCGCGGACCCCGACATCGTGGTCGCATCGGCCAAGGCTTATTTGAGTGCTCTCAATAAGTTACAGAGCCAAGCTGAGAGAGTGGCGGCACAAGGTTAGTTTTACGAGTGATCCTTGGATTCGAGTGAAGAAAAGGACGCAAGTAACTGATATTGCGTGCCTTTTTTGATTTCGATACACTGCGGTTCTCATTTTGCCGCTGGAGATTTATTAATGCCCGAAACCCGCCCCCGCCGAGTTTCCAGCCAGCGGTTCTTGCCCGCAGTCAAATTCGTCGCCGTCGCGCTCTGCGCCACGGCGTTTTTGCTGTCCGGTGCACAGGCCGCCAAGAAGGAAAAAACAACTGTCGCCAAGATGTCCACGGCCAAGAAGGCCGCGGGACCCGTGCCAGTGGAAGTCAAGCGTTCGGCCAAGGCGCCGCGCGCTGCCGTTGTCGCCAAGCGCGGCGGCAAGGCCGATAGAAGCGAAAAAGTCGTTCGTGGCGGCCGCAACGTAGTGGCTTCCATTCGCCAAAAGAACGGCAAGACCGTGGTTGCCGTGCAACGCCGCTCGGTCGTTCGTGTCGAGACGCCGGCACGCCAGTCGTTCGGCCAACTGGCCGGCTTGCATGGCACCGAAGACGTGCTCGATCTGAAGTCGAGCGTTGCACTGGTGATCGACCAGGACACGCATGAAGTGCTGTTCAGCAAGAACGACCATGCGGTGCTCCCGATTGCATCGCTCACCAAGCTGATGACCGGCCTGCTGATCAGCGAGGCCCATCTTCCTACCGACGAGCTGATCACCATCACCCAGGACGACGTCGACACCGAAAAGGGCAGCCGTTCGCGCCTGACCGTGGGTACCACGCTGTCGCGCGGCGAACTTCTGCACCTGGCCCTCATGTCGAGCGAAAACCGCGCTGCGCACGCGCTGGGCCGTACCTATCCGGGTGGCCTTGCAACCTTCGTGAGCATCATGAACGCCAAGGCAAAGATGCTCGGCATGAAGGACACGCGCTACGTGGAGCCCACCGGCCTCTCGAGCCGCAACCAGTCGAGCGCGCAAGACCTGGCGCTGCTCGTCAATGCCGCCTATTCCGACGCCACGGTGCGCTCGCTGTCGACTTCGCCTGAATACCAGGTCGAGGTGGGCAACCGCGTGCTGCAGTTCAACACCACCAACCGTCTCGTGAAGAGCCCGGACTGGGAAATTGGTGTGCAGAAGACCGGCTACATCTCCGAAGCCGGCCAGTGCCTCGTGATGCAGGCGAAGGTGGCTGGGCGCAAGCTCATCATGGTGTTCCTGGATTCGGCCGGCAAGTACAGCCGCATTGCCGATGCAGAGCGGGTTCGCCGCTGGGTCGAGGCAGCGCATGCCTCCACCGGCTCGCCGGCAGCCTCGCGCAGCAACGCGACCTACCAGGTCGCCGGCTGAACGACTCAGGCAGCGGCTGAAGAGCCGTTGCCGCTTGCACCTGGAGCAGCGGATGCCGAGGCAGCGTCCTTGTAGCCCAGCGCCCCCGAAATTTCATTGGCCGTGGCCTGTAGCTTGGGCAGCCAGCCCTCGTCCAGCCGGTCTGCCGGGGCGGAAATAGACAGGCCCGCCACCAGCTTGCCCTGGTCGTCGTAAATGCCGGCGGCCATGCATCGCACACCCAGTTCCAGTTCTTCGTTGTCGCGCGCAATGCCGTATTGGCGCGCCTTCGACAGCTCGCGCTCCAGGGCGGGCAATTGGGTAATGCTGTTGCGCGTGTGACCGGCCAGGCCGGTTCGCGTGGCATAGCTGCGCACCCGCTGCGGATCGTCCGCCGCGAGGAACAGCTTGCCGGTCGAGGTCAGGTGCAGGGCGGCCCGGCCGCCGATGGCACGCACCACCTGCATGCCTGAACGCTCGCTGTACGAGCGCTCGATATAGACGATTTCGTCGCCTTGCCGCATGCTCAGGTTCACCGGCTGCTGGGTGAGCTTGTGCAGCTCGCGCATCGGCCCCAGGGCGGCGTCACGCACGTTGAGCCGGCCCTTGACCAGGTTGCCGAGCTCCAGCAACCGCATGCCGAGCCGGTAGCTGCCGGCTTCGGGCCGATCGACGAAGCGGCCGACCGCCAGGTCGTTGAGGATTCGGTGGGTGGTGGAGGGGTGCAGCCCGGTCTTTTCGCTGATTTCCTTCAGCGAAATCGCCTCCTCGCGGGAGGCGAGCACGTCGATGAGCGCGAACATGCGCTCGATCACCTGGATGACTGGAACGGCAGGAACGTCGGATTGGTTTTTTCTCATGGCGCGATGCGGTGTGGACCGGGCGCCATTTTACCTTGTGAAATCGTTTGGCGCCTGCCAGTGTCCGTCAATCAGCAGTTCATGGGGGCTGAAGCGCGCCTTGTAGTTCATCTTGGCGCTGCCCTCGATCCAGTAGCCAAGGTAGACATGCGGCAGCCCGAGTTTCCGGGCCTGTTCGATCTGCCACAGCACGCTGTAGGTGCCGTAGCCCGCGCTGTCGTCCGGCTCGTAGAAGGTATAGACGGCCGAAATGCCGTCGTTCAGCACGTCGAGTATCGACACCATCTTCAGCGCGCCAGCGCTGCCGTCGGGCAGCGTCTCGCGGAACTCCACCAACCGCGAATTGACCCGGCTCTGCAGCAGGAACTGCGTGTACTGGTCGATGCTGTCGTGGTCCATGCCGCCGCCGGCGTGGCGGCCATTCTGGTAGCGAAGATAGAGCTGGTAGTGCTCGGGCACGAAGCACAGCTTGAGCACGCGCGCGTGCAGGTTCTTGTGCTGCTTCACGGCGCGGCGCTGGCTGCGGGTGGCGTGAAAGCTGTCGACCAGCACCCGCAGCGGAATGCAAGCGCGGCAACCGTCGCAATACGGCCTGTAGGTGAACATTCCGCTGCGCCGGAAGCCGCTGAGCACCAGGTCGGAGTAGGCGTCGTTGTGAATCAGGTGGCTGGGCGTGGCCACCTGCGACCGGGCCTGGCGGTCGGGCAAATAGCTGCAGGGGTAGGGCGCCGTCGCGTAGAACTGCAGCGTGTGAAGCGGAAGATCCTTGAGGTGCGTCACGTCGATTGAGAAGGTCGCGTGGAAAGGAGTTCTGTCCAGTATACGGGCTCGAAATGCCACTGTGGCCCCTCTTGCAGGCGGGCGTTGGCCACATGCGCCACGAACCTGTCGCGGGACATTTCGCGCGCTCCCAGGCTCGCCAGGTGAGCGGTGTTCTGCTGGCAATCGATCATCTTCACCTGGAACCGGCGGCACAGGCACACCAGCGCCGCCAGCGCGATCTTCGAGGCGTCCGGTCGGCGGGTGAACATCGATTCGCCGAACACCGCACGCCCGAGCGCAACGCAGTAGAGCCCGCCCGCCAGCTCGCCGTCGATCCACGTTTCCACGCTGTGCGCGTGGCCGGCCCGGTGCAGCGCCAGGTAGGCCTTCACCATGTCCGGCACGATCCATGTGCCCGACTGCCCCACGCGCGGCGATTGCGAGCAGGCCTTGATGACCGACGCGAAATCGCGGTCGATGCGCACTTCGCAGCCCGGCGCCTCTGCAAACCGCGCCAGGGTCTTGCGCAGTGACCGGTGGAGCTTGAAGTCGGCCACCTGCAGCACCATGCGCGGGTCCGGGCTCCACCAGAGAATCGGCTGGTCTTCGCTGAACCATGGAAATACGCAGCGGCCATAGGCCTGCGT
Organism: Variovorax sp. CCNWLW225; assembly: GCF_037204045.1. NCBI lineage: Bacteria > Pseudomonadati > Pseudomonadota > Betaproteobacteria > Burkholderiales > Comamonadaceae > Variovorax > Variovorax sp. CCNWLW225. The sequence continues at coordinate 312,503 of NZ_JBBCBV010000002.1, read as the reverse complement.
CAGTGTGCCGACATCGAGCGCTCCGCCGGCCGCAAGCAGGCCGGGCACGGGGTCGGTTTCGCCCCATGCGGATGCGGGGTCGGGCAGTGCGTCGCCGGGTTCGAGCCAAGGCAGTTGTTGCATGCCGTAGGTATACACGGCTTCGTGGCGAGCTTCATCCGGATGGGTGAAAATGGCCACTCTTCAGCGGCTCGCAAACGATTGCGGCCTGCGAGACACAGGCTCCCGGTGCAACGGCGCACAGGAATATCACAACAGACCCATAGCGGACCGCCAGGCCGGCATTGCCTTGCGGAGGCCAGCCCAAGAGGACCACGTTGACCACTGACTCCAACCCCACGCGTTTCGGTAGCGGCCATGCGGTTCGCCGCCTCGAAGACGAGAGCCTGCTGGCCGGCGCAGGCCGCTACACCGACGACGTCACGCTGCCTGGACAGGCGCATCTCGTCTTTCTCCGCTCTCCCTATCCGCATGCGCGCATCGTGTCCATCGACACGGCCGCCGCCGCCGCCATGCCCGGGGTGCTGCGCGTGATCACGGGCGCCGAAATGGCTGAGGCGGGTGTGCAGCCCATGCCGGGCGCCGCCGGCTTCAAGCGCGCCGATGGCGGCGACTGCGCCAGCCCGCCGCGCCTTGCCATGGCGCACGAGCGTGTGCGCTTCGTCGGCGAGGCGGTGGCGGCGGTGGTGGCCGAAACCGTGCAGCAGGCGCGCGATGCCGCCGAGGCATTGATGGTCGACTACGACGAGCTCCCCATGGTGGTCGATCTTGCGAGCGCCACCGCCGACGGGGCGCCGCAGTTGTGCGCCGAAGCTACCGGCAACATTGCCGCCGAAATGAAGCACGGCAGCAGCGAAGCCGCGACAGCCGCCTTTGCCAAGGCCAGCCATGTGGTCGCGCTCGATGTGGTCAACCAGCGCGTCGTCGCGCTGACCATCGAGCCGCGCTCGGTGCTTGCGGCCTACGACGGCGAATCCGACCGCCTCACCATTCGCATGAGCACGCAAATGCCGTCGGGCGTGCGCGACTCCGTGTGCGCCGCCATCGGCCTCGCGAAGGAGAAGGTGCGCGTGGTGGTGGGCGACGTGGGTGGCGGCTTCGGCATGAAGACCGGCGCTTATCCCGAAGACATCGCAGTCGCGTTTGCCGCGCTGCAGGTCAAGCGCCCCTTGAAGTGGGTGGCCGAGCGCAGCGAAGAATTTCTTTCAAGCGCGCATGGCCGCGACATCGAGGCCCGGGCCGAACTCGCGCTAGATGCCGACGGAAAAATCCTCGCGCTGCGCATCAAGACGCTGGCCAACGTGGGCGCCTATGCCACCGGCACCGGTGTCGCCATCCAGCTGTTGATCGGCCCCTGGGTGCAAACCAGCGTCTACGACATCCAGACCATCGACTTTCACTTCAAAGCGGTGCTCACCAACACCGCGCCCACCGGCGCCTACCGCGGCGCGGGCCGCCCAGAGGCCATCTTCACGATCGAGCGCCTGATGGACGAGGCTTCGCGCCAGATCGGAATCGATCGCGTCGAACTGCGCCGCCGCAACTTCATCCGCCCCGAGCAGATGCCCTACAAGAACCCGATGGCGCAGACCTACGACACCGGCAAGTTCGAGTCGGTGATGGACCAGGCGCTGGCGCTCGCCGACTGGCAAGGCTTCGAAACCCGCGCGGCCGAATCGGCGCGGCAGGGCAAGCACCGCGGGCTGGGCATTGCCACTTTTCTTGAATGGACCGGCGGCAACGTGTTCGAGGAGCGCGTCACGGTTTCGGTTCAGGCCGACGGCGTGATCGAGGTGTTCTCGGCCGTCAACGCCATGGGGCAGGGCATTGCCACGTCGCTGGCGCAGCTGGCGGTCGATGCCTTCGGCGTGCCGATCGAAAAGGTGCGCGTGGTGCTTGGCGATACCGACCGCGGCGACGGTTTCGGCAGCGCCGGTTCGCGCTCGCTGTTCACCGGCGGCTCGGCCGTTCGCATCGGCGCCGAGCGCACCATCGACAAGGCACGCGAGCTCGCGGCGCAGGAGTTCGAAGCCTCCGTCGACGACATCGTCTACAGCCGCGGCGTGTTCAACGTGGCCGGCACCGATCTCGAGCTCGACCTGTTCGCCCTGGCGGGCAAGCAGCCCGAGGGCGAAATTTTCGTCGACTCCACCAGCACCGTGGCCGGCCCGACCTGGCCCAACGGCTGCCACATCTGCGAGATCGAAATCGACCCGCCCACGGGCGAGATCAGCGTGGTGGCCTACAGCTCGGTCAACGACGTTGGCCGAGTGATCAACCCGATGATCGTGCGCGGCCAGCTCGAAGGGGGCGCGGTGCAGGGCATTGGCCAGGCGCTCTACGAGCAGGTGGTGTACGACAACGAAACAGGCCAGCCCGTCACTGGCAGCCTCATGGACTATGCCGCGCCGCGCGCCGACATCGTGCAGACCATGTTCCACATGGAAATGGACGAGTCGACGCCCTGCATCAACAACCCGCTGGGCGTGAAGGGCGTGGGCGAGCTGGGCACCATCGGCGCGACGCCGGCCATCGTCAACGCCGTGGCCGACGCCTTTGCGCGCAACGGCTTTGCGGCCAGCGCACCGCGCCTGCACATGCCGCTGAGCCCGGCGCGCGTGTGGCAGGCCATGCACACGGTGGATTGAAGAACCATGGCAACGATCTACAAGGAATTCATCGTCGAGGCCGACGCGGCGAAAGTATGGGATGCGCTGCGCGACTTCGGTGCCGTGCACACGCGCCTCGCGCCCGGCTTTCTGACGGACGCCAAGCTGGATGGGCAGGGCGCCCGCATCGTGAGCTTTGCCAACGGTATGGTGGCGCGCGAGCTGCTCGTGGGCATCGACGAGCCGAACCGCCGCCTGGCCTACACCATCACCGGCGGCAAGGCGAGCCATCACCATGCATCGGCGCAGGTGTTCGCGCATGGCGAAGGGCGCTCACGCTTCGTGTGGATCACCGACGTGCTGCCCGACGAATTTGCCGCCTACATCGCTCCGATGATGGACCAGGGCGGCGCTGCGATGAAGAAGACGCTAGAAAAGTAAACCGCTGCTGCCGGCCTAGAAGTCTTCGAGCGGCAGGCCCACGTAGTTCTCGGCCAGCGCGGTGGAGGCGGCGTGCGAGTGCACCAGGTAGTCGAGCTCGGCTTCCTGGATCTTCTGGCCGAAGGCGCCGGTCTCCGGAAAACGGTGCATCAGCGAGGTGAACCACCACGAGAAGCGCTCCGCCTTCCACACGCGGCGCAGGCAAAGGTCCGAATAGCGGTCGAGCGCGGAGGGCGTTTTCTCGCCGTAGAAGATCTCGAGCGCACGCGAGAGATACCCCACGTCGGCCGTCGCAAGGTTGAGCCCTTTGGCGCCGGTGGGCGGCACGATGTGCGCGGCATCTCCGGCCAGGAACAGCGAGCCGAAGCGCATCGGCTCGGCCACAAAGCTGCGCAGCGGCGCAATGCTCTTCTCCAGCGAAGGCCCGGTCACCAGCCGCTCGCGCGCCTCGGGGTCGAGCCGTGCGCGCAGCTCGTTCCAGAAGGCCTCGTCGCTCCAGTTTTCAACGCGCTCTTCGGTCGGCACCTGCACGTAGTAGCGGCTGCGCGTGGCGCTGCGCATGCTGCACAAGGCAAAGCCGCGCTCGGTGTTGGCATAGATGAGTTCATGCGACACCGGCGGCACGTCGGCCAGCACGCCGAGCCAGCCGAAGGGGTAAATCTTCTCGTAGGTCTGGATCGCGTCCGCAGGCACGCTGGCGCGGCTCACGCCGTGGTAGCCGTCGCAACCGGCGATGAAGTCGCACTCGATCTCGTGCGTTTGGCCGTCTTTCTCGTAGCGCACGCGCGGGCGCTGCGAGTCGAAGTCATGAAGACTCACGTTGGCCGCGCTGTAGACGGTGGTCAGGCCTTCGGCAGAGCGTGCCTCCATCAGGTCGCGCGTCACCTCCGTCTGGCCGTACACCGTAACCTGCTTTCCGCCCGTGAGGCCGTGCATGTCGATGCGGTGGCGCGCCCCCTTGAACAGCAGCTCGATGCCTTCGTGCGGCAGCCCCTCGGTCTTGGCGCGCACATCGACGCCAGCGCGCGCCAGAAGATCCATGGTGACCTGCTCGAGCACGCCCGCGCGGATGCGCCCCAGCACGTAGTCGCCGCTTTGGCGCTCGACGATGATGTTGTCGATGCCGGCCTTGAAAAGCAGCTGCCCGAGAAGCAGGCCGGCTGGGCCCGCGCCGATGATCGCGACCTGTGTGCGCATGTTGGTGTCTCCGATGGGGTTTTCCGGAGCGTAGGGCGTGCGCGGCATGCTGGCGCGGCGCTCTGCGAGGCTCTGTGCGATCATGCGAGCGGCTGCGCGATGATCGCGCAACACTTCTCACTTCGACCAGATGACCATCGCCAAAGCCGACTTCATCGAGGGCATTGCCAAGGGCATGGCCGTGCTCGAAAGCTTCGATACCGAGCGCCAGCGCCTCAACGCCACCCTGGCCGCAGAGCGCGCCGGCCTCACGCGGGCTGCCGCGCGCCGGCACCTGCTCACGCTGGCCCACCTGGGCTACCTGGAAACGGACGGCAGCTATTTCTGGATGGCGCCCAAGGTGCTGCGCTTTTCGGGCAGCTACCTTGCTTCATCGCGCCTGCCGCGTGCGCTGCAGCCCACGCTCAACCGCCTTGCGGCACAAACCGGCGAATCGTTCTCGGCCGTGGTGCTCGACGGCGAGGAGGTGGTCATCATCGCGCGCAGCGGCAGCTACGGCACGCCGACTCGCGTGCTGGCGTACGGCTTGCACCTTGGCGCCCGCCTGCCGGCGCACGCCACCTCCACCGGGCGGGTGCTGCTTGCAGCCATGGCGCCCGCCCAGCTCACGCAGTGGCTCAAGGGTCGCCACCTCGCACGGCTCACGCCGCACACCACCACTCAGGCCCGCAGTCTGCGCCAGCTGATTTCGCGAACGCGCAAGAACGACTACTGCTTTGCCAGCGAAGAACATGAGTTGGGCGTGCAGGCGCTCGCGGTGCCGCTGCGCGACATGCAGGGCCACACCGTGGCAGCGCTCAATGTGGTGCTCTCCGGCACGCGCTACCAGGAAGAAACGCTCCAGCGCGAGATGCTCCCGTTGCTCTTCGAGGCCGCGCGCGAGGTCAGGTCGCTGCTGTAGCCTGAACTTTCCGCGCCGCCGCTGCCTCGAACCCCGAAACGGAACACAACAACCATGCGACTGCTGCTTCTGGAAGACGACGTGATGATCGGCGAAGCTGTGCTCGATCTGCTGCGCGCCGAGCAATACGCCGTGGACTGGGTGAAAGACGGCGAGGCGGCCGAGTCCGCATTGCGCACCCAGCAATACGACCTGGTGTTGCTCGACCTGGGCGTGCCCCGCCGCGACGGGCTCGAGGTGCTGCGCAGCCTGCGCGCCCGCAAGCAGCGCATGCCCGTGCTGATTGCCACCGCGCGCGACTCTGTGCAGCAACGCATCGAAGGGCTCGACGCGGGCGCCGACGACTACGTGCTCAAGCCCTACGACCTGGACGAACTGCTGGCCCGCATCCGGGCCTTGCTGCGCCGCGCTGCCGGGCGCGCCGAGCCGGTGTACGAGCACATGGGCGTGAGCATCAACCCCGCCACGCGTGAAGTCTCCGTGGCAGGCCAGCCGGTGATACTTTCGGCCCGTGAATGGGCGGTGCTCGAACCGCTGATCGCGCGGCCCGGCATGGTGCTGTCGCGAGCGCAACTCGAAGAAAAGCTCTACAGCTGGAAGGATGAGATCAGCAGCAACGCCGTAGAGGTGTACGTGCACGGCCTGCGCAAAAAGCTGGGCGCCGAATTGATCCGCAACGTGCGCGGCGTGGGCTACATGGTGCCCAAGGCATGATCCGCGCGCTGACGGGGTCGCTGCGCGCGCGCCTGCTCTGGTTTCTGCTTGCTGCCATTGTGCTGGCCGCCGGGGCGCAGGCGGTGGTGGCCTACCGCACGGTGCTGAAGGAGGCCGACGACATCTTCGACTATCACATGCAGCAGATGGCGCTTTCGCTGCGCGCCGGCCTGCCGCCCAGCGCGGCGGTGGGCGGCATAGGCAGCGGCGAGCAGAACTTCGAGTTTGTGGTGCAGGTGTGGACGGCCGACGGCGTGCGCATTTTCGAATCCGCCGAGCAGGCCGCGTTGCCCCAACTGGCGGTGCTGGGCTTTGCCGACGTGCGTGCGCGCGGCACCACCTACCGCGTGTTCTCCATGCAGACCAGCGGGCTGGTCATCCAGGTGGCGCAAGACATGGCGGCGCGGCGCAACATGGCCGGCGCGCTGGCCCTGCGCACCATCGCGCCGGTGGCGCTCATGGCGCCGCTGCTCATGCTCATCGTGTGGTGGGTGGTGAGCCTTTCGCTCGCGCCCGTGGCACGCGTGCGCACACAGGTTGCATCGCGGCAGGCCGACGATCTTTCCGCCGTGAGCGAAGAGGGCCTGCCCGACGAGGTCCGCCCCCTGGTGCAAGAACTCAACCTGCTGTTCGACCGGGTGCGCCACGCTTTCGATGCGCAGAAGCACTTTGTGGCCGATGCCGCGCATGAGCTTCGCTCGCCGCTTGCCGCACTGAAGCTGCAGGTGCAAGGCCTGCAGCGCGCGCCCGATGCCGCGGCGCGCGAAGTGGCCGTGAGCCGGCTTGTGGCGGGCATCGACCGCGCCACGCGGCTGGTCGAGCAGATGCTCGCACTGGCGCGGCACGAGGCCAGCATGGCCGCGGGCGCAAAGCCCGAACCGGTCGACCTTGCCGAAACCGCGCGGCTGGCCATTTCGGACGCGGTCGCGGCGGCGCAGTCACGGCGTATCGACATCGGCATCTCGCATGCGGACGACGCCGCCGTGGTGAACGGCCAGCCCGAAGCGCTGCGCATGCTGCTGCGCAACCTGGTCGACAACGCCGTCAAGTACACGCCTGAAGGCGGGCGCGTCGACGTGGGCATCGCGGTGCAAGGCGATGGCGTGGAGCTCAGCGTGGACGACAGCGGGCCCGGCCTGCCCGAAGAAGAGCGCGGGCGGGTGCTCGACCGCTTCTATCGCTCGGGCGAACCGCAGGCGCCGGGCAGCGGGCTCGGTCTGGCCATCGTCAAGTCGATTGCCGACCTGCACGGCGCCACGGTGGCGCTCGCTGCGTCACCGAGCCTGGGCGGCCTGCGGGTGCTGGTGCGTTTTCCGGCCAAGGCCTGAGTTCTTCTCGAATTCGAGCCGCACTTTAAGGCGCGCTTAAGTCAACGGGCCGACATTCCTCTCATCGTGTTTGCGTGCAGACGCATTGAAAGGAAAGCTAGAAATGAACACCCGCCTGACTTCTCCCTCCGCCCTGGTCCTTGCCCTGGCGACCGCCGGGGTGATCGGCGCCGTTGGTGCCGGCGCCTACACCAGTGCCGTGAGCGCCCCGACCAACGCCACGCCCGTTGCCGCCGCCCCCGCAATGGTCACGCTGCCCGACTTTTCCACCATCACCACGCGAGACGGCCCCGCGGTGGTCAACATCAGCGTGACCGGCACGGCCAAGGAGTCGGACGCCGAAGCCGCGGCCGAGATGCAGGGCATCGACCCGGACGACCCGATGTTCCAGTTCTTCCGCCGCTTCCAGGGCCAGATGGGCCCGCGCGCGCAGCAGCGCGACGTGCCGGTGCGGGCGCAGGGCTCTGGCTTCATCGTGAGCCCCGACGGCCTCATCATGACCAACGCGCACGTCGTCAAAGGCGCGAAGGAGGTCACCGTCAAGCTGACCGACCGCCGCGAATACCGCGCCAAGGTGCTCGGTGCCGACGCCAAGACCGACATCGCCGTGCTCAAGATCGACGCGAAGAACCTGCCCACGCTTGCGCTGGGCAACACGAAGGACCTGAAGGTCGGTGAATGGGTACTGGCCATCGGGTCGCCGTTCGGCTTCGAGAGCACGGTGACTGCCGGCGTCGTGAGCGCCAAGGGCCGCTCGCTGCCCGACGACAGCTACGTGCCGTTCATCCAGACCGACGTGGCCGTGAACCCCGGCAACTCGGGCGGACCGCTGCTCAACACGCGCGGCGAGGTGGTCGGCATCAACTCGCAGATCTACAGCCGCAGCGGCGGCTACCAGGGCGTGTCGTTCGCCATTCCCATTGACGTGGCCGTGCAGGTGAAGGACCAGATCGTTGCCACCGGCAAGGCCACGCATGCGCGGCTGGGCGTGGCGGTGCAGGAGGTGAACCAGGCCTTCGCCGATTCGTTCAAGCTCGACAAGCCCGAAGGCGCGCTGGTCTCCAACATCGAGAAGGGCGGCCCCGGCGACAAGGCCGGCCTGAAGGCGGGCGACGTGATTCGCAAGGTCGACGGCCAGCCCATCGTCTCGTCGGGCGACCTGCCCGCTGTGATCGGTCAACAGACGCCCGGCAAGAAGGTCACGCTCGAAGTGTGGCGCCAGGGCGAGCGCCAGGAGCTTTCCGCCAGGCTCGGCGACGCGAGCGACAAACCCACGCAGGTCGCAAAGGCCGACAGCGCCGCGGGGCAGGGCAAGCTCGGCCTTGCGCTGCGGCCCCTGCAGCCGCAGGAAAAGCGCGAGGCCGCCATCGAGAACGGGCTGCTGGTCGAAGACGTTGCCGGTCCGTCGGCCATGGCCGGCGTGCAGGCGGGCGACGTGCTGCTGGCCATCAACGGCACGCCCGCCAAGAGCCTGGAGCAGGTGCGCGAAGTGGTGGCCAAGGCCGACAAGTCGGTCGCGCTTTTGATCCAGCGCGGCGAAGACAAGATCTTCGTGCCGGTTCGCATCGGCTGAGGTGCGCCGTCACGCTTTTGCGCACAACATGAGCTCATCCATCGGCGGCCTTTCGGCCCACATCCTGCCCACGTCGGCCACCATGATCGGCGTGTGCATGACGGTGATGTCGATCGGCCACCTGGGCCCCCGCGACGACCTGCGGCTGGTCATCGACCGCATGCTGGCCATCGACGCGCTGGTCTTTTTGGCCAGCGCGCTGCTGTCGTTCATCTCGATGCGGTCGCGCAAATCGGGGGCCCGCCTCGAAGCCTGGGGCGAGGTGGTATTCATTGCCGGGCTTGCGCTGCTGGCGCTGGGCGCCGTGACGCTGGCGTTTGCCTTGCGCTGACGCACAAGCCGCGAGCGCTGCTGGCGCCGCGCAGCGCGCGCGCTTCAGGACTCTTTGTTGCCCGCGTCTTTTTGGGGCACTTGCGCGTCGAGCTCGTCCTTGATGCCCTTGTCCCCGCGCATGGCCAGGTAGAGCACGGCCCCCACGCCGATCACCGCGACGGAGATCAGAGCGAAGAGACCTCCGCCAAAGGCCCACCACCAGAACAAACCGCTTGCAACAAGAAGCAGCGCAACCAAGAGTAAAGAATTCAAGTGCATGGACCAAGCCGATAGTACATTGGCGGTAATGTACGCGGCGTTACTGTTTAGCGGCTGACTCGCGCTCTGGGAAATACCCTCTTTTTGCGATATTTCGCGTGCGCGAAGGCTTTGGCCGGCTTCACGGATTGCGTGGCGGTGCGATGTCATAGGCCTCGCGCAAGTTTTCAAGCTGCTCCTGCGCCACCCGAAAGCACTCCTGAAGCTGCTCCGCCGTCGGCTCCGGATAGCCCGGCGGTGGCTGCAGCGCATTGCCAAGACGTTCCCACGCCGCCTCCCAGGCGAGCTTGGAGAGGGCGCGCGCATCCGAAGACCTCGACATCATCTTCCTCCGGTTTTTTTGATGGGATCAATGATGCGGGCGCGCTGTCAGGATTCAAGAGGGGTGGGGTAGCCCTCCAGGCTTCGGCAACGGCCTCGGGCAGCAGCTGAAAATCGACCTGGCCGACGGCCATGGCCGCGCGCTCGCGCTGCACGGCAAGATGCAGCAGCGCAAGCGTACAGATCACTGCCGCCATTGCGGCAATCACCCACCAAAGAGCCCTTGTCGCTTGCGAATCCGGGCCGTTTCTCTTGTCGCGATCTTCCATCTCAACCTCCTAATCGAGAACGGAAGATCGAGTTGTTTCAAAATCGCAGATGTCAGACAAAGCCGCGACTGTTTGTAACGCGGCTACCGCGCCAAAAGGCTTGCCTCGCAGTGGGCCCGGCATGGGCAGGCCGGGCCCGCAAGGTCGTTAGCTTCCGCCGAAGACTTCGATCTCCACGCGGCGGTTTGGCGCCAGGCAGTCGATGAGCTCCGCGCGCCTGGTTTGCGCACATTGCACCTTCGGCTCGGATTCGCCCTTGCCTTGCACCTGCACGTTCTGCGCCGGCACGCCTGACTGCGCCAGGTAGTTGCGAACGGTGTTGGCACGCGCCAGTGAAAGGGCGTTGTTGTAGGTGCTGCTGCCCAAGCGGTCGGTATGGCCCGTCACCCTGACAGCATCCACCGACTTGATGCTGCTCTTGATCTCGCCGGCCAACGCGTCGAGCTTGCGCCGGCCCTCGGGGAGCAAGTCGGCCAGCGAGCTGCCGTCGAAGCGGAAGAGGCCGTCGGCGCCCAGCGTGACCTTGCGCGGCGCAGCCGGGGCCGCCCCAGCCGGCCGTTCGGCCACAGGCACCGCGCGCGACGCCAGCACATCGCCGCAACCGGCGGGCAGCCAGTGGAAGGTCTGCGCCTTGAAGTCCTTGTCGAAGATCACCTTGTACTGGCAGGTGGTCACGCCGCCGCCCGCCTTGCGGAAGTGAAAGATGTAGTCCCACTCGCGCGGGCTAGCCACGCCTTCGCGAAAGTGCGGACGGCCGAGCAGGTCGTACAGCTGGTCCTTGGTGACACCCGGCGCCACCGCGCGCAGGTTGTTCAGGTTGGGGAACGTGCCTTCCTTCAGCCAGGCGTCGTTTTCCACGCTGGGGAAGACCACCTCGGTGGCCTTGCCGTCATCGGTGATGCCCTTGCTCACGTAGGAACTGCAGCCCTGCAGAACCAGAATGGCGGCGGCTCCAAATGCGGCGGCCGGGAAGCGATGGAATTGCGTTTTTTTCATGATGATGTTGTTCCTTTTGTTTTGATGCCGCCGGCTTACCAATGGAAGCCCGCACCGGCCGCCACGCCGATCTTTCCGCGCGAGTTGGCCGAGCCGCTGAACTTGACGACCCAGCGGCCGTTGTCCGAAAGCTTCGACACGCCCAGGGCAAGGGCGGCCTGGCCGTCGAAGCCCGCGACGCCCGCGGACACCATGCTCTTGCCCGGGATGTAGGCCTGCGGCATGTTGGCCATTGCCATCGCACCAGCGGCACCGGCGCTCGCGTCCTTGGCAATGCTGCGGATCTCGCCGCCCAGCGAGTTGACGCGCGCATCGGTGTACGCGTTGGCTCCGGCGATGCCGGCATTCAGCTGGTTCACGTTGACCGCGTCGGTGCCGGCCACACCGGGCGCCACGTTGTGCACCGTGACCGGGCCCGTCGCGCCGCTGCCGCCCATGCTCACGCTGTTGTAGTTGATCGAGCCGTCCGGGTTGGTGTCGTACTTGACCGTCGACTGGTCGATCACCGCCACCACGCCTTGCACCCCGCGCAGCTGCGACACGTTCACCGCGTCGCTGTCGGCCGTGCCGGCCGCCACCCCGGTGATCTGCCGGAACTGCCCGTTGGCCGCATCACCCACCGACACCGCCGCCAGCGTGCTGGTGGTTGCGCCGATGGCGATGCGCTGCGCATCGGTGGCCGTGGGCGGCACGAAGCCGGCCACGCCCGCCGCGGTGGAAGCCACCGAGCCCGCGCCCAGTGCCACGCCGCCCGCTTGAGTCACGCTGCTGCCTGCGCCCAGTGCCACGCCTTGAACCCCGGCGGCGGACGCATTGGTGCCCAATGCGATCGAGTCCGCCAGATGCGAAGTGGCACCCTGGCCAATGGCAATGCCGCCCGGCGCGGTTTGCTGCACGATGGCGCCGTTGCCGATGCCCACGCCGTTGTTGCCGTTGACCACCGTCTGCGGCCCGACCGCTACCGACTCGGCGCCAATGGCCAGCGAGTCCGCAGCTGTGGAGTTGGCGTGGAAATACAGCGTGGGCGTGACGGCGAACGATTGCAGCGCGCCGCTGAGTTGCCGCACCGTGACTGCATCCTGCGCCTCGGTGCCGTCGGCCACGTTGGTGATCTGGCGGTACGTGGTCGCGCTGCCGACCGAGAGCGCGCCAAGCAGCGTGCGGTCGGTGGTGTTGTATTCGATGAGGCTGCTGCCGGCTGGAATGCTGCCGGTCGACGGCGCCACGAAGCGGTCGGAAACCGAGCCCGAGCCGAGTGCGACGCCGCCGTCGACCGTGGCACTGGCGCCGAGACCCTGCGCGATACTGGCCACGCCGCTGGCGGCCGCGTCCTTGCCTGAGGCAATGGCGTCGGCGGCCGTAGCGCCTTCGTTGGCCTCGTTGCCGCCGCCCGTGGAGCTGACGCTGTAGTACCGGGTCTTGTTGGCTGTGACCGTGCTGCTCAGGTTTTCGATCGACTGGTTGGTGGCGAACAACTGGCTGCCGTTGATCGCGTCGGTCGAGGTGCCGGAAATGCTGCCGGCTGCCACATTGGTGATGGTGCGTTCCGCACCTAACACGCCCACACTGACCGTGCTCGTCGGCGTGGCTCCAGCGAAGACATAGGGGTTGCCGTCGATCACGATGCCGCCAGTGCCGACTGCCTTGGAGGTCGTGGAACCGAAGCCCAGCGCGACATCTCCGGCGTTGTTGGCCACCGCGTTCGGCCCGATCGCGACTGAGTTGGTCCCCACGGCGCTCGAGTCGGGCAGGACGGAGTTGGCGTGGAAGTATTTGATGCCCGCGCCGTTGTTGATGTTTCCGACCTGGCTGTTGAGGTTGTTGATCGAACTCGTGTTCAACGTCACCTGCTGGTTGGTGGCGAACAGCTGCGAGCCGTTGACGGCGTCGGTCGAGATGTCGGTAATTTGGCCGGCCGCAACATTGGTGATCGTGCGCTCTGCACCCAGCGCACCCACGCTCACCGTGCTCGTTGGCGTGGCTCCAGCGAAAACATAGGGATTGCCGCCGATCGTGGCACCTGGTGTGCCGACCGCCTTGGAGGTTGTGGAGCCTAAGCCCAGCGCCACGTCGCCAGCGTTGTTGGCTACTGCGTTCGGGCCGATGGCGACGGAATCCGTGCCCAGGGCCTGCGAGTCGGGCAGGGTGGAGGTGGCGTGGAAGTACTTGATGCCTGCACCATTGTTGATGCCGCCAATCTGGTTGTTGAGGTTGGTGATCTGGGTCGAGTTCAAGTCCACCTGTTGGTTGGTGCCGAACAGTTGCGAGCCGTTGATGGCGTCGGTCGAGGTGCCGGTAATTTGGCCGGCCGCCACGTTGGTGATCGTGCGTTCAGTTCCCAGAGCGCCAACGCTGACCGTGCTCAGCGGATTGGTGCCGGCGAAGTTGTACGGATTTCCGCCGATCACAATACCGGTCGTTGCGATGGCCGTGTCTGTCACCGAACCCGAACCCAGCGCCACGTCACGCGCGTTCTTGGCCACTGCCGTGTCGCCGAACGCAATCGCACCCGCGGCCAGTGCGCTGCTGGTGCTGCCGATCGCGACGCTTCCTTGGCCGACCACCGTGTTCTGGTAGCCGATGCCGACTGCACCTTGCGCCGCCGTGCCGGCGACGCCCACATCCTGACCGCCGCCGCCAACCTTGTTGGTGTTGCCCATCGCCACGGACCCGTTGCCAGTGGCGGTGTTGTCCATGCCGTTCGCGACTGCGCCGTCGCCCGTCGCGGTGTTCGGATCACCGATGGCGACCGCGCCGTTGCCGTTGGCCACGTTGCCGGAGCCGATGGAAACCGACCGGCCGCCAGTAGCGGTGGCGTTGGTGCCGATCGCAACCGCCTCGGCCGAATCGGCTCGGGCACTCCTGCCGACCGCAATGGCGTTCGCGGCCGAAGCGGTGGCCAGGCGGCCAACCGCAATTGCTTCCGTCTGGGTCGCGGACGTCTCTCCGCCGATGGCAATGGCATCGGCGGCTGCCGCGTTGGCGCCCGCCGTCGCGTTGCCGCCCAGTGCCAGAGAACCGGCAGCGGAAGCCCGCACAGCGGTCGCGGCATTGGTGCCACCTGAACCGAGTGCGGTGGCATTGGCCGCAGTCGCGGCGGTCCGGGTACCCATTGCGACGGCGTCGGCACCGGCAGCGCGCGTTGCGGCACCCATTGCGACTGCGCGGTCCTGAGATGCCTCCACATCCGTGCCGACGGCGATGGCACCCTGCGCAGTGGCGCCCGCTCCAGCAGCGGTGCGCGCGCCAAGATTGATGGAATTTATCTTGGAGGCGATCGACTGGAAGCCGATTGCGATGCCGTTTTGGCCGCCGGCGCTGGCGTTGCTGCCTTGCGCGATAGCATCCTGTGCGGAAGCAGTTGCGTTTGAACCGATGGCGGTCGCCCTGTCCAAACTCGCATTCGCGTTCAGGCCGATCGATGTCGTCGTGCTGCTCGCGACGCCGATGCCCGCATTGGTGCCGATGGCGATATTGTCGTTGCCACTGACCAAGCTGCCTGCCGCAGCTTTCAGTGTGCCGTCGTAGGCGACCGTGCCGTCGCCTGTGCCGAAGGCAAGGTTGCGCGTTCCTGTGACGCCCGAACCTGCGCCCCGCATCACGCTCGCCGTGCCTCCGCCCAACGCGGTGTTGAGCGCACCGGTGACCAGCGTTCCGGCGGCAACACCTACAGCGACCGAACCTGTGTTGGCAATCGTCGAGCCCGCGCCGGCACCTTGGCCGACCGCAACGGTGCTCGCCCCGATGGCGAGCGCTTGCGCTCCGAGTGCCAGCGAGCTATTCCCTTGCGCCACGGCGCTGTTGCCGACAGCGGTGGCCGCTTCGCTGGTGGCCTGTGACGCGTTTCCGAGCGCAACCGTGCGCAACGCCGTCGCCCTTGCGGTTACGCCGATGGCGGTCGCAAACGCATCGGTTGCAGCTGCCTGGATGCCAAGAGCAACGGCACCGGCTCCGCTCGAAGTCACGTCTGTACCGATCGCAATGGCGCTCTCGGCCAATGCACCCGTTCCGGGGGCGGTGCGCGATCCCAGATAAAGGGCATTCGTCGCAGAGGCAATGGCGTTGATGCCGAGACTCGTGGCATTCAGCCCGGTACTCGAGGCGTTGAAACCTATGGCAGTGGCTCCGCCGAAAGTCGCTTGGGATTGTTGACCCGCACAGGTCGAGCTGCCGCTGTAAGAGTAGTAGGGCGCTGCAGCGCAGAGCGCCTGTGCCTGTGCCCACGAGCACCATCCCAAACTGCTCATCGCCAGCAGCGCAGTCAGAACACCCCTGCGCAGGCGTCGCGGCGGGAGCGATGCTTGTGCGCTAACCACGGCGGAACGTGCCACGCAACTTCCACTGCGCTTACCTCGAGCACTGGTGGTCTCCGGCGCCGCAACCCAAGCCCCGAGGGATTCATTCCAAAGTGAGCGATAAGTAGTGTTCATTTGCTCCGTCCGTGCGTATAAAAGTTTTAATGAACGATGTGAGTCGTCCAACGTTTTGCAAAAATATGAAATATTGTTTTGCAAACAAATATTAAAAGAGGGGCGAAGTGTTGTAACTGAGGATGTCTCGTTTTGGCGTCATCTTTCTGAATTCATGAAATCTTTCAATTGAAATTTATTCTGTCATAGTAATATAAAGTTACTAATAGAATTAAGTTCATACATTTGTGGTCTGTGGTTTGTAGAAGTTGGTTGTCATCAAGAGGCCCCGTCTAGCGGCGCCTAACGTGCGACCATTTGCGCTATAGCTCCGTGCAACGAATGCAGAGTGTCCGCTGGCGGCACGAGTCTGATAATTGAACGCATATTGATGCATTCCAAATATGCAATCGATAAATGTCGATACACCTTGTGTTTTTGAAATTTTATTTCTATTTACAGCTAAAATCTTCTAAAACACGCTAAAGACGAGTTGCGTGCAAACATCGGTATCACGCTCGGCTTCACATCGCCGGAAAGCGCCCGTAAGCTTGTGGAGTTCGGATTTCAGTCCGACGCTGGTGGCTAAATAAAACTAAAGATCGCCCAATTGAGGTGAGCCACGGGCTGTGCACGCCCAGTGAATCGAAATTGCCGCAATGCAGTGTGACGGTGATGCGAGCGCTTTGCGCTCATCCCGTTGCGCCCGAACAGCGCTTCTGCCAGACGGCAAGAAAACTGTACAAACATACAGTATGATTGCCGGGCTGGCCTCTGGCCCCCAAGTCGGCCATGTCCGACAACCGGGCCGGCGCTCCAAACCTACTTTGCCGTTGCCCCGATCCTTGGTTCTTCCTCTCGGGGCCCTTGACGTGGCGACATCGTCAGGGCTTCCGCCCAGCCCCCTCCGGGCTGGGCTTTTTTTTTGCCTGGCCGGCGATCATCAGATCGCCCTCGTTCAAAACGACGTCAGAACGACCAGTTCAGGTTGACCTTGAACCCATGGTCCTGCAGCCGGTCTCCAAACTGCCCTGAGTACGAGGCATTCAATGCCAGGTTGGGGCGCAGCTGCGTTTCAATGCCGGCCTCGAGCACCGCAACGTCCTCTGCCAGCGGAACACCCGACAGCGTGAACGGCACACTGCCGGCAAACGCGTGGGTGCTCGTCGGCGTGGCGCCGCCGAATGCATGGCGCCAGCCGAGTGTGCCGCGCAGGCGAATGCTTTCGCTGGCCTGCATGCTTGCGCGCACGCCAATGGTCGAGAAGGTTGCGTCGGTGCGGCCGCCGTAGCCAAACAGCGCGGCAAGGCCGCCTTGCTCGACGAACGCATCGCTGCGCAGCCGCACATGGGCCAAGCCCGCAAAGGGCTCCAGCGTGGCGGCGCCCAGGTCGATGCGATGGCCCAGCTCGCCAAAGACTTGGGTCGTGCTGCTGTCGTACTTGCCGGCCAGGCTGCCCGCAAAGCCTGCAAAGGCGACCGAGCGGCTCGTGTCCGTCTTGTTCCAGCTGTGGCTCACGCCCAGGCGCAGCGCCGTCGCGCCCGTGGCGCCCCATTGGGTACCGCCATAAACGCCGAGGTGGTAGCTCTCGGTCTTGCTGCTGCTGTTGCGCGTGCTGGTGTCCGCGCTCGCGCGGCTGTAGCCGCCCAATGCGCCCACGCGCCAGCCCGCGGCAATGCCCGTGTCCGCGCCGACGAAGAACCCGCCGATGTCGCGCTTGAGCTTGGCGGCGTTGCCGTCGCTGTCGATGCGGCCCCACGAGCCGAACACCTGCGCCCAGCCCGCGCGCGCCTGGCTGTCTTCGGGCGTGCAGCCGGTGCCGGCCTGCATCGGCTTTTGCGCAGCGCCGCTTGCCGCGCTGCCGGGCGCGCACGCGGCGCTGCGCAGCCGGTCGACTGCGGCGTCGCGCACAAAGCGGCTGTCTTCCAGCGCCGCGGTCTTCGAAGAGGCATGGATGTCTGCCGACAGCTGGTTCAGCGCATCGCGCGCCGCAAGGTCGTTGGGCAGCCATGCCACGGCGGTCGAGAGCGGGTTGCTGCCCGGCAAGGTTTCCAGCGCGCCGCCAACCGCCACCTCGTTGGGTGTGGTCGCAGGCTCGGTGAAGCTGCGTGTTTTCTGGGCCAGCAGATAGACATGGTTCGCGTCGTAGCTGTCCGTCACGCGCACGAAGGCACTTTCGGTGTCGCCCGTCAGGTTGTAGGTGCCGATCACGCTGCCGTCGGCGCTCAGCACCGTGTAGCGGGTGCCAATGCCGAAGCTGCCGCTGCCGGTGCGAACGACTTCGAGGCGTGCGCCGCTCGCAATGTTGGCGCTGCCGCTCACGCGCACCAGGTCGGAGGCAGTGGACGCCGGGTCCACTTCGACCTGGTAGGTCGAGCCCGCCAGCTGCGCGAAGTTGCCGTTGATGCCGAGCGTGCCGATGGAATTGCCTGGTGCAACTGTGCCGGCAACCGTTGTGCCGCCCACCGAGCCCGAGCCCTGAAGCCGGCCAGCCGCCAGCACATTCATGGTGCCGCCGAGCGTGCCGTTGACGGCCAGCGTGCCGGCCTCCACCGTGGTGGTGCCGGCAAAGGCCGCGCTGTTGCCGGTGAGGTTGGTCATGCCCGTACCGACCTGGCGAATGGCGCCGCTTCCGGAAATGTCGCCGCCCAGATCGAGCCGGTTGGCGCGGTTGAAGACGAACGTGCCATCGTTCACCACATTGCCGGCAATGGAGCCCGACGTGCCGCCGCTGCCCAGTTGCAGCGTGCTCGCGGTGCTGATCGCCGTGCCGCCGGTGTAGGTGTTGGTACCCGTGAGCACCTGTGCACCGCCCGCGAGCGCGAAGCTGCCCGTGCCTGCGATGGCGCCGCTGAAGGTGTCCGCGGCCGCGGTCAGGGTGAGGGCCTTGCCGCCGAGCGTGACGGCGCCGCTGCCCGAGAGGCGCTGCACGCTGGTGCCTGCCGCGCTCACGCCAGAAATATCGAAGGTGCCATCGGCGATCACCTGGCTAGAAGTGGCCACGGAGCCGGCTCCGGCAAGCGCGAGCGTGCCGGCGCCAATCGTGGTGCTGCCGGTGTAGCTGTTGGCGCCGGTGAGTACCATCGTGCCGCCGTTCACGGTCAGCTGCGTGTTGCCGCTGACCGTGCTGTCGATCTGCGCATTGCCCGAGTTCATGGTGACGCTGTTCATGCCAGTGATGGCAAAGGCCGCGCCGTGGATGAAGCTGTTCGTGCCCAGGTTGAAGTTCAGCGCATCGGCGCCGTCACCGGTGAGGTTGCCGGCGATGGAGCCGCCCGCGATGTTCAGGGTGTCGGTGCCGCCGCCGAGCAGCACATCGCCAGTGAGGGCGCCGGAGGTGGTGATGGTGGTGTTGCCGCCGATTTCGTCGATGCCATCGCGATTGAGGTCACCGTCGCGGAGGGCGACGCCGGAGGCGCCTGCGCCGATAGTGACGCCTGCGCCGATGTTGACGATGCCGCCGTTTGCCCCCGCTGTGTGGATTGCGGCGCCGAAGGCGCTGCCGCCGGTGACGGTGCTGCCGCCCATCACAGCAACGGCGTAGGTGCTATTCGTGCTCACGGCCAAGATGCCATCGCCGTTCTTGCCGGCTGCGCTGACCACACCGCCTGTCATCTCCACAAGGGCCTGGCCGCTGCCTCTGGACTCGGACCAGAGGCCATGGCCACCCGCGGAAACTACCGAACCCCCAGACATACGGATCTCGGCAACGCCCGTGCCGGCCTTGGCGCTGGCAAAAGAGCGAACGGCAGAACCTGCCCCTGATAGTGTCTCGACCGAACCACCGTTGATCACAGCGGTTGCCTTGCTCGTGAATCCGGCCGAGACCAGAATTGCATTGCCAGTGCTCGTATTGCGGACCTGTCCGCTATTCAACGTGAATTGTGCGTCGCCATTGCTGACGATATTTACGGTCGGGCTGCTACCGCCTGAGGTGACTGAACCGCCATCCAGCGTGAAAGCGGCAACCCCTGTAGTTCGAGAGTTGACGACGCTCACCGCTGGATTTGTCGCGGTGGTGATCGAGCCGACACTTGCGGCATTGACGACCAAGTCAGCGTGGGTCGTACCGGTCGTGTTCTGAACCCTCACCCCGAAACTGCCCCCGACGGTCATGAGCGGGTTGTTCAGGTTAAGCGTCAACGAGTCAGCCGCCGTGTAGATGATCCCCGCCGGATAACTGGCGCCCAAACAGGAAATCGTGTCCGCCCCAGCCACTTCGGCGCCGCACTCGTTAGCGGCTCGCGCCATCTGCGGCGCTGCCGCGAACAGAGCAACTGCGAGTGCAATGGCCGAAACGGGGAACACGGCAGCACCGGCTGGCGCTGCGTTGCGCGGCGCAGCGGCCGGGCGCTCGTTTTTCTTTGAAACGAGACGCTTGAGCCCCGCATTGCCTTCGCACGATGTCATCTGAAAACTCCTGGAAACAGAAGCTCAGATCATCACGCGCTGAAACCATTCTTACAACCAGACACGTAAGTGGAAAATCCTAACGTGTGTGAATTTCTGCCTCGGATGTGGGCTGATCGACACACGCACGCCAGAAGTCAACGCGCTTATTTGTGGCGTCCAGTTCGATCGTGCTGTCGCCAGCAGAACCGCGCCGCACTCTTGTGCATTCGGATCGAAGAATTGCTGCCTCGTTTCGGAGGCGAACGGACTCCGATATCAGTTGGTTTGCAACTGCGTTGAGCGCCGCAATCCTTAGCGCCAGATCCAAGCTGCTTTCAGTGCACATGCCCCTGATACGAGTCCGATGCGCTTTTGGATTGGGCTCGGGTGCTGGGCTGCCTTTTGCAGCTTGATGAAGAGGGCGCACGGCGAGTTGCTCGCGCAAGTGCCTGGGTGCCTACGGCCGGATCACGATCTGAGGCTGTATGACGACGGTGGGCGGCTCCACCGGCTGGGGCGCCGCATAGTAGGGGCCGTCATATTGCCGAGGGCGCGCGGCGCGCTCCTTGCACTTTCGCTCCTCTTTGTATTCGCCGCCTTTTTCCCACTTGCGTTCGACCTTGCAGCGGCCGTCCCAATATTCCTCCTTGTGTTCGCGCTTTCCGTGGCGACCCTTGCCGTAGCCATGGCCGCTTTCGTCTTTGTGCGGGTCTGCCAAGGCGGGAGCCACCAGGCCGCCGGCCAGGAGGGCGGCAAGGGCCAAAGGGCGTAGCAGGCATTTCATGACCAACTCCAAAAAATGTGAATTCTTCCCATCCTACCCGCTCCAGGACTGCCGTCCGACAGGCCGGGCAGGGCATCGCGATACCTTCGAGTTCTCTCTCAAGGAGCGATGCGGCAAGTGTCAGCGTCGAAGAAAAAAACGCATCCAACGAGGTTCAGCCATGCCGTTGTTCTACTTGCTAAGCCTGCAGACCGCCTTGCTGCCCAAGGTGGTGACGAGACCCGAAGATGTTCAGTACGTGAGCGTGTTGAAAGCAACCGGGCTTGTCGAAGCGGACATCGCGCCGGCGTCCGACGCGTGGGGCAAGTACCACATTGCCCGGACAGCGACCGTGACGCGCATCACCGAAGACGGGCTCGCGGAAATCAACAAGATGCTGCATGAACCCCGTCGAATGGCGAGGACGCTGCAGATTGCCAGGAACAAGATGCGGCGTTCGTCGTTGGCTTGAACGCACCGCCTAAAAAGTAAATGCCCCGCTACCTTTAAAGTAGCGGGGCATTCAGAGGCCTTTACGGCTTTTTAGTGGCTCCTCGACCTGGGCTCGAACCAGGGACCTACGGATTAACAGTCCGGCGCTCTACCAACTGAGCTATCGAGGAACAAGCCTCAGATTATAGCGTGATTTTTTGGGCCTTTCGAACCCGCGAATACGTCCGCGATAAATTTTTGAAAATTTTTTGAGCGGCGCTCACAGCGAGACGGTCAGGCCAAGTCGCAGCGTGCGCGGTGCTCCCGGAAACAGGTACACATGGCCGAACTGGTAGGGCGATTCTTTCCAGTAGCGGCGGTCGAAAAGGTTGTCGACGGCAAGGCTCCAGCTGGTCTGAACGCCGCGCAGTTTGGTGTCGTAGCGCAGTACCGCATCGACGCGGGTCCATGAGGGCAGGGTGATCGAACCATCGGGCAAAACGTTGCGCCGGCCTTCATGCGAAAGCTGTCCCAGCAGCTCGAGGCCGGGCACCGATGCAACGCGGTACGCAGCCTGCGCGCGCAGCACCTGCTTGGGCACGTTGGTGGGCCACTGGCCGTTGATGGCGGGCTCTGCGGTGCTGTTGCGGCGCTTGGCATCCATGAGCGTGACGCTGCCGCCAAGGCGCCAGGGGCCGGTGTTCCATTGCGCGCCCGCTTCGAGCCCGCGGTGCACCGCGCTGCCGTCGTAGCGGCCATCGCACGGCGTGGTGCCAAGCCGGTTGCAGGCGTCGAGGTTCGTCATCGGGCGCTTGATGTCGAACCACGCAAGCTGCCAGTTGAAAACGTCACTGCCCCCCTTGAGGCCAACCTCCCACTGGCGGGAGGTGAGTGCGGGAAGCGCTTCGCCGGCGTTGGTGTACTGCGAGCTCTTGTTCGGCACCACCTGCGACTCCACGCCCTTGCCCCAGCTTGCGTATGCCAGCAGCCCGGGCTGGATGGCGTAGCTGGCGGCAACCCATGGCGTGGTGATGCCGTCCTTGTAGCCGGTGGGGCGCGAGCCGTCGGTGCGAATGCTGTCGCGGTCGAGCCGCGTGTGGCGCAACCCGACCCAGGTGGTGAAGCGGCTGTTCCAGCGAATGGCGTCCTGCACCGAAAGCTCGGTCGAGCGCTCGTCGCGGCTGGTGTTGGCGTCGGTCAGCGTCGGGTCCGCCGGCACGATGGCGGTGGCCCAGATGTTGCCGGTGCCGACGTAGTTGTAGGCCTGGTCCTGAAAGCGGTTGCGCACGCGGCTTGCGAGCAGGCCAAAGCCGAGCTCATGCCGCACGCCGCCGGTCATCACGTTGCCCTTGAGGTTCAGGCTGCCGGCGGTTTGCGTGCGCCGCTCGTTCTCGCTGCGAAAGTCGTAGAAGTCGAAGGTGCCGTCGGAGCAGTAGCGGTCGTAGTTGCCTTCGGCGCCGCAGCCGAAGGCGTAGGCCAGGCGGTCATCGGTCTTGAGCCGCTGCTGGCCGATTTGCGCACTCCAGCGCCAGTCGGCGTTGAGTGCCTGGCTGAAGCGCACGCTGCCGGTGAGCGCATTGAACTCCGAGGGCTGCGACCACGGCTGGTTGTTCAGGTTGATTTTCGGATCGACCGGCGCGGGCAGCGTGTTGCCCAGCAGGCTGAAGCCGTTCTGGCTCGGCTGCGTCTTGTGGCTGCGCTCGATCTCGAATTCGAGCACCGAGTCGCGCGTGATGCGCCAGTCGCCGGCCAGCGAAAACATGTTGCGGTTGCCGTCGAGGTTGTGCGTGAGCGGCTTCAGGTTTTCGTTCACCACGTTGAGGCGGTAGCCGAACTCGCGGTTCGCACCGAAGCGCCCGCCAAGATCGAGCGCGCCCAGCACGCTGCCGCGGCTGGTGATCTCGAGGCGCAGCGTGCGAAGGTCTTGCTCGGTCGGGCGCTTGACCACGTAGTTGACCAGCCCGCCCGGCGCACTGGTGCCGGCCTGGATGCCGCTGGTGCCGCGCAAGATTTCAACGCGCTCCTTGTTGTCGAGCGGAATCGATGTCTCGGCGCTGATCGGCAAGCCCTCGCGTCGGTAGTTGAAGCGGTTGTCCAGCACAAAGCCGCGCACGGACAGGTAGTCCCAGTAGCCGGCCGAGTTGTAGGCATCGGTCACCGACGAATCGAACTGCGTGAGGTCCGCCAGTCGGCGCGCGCCGCTCGCGCGGAGCTGCGTGCTGTCGATGACCGTGGCCGAGAGCGGCAGCTCGCGCACCGGCACGTCGCCGAAGCCGCTCACGTCGGCTTGCGGCGAGGCATTGCTTTCGTTGACCGTGATGGCGGGCAGCTCTGTTGGCTGCTGGGCTTGCGCGCTGCCGGCCGCCAGAAGGAAGGCGGCGGCCGTTGCGCGCGAAACCGGCGACAGCGGCCATGCGCGAAGAAGAGATTGCTTTTTGGTCATTGTTGTTCTGTTCATGCGGCGGCTGCGCTCATGGCAGCCATCCATTGCGCGGCCGTGGCCTCAGGGTTGTCTGCGGTGACAAGCGCGCGCACCACGGCGACGGAGCCGACACCGGTGGCCAGCACCTCAGGCAGGCGCACCGCATCGATGCCGCCGATGCCCACTTGCGGATAGCCGCGCAACAGGCGCGCATACGCTGCGAGCCGCGCCACGCCTTGTGGGGCCGTCGCCATTTTCTTGAGGGTGGTCGGGTACACCGCACCCATGGCGATGTAGCTCGGGCTCACCGCGTCGGCGCGCACCATCTCGGCGTAGCCGTGGGTGCTCACGCCAAGGCGCAAACCCGCATCGCGTATTTGCTGCACCTGCGCTGGTGAAAGCGCATCGAGGTCTTCCTGGCCAAGGTGCACGCCGTAGGCACCCGCTGCAATGGCCGTTTGCCAATGGTCGTTGATGAAAAGCAGCGCGCCGGTGCCGCGCACGGCGTCGACCGCAGCCTGCACTTCGCGTTCGACGATTGCCGCACCGCCTGACTTGAAGCGCAGCTGCACGGTGGGCACGCCGGCGCGCGCCATGCGGCCGACCCATTGCGCATCAGGCAGCACGGCGTACAGGCCGAGCCGTTCGGGGCAGGGCGCAAACGCGTCATCGCGCGCATTGGGCGGAAACGCGCGCATGCCGAAATCGGCCGGGGTCTCTGGCCATTGGCTTGCATCGAATGCGCCGGTGCGCACTGTCTGTGCCTGCCATGCGAGCGCGAGGCATTCGGCGTCGATCTCGATGAAGCCGAGCGCCGCGCAAGCCTGCTTGGCGCCGCGGTACACGGGGTCGTCCGACGAAAAGCTGCCGGCTGAAATGGCCGCGGCCGTGATGGCGCCAAAGCGCAAGCCATGGGCAGCGACGATGGCGTGGGCAACCGCCCGGTGGTCGTTCAATGCGGTCATGCTGTGTGATGCCAGAAGGGCGTGCCGAGCACCGGCGTGCTCGGCTGCGCGGAATCTTGCGCGGCCATGGCGCCGGAGCGGTAGGCGGCGCGGCCGGCATGCACCGCGTCTGCAAAGGCGCCGGCCATCGACACCGGGTCTTGCGCGAGCGCAACCGCTGTGTTGAGCAGCACACCGTCGTAGCCCCATTCCATCACCTGGCAGGCATGCGAGGGCAGACCCAGGCCCGCATCGACCAGCATCGGCACGCTGAGCCGCTCGCGCAGCAACTGCAGAGCGTAGGGGTTCACCGGCCCGCGGCCGGTGCCGATGGGCGCGGCCCAGGGCATGACGGCCTGGCAGCCCACGTCGACGAGGCGCTGGCACAGCACCAGGTCTTCGGTGCAATAAGGCAGCACCTGGAAGCCATCGCGAATCAGCTGCGACGCGGCATCGACCAGGTTCAGCGTGTCCGGCTGCAGCGTGTAGTCGTCGCCGATGAGTTCGAGCTTGATCCACGGCGTGTCGAAAAGCTCACGCGCCATCTGCGCCGTGGCAATCACTTCTTGCACGCTGTGGCACCCGGCGGTGTTGGGCAGCACCGGCACCGCAAGCCGGCGCAGCAGTTCCCAGAAACCGTTGCCGCTGTCGCTTGCGCCGGGACTCGCGGATTGGCGGCGCAGCGAGGCGGTCAGCATGGCAGGTTTGGCGCGCTTTACGGCGGCTTCGAGCAGGTCCGGCGAGGGGTAGCGCGCGGTGCCCAGCAGCAGGCGGCTGTGAAAGGTCTGACCGTACAGAACCAGCGGATCGCCGTCCGGAACGGAAGAGATTGAAGAGGTGGTCATGGTGTGTGTTGTCTCCGTCGCTATGTCGTTTTGTTCACCCGCCGGTCACGGGGCGGATCACTTCGATGCGGTCTTGGGGTTGCAGTGCGCGCGCCGCATAGGCGGAGCGCGGCACGAATTCGCGGTTCACGGCCACCGCAAAAGGCGGCACGGCGTTCAGCGCGGCGAGCGCATCCACAAGCGTGGCGCTTTCTGGCAGCGCAAAAGGCTTGTCGTTGATCAGCACGTCGATCGTCATGTGTCGGAAATCTCCAGGCCAAGGCTTTGTGCGAGCGCGGAGCGGCCATGCATCAGCAGCTCCATGGCGGCGTCGAGCACGGCGGGCGCGATCATGAAACCGTGGCGGTACAGGCCGTTGATCTGCAGCACGCGCGGATGCGGCTGGCGGATTGCGGGCAGGTTGTCGGGCAGCGTGGGGCGGCACTGCGTTGCAATCTCCAGGATGCGGGCCTCGGCGAAACCGCTGTGCACCGCATAGGCAGCGCTCAGCAGTTCGAGCGTGGAGCGCACGCTGGCGGGCGACATGTCGTCCGATTCGATTTCGGTCGCGCCGATCACGAACACGCCGCCGGGCTTGGGCGCGATGTAGAGCGGGTAGCGCGGATGCACCAGCCGGGTCGGCCGCTGCAACGCCACCTCGGGCGCATGCACGCGAATGACTTCGCCGCGCACACCGCGCAGTGCATTCCATTGAGGCTTGGCGCCGAGGCCGCGGCAATCGATCACGCGGTCGGGCTGGCCAGGTGCGCCCGGAGAAAAATCTTCCGGTGCGCGTGGCGACTGCCAATGCAGTTTCACGTCGGGGCTGGTTTGCAGCGTAGCGAGCAGTGCGGAAAGCAGCGCGCGGTTGTCGAGCTGGCCCTCGCCCGGAAGGAAGAGCCCTTGTGCGAAGCGCTGGCCCAGCGAAGGTTCCAGCGTGGCAATGCCGGAGCCGTCGAGCGCCTGCATCGCGGCGAGTTCGGGCACCTGGGCGCCGGTGCGGGCCAGCACGCGCGCGAGCCGCATTGCCTCGGCAGCATCTTGCCGGTGCCACAACACCAGCGTGCCTTCGCGCTGGAAGAACACCGGCTGCGCCAGCGGCGCCAGCAGTTCGGGCCAGCGGCTCAACGCGTACTGGCCCATCCGCACGACAGACACCGGGGCCACGGCCGACTCGGCCAGCGGGGCGAGCATGGCGGCCGCGACGCGCGCGGCCGCGCCTTCCGCCTCGGGACGGCCTGCTTCGAACAGCTCGACCTTGCAACCCGCCCGCGCCAGCGTGACCGCGAGCAAGCGCCCCATCAGCCCCGCGCCGAGGATGGCGGCCGATTGAAACGGAAGGCTCATGGCTTTGCTCCTTCCCCCTTTGGGGGAAGGTCGGGATGGGGGCGGTCAGAGCGCCCGATGCATACGCCGCTTGCCCCCACCCCAACCCTCCCCCGGGAGGGGAGGGAGCAAGGCAAGGCGAGTCGCCGATAATTTTCAGCATGACCCAAGCTGCACACCCAAACGCGCCCCGAGCGCCCCAGCGCTACGTGCGCGTGCTCTCGATTGCCGGTTCCGACAGCGGCGGCGGTGCGGGCATCCAGGCTGACCTGAAGACCTTCGCGGCGCTCGGCTGCTACGGCATGACGGCCATCACCGCGCTCACCGCGCAGAACACGCTGGGCGTTTCGGGCATTCAGAGCGTGCCACCCGCATTTCTCAAGGCACAGATCCAGGCGGTGGTCGAAGACATCGGCGTCGATGCGGTCAAGCTCGGCATGCTGCATGCGCCCGAGGTGGTCGAGGTGGTGGCCTGGGCCATAGATCACTATCGGTTGCCCAACGTGGTGCTCGACCCGGTAATGGTCGCCACCAGCGGCGATCGACTGATTGCCGCCGAAACCGTGCAGGTGCTGGTGCGCGAGCTGTTCCCACGCGCCATGGTGGTCACGCCCAACCTCGACGAGGCGGCCTTGCTCATCGGCCATGCCATCGACGGCATCGATACGCTCGACCAGGCGGCCGAAGAACTGCTGGCGCTTGGCGCACAGGCCGTGCTGCTCAAGGGCGGCCACTTGCCTGGCGACGAAGTGGTCGACGTGCTGCTGGGGCGTGGCGGTATGCGCAAGCGCCTGGCCTCGGCCCGCATTGCGAGCCGCAACCTGCATGGCACCGGCTGCACGCTGTCGTCCGCCATTGCCGCGCAGCTGGCGCTGGGCTTGGCGTTGCCCGAGGCCGTGGAGCGCGCGCGCGCCTACGTGCTCGGCGCCATGGCCGCCGGTGCGAGCGTGCGCATCGGCGAGGGACACGGTCCGCTCAACCACGGTTTTGCGCCAGTGCCGACGCACCGCCTGCCGTTGTTGTAGATGCCGGCTTGGGCCGGCTGAGCCACGCCAGCAGGAAGGTGGCCGCCAGCGTCGGCAGCGCGGAGCCGAACTGGGGCGCCCACTTGGCGGCAGCGTGATAGGCCGCGATGCCGGCAATCCAGATCAGCGCGGCGCCAAGGTCGACGCGGCGGTTATTGCCGACTGATGCAATGGCCCGGCCCGTGCCCAGTCGCCCCAGAATCACGCCGTAGAGCGGCACGAACACCGAGCTCAGCATCAGCAAAAATGGCTCGAGCGTGTGCATGGGCAGCACCAGCGCCAGCCCGGTGCACAGCGCCGCGATCAGCAGGCCCCAGCGGCGCACGCTCCAGCGCGGCAGCAGGCTGTGGGTGGACACTGCACCCGAGTACACGTCGCCGTACGCGTTGTCGAGCTCGTCGATGAGGATCAGGCCGAGCGCCACCAGCCCGCCCTGTGCGAGCAGCAGGGCGGTGACCAGCCCGGTGCCCGGCTCCGCCACGCTCACCACCATCACGCCGAGCGCGTAGCACCAGATGTTGGCCAGCGCGTAGCCGAGCCAGGTGCCGGTGAATGCGCTGCCGAGGCCGCCCCGTCCGTTGGCATTGCGCTTGCCGTGGCGGGCATAGTCGGCCACCAGCGGCAGCCACGACACCGGCATTGCAATCACCAGGTCGAGCGCGCTGAACATGCCCATGCCGCCGGCACCCGGCCGGGCCCAGAAGGCTTCAAGACCCTTTGCCTCGAGCCGCGTTGCGAACTGCCAGGTGAGCCATACCAGCGAAAGCACCACCAGCGGCAGGCCGAAGCGGCTGACGAAGCGCCGCACCAGCTTGACCATGGAACCCGCCAGCAGCGCCAGCAGCACCGCGCCCCAGAGCAGGGTGGTAAGGGCGCCGCCCAGCGGCCCGGTGAGCGTGAGCCCGAACGCCTGCTGGCCGATGGCCTGCGTGCCCTCGCGCATGATCACCAGCTCGAAGGTGGTCCAGCCGACCAGCTGCACGATGTTGAGCAGCACCGGCAGCCGCGCGAAGGCGCTGCCGTAGGTGGCGTGCATCAGCCCGGCGCTCGCCAGGCCGGTTTCGCAGCCCAGCCGCGCGGTCCATGCCAGAAGGCCCGCGCCGAGCAGCGAGCCCAGCACAATGGCAATGGCCGCATCGCGCGTGCCCACCGCCGGAACCAGGTAGGCGCCGATCTGCATTACCAGCAGCCCCACGCCCAGGCTGAACCAGAGCGATGCGTGGTCGTGCCAGCCGAACACGCGCTGCGACGCCGGCAAGGGCGTCAGCGCCTCGTTGGCGGAAGAAAAACTATCGTCGTGTGCCATCCAGTTGCTCCAGTGCAAAAGGTTTGGCAGGTGGGCGAGGCTCCGGCGGCGAAGCCATCGCGCGAGACAACGCGACAGGCCGCCGGACCAGCTTCCCTGCGCGAGGATTACCTCAGTCAGGTTCAAAGGGACTCTCTCAGTCAGCCCCGGAACGGATTCCGGTTCGACACCCCTAGCGGTGGTGCTCCGCGCCGTGGCGCAAAGCGGAAACTATTGTACGAGCCTGCGCGCGAAAGCTTCCAAACCATCGATGACGATCTGGATATGCCGCTCGAAGCTGCTGTCCAGCGGCACGGTGCTGCCGTTGTCCCAGCGCACGATGAAGGCCTGGTTGGCCAGGAGCGGCAGGTTGCGCGTGAGCACCGGGTGATCGAGCGGGCGAATGGTGTGGACGCGCTCGCGCAGCTCCTCGGCCCAGGCCTGGGTGTTGTCCGAGGGCAGGGGGGAGAACTCCATCGTCACGAAGCCGAGCATGGCCGCAATCACGCAGTTGTAGGCCTCCAGCAGGGGCTGCCCTTCGAACCCGGCCTCGACCAGGGCTGCGAGCACGCCTTCCACCAGCTCGATGGGCAGGCTGCCGTTCGACACCAGTTGCGCGCCCAGCAACTGCGCCACGTTGGGGTGGCGGCGCACCGCGGCACGGCAGCGACGGAACAGCTGCGCGATCCATTCCTGCCAGGCCTGCTTGGCGGGCGGCGGCGTGACATCGGCCATCACCATGGCGGCCACTTCGGCGAGCAGCGCCTCGCGCGTGCTCACATGCCAGTGCACCGTGGCCGGGTACACGCCCAGCCGCGCCGCGATCTCCCGCATGCTGAAAGCGCCGAGGCCGTACTCATCGATGTGCGCCAGGGCGGCTTCGGCGATGAGCCGCTTGGACAGCGCGCCGCCGCCGGCGGGGCGGCCGGCGGTCTTGGGTTTGGGCTCGGAGGTGGTCTTCTTCATGGATGCTGGCATTGTGCGGGCGCGAAATTGATTGTATAAATAATATTAATTGAGCGTTGATCAATTAATCAAAGGCGAACGCCTGCCCTGCCACTTTCGAAGGACCCGCCCATGACCGACGCCGCAATCGACCATGCCCTTGCCGAGGCGCATCGCCGCTTCATCGACAGCAATCCCGCGAGCCGGCGCCAGTTCGAGGAGCAGGCGCGCTACATGCCCGGCGCCAACAGCCGCTCGGTGCTTTTCTACGCGCCGTTTCCGCTCACCATCGCCAAGGGCGAGGGCGCTGCGCTCTGGGATGCCGACGGCCACCGTTATGCGGACTTCATCGCCGAGTACACGGCCGGCGTCTACGGCCACTCGGCGCCCGAAATCCGTGACGCCGTCATCGAGGCGATGCAAAGCGGCATCAACCTCACGGGCCACAACCTGCTCGAAGGGCGGCTCGCAAAAACCATCTGCGAGCGCTTTCCGCAGATCGAGCAATTGCGCTTCACCAACTCGGGCACCGAGGCGAACCTGATGGCGATCACGGCTGCGCTGCACTTCACCGGCCGCCGAAAGATCGTGGTGTTTTCGGGCGGCTATCACGGCGGCGTGCTCGGCTTCGGTGCCAAGCCTCTGCCGACGACCGTGCCCTTCGATTTCCTGGTGCTGCCCTACAACGACCCGCAGCTTGCGAGCGAGCAAATCGCCAAGCACGGGCCGGACATCGCCGCCATCCTGGTCGAACCGATGCAGGGCGCGAGCGGCTGCATTCCGGGGCGCCTTGAATTCCTCCAGGCGCTTCGCGATGGCGCAACGAAGGTCGGCGCGCTGCTGATCTTCGACGAGGTCATGACCTCGCGCCTTGCGCCGAACGGCCTCGCCAACAAGCTGGGCATCCGGTCCGACCTCACCACACTCGGCAAGTACATCGGCGGCGGCATGTCGTTCGGGGCTTTCGGCGGGCGTGCGGACGTGATGGCGCAGTTCGATCCGCGCACGGGCTCGCTCTCCCATTCAGGCACTTTCAACAACAACGTGATGACCATGGCGGCGGGATATGCCGGCCTCACCAAGCTGTTCACCCCCGAGGCTGCCGGCGCGCTGGCCGAGCGCGGCGAAGCGATGCGCGCACGGCTCAATGCGCTGTGCGCGAAGGAGGGTGTGGCCATGCAGTTCACCGGCGTCGGTTCGCTGATGAATGCGCATTTCCTCCGAGGGGAAGTGCGGCGTGTGGACGATCTGGCGGTGGTCGACGGGCGTCTGCGCCAGTTGCTGTTCTTTCACCTGCTGAGCCAAGGCATCTACGCTTCGCCGCGGGGCTTCGTCGTGCTGTCGCTGCCCTTGCCGGATGCGGACATCGACCGCTTCGTCGCCGCCATCGGCAGCTTCATTGGCGAGTATCGGGCGCTGCTGCCTAGCGCGGAGTAGTGCCAGCCACGCCCAGCAGCTCGTGCAGCCGCGTGCTGGTGGTCGTGTACTGCAGCGGCACGGCCTTGCCGGGGAACACGATGGCGGTGGCACCCCAGGCGGCCAGCGTGGCCTCATGGAAGCCGCAGACGATGAGCTTCTTCTTGCCCGGGTAGGTGTTGATGTCGCCCACCGCGAACACGCCGCGCTCGCGGGTTTCGTACTTTTCGGTGTCGACCGGCACCTGCTTGCGCTCGAGCTCCAGGCCCCAATCGGCGATGGGGCCGAGGCGAGGCGAAATGCCAAGGCAGGCGACCAGCGCGTCGAGCGGCAGATCGACAGTCGTTGCGTCGGGCGTCGTGATCTGCAGCTGCTTACCATCGAAGGCAGTGGGCTGGCCCACCTTGAACGCCAGCCTGCCTTCGGCGACCAGCGCGCGCATCGAAGCGACGAGACCTTCATCGGCCTGGAACCCGTCGCGCCGGTGCACCAGCGTGACCTGTTTGGCAATGGCCGTGAGTGCTATGGCAGTTTGCAGCGCAATGTCGTCGCCGCCATTTACCACCACCGTCTGTCCCGCAAAGCGGTCAAGCGAATCGGGGTGATAGAAAAGCGAGCTGCCTTCGAACTGCGCAATGCCTCCGACCGCGATGCGTTTGGGCACGAAGGCGCCGACGCCTGCGGCAACGAACACCGTCCTGGCGAGGAAGGCCTTGCCCGCCGACGTTGTCAGCAGCAGGCGCTCATCGGCCTGGCGGGCGAGGGTGGCGACCTGCTCGCCGAAGTGGAAATGCGGCTTGAACGGCGCCACCTGCTGCAGCAGCGATTGCGCAAGATCGCGCCCGCTGGTGACCGGGGTGCCCGGAATGTCGTAGATCGGCTTGTCGCCGTAGAGCGCTACGCACTGGCCGCCCGCGGTGGGCAGCGCATCGACGATGTGGCAGGAGATTTCGAGCAGGCCGAGCTGGAAGGCCTGGAACAGCCCAACCGGACCGGCGCCGATGATGAGGGCGTCGGTCTCGATGGGGGCTGCGCCTGCCGGGTTCAACGGACCAGTTCGCCGATCTTGTCGGTCTTGTCTTTCCACTCTTCGGCGTCGGGGAGGGCCGGCTTGCGCTTGGTGATGCTCTTCCAGCCGTCGGCCAGCGCGAGTTCGGCGTTGAGCTTGATGAAGGCGATCTGGTTGGCCGGGAGGTCTTCCTCGGCGTAGATCGCATTGACCGGGCATTCGGGAATGCAAACCGCGCAATCGATGCACTCGTCCGGGTCGATCACCAGCATGTTGGGACCTTCGCGGAAGCAATCCACGGGGCATACGTCCACGCAGTCGGTGTATTTGCAGCGGATGCAGGCTTCAGAGACGACGTGGGTCATTTGTCTTTTAGCGTCAGTGTGAGGTCGGGAAAACCCCAGATTTTAGGCCTTTGCGGCGGCAGGCTGCACGAGCACGGCAGCAGCGGTCTTGTGAGTGGCCGTATCGACCAGCACCAGGGAGCCCAATGCCCGCGATTGCGTGAAGGGCAGAACGGCCAGCGGCTGCTGCAGCGCAAGCACCACATCGCCGATGGAATTGGCCTCCAGCTGTGCCGTCGGCTCCGATTCGAGCGTCGTGATGTTCACCCGGTCGACGATGCGCGCCACCTTGGCTTTCACCCAGCGATGGCCCTGCAGCGCCCAGTAGACGCGGCCCGCAACCAGCGGCTCGTCGTCGAGCCAGGCGACCGTGGCGGTAATTTCGCGCACCGGCTCGAAGGCACCGGGTGCCAGCAGCCAGTCGCCGCGCGACACGTCCACCTCGCGGTCGAGCACGATGCCGGCGCTGTGGCCCGCATGCACCACCTTCGGCTGGCGCGTGTGGCTCAGCACCTGGGCGACCGTGGCGGTCTGGTTGCTGGGCAGCACCGTCACGCGCTGGCCGGGCTCCACATGGCCCGAGGCCACGCGGCCCCAGAACACGCGGCGGCCCTGCGAGGTGTCGGCCGAGGAAGAGAATTTTTCGACCCACTGCACCGGAAAGGCGAAGGGCACGGCCTCGTCCTGCACGGTGACCGGCAGTTCCTCGAGCAGCTCGAGCAGGCTCGGGCCTTCGTAGCCCACCCAGTCGGCATGGCGCGTGGCCACGTTCCAGCCTTTGAGGGCCGAGATCGGCACGATGGCGGCCACCTGCACGCCGGCCGCTTCGGCAAAGGCGTTCAGCGCGGTCGAAATGCGTTCGAAGGCCAGGGCGGCGTCGTCGATGGCGTCGAGCTTGTTGACCGCGAACACAATCGACTGCACGCGCAGCAGATGGGTCAGCAGCGTGTGACGGCGGGTTTGCGGCAGCAGCTCGCGCTTGACCACAGTGCCGTCTTCCACTTCGGCGGCCCACGCCAGCTTGGTGGCATCGACCAGCACCACGGCGGCATCGGCGGCCGAGGCGGCCGTGACCATGTTGCGGGTGTACTGCTCGTGGCCCGGCGCGTCGCCGATGATGAACTTGCGCTTGGCGGTCGAGAAGTAGCGATAGGCCACGTCGATGGTGATGCCCTGTTCGCGCTCGGCCGAGAGGCCGTCGGTAAGCAGGGCCAGGTCGGTTTCGCCGCCGCGCTGCACGCCGGCCAGCTGGTCTTGCAGCACGGTCTTGCTGTCGACCAGCAGTCGGCCGATGAGCGTGCTCTTGCCGTCGTCCACCGAGCCGCAGGTGATGAAGCGCAGGGCGGTGCCGGTGTCGCCGTGCAGGGCGTTGCTATCGAGGGTTGCCGTCGTCGTGCTCATCAGAAATATCCGTCTTTCTTGCGCTTCTCCATCGAAGCTTCCGAAGTCATGTCGTCCATGCGCGTGGCGCCGCGCTCGCTCACATCGACCGACAGCGTCTCGAGCACCACGTCGCCCGCATCGGCGGCCAGGCTCTCGACCGGGCAGGTGGTCGTGATGTCGCCCACGGTGCGAAAGCGCACGTCGCGCACCTGCACCGTTTCGCCGTCGCGCCGGGGGGTGAGTTCGGTCACCGGCACCAAGAGGCCGCGGCGCTCGACCACTTCGCGCTTGTGCGTGTAGTAGATCGACGGCAGGCCGACGTGCTCGCGCTCGATGTATTGCCACACGTCGAGCTCGGTCCAGTTCGAAATCGGGAACACACGGAAGTGCTCTCCCGGTGCTAGGCGCGTGTTGAACAGCGTCCAGAGTTCGGGGCGCTGGTCTTTGGGCTGCCATTGGCCGAATGAATCTCGGTGCGAAAAGATGCGCTCCTTGGCGCGCGCCTTTTCCTCGTCGCGGCGGGCGCCGCCGATCAGCGCGTCGAAGCGGAATTCTTCAATCGCTTCGAGCAGCGTGACCGACTGGTGCGCATTGCGCGACTCGCCCGGGTGGGCCAGGCGCACGGTGCCGCGCGCCATCGAGTCTTCGACGCTGCGCACGATGAGCTCGGCGCCCAGTTCCTTGGCGCGCTGGTCGCGGTAGGCCGTCACTTCAGGAAAGTTGTGGCCCGTGTCGATCATCAGCAGCGGGTACGGAATGCGGCCGATGCCGAAAGCCTTTTCGGCGCACTTCAGCAGCACCAGCGAATCCTTGCCGCCCGAAAACAGCAGGGTCGGGCGCTCGAAGGCGGCCGCGACTTCACGCAGGATGAAGATGGTTTCTTCCTCGAGCGCATCGAGGTGCGTGTTGGACAGGTGCGCAGGGGAATGCATCGAGGGCTGCAAAAGTTCGGCTTCGGTACGGGCGTTCATCGGAGGGGGTCCTGGATGCGGAGATCGATCGTTCAGTGCGAAAGATGCAAGCCGCATTCGCGGTTGTCTTCGCCCTTGGTCGGGTCCACATAGTCGAAGTTGTTAGGCAGGCCGTTCGCTTCGCAGTATTCGTACAAATCCTTGGACGACCAGTGCAAGAGCGGCGCAACCTTGATCAGGCCGTCGGGGTTGACGCTGACCGGGTCCATCTGCGCGCGCACTGCCGTGTCGGTGGCGCGCAGCGCCGTAAACCACACCTTGGGCGCAGTTTCGCGCAGTGCACGGGCAAAGGGCTCCAGCTTCACTTCTTCGGTGAAGGCGGCGTGGCGCGGATCGTCGAGCGCCGGCGTCGGGCCTTCCACCGCTTCACGGTGCGCGCGCGAGCGGCGCGGCAGGTAGATATGCAAGTCCAGGCCCAGCTGCTTGGTCACTTCGTCGGCAAAGCGGTAGGTGGCCTCGGTGTTGTAGCCGTTGTCCATCCAGATCACCGGAACATCGCGCTTGGCGCGCGTGACCATGTGCAGGATCACGGCTTCGAACGGGCGAAAGTTGGTGGTGACGATCGCGGGTTGGCCGAGGCCGATTGCCCAGTCCACCAGGCCCTCGGCGTTGCGGCCGAGTTCGGTGTTGATGCGTGCGAAGTCGATGTCCGTGGCAATGCTCATGTCGAAGGTTCCTGTGCTGCGGCTCAGTTGCTGGCCGCGAAGTGCGGCGCCGGCTGCACCGCGTCGCCCTGGTAGAAGGCGGCAAAGCGGTCGAACTGGCGCTGCGCGTCGGAGGCGTCCACGCCTTCCTTGAGCACGGCGCTCGAAAAACCGGTGCGTTCCATTTGCACCAGCTGGTCGATCAGCACGTCGCCCGTGGCGCGAATGTCGCCCTTGAAGCCCAGCCGCCGGCGCAGCAGAAAGGCCTGGCTGTAGGCGCGGCCGTCGGTGAATTTCGGAAAATTCAGGTCGATGCGCTCGATGTCTTCCAGGCACACCTCGATGGCGAGGGGGTCGGCATCGTTCGGCAGTTGCAGCACCTTCGGGTCGCCGTCGTCGATGTGTTCTTCGGCGGCCAGGATGTTCAGCTTGCGGTTCATGCTGCTTCCTCCACCTTGAAGCGCGCACTGTTGGCCGCGGCCTTGAACGGGTCATGGCCCACGCGGCGCAGCGTGTCGATGAAGGTCTCGCCATTTTCGCGGGTGTCGCGGTAGGTGGTGAGCACCGCCTCGATCACGCCAGGCACTTCGGCCGCCGAGAACGAGGGGCCCACGGCCTTGCCGGCCTGCGGCGTGCCGCTGAGCGCGGACCCGTCGGAGCCGCCGAGGGTGACCTGGTACCACTCCTTGCCGTCCTTGTCGACGCCCAGGATGCCGATGTGGCCGCTGTGGTGATGGCCGCACGAATTGATGCAGCCGCTGATGTGCAGGTCGATCTCGCCCAGGTCGTCGAGCTCGTCGAGGTCCTGATAACGCTCGGTAATGGCTTCGGCGATTGGAATGGAGCGGGCATTGGCCAGCGCGCAGAAGTCGCCGCCGGGGCAGGCGATCATGTCGGTCAAGAGGTGCACATTGGCGCTGGCAAAGCCGGCCGCGCGGGCGGCGAGCCACAGCGCGTGCAGGTCTTCGGCATGCACCCAGGGCAGCACGATGTTCTGGTCGTGCGTGACGCGGGCTTCGCCGGCCGAGAAGCGGTCGGCCAGCACGGCGAGCGTGTCGAGCTGGTCGGCCGAGGCATCGCCGGGGGCCTGCTTCAGGCGCTTGAACGACAAGGTGACGGCACGCAGCGCGGGGTTCTTGTGCGGGGCCACGTTGCGGGCCAGCCAGCGGGCGAACTGCACGTCGTCTGCGGCGTGGGCGCGCAGCTCGGCGTCGGTCTTCTCGGCGCTTTGCAGCACGCGGGTGGCAAGCGTGGGCGGCACGAAGGAGGCGGCCACGCGGTCGTACTCTTCCTGCGTGATGGTGTGCGGCGCGCCGTCGTGCTCGAGGATCTGCTTGTACTCGGCTTCCACGTCGTCGATGTAGCGCTGGCCCTCGGCTTTCACCAGAATCTTGATGCGCGCCTTGTAGATGTTGTCGCGGCGGCCGTAGCGGTTGTAGACGCGAATCACCGCTTCGAGGTAATTCATGATCTGCTGCCAGGGCAGGAACTCGCGCAGCACGGTGCCGATGATGGGCGTGCGGCCCATGCCGCCGCCCACCTGCACGCGGAAGCCGATTTCACCTGCCTCGTTCTTCACCACGTGCAGGCCCACGTCATGCCAGCCTGTGGCGGCGCGGTCTTCGGTGGCGCCGGTAATGGCAATCTTGAACTTGCGCGGCAGGAATGCGAACTCGGGGTGCAGCGTGCTCCACTGGCGCATGATTTCCGCGAACGGGCGCGGGTCGGCGATTTCGTCGACCGCAATGCCGGCACGCTCGTCGCTCGTGATGTTGCGAATGCAATTGCCGCTGGTCTGAATGCCGTGCATGTCGACCGAGGCCAGCAGGTCCATCACGTCGGCGGACTTGGAAAGCGGAATCCAGTTGTACTGAACGTTCTGGCGCGTCGAGAAGTGGGCGTAGTGCGTGGGCAGCTTGTGGCTGCCGAGCAGGCCCTGCGTCTCGATCGCTTTCTTGTAAACCTCGGCTTCGGGCTCGTCGTATTCGCGGGCAATGCGGGCCAGCACGCGCAGCTGGCGGCTCGAGAGCTCGCCGTACGGCACGGCCACGCGCAGCATGGGCGCATAGCGTTGCACGTACCAGCCGTTTTGCAGCCGCAGCGGGCGGAACTCGTCTTCGGCGAGCTTGCCCTTTTGCCAGCGCTCGAGCTGGTCTCTGTATTGGGCTGCCCGTTGGTGGACGAACTGGCGATCGAAATCTGTGTATTGGTACATCGTGAGTCTTGAAGAAGTGCGGTGCCGCACGTCCAACGGGGCGCCCCAGCAAGAAGCCGAGATTCTGAAAGCACGCCTTATGGAAGCAAACTATTTTTTGGTTCGCGCCTTA
This sequence comes from Variovorax sp. CCNWLW225, assembly GCF_037204045.1. Taxonomy (NCBI): domain Bacteria; kingdom Pseudomonadati; phylum Pseudomonadota; class Betaproteobacteria; order Burkholderiales; family Comamonadaceae; genus Variovorax; species Variovorax sp. CCNWLW225. The sequence continues at coordinate 274,702 of NZ_JBBCBV010000002.1, read as the reverse complement.
TGCGGATAAGCTTATTCTCCAATACCCATGCGGGTTGCCGGGCGGTTGAATGCTTATTCTGGATAAGGGCGCGGGTGCTCCGCAGGCCTAGGATAAGGCCCATTGGCATTGCGCGTTTTGTCCACTCCCGTCTTGGGGAGAGTGCGGGTGCTGCTTCAGCGCAGCATGGCCGACATGGCCGAGCAGCAGTTCAGCATGCGAACCGCGGCTTCCACCGAGTCTGCGGTGAAACGCAAGCTCACACCATCGACGCGTTCGAACGACGGCCATTGGCAGAAAAGATCGGCCATGGCGGGTGACTGGGTGCGCAGAGTAACCACCTGCGGGCCCTTGAAGACCAAAGGGGCTGCGCTGGCCCTGGCCGCCAGGCCCTGCTTGACCCCTGAATGGATGGCCGCACGCGACTGTTCGGGTGAAAGCGACACGCCGCTGCTGAACCCCGTGGCCCGCTTGGTCTGCACGAAGACCGCATGCGGGAAGACCGGCTGGTTCTCGGCGATGAACACATCGTCGCCGCTGGCCATGACCACCGGCACGCCGTAATCACCGGCCAGTGCGCCATAGAGCCCCGCCTCGCCCAGTTCCTGGTCGCCGAGCCAGATGCCCGCGAACGCAAAGCTGTTGATGGTGTGGGCAAGGATGCCGCGCCCCTGCGCTCGAGAGTGATAGCCCACCATGCAGACGGCTTGCACGCCTTCTTCTTCCACGCCCGCCACCATGCTCAAGTACCGCGGCTTGCCCTGGACCACGCGGGCGCGCGGGTCGAGCACGTCGGGCGGCATGTTGCGAAAGCCGCCGTGCGAATCGTTGACCAGCACCTCGGTGGCGCCCGCCTCGAAGGCGCCGGCAATGGCCGCATTGGCCTCTTGCGCCATCAGCAGCCGGGCACGCTCGAACTCCGGATTGCCGGGGCGCACCTGCTCCTGGTGGTAGACGCCGGCAACGCCTTCGATGTCGGTGGAGATCAGAACTTTCATGCGGGGCAAGACCTGCGGGTCAAGAGATGAAGGAAGAGGGCGGCAGCAGCTCCGAAAGCGCCCGCCGGTGGTGGCCGTCGCGGCCGGTCACCGCCGTGGCACGCCACAGCGCGTGGACGATGGCTTGTTCGGTGCTGTCGGCCGCAGCCTGGAAGATATCGTCAAGCAGGCTGTCGTGCAGCATGGCGACGGCAGGCATCGGCCGTTCGGCCCGGTCGGGCACGGTGTAGGCGGTCGAGAAAGCCAGTGCGATGTCGCCGCTCCCGTGGCCGAAAACCGAGCCTGTGCGCGCCAGCCCGGCGCCAGCGCGCAACGCCAGCCGGCGCAGCTGCCGCGCGTCCAGCGGCGCGTCGGTGGCAACGAGCATGATGATCGAGCCCTTTTCCGGCTCGGCCGCCGTGGTCGCCTGCGCGGCCGCGTCTTGCGAAGCCAGCTGTGCCGCGAGCTGCGCACCGACCGCTCGGCCGGCCAGCACCAGTTGCGGCAGCCGGCCATAGTTGGCCAGCACCAGCGCGCCCACTGTGTGCACGCCGCCCTGGCGCGAGGGCACGCAGCGCGAAGCACTGCCGATGCCACCCTTGAAATGGAAGCTCGACATGCCGCGGCCCGCGCCCACCGAGCCCTGCTCGAAATCGGCGCCTGCGCTTTGCAGTGCGTGCAGGTAGTCGGCCTCGGTCACGGCCAGCCGCTGGATGTCGTTGAGAAAACCGTCGTTGCACTCGAAGACCAGCGGATTGACCGTGGGCAGCGAGCGCCCCGACTCCGGATTGGCCGCCACGCAGTCGCGGATCTGCGCCGTCGCAACCGTGCCGACGGAGAAGGTGTTGGTAAGAGCGATCGGCGTTTCGAGCACGCCCAGTTCCTCGACCTGCACCAGCCCCACGCTCTTGCCAAAGCCGTTGAGCACCACGGCCGCGGCCGGCACCTTGTCGCGGAAAGCGTCACCGCCATGCGGGCGCACGACCGTGACGCCGGTCTGCACGCCGTCGTCGGCCAGCGTGCGATGCCCGACCGAAACGCCCTGCACGTCGGTGATGGCGTTGCGCGTGCCCGAGGGCAGGCTGCCGATGTGCGGAATCGATGGCATGCGAGGCCCCGGTTTACTGGCGGTCGATCTTGGGGTCGAGCGCGTCGCGCAGCGCATCGCCCAGCAGGTTGAAGGCCAGCACGGTAAAGAAGATGGCCAGGCTCGGGAACAGCGCCACGTGAGGCGAGGTCACCATGTCGGCGCGTGCTTCGCTGAGCATGGCGCCCCATTCGGGCGTGGGCGGTTGCGCGCCCATGCCCAGGAACGAGAGGCTGGCCGCCGTGATGATCGACGTGCCCACGCGCATCGAGAAATACACGACGATCGAGGAGATGGTGCCCGGCAGGATGTGCCGCACGATGATCGTCCAGTCCGATGCGCCGATGCTGCGCTCGGCCTCGATGTAGGTCTGCTGCTTGAGCACCAGCGTGTTGCCGCGCACCAGGCGTGCGAACGCCGGCACGCTGAACACCGATACCGCCACCACCACGTTGGTCATGCTGCTGCCCAGGATGGCGACCACGCCCAACGCCAGCAGAATGCCCGGAAAGGCAAACAGCACGTCGGAGATGCGCATCACGATGCGGTCCCACCAGCCTTCGTAGTAGCCCGCGAGCAGGCCGAAGGCCGTCCCGACGAAGCCGCCAACCAACACCGACAGAAAGCCGGCCATGAGCGAAATGCGCGCACCCATCAGGATGCGGCTGAAGATGTCGCGGCCCAGCGGATCGACGCCGAACCAGTGCGTGGCCGAGGGGCCCGTGTTCAGCATGTCGTAGTCGAAGAAGTTCTCCGCGTCGAAGGGCACGATCCACGGCGCGAACACCGCAACGAACACCAGCAGCAGCACGAACACTGCCGCCACGATGCCCACGGGCTGCTTCTTGAAGCGGCGCCAGCATTCGCCCCAGGGCGTGCGGACCTTGCCCGCGGTTTGAACCGCCACCACGGGCGGAGCGATGATTTCGGCAGACACGCCGGAAGCTTGCGTCATGTCGGCTGCCTCACTTGTAGCGGATGGTGGGGTTGATGTAGCCGTACAGCACATCGACCACCAGGTTGATCAGGATGAATTCGAGCGAGAACAGCAGCACCAGCGTCTGGATGACGGGGTAGTCGCGCATCTGCACCGCGTCGACCAGCAGGCGGCCGAGGCCGGGCCAGTTGAACACCGCCTCGACAAGAATCGAGCCGCCTAGCAGAAAACCGAACTGCAGGCCCATCATGGTCACCACCGGAATGAGCGCATTGCGCAGGCAGTGCTTGATGATGACCGTGCGCTCGCGCACGCCCTTGGCGCGCGCCGTGCGAACAAAGTCTTCCTGGATCACTTCGACGAACGATGCGCGGGTGAAGCGCGCCATCACGGCGGCCACCGCTGCGCCCAGCGTGATCGAAGGCAGGATGTAGTGCTTCCAGCTGCTGGCCCCCACGGTGGGCAGCCAGCCGAGCTGAACCGAGAAGATCTGCATCAGCAGCATGCCCAATGCAAATGCAGGAAAAGAGATGCCCGACACCGCCAGCGTCATGCCGAGCCGGTCGGGCCATTGGTTGCGGAACACCGCGGAAACAATGCCGATACCCATGCCGAAAATCACCGCCCACACCATGCTGGTGATGGTGAGCATCACCGTCGGGAAAAAGCGCTCGCCGATCTCCGTCGCCACCGGCCGCCGCGTGCGGATCGAGGTGCCGAAGTCGCCCTGCAGCATGTGGGTGAAGAAGCTCACGAACTGCTGCGGCAGCGGCTTGTCCAGGCCCAGCTCCGCGCGCACCATGGCCACGGTCTGCTCGTCGGCTTCCTGGCCGGCGGCAAGGCGCGCCGGATCGCCCGGCAGCATGTGGACGAACAGGAACACCAGCACTGCCACGATGAGCAGCGTCGGGATCAGCCCCAACAGTCGTTTGAGAAAGTAACTCAGCATGGCATACAGACAATCAACCCTCGTCAAGGCCTCGGGGCCCATCGGGAGACACCGCGGAACCGGCTTTGCCGGGCCGCAGGTGTCGCCCCCTCGAGGGGGAGGCGGCTACACGAAGTGAGCCGCTTCGGGGGTGGGTCAATTAATCGAGATGGCGTCGATGTTGATGTTGCCGTCAGGCATCACGTACACGCCCGACAGGCGCTTGGAGTGCGCCGACAGGTTCTGCTCGGTCACCAGCGGCACGCGCGGCAGGTCCTTGCGGATCTCTTCCTGCGCGGTCTTGTAGAGCGCGGCCTTTTCCTTGTCGTCCACGGTAATCAGAGCCTTGGCCAGTGCGTTGTCCACCACCTCGCTCTTGTAGAACGACATGTTGTTGAGCTTGGGCGCCCACGCTTCGGAGGCGAACAGCGGGCGCAGGCCCCAGTCGGCTTCGCCGGTCGACGAAGACCAGCCGGTGTAGTACATGCGCACCTTGGCCGTCTTGGCGTCGGGCCATGCATCGACCATCTCGGTGCGCTGGCCCACTTCGAGCGCCTGCACCTGCAGCTTGATGCCCACTTGCGCGAGCTGCTGCTGCACGAACTGGATCGTCTTCTGGCTGGTCGTGTTGTTGTAGGCGCTCCACAGCACCGACTCGAAGCCGTTCGGGTAGCCGGCTTCGGCCAGCAGTTCCTTGGCCTTCTTCACGTCGTAGGGAATGGGTGCCATCTTCTCGGCAAACTTCACGCCCTGCGGCAGCACGCCCTGCGCCGGGAAGGCATAGCCGCCGAACGCGACCTTGGCCAGGGCTTCCTTGTTGATGGCGTAGCCGATGGCTTCGCGCACCTTCGGGTTGTCGTACGGCTTCTGCAGCATGTTGAATGCCAGGAAGCGCGTGATGATCGACGGAATGGCCACCACTTCAAGCTTGTCGCTCTTCTTCAGCAGCTCGGCTTGCTCGTAGGGAATCGGGAACGCGAAATCGGCTTCGCCGGTCTGCAGCATGGCGGCGCGCGTGTTGTTCTCGAGCACGGGCTTCCACTGCACCGTGTCGACCTTGGGGTAGCCCTTCTTCCAGTAGCCGTCGAACTTCTTGGCCTTGACCGCTTCGGTCTGCTTCCACTCGACAAATTCGAACGGGCCGGTGCCCACGGGGTGGAAGGCGATGTCCTTGTTGCCCCACTTCTTCAGCGCGGTGGGCGAAATCATTGCGGCCGAGGCGTGGGCCAGCGAGTTGATGAAGGGGCCGAAGGGCTCCTTCAGCGTGATGCGCACGGTGCTGGCATTCACCGCTTCGACCTTGCTCACGCGATTGAACTGGTTGTAGCGCAGCAGCTTGTTGTCCTGGTTCAGCACGCGGTCGAGCGTGAACTTCACCGCCTCGGCGTTGAAGTCGGTGCCGTCGTGGAACTTGACGCCCTGGCGCAGCTTGATGGTGTAGACCAGGCCGTCCTTCGACACTTCGTAGCCTTCGGCCAGCACGTTCTGGACCTTCAGGTCCTTGTCGAACTGGAACAGGCCTTCATAGAAGGTCTTGGTCACGGCCGTGGTGATAGTCGTGTTGGTGTTGTACGGGTCGAGCGTCTCGGGCTGGTAGCCGATCGACAGCACCGCGTCTTTCGCGGCCAATGCCGTGCCGGTCATCGCCATTGCGGCCAGGCCCAGCAGTGCCGATGCCCATCGCAGGGAGGAAGAAGATTGCTTCATGGAAAGAACTCCAGTCGGTTCGAGGAAAAAAGCAGGAGAGGGCCTGCGGGTTGAAAAAATTTGGCTGTCGCTCAGAAGGCTCCGCCCACGGCGTGCCGTGCGACGAAGTGGCCGGGCGCCACCTGCACCAGCGGCGGCACGTCGGGCTCGTCGCCCACCGCGCGAATGGGGCTCGGGATCTCGCCTTCGAGCAGCGCGCGCGGCTTGTGGCGACGCGACGGGTCGGCCACCGGCACCGCGGCCATCAGCTTGCGGGTGTAGGGGTGCTGGGGCGCCTCGAACACGGCGCGGCGCGGACCGATCTCCACGATCTGCCCGAGGTACATCACGGCCACGCGGTGGCTGATGCGCTCGACCACGGCCATGTCGTGCGAGATGAAGAGAAACGCCACGCCCAGTTCGCGCTGCAGGTCGAGCATGAGGTTGACGATCTGCGCCTGAATCGAAACGTCCAGCGCCGACACCGATTCGTCCGCCACCACCACCTTGGGGTTGAGAGCGAGGGCGCGTGCAATCGCAATGCGCTGGCGCTGGCCGCCCGAGAACTCGTGCGGATAGCGCTGCGCCACTTCGGGCGGCAGGCCCACCTTCTGCAGCAGCCAGTCGACGCGCTGCTGCGCCTCGGCGCCCTTGGCAATGCCGTGGATCAGCAGCGGCTCCATGATCGAGAAGCCGACCGTTACGCGCGGATCGAGCGACGCGAACGGGTCCTGAAAGATGAACTGGATGTTGCGGCGCAGCGCCTGCAGCTCGCGCGTGGGCAGCTCGCGGATGTTCTGGCCGCCGAACTCGATGGCACCGCTCTGGCTTTCGACCAGGCGCAGCAGCGAACGGCCAGTGGTCGACTTGCCGCAGCCCGATTCGCCCACCAGCGCCAGCGTTTCGCCGGGGTACAGGTCGAAGCTGATTTTTTCAACGGCATGCACGCGGCGCTTCACGCGGCCGAAGAAGCCGCTGCGCACGTCGAAGCGTGTTACCAGGTCGCGCACGCGCAGGATGGGACCGGCTTCTTCGCGCACCGTGGTTTGCGGCGTGGTGTCGGTGATTGGCACGGTGTCGGGGCTGCCTTCGGTGCGCAGCAATTCGAACTTGGCGGGCAGGTCGGTGCCTTGCATGGCGCCGAGCTTGGGCACCGCCGACAGCAGCGCCTTGGTGTACGGGTGCTGGGGGGAGGCGAAGACCGTGTCGGAACTGCCGGCTTCCACTTTGTCGCCGCGGTACATCACGAGCACGCGGTCGGCAATCTCGGCCACCACGCCCATGTCGTGCGTGATGAAGAGCACGCCCATGCGCATCTCCTTCTGCAGCTCTCGAATGAGCTGGAGAATTTGCGCCTGAATCGTCACGTCGAGGGCAGTGGTGGGCTCGTCGGCAATCAGCAGCTGCGGCTTGCACGAGAGCGCCATTGCAATCATCACGCGCTGGCGCATGCCGCCCGAGAGCTGGTGTGGAAAGCGGTCGAGCACATTGCGCGCTTCGGGAATGCGCACCAGCTCCAGCATGCGCAACGCCTCGGCGCGCGCGGCTGCGTTGCTCTTGCCCTGGTGGATGCGGATGGCCTCGGCAATCTGCTCGCCGGCGGTGAACACCGGGTTCAGCGAAGTCATCGGTTCCTGGAAGATCATCGCGATGTCCGCGCCGCGGATGTTGCGCATCTCCGCGTCGCGCGCCTGCGCCAGGTCGAGCACTTCGCCGTTGCGGCGCCGAAATGCCATGCGCCCGCCAAGGATGCGGCCGCCACCGTGCTCCACCAGCCGCATCAGCGCGAGCGAGGTGACTGATTTGCCGGAGCCCGATTCGCCCACCACCGCAAGCGTTTCGCCGTGGTCGACGTGGAAGGACAGCTTCTTGACGGCATCGACCGTGCGCTCCGAAGTCGAGAAGCGAACGGTGAGGTCGTCGACGGCGAGAACGCGGCCGTCCGGCAGGGCGAGGGCAGGGGAGGACATGGGATGCAAGAAAAAGAGAGTGCGCGTGCGCGTCAGGCGAAGATGGCCGTCACAGGAGCTTCGTCGCCGCGGGCATGGCCGCGGTACATGCCTTCGCTGTTGAAGGCGAGGCTCAGGTTGCCGTGGCGGTCGATGGCGATCAGCCCGCCCGTGCCGCTGATGGCGGGCAGCGACTGGTGCACCACGGCACGGGTGGCGTCTTCGAGCGTGGCGCCGCCGTAGGCCATGCGCGCGCAAACGTCGTAGGCGGCCGCAACGCGGATGAACATTTCACCGCTGCCGGTGCAAGACACGGCGGCGGTGCGGTCGTCCGCATAGGTGCCGGCGCCGATCAGCGGGGTGTCCCCGATGCGGCCGACGCGCTTGTTGGTCATGCCGCCGGTCGAGGTGGCCGCGGCCAGGTGGCCGTGCATGTCGAGCGCCACGGCGCCCACGGTGCCGAACTTCTTGTCTTCATCGAGCGGCGGCGTCATGGCCGCGCCTTCGTGGTCGGTCACCACGCGGCCGGTGTCGCGCACGCGGTAGAGCTGCTGGCGGCGCGCTTCGGTCGAAAAGAAAAAGGGCTCGACCATTTCGAGACCGTGCTCGCGCGCAAAGGCTTCGGCGCCCGCGCCGGCCAGCAGCACATGGGCGCCGTCTTCGAGCACGGCGCGCGCCGCGCGCACCGGGCGGCGAATGTGGCAGACCCCGGCAATCGCGCCCGCGGCCAGCGTTGCGCCGTCCATCACGGCGGCATCGAGCTCATGGGTTTCGTCGTGCGTGAAAACCGCACCGTGGCCCGCGTTGAAGAGCGGGCACTCTTCGAGCAGTTCGACGGCGAGGCAGGTGGCGTCGAGCGCGGATGCGCCCTTGAGCAGCGCTGCCTGTGCGGCGCGCACGATGTTCTGCAGCGCGTCGTGATAGGCCTGCGCTTGGGCGGCGCTGGTGGTTGCGGCGCTGATGGTTCCGGCCCCGCCGTGAATGGCGATGACCGGGGTGTTGCTGCTGTTCTTCATCAGGAGGGTTTCTTCTTTTTCTTTCGGGTGCCGGCCGGGGCGGCGCTGGCTGGTTGTGCGGCAAATTCCGCCCGCGCCAGGCCTTGCGCGCCATGCAGCCAGGGGCGCACCGCTTGCAGGATGCGGCTCGCGGACTGCACCGCGCGCGGCGCACGCAGCGCCACCGCGCTGGTCAGCGCCTCGATCAATGCGAGCACGCTGGTTTCGCAATTCGGCCGGTAGCTGGTTTCGGTCTGGCAATAGAGCGCCACGTCGGCCAGCGGCGCCAGCGGCGAGCTCGGCCTGTCGGTCAGCGCCAGCACGGCGCAGCCCTGGCCGCGCGCAATCTGCGCCAGCGCCACCGTGTCGGTGAGGTAGCGCGGAAAGGTGAGGCCGATGAACAGGTCCTGCGGCCCCGCATGCATGAGCGTGCGCGCCGCATGCGTCACGCCGCTCACGCTGGAGAGCATTCGAACGTCGTTGCAGCTGCCGTCCAGGCCGTGCTGCAGCAGCCCCGCCAGCCATGCGCTGGCGCCAAAGCCGCCGATGTACACCGACCGCGCCTTCAGGATGCGCTGCACCGCCGCCTCGCAGGCCGCGTAGTCCAGCGACTGGCGCGTGGCTTCGATGTTGCGGCGGCTCTCGTCCAGCGCGGTGGCAAACACCTCGGCCACCGTGGTCGGATGCTCGAGGTTGCCGCGCAGGCGCTCCACCGGCGCCACCAGCGATTCGAAGCCGCGCACGAGCTCGGCGCGAAAGGTGGCATAGCCGTCGAAATCCAGCGCCCGGGCAAAGCGGTTGGCCGTGGCAACCGACACGCCCACCACCGCGGCCAGCTCATCGATGGGCAGCGTGGCGACCTGCAGCGGATGCTCCAGCACGTAGTCGGCCACCTGGCGATGCGATCGCGTCAGCCGCGGCAACGCCTGCGCAATGCGCTGGGCCACGGTGGTGCCGGTGGTGTCTACGTTGGTGCTCATTCGTGGGCCGTGCACTCCGGAGGGGAGTGTTTGATGAAAATCAGTTTACAAATATAAGACAAAAAAGAAAATTTTCTGTCATTTTTGATCGAATGAGCAAATTTCGGGCCCGCGAGGGGCGGATGCGAGAGGGGCGCGAAGATCGCCGGCCCGGGGCTAGGCGGCGCTTTTTTCCATGAACACGCTGAACGGGTCGTCCGGGTAGCTCCCGAACGGCCCTCGCTTCACGTAGCCCGCGCTGGCGTAGAAAGCCAGCGCTTCCGGCTGGCTGATGCCGGTTTCGAGCGCGAATCGCGTGCATCCCTTGCCGATTGCCTCGGCTTCGAGAAAGGTCAGCACTTTTGCGGCAATGCCTTGCCCGCGGTTTTCCGGCCGCACGAACATCCGCTTGAGCTCGCCGTATGCGGGCTCCAGCACCATGGCTCCGCAGCCCACGGCCGCTCCGTGCTCGTCGCGTGCAACTGCAAACAGCACGTGCGCCGCCGACAGCGCGGCAATGTCGATGCCGTAGTGGCACTCGGGCGGATAGAGCGGCTTCTGGTAGGCGTCGAGCGCTTCGATGAGCTGGACGACATCGGGCTGGTCGGGGTGTTCGAGGGCAATGTTCATGCGAAGGATTCTCTGGATCCGGCGAATCTTATTGGACCCCGGCCGAGCGTCGGCCTCGCGCCGCCATTCGTCGGTGCTATCGCGGATGCGTGACAGGGGCGGCGCTGTCGACCGCCGGCCTGCCGTCGAGCGCCAAAGTGGCATTGAGCGCCGCAAGTGCATCGGCGGTGAGCGAGCCGTTCGCCTGGCGCAGGCGCAGGTCGCCCAACAGCACGTTGTAGCGGGCCTGCGCCAGGTCGCGCTCGGTCTGGTAAAGCTGGCTCTGCGCATTGAGCACGTCGATGTTGATGCGCACGCCCACCCGGTAGCCCATGCGGTTGGCGTCCAGGGCCACCTGGCTCGATGCTTCGGCTGCCTCGAGCGCCTTCACCTGGCTGGCGCCGGACACCAGCCCAAGGTAGGCGGCACGGGTGGAAACAGAAACGCTGCGGCGCGCGTTTTCGAGAGAGGCGCGCGATTGGTCTTCGAGCGCCAGCGTCTCGCGCACCCGGTTCTCGGTTGCGAAGCCGGCGTATAGCGGCATGTTGAAGACCACGCCTATGCTGGCCCCGGCTACACGCACCTTGTCCGTCGAGGCGCTGGGTGAATTGCCTGGCGGGTTGGTGCTGACGTTGTAGCCCAGCTGGGCGTCGATCGTGGGCTTGTGCCCGGCCTCTGCCTTGCGGACTTCGAGCGTTGCAACCTCCACCGCAAGGGCCGCCTGAACGATGGCCGGATGCGCGGCCTCGGCCTGCGCAAGCCAGCTACCCACGTCGCCCGGTGCCAGCCCGGGGAGCACCACCGGCGCGGCGAGCGGCGTCGGCACGCTGCCCACCTGTCCGACGAGCTGGTCGAGGATGAGCTTCTTGACCTGCAGGTCGTTCTCGGCGGCAATTTCCTGCGCAATGACGAGGTCGTAGCGGGCCTGGGCTTCGCGCGCGTCGGTGATGGTCGATGTGCCGACCTCGAAATTGCGTTTGGCAAAGGCGAGCTGTTCGGCCACCGCAGCCTTTTGCGCCCGCACCAGCGCCAGGGTGTCGTCGCTGGCGAGCACATCGAAATAAGCCTGGCTCACACGCACGATGAGATCCTGCTCGGCCAGCGTCAGCTGCGTCCGTGCGATTTCTTCCTGCCGCTTGCCTTGCTCGTACGCGGCCCAGGCGGCGGGGCGATACAGAGGCTGGATCAGGTTGATGCCGATGTTTCGCGAGCTGACGCCGCGCGTGAACGCGGCGTTGCCGGCAGACACGTCCTGCTCGGTGAAGGAGGCCCCCGCCGTGAGGTTGATTACCGGCAGCACACCCGCGCGTGCCTGTGCCGCCCTGGCCACGCTCGCGTCGTACTGTGCGCGCGCACCTTGGTAGACGGCGTCGTAGCTGCGCGCCGACTGGTACAGCTCCACCAGGCTTTGTGCCGATGCAGGCGCCGCGGCGGCCAGCAGCAGCATCAGCGCGAACGGCTTGCTTGCCGATGCAGCGCGGCGTGAGGTTTGCATTTTTTTTCTCCTCCGGACATTGGTCTTCTTCGCACCGGCATCACTCGCCTGAAGCCGTGCCCGCATGCGCGGGAAGCATCAGTACGCCAGTGGAAATTACTACCAATTGCTTAAGGAAATCTTAAGAGTCGGGGCAAAGACTCAACCGTGGCGGAAACAACGCTTTCAACCAATCCCACCACACAGAGGAGCCGCGCCATGTCAGTCACTGTCAATCAAGCAGACCTCGAGTTCATCCTTGCGCAGATCAAGATCTCGGAGGCGCATGCCGCAGGGCAGCCGTTGTTCGGGCCAGGAGGCCTGGTGCCCGCGTACAACGTCAGTTGGGGTTTGCGTACGGTCGATGGCACGTACAACAACCTGCTTCATGAAACGTGGGGGGCGGCGGACCAGCAGTTCCCGTCGCTGATGGACCCGGTGTACCGGCCCGCGGACGGCACGCTGTTCGATCCCGACGGGCCCGGCCCCGCGCCGGCAATGCCGACGTCGGCGACCTACGCCCCGAGCAACGATCCGAACTCGCTGGTCTTCGACTCGAGCCTGCGCACCATCTCCAACCTGCTGGTCGACCAGACGCTGGGCAACCCGGCCGCGATCCTGACGGCACTGGACCGTGCCGGCTCGGCGAATTCCATGGCCGACCTTGCGGCCGTCACTGTCATCTACGAAGCCTTCAAGCCCGCTTCCGATGCCGAGTACCAGGCGCGCGTCATTGCGCAGAACGCCCGGGCCGATGCGGAGGAACTCGGCGATGGCGACCCCAACACGCCCCCCACGCCGCAGGAGCAGGCAGCCCTCGATGCGGCGGCCGACGCCGACGCGGCACATGCATTGACGGTTACCGCACTGGAAGACGCCCGCGCGGTGCGCGACGCCGCCGTCGCGCCCTACGGCATCGTGATGGAAGGCGACAACGTCAGCCTGCCCAACATCTCGCCGGACGTCGGCCTCTCGGCCTCGTTCAATTCATGGTTCACGCTGTTCGGCCAGTTCTTCGACCACGGGCTCGACCTCGTCAACAAGGGCGGCAGCGGCACAGTCTTCATTCCCCTGCAGCCGGACGATCCGCTCTACGTCGAGGGCAGCAACACCAATTTCATGGTGCTGACGCGCGCCACCGTGTCCGCCGGGCAGGACGGCATCATGGGAACGGCCGACGACGTCGGGCCGGTGAACACCACCACATCCTTCGTCGACCAGAACCAGACCTACACCTCGCATTCTTCGCACCAGGTGTTCCTGCGCCAGTACGAGTTGAATGACCAGGGCGTGCCGGTTGCGACCGGCAAGCTGATCGAAGGCGGCAACGGCGGCATGGCGACGTGGGGCGAAGTCAAGGCGCAAGCGCTGCTCCTGGGCATCCAGCTGACCGACTTCGACGTGGGCAGCGTGCCCTTGCTCAGAACGGACCAGTACGGCAACTTCATTCCCGACCCGGTGACCGGGTTCGCGCAGGTCATCACCGGCATCGGTGTCGACGGCATTCCGAACACGGCCGACGACATCGTGGTGTCCGGCACGCCGGGCAGCCCCGTCAATCCGACGACGGCACTGGCGCTTCGCACCGGCCATGCCTTCCTGGCCGACATCGCGCATGAAGCCGTTCCCATCGGCAAGATCGCCGACGGCGACATCACCATCGGCCTGGGCAACCCGGGCAATGGCGATGCCGAGTACGACAACGAGCTGCTCGACGCCCACTTCATCGCCGGCGACGGCCGCGTGAACGAGAACATCGGCCTGACCGCCGTTCACCATGTCTTCCATGCCGAGCACAACCGCATGGTCGACCACAACAAGGAAGTCATTCTTTCCACCGCGGCGGGCGGGGACCTGGCTTTCCTGAACGAATGGCTGCTCGAAGACGTTGCGGCCCTGCCTGTGGACCTCAGCACGCTGGTCTGGGACGGCGAGCGCCTGTTCCAGTCCGCCAAGTTCACCACCGAGATGCAATACCAGCACCTGGTGTTCGAGGAGTTCGCGCGCAAGGTGCAGCCGCAGATCAACGCGTTCGTCGTTCCGGACGGCTTCGACGTGACCATCGATCCGTCGATCGTCGCCGAGTTTGCGCACGTGGTGTACCGCTTCGGGCACTCGATGCTCACCGAGACCATCGACCGCTTCGACCCAAACTTCAACCCGAACGACATCGGCCTGATCGAGGGCTTCCTCAATCCGGTGGCGTTCGACTCCGGCCATACCATCACCGACGACATTGCCGCCGGCGCAATCATCCGCGGCATGACGCGGCAGGTAGGCAACGAGATCGACGAGTTCGTGACCAGCGCGTTGCGCAACAACCTGCTGGGCCTTCCGCTCGACCTTGCGACCATCAACCTGGCGCGCGGCCGCGACACGGGCGTGCCGTCGCTCAACGCCGCCCGGCGCGAGTTCTACAACGCAACCAACAACGCCGCCGAACTTCGCCCATACGACAGCTGGGTGGACTTTGCCGGCAACCTCAAGCACGAAGCGTCGATCATCAACTTCATTGCCGCTTACGGCACGCACCAGCTCATTACCGGGCAGACCACGATCGAGGGAAAGCGCGATGCGGCGCTGACGATCATTACGGGCGCTTCGGTCGGCGGACTGCTGGTACCTGAGGATTCGGTCGACTTCCTCAACGGAACGGGCGCCTGGACCAGCAACGCCAACGGAGTCACCATCACCGGCCTGGACAACGTCGACCTGTGGATCGGCGGCCTGGCAGAGAAGATTCTTCCGTTCGGCGGCATGCTCGGCTCGACCTTCAACTTCGTGTTCGAGAACCAGATGGAGAGCCTGCAGAACGGCGACCGCTTCTACTATCTGCAGCGGCTCGACGGCCTGCACCTGTTCGGCGAAATGGAGAACAACTCGTTCGCTGAAATGATCATGACCAACACGAACGCGACGCACCTGCCGTCGGACGTGTTCTCGACCCCGGGCCTGGCGCTCGAAGTGGACATCACAAGGCAGTTCAACGACCTGGACGGCGACGGGGACCTGGAGAGCACCGACCCGGTGGGCGGCGGCATCCTGACGCCGCTGGTGGTTCGCAACAACCCCGGCACAGTCGGGCCGGACACCAACTACCTCAGGTACACGGGTGACCAGCACGTGGTGCTCGGCGGCACCGAGGGCAACGACATCATCATTGCCAGCGAGGGCGACGACACCATCCACGGCGACGGCGGCAACGACAACCTCGAAGGGGGTGCCGGCAACGACATCATCAACGCCGGGGCGGGCGACGACATCGTCAGGGACCTGGGCGGCGACGACAACATCAAGGCCGGCGACGGCAACGACGTGGTCCATGGCGGCCCGGGCCTCGACCTGATCATGGGCGGAAAGGGGCAGGACTTCATCGTCCTGGGCACCGATGCGGGCTCGGAAGTCTTCGCGGGCGAAGGCAACGACTTCATCCTCGGCAGCAAGAACGCCGAGCGCATTCTGGGCAACGAGGGCGACGACTGGATCGAAACCGGCACCTTCGACGGTGCGCCCGGCGACAGCTTCGATGAGATCTTTGCAAAAGACGGCATCGTCGGCCACGACGTGTTCCTGGGCGACGGCGGCTTCGACGAGTTCATTGCCGAGGGCGGCGACGACATCATGGTGGGCAGCCCGGGCCGCGGCAAGCTGGCCGGCATGTCGGGCTGGGACTGGGTGACCTATAAGGACAACACAGCCTTCGTCGATGCCGACCTGACGCGCGGCATTGTGTTCGACGAGAACCCGACGCCGCCCCAGAACGGAACGCTGGATGCCTACGAATCGGTCGAAGGTCTTTCGGGCACGCGCTTCAACGACGTGCTTACCGGCGCCGACACCATTGCCGACGAGCGGCTTCCGTTCGCACAAGGCGGCACCGAGGGCTACACCGGCAGCCGGCTCGATGCGGCGGGCATCGCACGCATTGCGGGCCTGCAGGCGGTGCTGGGCGCCGGAGTCACCAGCTACATGGCGGGCGACATCATCCTTGGCGGCGATGGCAGCGACCTCATCATGGGCCGCGGCGGCGACGACATCATCGACGGCGACAAGTGGCTGGACGTGCAGATCGGCGTCTACGCCACCAACGACCCCAATCACACCGGCACCCCCATCGCGCTGCACAGCAGCATGAAGACGCTGGTCAACTCGATGTTCGCGGGCACCATCAACCCCGGCCAGTTGGCGATCGTCCGCTCGATCAAGTCGGACGCCGACGCTGTCGCCGATATCGACACGGTCGCCTACCTGGGGCCGCTGGCCAACTACGCCTTCGGTTCCACTGCCGACGGCAGGCTCACGGTCACCGACATCGGGATCGACCCGATTGAAGGCACCGACACGCTGAGCGGCATCGAACGCCTGCAGTTCACGGATTCCACCCTCACGATCGTCGCGGGCACCAACGGCGATGACGTGCTCAACGGCGGCGAAGGCAACGACCTGCTGCTGGGCTTTGGTGGCAACGACACGCTGAACGGCAACGGCGGCAACGACGTGTTGATCGGCGGCGCGGGCACCGACACGCTCAACGGCGGCGCGGGCAACGATCAGCTGAGCGGTGGCATCGGCAACGACGTGCTCAACGGCGGCCTGGGCGACGACACCTACACCTTCGGCCTTGCGGACGGCAGTGACACGATCAACGAAGGCGTCAGCGCGACGAGCGGCGGCACCGCCGATCGCATCGTCATCGTGCCGGGCGTGCTGGATCCTGTCGCCGGAACGGTCAACCCGATCACCGGGCTCAATGCCGCGGACAACAACACGGGCACCGCCACCGGTAGCCTGGTCCTCAACTTCAACGGCCAGACGGTCACCGTCGCCAACCATTTCACGGGCAACGTGGCCGGCACCGGCGTGGAGCGCATCAACTTCGGCGATGCCACCTTCGAGGGTTACCTGCTCGGCACGGAGGACTACCTGGTGAGCCGGCTCGATCCCACCGGCTTTGGGCGCACCATCAACCTGGCAGCCTCTATCGCCAATAACTTCATCGCGGGCGAGAACGGCACCGATGACGTCATCACTGGCGGCAGCGGCAACGACCTGATCTTCGGCGGCACTGGCGACAACGAACTCAACGGCGGAATCGGCGACGACCTGCTGGTCGGCGGCTCGGGCGCTGGCGACAACGACGTGCTTGACGGCGGCCTCGATGCAGACACGATGGTCGGTCTGGGCGGCAACGACACGTACATCGTCGATGACCTGGCTGACGTGGTTGTCGAGGCGGCGGGTGCCGGCACGGACGAAGTCGAGACCGAGATGGCCGCGTACTCGCTGGAGCTCGTCGCCAACGTGGAGAACCTGACGTACACCGGCATCGATGCCGATCCGTTCGTCGGAACCGGCAATGCCCTGAACAACGTCATCAGCGGCGGCGACCTAGCCGATACGCTGAGCGGACTCGGCGGCAACGACACCTTGAACGGCGGCTTGGGCATCGACACGCTCCTGGGTGGTGACGGCAACGACACACTGAACGGCGGGGATGACGACGACCTGCTGGCCGGCGGCATCGGCAACGACACGCTGAATGGCAACGACGGCAACGACACGTTGGACGGCGGCGTTGGCAACGACGCGATGAACGGCGGCGCGGGCGACGACACCTTCCTGGTGGACAGTGCAACCGACACCGTCATAGAGGGCGGGGGCGGCGGCACCGACACCGTGCAGTCGACCGTCACCTACACCATCACCGATGCGGACGTGGAGAACCTCACCCTGCTTGGCACCGGCAACATCAACGGTACCGGCAATGGGTCGGCCAACGTGATCACCGGCAACGCCGGCAACAACGTGCTGACGGGCGGCGGCGGCAGCGACACCGCGAGCTATGCCACGGCGACCGCGGGCGTCACGGTGTCGCTGGCCATTGCGGCGGCGCAAGCCACCGGCGGGGCGGGCAGCGACACGCTCTCGAGCATCGAGAACCTGGTCGGAAGCGCCTTCGCCGACTCGCTGACGGCGAGCGGAACCGCGGGGCTCGGCGTTGCCAACCTCCTGAGCGGCGGAGCGGGCAACGACACGCTGAGCGCCACGGTGGACAACGTGCGCGACACGCTCGACGGCGGGGCCAACACCGACACCGCCAACTACTCGGCGTACACCGCGGCACTCACGGTGAACCTGGGCGGCGCGGCGCCGATCGTCGTCGGCGGCTCCGGCAACAATGCGGCCAACTCCGACGTGCTGGTGTCTATCGAGAACTTCACCGGCGGCAGTGGCGCCGACACCATCTCCGGCAGCACGGCCGCGAATGTCCTGAACGGCGGCCTAGGCAACGACACCTTCACCTACGCGATCGGCGGCGGCGCCGACACCATCGACGGCGGCGGAGGCAACGACACGCTGAACATCACGGGCGTGGCGAACAACGATGTGCTGGATGTCGTCTACAACGGGGCCATCACCGGCTTCGAAGGCGCCACTGTCACCGGCGTCGAATCGATCAGCGCCAACCTCGGCGGCAACGCCGACACGCTGTCGTACGGCGCCTCCGCGACGCCCGTCACGGTCAACCTGGCGACGGGCGCAGCGTCGGGCTTCACGTCGATTGCCAGCATCCTGAACGTGACCGGCGGATCGGGCAGCGACAACCTGACGGGCAATGCCGGAGCCAACACGCTCAACGGCGGAGCGGGCAACGACACCATCAATGGCGGTGCCGGAGGCGACATCATCATCGGCGGGATTGGCGCCGACATCCTCAACTCGGGGGCGGCGAACGACAACGCGCAAGACATCTTCAGGTTCAGCGCGGCCGACGAGTTCGGCGACGTGGTCAGCAACTTCGACGCCAACGGACCGACCGCGGCAGGGGACGACCGCATCGAGTTCACCGGGGCGCTCAACACCGCATGGGACGACGGCAACAACAACGACGCCTTCCTGTTCGCTTCGGGCAACGGCTCCGGCGGCACGGTGAATGTCACGGTCGGGCAGGGCAACGCCGACATCGAAGCCTTGCTGCTGACAGGGGCCGGCGGTGAAGGCGTGACGACTGCGAACCTGGGCAACGCGGCGGCGGTTTCGGCGGCATTCAACGCCGAGTTCTCCATTACCGCGGGCGCCGGCGAAGACGCGCTGCTGGTCATCAACGACACCAACGGCAACAGCTTCTCGCTCTGGCAATGGGTGCAGGCCGGCGGAGGGGAGACGTCTGCCGGGGAACTGACGCTGATCGGCACCTTCAGTGCCAATGCCGCGGTCGTGGCGGGCAACTTCGACTTCGTCTGAACGGCGTGGCAAGGCACGGAGCAGGGCGCGCAAGCGCCTTGCTCCGCATACTGGAGGAGACAAGAACATGAAGCCGATCTGGGCCGAGATGAAGCCACTGTTGTTCAACATGGCGCTTTTCTCGTTCGTCATCAATCTGCTGTACCTGGTGCCTGCGCTGTTCATGCTGCAGGTGTTCGACCGGGTGATTCCCACCAACAGCCGCGAGACGCTGTGGGTCTTGCTGGGCGGCGTAGGCGCTGCGCTGGCCATCTTGTTCGTGCTCGACTACGTGCGGCTGCGCTTACAGCACCTGAGCGGCACCATCGTCGACGAGCGGCTCTCGCCGCCGGTGGTGCATGCGGTCGTTACCGCCACCGCCCGATCGCCGCTGAATGCGCGGCCGGATGCGATGCGCGACATCGCCACGTTGCGAGGCCTGTTCTCGGCCAACGGATTGACGGCGCTGATGGATGCGCCGTGGATCGTGGTCTACGTGGCCGTCATCGCCTTCTTCCACCCGGCGCTGGGCCTGGGTGCCGCAGGCGCCGCCATCGTGATGATCGGCCTGGCCTGGCTCAACGACCGGATGAGCCGCAAGGCGTTGGACGCGGTGCAGAAGGAAACGCGCAGCGCATCGCGCTACGTGGAAGGGTCGCTGCGCAACGCGGAGGTGCTGCAGGCCATGGGCATGACCGAGCGCCTGCTGGGCCGCTGGCGCAAGCAGCAGGACGAGGCGCTGGCGCTGCAGGGCGCTACCAGCCATTCGAGCGTGATGTTCAGCGCCGCGTCGAGGTTTCTGCGCCAGGGCGTGCAGGTCATGATGATGTCGATCGGCGCCTACCTGGTCCTCACGCAGTCGGCTTCGGCGGGCGTGATGATCGCCACCACTGTTTTGCTCGGCCGCGCCTTGCAGCCGGTGGAGCAGATCGTCGGCAGCTGGCGCGTGCTGAACGAAGCGCGTTCCGCCTATCGCCGCTTGCGCGACCTGTGCGGCCACTTCGACAAGGGCGAGCCGCAGATGTCGCTACCCCGGCCGGTGGGCGAGCTGCGTGCGGAAGGCGTATCGCTGCGCCTGCCGGGCACCGAAAAACTGGCGCTGACCGGCGTTTCCCTGAACCTCGCCGCGGGCGAGGCGCTGGCCATCATCGGGGCGAGCGCAGCGGGAAAATCGACGCTGGCGCGGCTTCTGACCGGCATCTGGCAGCCGACCATCGGTACCGTCAGGTTGGACGGAGCCGATCTCTCGGCCTGGCCGCGCAGCGAACTGGGCCCATGGATCGGCTATGTGCCGCAGGACGTGGAACTGTTCGACGGCACGGTCGCCGACAACATCGGCCGGCTCTCCAAGCCCGACCCCAAGGCGGTGATCGCGGCCGCCAAGCGGGCCAACGCGCACGACATGATCCTGCAACTGCCCAAGGGCTACGACACGCCCATCGGCGAGGCCGGAGCGCGCCTGTCGCCGGGGCAGCGCCAGCGCATTGCGCTTGCACGCGCGATGTATGGCGATGTGCGCCTGGTGGTGCTCGACGAACCGAATGCGAGCCTGGACGCGGAGGGCGAAATTGCGCTGGCGCACGCCCTCAGCAGCCTGCGCGCAGAGGGTGTGACCTCCATTGTGGTGACGCACCGCCCGTCGCTGGTCGCGCACGTGGACAAGATCCTCATCCTCGAGGCCGGGCAGGTGAAGCAGTTCGGGCCGGCTGGCGAGGTGATGAAGGCAATGCAGAAGCAATCGCAGGCCGCAGTCGCCGAACGCGAGCGCGAGCGTGAACGCGAACGCACGGCATAAGACCCGGAAAGGCAGGACCATATGACGCACGCACAAGCGCTCCCGCATGCCGGCAGGGCACCGAAGCGAAAGACCAGCGAACAGCAGATCAGGCGTCTCATGAACATGGGGCTGTGGACGGTGCTGGGCATCGTCATCCCGCTAGGGGCGTGGGTCGGGCTCGCGCCTTTGGCAATGGCGGTGGTGGCACCGGCGCACGTCAAGGTGGACTTGAACCGGCGGCCCGTCCAGCATCTGGAAGGCGGCATCGTGCGGCAGGTGCTCGTTCGCGACGGACAGGTGGTGAAAGAAGGCGAACCGCTGGTGGTCATCGGCGACGTGGGGGTGGACGCCGACCGCAACCGGCTCACCTATCGCCTTGCGGTAGAACGCACGGCCTTGGAGCGGCTGGATGCGGAGCAGCGCCGCGCCGACAAGCTGGTGTTTTCCGAGAGCCTGCAGGCGGAAGCCCGCAAGGACACGCGCCTGCAGGATGCGATGGCCAAGGAATCGGCACTGTTCCATGCGCGCCGGCATTCGCTGCAGAGCGAGCTGGCGCTGATGCGGCAATTGCGCCAGAGGGTGCAGCAGGAAATCGGGGCGCTGGAGGCGCAGGGCAGCAAGGCGCAGGAATCTCTGGCCCTGCAGCACCGCGACCTCGATGCCAATCGCGGCCTGGTGCAGGAGGGCTTCGTATCGTCGGCGCGCATCAACCAGATGGAAGCCTCGGTGGCCGACTACACCTCCAAGCTGGAGGAGCGCCGCTCCGAGCTCGCACGCGGCCATGGGCGGCTGATCGACGCCGACATCAAGAGCAATTCGATCGTCAACGAATACCTTCGCTCGGCGAGCGACCAGCTCAAGACGACGGTGGCGCGGGTGAGCGAGATCGAGCAGGAACTGCGCAAGTCCGACGATGCCACCACGCGGCAGGTGGTGCTGGCGCCGGCGGCCGGCGAGATCATCGATTTGAAGTTCACCTCGCCGGGGTCGGTCGTGCGGCCCGGTGAAACCATTGCCGAGATCGTGCCGAGCAACACGGCCCTGATGATCGAGGCGCAGATACGGCCCGAAGAAGTGAACAACGTCCTGATAGGGCAGCACGCACGCATCAAGTTCACCGCGTTCAAGTACCGCAATGCCACGATGGTTTCGGGCAAGGTCACCTATGTATCGGGCGACCGGTTTACCGACAAGTCCACGCAGATGCCGTACTACAGTGTTTCGATCCTGGCCGACGCGGAGTCGGTGAAGGCGGTGGGCGACCTGAAGATGCAGGCCGGCATGCCTGCCGAGGTCTATATCGACGGCGGATTCCAGACCGCGCTTCAGTACCTTCTGGACCCCATCACGTCGACGTTGCGCAGGGCGGCGAGGCAGATGTGAACCACTTCGCTCCGGTCGGGCGCGGATGTTCCCGGGGCTGCCGTGGGAAACCGGACCGAGGCCCGCAGGCCGCCCAGCGGCGACTGGAGCAGGCGCACCGGTGCGTGATGCGCCTGCGCCACCGCGTGCACGATCGACAGGCCGAGGCCGACGCCATGCCCGTCGACGCGTCCGAGGCGATTGAAGCGCTGAAACGCCTCCGCGTGCCGGCTGGCGGGAATGCCGGGGCCCGAATCGTCGACGGTGAGTACAACTGCGTGGCGACCCCGCGCGCTGCCCACTTCGAGGCGCCCGCCGACGGGGGTGAAACGAATCGCGTTGACGATCAGGTTGCGCATCAGCAGATGCAGGCCGAGCTCTTCGGCCAGCAGCTCCCGCACCTCGAACCGCGTCTTCAGCGCAAGATCGCGCTGGGCCGCCGCCGGACCGAGGTCGGCCATCACGTCTCGGTAGACCTCTTCCAGGTTCACAAGGTTCAGGGCATGCCCGCCGGTCGCCGCAAGGCTGTCGATTCGCGCGAGATCGAGCAGCTGATCGAGAAGGTAGCTGGCCTGGTCGATACCCGACATCAGATGCCGCAAGGAAGCCGACAACTCTTGCGGTGAATCCGCGAGCGTGGAGGCCAACTGGGCTTGCGCGCGCAGGCCGGCGAGCGGGGTGCGCATCTCGTGCGCCGCAATCACGGTGAAGTCGCGCTCGACCGACAACGCCTTTCTGAACCGATCGAACAATGCGTTGATCGAATCGACCATGGGTCTGAGTTCGGTAGGCGGGTCCTCGGCATTCAGTTCCGTGAGGTCGAGCGCGTGGCGTTCCCGAAGCTGTGAGGCGTAGCCCTCGACGGACCGAAGTGCACGGTGGAGGAACCACCAGGCACTCAAGAAGATCGGGATGAGCGGAATCGCCAGGTAGGAAAGAAAGTACCTGGTGGTGGTGCCGATCGCACCCTTGCGGTAGCCCGCGCGCTCCGCGATCTGGACGATCATGCCGCCCTTCTTGGCTGCCTCCGAATAAGTCCGCACGCTCTCGCCATCCACCATTGCCTTGCCGAACCCGCGCTCTGCAAGCGGCCGCATCGGGACGCCCGAGGGGGCCTTGTGGCTCTGAAGAAGCAGTCGCCCGTTGGGCGACCATATCTGGTAGTGATAGTGCGTGCCGAGCGTGTCGCCGGTCTCGTGGACGCCGTCGTCGTGTCCCTCCGCGGAGATCTCGGCGATTTCGTGGTCCGCGAACGCCAGTGCGGTATGCGCCAGCGCAACAAGACGGGCATCCAGCACTTTCTGGTCGGAGAGGTGGTCGGCCCTGTACATGGCGGCAGCTGCGGCCAGCAGCGTGGCGCCGCATACGAAGAGCACAATTGCCGCCAGGCGGCGGCGCAGGGACCACGGGGCGCCCGACCGCTTATTCATTCCAGGTCTCTGGCCCGAGCTGGTAGCCGACGCCTCGCACCGTGAGGATGAGTTTGGGCGAGAACTTGCGCCGCAGAAAATGAACGTGGACCTCGACCGCATTGCTCTCGACCTCGACGTCGAAGGTGTAGAGCGCCTCTTCGAGCTGGGAGCGCGAAAGCACCTGGTTCTTGCGGCGCACCAGGATCTCCAGCAGCCAGAACTCCTTGTTGGTCAACGGAACGACGTTGCCATGCAGCGTCGCCATGCGATGGGAGGGGTGCAGCTTCAGCGGGCCGTGCTCCGGCTCGGCAGCACTGGGCGTCTTGCCGTTCACCCGGCGCAGCACAGCCCTGACCCTGGAGGCCACTTCGTCCAGGTCCAGCGGCTTGATCATGTAGTCGTCGGCACCCATGTCGAGCAGGCGCACCCGTTCCCGAATGCCGCAACGCGCCGTGATCACGATCACCGAAATGGCAATGCCGCGCGTTCGGATGCTCTTGAGCAATATGTCTCCGGTGACGTCGGGCAAGCCGAGGTCAAGGAGCACACAGTCGTAGGTGCAGGACGCGAGCGACGAGAGAACGTCTTTTCCCAGGCGATTCCAGTCGACCGCGTAGCCCGTTCGAACCAGGCCTTTGTGAACCGCGCTTCCGAGCAGTTCGTTGTCTTCGACCAGGAGAAGGCGCATGCGGCACCGACGTGAATGGAACGCGGGTCAGCGCAAACGCCGCACGAACTCGGCGAGCGAGGTTCGCACCGGGGGCACCAGCGGGCTCCTCTTCGAAAGAGGGCTTTCGAAATCCATTCTTGTCTCCTCCGCCCATTGATCTTGCTCAATCGATGTTGGCTCTCGGGGTCGTCTGCTCACGCAGCGGCCGGCGGGGGTCAGGTCCATCTTGCGCCATGAAAACGGAGGTATCAATGTATAGAGTGACGAGGCAAAGTGCAACGTTTTTCTTACCTCCTCACGTTTTCTTTAGATCTATTACTCAATCGGGTGAGAGCCCAAGCACCCAGTCCTTGAACTGTTCCAGCGCCCCCGATGCGGGCGGGCCTTCCGGGTAGGCGAAGTAGTAGCCCTGGCTCACGTCCAGGTGCCGGTCGATCGGTACCACGAGTTCGCCGGTTCGCAATTCGCGCTCGATCAGAAGGCGCGGCGCCAGGCCCACGCCCATTCCGGCCGCCGCGGCGGCGGTCACCATGGTGAAGAGCTCGTAGCGCGGGCCGCGCGAGGCGTGCAGCGTGTAGTCCCAGCCCTGTTGCGCATACCAGTCGCGCCAGGCGTGCGCGCGGGTGCTCAGGTGCACATGGCGGCAACGCTCGAAGGCCGCTTCGTTCCACGGCCCGTTGGCATCGCGGAACGCCGGGCTGCAGACGGGAACCATCTCGCCTTCGGAAAAGATCAACCCGCCCTGCGTGCTCGGCCAGAACTGGTCGCCGAAATAGATGGCGGCGTCATAGGCGTTGTCCTGGAAAGAGAAGGGCTGCGTGCGCACCGAGAGATTGACCGTGATGTTCGGGTGCTGCCGGCTGAAGTCGGGCAGCCGGGGAATCAGCCATTGGGTGGCAAAGGTGGGAACCACCGCCACTTCGAGCACAAAACCCATGTCGTGGCCGGCGCTGATCTCGAGCGTGTCGCGGCGGATCTGGTCCAGGTGGCGGCGGATGCGCGCGGCGTATTCACGGCCGGTGTCGGTGAGCGTGAGCCGCCGGCGCACGCGCGAAAACAGCGGCACGCCCAGCCGCTGCTCCAGCGTGGCCACCTGGCGCCCGACGGCGCTTTGCGTCAGCGCCAGTTCGGCCGCGGCGCGGGTAAAGCTCCCCAGGCGCGCCGAGGCCTCGAAGGCCTGCAGCGCGCCCAGGTTGGGAATGTCTTTTCTCATCGTTGCTATTCTGCGTGCGGGTCTCGCGGTTTTTCCCGGCGCTTGTAAGAATGGACCTGTGGGCGAGCAGCAAGAAAGGGATTTCATGCGTCGTGTGGTGATCATCGGCGGCGGGGCCATCGGCTCTGCGATTGCCTATTTTCTGAACCAGGACCCGTCGCAGGAGCCGTTCGACGTGACCGTGGTCGAGCGCGACTTCTCGTACACGCAGGCATCGTCGGCCTTGTCGGCGAGCTCGATCCGGCAGCAGTTCTCCACCGCCATCAACATCGAGATGTCGCTCTACGGCATCGACTTTTTTCGCCGGCTTGGCGAAACCCTCCGCGTGGGCGACAACGTGCCCGACATCGGCCTGGTCGAGCCCGGGTACCTGTACCTGGCCCCGCCGGGCGGTGTGGACGTGCTGCGCGAGAACCATGCAACGCAGAAGGCGCATCGGGTCGACGTGGTGCTGATGACGCCCGAACAGCTGAAAGCCCGCTTTCCGTGGATCTCGACCGAAGGCATCGCGCTGGCTTCGCTGGGCCTTTCGGGCGAAGGCTGGTACGACGGCTACAGCCTGCTGCAGGCGTTTCGCAAGAAGGCCATTTCACAGGGCGCGCGCTATGTGCAGGCAAAGGCAATTGGGCTGCAGCGCAGCGGCCGTGCGTTGACGGGCGTGGAGCTGGACATCGGCGATCCGCTCGAGGCCGACGTGGTGGTCAACGCGGCAGGCGCCTGGGCCGCCAAGGTGGCGGGCTGGGCCGGCATCGACTTGCCGGTGCGCGGGCGCCGGCGCATGGTGTTCAGCTTTTCGTGCCCCGACACCCTGCCGGGCTGCCCGCTGATCATCGACACCTCGGGCATCTGGCTGCGCCCCGAAGGCCGCCGTTTCATCTGCGGCTTTGCACCGCCGCAGGACCGGGACCGCGACGATGCGCCGCTCGAGGTCGACTACCGCGTTTTCGACGATTTCATCTGGCCGGCGCTGGCTGCGCGCGTGCCGGCGTTCGAGGCCATTCGCATGACAAGCGCATGGGCCGGCTACTACGAGATGAACGTGTTCGACCACAACGCAATCCTCGGGCTGCATCCGGGCTGCGACAACCTCTACTTTGCCAATGGGTTCTCGGGGCATGGGCTGCAGCAATGCCCTGCGGCGGGGCGGGGCGTGGCGGAGCTCATCCGCTACGGCGAATACCGCAGCCTCGACCTGTCGCCGGTTTCGTTTACGCGCATTCTCGAAAACAGGCCGCTGGTCGAGAAGAACGTGATCTAGCCGGAGGCCGGGCACAGGCGTACGATCATCCGCAAGCGAGGGCCACAGCATCATGACTGCACAGGCATTGATCGATACCGCACAGGCGCTGGTTGCCGGCGACAAGGGCTTGCTGGCCATGGACGAGAGCAACGCCACCTGCCACAAGCGCTTTGCGAAGCTGAACATTCCCCAGACCGAAGACGCACGCCGCAGCTGGCGCGAGCTGATCGTGACCGCGCCCGGCCTTGGCGCAAGCATCAGCGGCGCGATTCTTTTCGACGAAACGATCCGGCAGCGCACGAGCGGGGGCGCGACCTTTGTCTCGGCACTCGAGGCGGCGGGCATCATTCCGGGCATCAAGGTCGACACGGGCGCGAAGCCTCTGGCGGGCCACCCGGGAGAGACGGTGACCGAGGGCCTGGACGGCCTGCGCGAGCGGCTGGCCGAATACGCCGGCATGGGCGCGCGCTTCGCCAAATGGCGCGGCGTCATCACCCCCGGTGCCGGCTTGCCCAGCCGTGCGTGCATCGAGGTCAATGCCCATGCGCTGGCCCGCTATGCGGCCCTGTGCCAGGAGGCCGGGCTGGTTCCCATCGTCGAACCCGAAGTGCTGATGGAAGGGGACCATTTCCTCGCACGCTGCGCGGAAATCACCGAAGAAACGCTGCATGCGGTCTTCGTTCAATTGCGTTTGCAGGGCGTGCTGCTGGAGGGCATGCTCTTGAAGCCCAACATGGTCTTGCCCGGCCAGGCCTGCCCGATCCAGGAGAGCGTGGACGAGGTTGCCGACGCCACGGTGTCGTGCCTCCTGCGCACTGTGCCCGCGGCCGTGCCGGGCATCGCGTTTCTGTCTGGCGGCCAGTCGGCAGAGCTTGCTTCGGCCCGGTTGAACGCCATGAACGCGCGGTTCGCATCACGGCTGCCCTGGGCGCTGGCGTTCTCGTACTCGCGCGCCGTTCAGCAGCCGGCGCTGGACGCCTGGAAAGGCGATGCCGCCAATGTCGGATCAGCGCAGAAAGCGCTCGTGCACCGCGCCCGCTGCAACCAGGCTGCGCGCCGCGGCGACTACGACGCGCTGGCGGACGCACCGAAGCCCGGTTGAGTTCATCCGCCTTTTGCCGGGTTCACCAGCACAGGCGTCGACCGGTAGCTCTCCGGAAACAGCTTCTTCAGGTTTTCGATTTTCGGCATGTCGTGGATCACGATGTAGCCGTGCCGCGGATGGCGTGTGAGGAAGTCCTGGTGATAGGCCTCGGCCGCATAAAAAGGCTTCGACATTTCGATGGTGGTCGCCAGCGGCTTGCCGAAAGTCTTGGCCTGGTTCAGCTGCACGATGTAGTCCCTTGCAACGCGGGCCTGTTCGATGTTCTCGGCGAACACAGTGGAGCGGTATTGAGGGCCTGTGTCCGGCCCTTGCCGGTTCAGTTCGGTCGGGTCGTGCGCCACCGAGAAATAGATCTGCAGCAGCTTGCCGTAGCTGATCTGCTGCGGGTCGTACGTGATGCGCACCGATTCCGCGTGGCCGGTGTTGCCGGAACCCACGCGCTCATAGCGTGCCGTCTTCGATTCGCCGCCGGCATAGCCCGACACGGCGTTGTTCACGCCCTTGACGCGCTGGAATATGCCCTGCACGCCCCAGAAGCAGCCGCCGGCGAACACGGCGGTTTCGTATTTGGTGGTGGGCGAGGCCACGACGTCGACCTTGGGCGCCGGCACGCGCCGCGCCGGCTCGGCGGACGAAGACGCGACAGGCCAGGCCAGCGCCGCGGCTGTGAGCGCGGCTGCGGTGAATGCGAGGGTTCTCATGTGCTGTCCCGTGCGAGTGAGCCATCGATGCCAGGCCGATGGGAGCGACATTGCCGCCGAAAGTGGCGTGCGTCAATGCCGCGTACCCGTGCCTTTTATCGACGACCTGCCGGTTCAGGCGCTCGACCGGCGCCTGCACCCCGGCCAGAACCCTTTGCGCCTTTTTTTACGGCGGGCAGGGACGCGCCGCCGCCGCACCCGGCCGCGTCGCCTGGCTGGTGGGGCTTTCGTCCACGGTGCCGAGTGGGCGAGTGAAGGTACAGCCGTAGGTCGGGGCTGCCACCGTGGCAGCTGTGACCACGTCGTCGCCCGCGGGCTTCACGCCATCGCGCTCCCACTTGATCATGGCGTCGAAGGCTTCGACCTGCTCCGCGATCGTGAAGTCGCAATGGGAGATGCCGCGCACGGCGCGCTGCACCAGCCAGTCGCTGTTGCCCTTGGCCGCAACGCGCTGGTTGTAGATCTGCTGCATGCTGAAGGGCACGTACAGGTCGCCCAGCGTGTGCAGCGAGACCACCGGAATCTTGAATTCGCCGTTCGCCTTGGGAATCCAGCGCAGGCCGTCGGTGCGCAACCGGTTGGCGTCGGGTGCCGCGGTGAGCTTGAGCACCGATGCGTTCAGCGCGGTCGTTCCCGCCACGTCGCCGTCGATGGTGTAGGTGAAGCGGTTGGTGTCGAGCGTGCTCTTGTTCAGGATGCCGTTGACGGTGCCGTCGCTGCCGAACACGCCCCAGACCGCCGCGAACGAACCGCCCTGCGTGAACCCGAGATCGAACATCGGCCGCTCGCCGCCCGTGAGGTTCTTCACCACCGATCCGAACTTCAGGCCGGTGGCCGTGGGTGTGCCCGGAAAGGCCGTGTAGAGCGTGCCCGTGACCTGCGTCCTGATGTCCAGCCAGTTGACGGTCGGGTACTTGGGCAGACCTGCCAGTGCCTGTGCGGCAATCTGTGCGCCTGCAAAGTAGTCGAACAGCTCGGTGTCGCCCAGCACGCCGCACATCGGCACCGCGCCGTTGTACCTGACCTTGTGGTTGGCCGTGGCGAAAGCCTCGTCCTCGATGGCCGCCGCGGTGATGTGGCCGCCCATCGAATGGCCCGTGATGTAGATTTTTGAAGGCGCCGCAAGCTCTCGGCCACTGGCCTTGGCAATGGCGTTGAACTGCAGGGCCAGCGCGTTGGTGTCTTCGACGCCGGCGCGCACGTCATAGAAATTCTTGCTGTAGCTCGACGCGGCCCAGGCGTAGCCGTTCTGGATGAGATAGCGGCGGATCGATGGGGCGTTCACCTTCAGCAGGTTGCTTTCACCCGCATAGCCGTGCGCATACATCACCAGCTTGCCGTTCCAGTTGGCAGGCACCTCGACTTGGTATTGCGCGGCGCCGAGCATGCCGGCCCAGCGGCTGGTGGTGGCGTTGTCGACCGTGTCGCTGGCGTCCGGTGCGAGCGCCGCGAAGGTGGTGGCTGAAGCATCTGCGGGCGCGAACGAGTTGCGGCTGTCTTGCAGGCGCGTCTCTTCCGGCGGCGGCGGGGGCGGTGGAGGAGGAGGAGGGGGAGGGGGAGGGGGAGGGGGAGGGGGCGGCGCGGGGGCCGGAGCCGGCGGCAGCGGGGTGAACGCAAAGCCGCCCCCACCGCCACCACCGCCGCAGGATGCGACGGCAAGGCTGGCTGCAAGGGCAAGAAGTGTCAGGCGCGCGGAATGCATGGGATGTCTCTCTCCGTTCTTGTGGTGTTGGGAAGAAGAAGCCCGGCGCAGCGATGCATTGCCAGGCCGTAGAGAACGACCGTGCTATTTCGCTGGACCGGCGGCGCAGCGTAGGGGCGTTGCCGGGCGCATCGGCCCGGGCTTTCCCGTAGCTGCTATCTCGTACGCGACACTCGCGCCATGCCGGCGCGCGGAGGCGTCATTCCTTGCGGCGCGTGACCACCACCGTGGCCTCAAGACCGTCGTAGGCCTCGGCGTCGCCATACCAACTGCCCGAGATCGGCGCGGCCTGTGCCGGGTCTCGCGTGACGCCGACGCGGATCAACTGGCCGCTGCCCATGAGGTTGTTGGTCGGGTCGAATGCCAGCCAGCCGACGCCCGGCAGGTAGGCCTGCAGCCAGGCGTGCGTGGTGCCGGC
This sequence comes from Variovorax sp. CCNWLW225, assembly GCF_037204045.1. Taxonomy (NCBI): domain Bacteria; kingdom Pseudomonadati; phylum Pseudomonadota; class Betaproteobacteria; order Burkholderiales; family Comamonadaceae; genus Variovorax; species Variovorax sp. CCNWLW225. Next base: position 244,298 of record NZ_JBBCBV010000002.1, on the reverse strand, counting down.
GCCGGTCATCGATTCGCCGGGCGACTGGGCCGCGCGGTCGAGCGCGGCGTCGTAGATGTAGCCCGAGACAAAACGGGTGGCAATGCCCAGGCGGCGCGTGGCTTCCATCATCAGCAGCGCGTAGTCGCGGCAGCTGCCGCTGCCGAGCGCCAGCGTCTGGAGCGGCGTCTGCGTGCCTTCCTCGTCGCGCGCCTTGTATTCGAGGCTCTGGCCGATGTGCGCATTCATGCGCGTGAGCACTTCGCGCGTGCTGTTGGGCTTGTCGGTGTGCAGGAACTGGTGGGCCCAGCGGATCAGCGTGCCGTTCGCATCGTCGTCGTGGTGCGGGCGCAGGTAGTGCTCGAGGTCGAGGCGCTCCTGCACCGAATAGGCAAAGGGCAGGAATTCGGCCGCCGGGTCGAGCGCGAGCTGGTCTTGCTGCGCCGGCACATGCTCGATGGTGAAGGAGCACACGATGCGCAGCTCGGTGGCCTCGCCCATGGGCTGCACCAGTGCGACCGAGTTGGAATGCGGGTCCTGGATGAGCCGAGTGAACGATTGGGGGCTCACCTGCAGGTCGGTGGCCAGCACCCGCAGGTCGTGGCTGTCGCGGGGCCGGAACATGACGCGGTGCAGCCCGAAGGTCACCGGTTTCTTGTAGCGGTAGACGGTGGTGTGCGTGATGTCGTACTGAATGGCCATGCGGTGCATTCTCACGTGTTGGCAGGGCCAGCGGGGGCTTTCCGTCGGCTTGCTTCGGCCCTATGCCGCAGAATCGGCGCCCGCCCGGCCTTCAGCACCCGCATCCACGACACATGTACTCTGCGACTTTCATCTTTGCCAAGAAGCAGTTCGACGACGAATTCCATCGCCTCGACCAGACCATTGCGGCGGCCGCGAAGTCGCTGCCCGGCTACCTGGGCGAGGAGACATGGGAGAACACGAGCAACGGGCTGGTGTCGAACGTCTACTACTGGGATTCGCTCGAAGCGCTGCAGGCGCTGATCCGGCACCCCGTGCACCAGCAAGCCAAGGCGGCGCAGGCCAACTGGCTCGACGGCTACAAGGTCGTCATTGCCGAGGTGGTGCGCGTCTACGGCGACAGCAAGATCGACCACATGCTGGCGCCGGCCGGCAACGTTGGCGCCTAGGGCGCGGTTCTTTCGGTGCCGAGGGCCTTGGCCAGGTTGGCCGGCAGCGGCAGCGGCTCGCCGTGCCATTGCGCGGCCAGCAGTTCGGCGCACAGCGCCGCAAAGCTGAGCCCTCGCGAACCCAGCGCGGTGCAGGCCCAAAGGCCAGCTTCGTTCAGCGCGCCGACCAGCGGGCGGCGGTCGCCCGAGGCGCAACGGATGCCCACCCAGTGTTCGGCCTCGCCGCTTTCGAAAGCCGGTGCGAGAGTTGCCGCGGCGCCGGGGTGCAGGCGCTTCAGGCGCTCTTTGTTTGCCTCGGCATCATTGGCGTGGGGTGCCAAGTCGGTACTGTCGCGGTCGAAGGTGGCGCCACACAGCCAGAGCAGGGCGCCTTCGCCTCCATGTACGTGGGCGATCAGATGGCCGTCGCCGTTGAGTGGCGTGGCGGGCAATGCAAGGTCGTCCGCCATGCGGCCCCACGCGACTTGGCCGCGCACCGGCTGCAGCGGAAGCCCGGGCGCGAAGCGGCCCGATTCGTAGCCTGCTGCGATGACCACGCGGTCGGCTTCAGCCAGCAACCGGTCGGCAGCATCCCAGAGCTGCCAGCCGGCCGCGCTGCGTGACAGGCGTGCGACCGGCGCGTTGCCGCGAAACTCGATGCCCGGCTCGCGCAGCCAGCCTTCGATCAGCCTTGAAGGACGGACCCAGCCCGCCCGCGCATGCCAGAGCGCGGGTGCGTCGGCGGGCAAGCCGGCATTCGCCAGTTGCGCGGCGCTGGCGGGCCACGATTCGTTCGGGCCGCTCTCGCTCCACCCGTCGGGCACGCGCGTGTCGCCTTCGGGCCGGCGCTCCAGCACACCGGCGGCGCGCCAGTCGCGGCCTTCTTGCAGCAGGCGCTCCAACTCCAGCCAGGTGGCGCGGATGCCGGCACGCGTAAGCCGCGAGAGCAGGGCATCGTCAGGCGACACATGCGGCGCCAGCACGCCGACCGGCAGGCCAGAAGCACCGGCGGCAGGGCGGTCGGCTGCATCGACCACGGTGACCTGCCACCCGCGCCGCGCAAGGCTGGCGGCAACGGCCGCGCCGGCCAGCCCGGCGCCGATGACAGCGCAGCGGCCGGGCGCCTCCACGTGCTCGGGCGCAGGACCGCGGCGGCGCACTGTCCAAGCTGGCGCGAACACGCCGGCGAGGCAGTCGCGCCCGGGCGGCAGGCCGGGGCGCTCTTCCAGCTGGAAACCGTTCTGCGAAAGCGCATCGCGCACGGCCCGGGCACAGGTCCAGGTGGCGATGCCGGTGCCCTGGCGGGCAAAGCGCGACACGGCCTTGAGCGTATCGGGCGACCACATGGCGGGGTTCTGCTCGGGAATAAAGCCGTCCAGGAAGATGCTGTCGGCCTCGAAACGCTGCGCGCGCAGCATCGGCTGCACGTCGCCGATGCACAGCGTGAGCAGCACGCGGCCTTGGTCGAAGGCCAGCCGGTGAAAGCCCGGCAGCAGCCCGTGCCACTGCGCGGCCAACTCCTCAGCCAGCGGCATCAGCTCCGGATAAGCCCCGGCGGCGCGCAACAGGTCTTCAGGCCCGACTGGATGTGCTTCGGCCGAGACGAAGTGCAGCACGCGCGGCCGGTTCGCGTCCGCGCGCCACGCCTGCCAGGTTGTCAGAAAGTTGAGGCCCAGCCCGAATCCGGTTTCGAGAATCAGCCATTTCAGGTGGCCGGACCATGCCCCGGGCAGGCCGCAGCCGCCCAGAAACACATGGCGAGCCTGCGCCAGTGCCCCGGTTTCGGTGTGGTAGATGCCGCCGAAGCGCTCGCTGTACGGCACGCCATCGGTGCGCCAGGCAACGGGCTCGGCGGCCAAGGCGGCTTTAGTTGGACGGGGGAACGTAGCCCTGGGCGACGTCGGCGCCTTCGCCGAAGAAGTGCTTTTCCATCTGGCGGGCGAGGTATTGGCGGGCCCGCAGATCGGCCAGGTTCAGCCGGTTTTCATTGACCAGCATCGTCTGCTGCTTGAGCCAGGCGGCCCAGGCTTCCTTGCTGACGTTCTCCCACAGGCGCTTACCCAGTTCCCCGGGATAGGGCGGGAAGTCGAGCCCTTCGGCCTCTTTGCCGAGCTTGATGCACTGAACCATGCGTGCCATTTTTGATTGCCTCTGGTGGGGAAAGCGGTTGCTTAGTTGATTTTGCTATTTAGAACTGAGAACTCGGTCGTTCCAGTTTCCATATGTCGTATTCAGAATACGTAGCTTCATTGATATGCCTTTTTGAGTAAGACACCATGAGCCTTCGCCGCGACTTTATCAAGCTTTCCCTGGGGGCCGGCGTGGCCGGTGCCATGGCCCTGACAGTATTGCCGTCGTTTGCGCAGGGCGCGGGCCCGGTGACGCTGCTCAACGTGTCGTACGACCCGACGCGCGAGCTGTATGTCGACTACAACCGCGCCTTCGCCAAATACTGGAAGGCCAAGACCGGCCAGGACGTGACCATCAAGCAGTCGCACGGCGGCTCGGGCAAGCAGGCGCGCTCGATCATCGACGGCATCGACGCCGACGTGGCCACGCTGGCGCTGGGCGGCGACATCGACGCGCTGGTCACGCACGGCGGGGTCGTCAAGGAAGGCTGGCAGAAGCGCCTGCCGCAAAACTCGGCGCCGTACACCTCGACCATCGTGTTCCTGGTGAAAAAGGGAAACCCCAAGGGCCTGAAGGACTGGAGCGACCTGGTGAAGCCCGGCGTTCAGGTGATCACGCCCAACCCCAAGACCTCCGGCGGCGCCCGCTGGAACTACATGGCCGCGTGGGAATTTGCCAAGCGCAAGTACGGCAGCGACGCCAAGGCCAAGGAATTCATCGGCAGCCTGTTCAAGAACGTGCCCGTGCTCGACACCGGCGCGCGCGGCTCGACCATCACCTTCGTGCAACGCGGCGTGGGCGACGTGCTGCTGGCTTGGGAGAACGAAGCCTTCCTGGCGCTGAAGGAGTTCGGCACCGACAAGTTCGAGATCGTGGTGCCTTCGATTTCCATCCTGGCCGAGCCGACCGTGGCGGTGGTCGACAAGGTGGTCGACAAGAAGGGCACCCGTGCCGTGGCCGAGGAATACCTCAAGTACCTGTACTCGGATGAGGGCCAGGACATTGCGGGCCGCAACTTCTATCGCCCGACCTCTGAAAAGGCCAAGGCCAAGTACGACAAGCAGTTCCCCAAGCTCACGCTGGTTTCCATCGACGAAGCATTCGGCGGCTGGGCCAAGGCGGACAAGGCGCACTTTGCCGACGGCGGCTCGTTCGACCAAATCTACAAGTAAAACAGCAAAGAAAGCCTCTTGTGTCCGTTCTCCTGATTGCTGGCAGCCCTTCGGCACCGTCGCGTTCCACCGCCTTGCTCGAGGCGGTGGGCGAGCGGCTCGCCGGCCGCAATGCGCGCATCGAGCGGCTCGCAATCCGCGACCTGCCGGCAGAGGCGCTGCTGCTGGCCGACTGGGACCACCCGGCCATCGAGCGCGCCATTGCGCAGGTGGCGCAGGCGCGGGTGGTCGTGGTGGCCACGCCGGTCTACAAGGCGGCCTACAGCGGCGTGCTGAAGGTTTTTCTCGACCTGCTGGCGCAGAACGCGCTCAAGGGCAAGACGGTGCTGCCGCTGGCCACCGGCGGCAGCCCGCACCACATGCTCGCGCTCGACTACGCATTGCGGCCCGTGCTGCATGCGCTCTCGGCGCGGCACATTCTTCCGGGTGTCTACGCCACCGATTCGCAGATCACGCTGACACCCGAGAACGCCTACCAGGTGCATGCCGACCTGGCCGAGCGGCTCAACGAAGCCGTCGAACTATTGGCGACCGAAGGACTGAAGCTGCCCGCCACGCACGGCTTCGAGCCGGTGCCGTTCTCACGCGTGCGATGTAGCGTCTGACGGGCTCCCCGTCGACCCCGCCTTCAGCCGGCCCCATCTCAGTTCCCTTTTTTCGCCCGTATGCGGCGAGGGGACAGCTTTGCCCAAAGGAACCACACGTGAACCCCGTTGCCACCGAAGACTCCGCGCTCGACACGCCGCCTCGTTCCATCTGGCACGCGTTGCGAGACCTTGCCATCAGCACGGTCGTGGTCACGGCCGTTGCGCTCATCGTCGGTTTCATCTCGGCCTGAGCCCGGTTTGCTCCTCCGCACACGAAAGAACAACCTCATGACTTCGATCTCCATTCCACGCCGTCGCCTGCTGCAGGGCGCTGCCGCCGCGGTAGCGTTTCCTTCTTTCGGCGCGCTTGCCCAGGCGCCTGCGCGCCAGCTTCGCATCGGCAAGCAGAAAGGCCTGCTCAGCATTCTCAAAGGCCGCGGTACGCTCGAGAAGCGGCTCGCGCCGCTCGGCGTGTCGCTCAAGTGGACCGAGTTCACCGCCGGCCCGGTGCAGCTCGAAGCGCTGAATGTCGGCTCCATCGACTTCGGCGACGTGGGCGAGGCGCCGCCCATCTTTGCGCAGGCCGCGGGGGCGCCGCTGGCCTATGTGGCCGCCACGCTGCAACGCCCGCAGTCCGAAGCCGTGCTGGTGCCCAAAGGCTCCGCCCTCAAGAACGTGGCCGATCTGAAGGGGAAGAAGATCGCGCTCAACAAGGGCTCGAATGTTCACTATTTCATCGTCAAGCTGGCCGAGAAGCATGGCCTGGCGTACGGCGACCTGAATCTTGTCTACCTGCCGCCGGCCGATGCGCGCGCCGCCTTCGAGAAGGGCTCGGTCGATGCATGGGTGATCTGGGATCCGTTTCTTGCGGCCGCAGAAAAGTCGCTCGAGGCCCGCGTGCTGGCCGACGCGACCGGCGTGGTGGGCAACCGCTCGTACTACTTCTCGTCGCTCGACTATGCGGCGAAGAATGCCGACGTGCTGGCCATAGTGACCGAGGAGATCGGCAAGATCGACGCCTGGGGCACCGCCAACAAGAGCGATCTTGCCGCCGAACTGGCCACCCTCTGGGGCCTGCCGAAGCCGGTGGCCGACCTGACGGTGGCGCGCGCGGTCTACGGCACCGGCCCCATCACCAAGGCGATTCTTGCCGAGCAGCAAAAGATCGCCGACACCTTCTTCGACCTGAAGCTGATTCCGAAGCGGATCAACGTGCTCGAGGCCGCTCCGGCGGGAATTGCGTGACGCGCGAAACCTTGCGCACCCGCGCCGCGTGCGTGCTTGCCACAACCAGGCGCGCGTGGGGCATTTCCGAGCCTCCAGTTCGCCGTTCGCGGGCTCCCTTGCCGCTTCTGCGGTTCGCACCGCCCAGCGTACGCGGCTTTTCCTTCGCCATCTGACGCCAAGGCCCCAACCGACGGAAAGAAGACATGCAGATATTCTGGTTTTTACCCACCCATGGCGACAGCCGCTATCTCGGCACGACCGAAGGCGCGCGCCAGGTCGACCTGGCCTACCTGCAGCAGATTGCCGGCGCCGCCGACAACCTCGGCTATGAAGGCGTGCTCATTCCCACCGGCCGCTCCTGCGAAGACCCCTGGGTGATCGCATCGAGCCTGATCGGCGCGACGAAGAAGCTCAAGTTCCTGGTCGCGGTGCGGCCGGGCCTGCACCAGCCCAGCCTGGCCGCGCGCATGGCCGCGACCTTCGACCGGCTCTCGGGCGGCCGCTTGCTGGTGAACCTGGTCACCGGCGGCGACCAGGCCGAGCTCGAGGGCGACGGCGTCTACCTCGACCATGCGGCCCGCTACGAGCAGTCGGCCGAGTTCATTCGCATCTGGCGCGAGATTCTTGCGCGCAGCCACGACGGTCAGTCTTTCGACTACGAAGGGCAGCACCTGAGCGTGAAGGGCGCGAAGCTGCTGTTTCCGCCGGTGCAGAACCCGCATCCGCCGGTATGGTTCGGCGGCTCGTCGGCCGCCGCGCACGAGCTTGCGGCCGAGCAGGTCGATGCCTATCTCACATGGGGCGAGCCGCCCGCCGAGGTGGGCAAGAAGATTGCCGACGTGCGCAACCGCGCCGCGCGCAAGGGCCGCAAGGTCGAGTTCGGCATTCGGCTGCACGTGATCGTGCGCGAAACCGAAGAAGCCGCCTGGAAGGCCGCCGACGAGCTGATCAGCCGTGTGGACGATAACACCGTGATCCGCGCCCAGGCCGCCTTTGCGCGCATGGACTCGGAAGGGCAGCGCCGCATGGCCGCGCTGCATGCGGGCGGCGCCAAGCGCTCGCGTGCCGACCTGGAAATTTCGCCCAACCTGTGGGCTGGCGTGGGCCTGGTGCGCGGTGGCGCGGGCACCGCGCTCGTGGGCGACCCCAAGACCGTGGCGGCGCGCATAGAGGAATACGCGGCGCTCGGCCTCGACAAATTCATTCTCTCGGGCTACCCGCATCTCGAAGAAGCCTACCGATTCGCAGAGCTGGTGTTTCCGCTGCTTTCGCGCAAGGCGCAAACGCGGCTCGCGGGCGGCTCGCTGAGCGGGCCCTTCGGCGAAGTCGTCGCCAATCTCGATGCGCCTTCGCGCCTCGCCTCACAAAGCTAAGGACCGTCATGACCGAACAAGTGCAGGAACTGCCGGCGCTCGCGCCTTCGCGAGAGAGCGCCCCCGGAGCGCTGAAGGCCTTCGGCGCCAACGTTGCGGGCCGGCTGGTGCCGTGGCTCGTGCCGGTGGGGCTCATCGTCCTCTGGCAGATCGCTTCATCGCTGGGCTGGCTCTCCACGCGGGTGCTTCCGGCGCCGGTGGACGTGGTCAAGGCGGCCTGGAGCCTGGCGGTTTCGGGCGAGCTCTGGACGCACGTGAAGGTAAGCGCGGGGCGTGCGCTCGCGGGCCTTGCGATCGGCGGCGGAACCGGGCTGGTGCTGGGCCTCTTGACAGGCTCGGTGAAGTTCTTCGAGACGCTGCTCGACTCGACCATTCAGATGGTGCGCAACATTCCCGCGCTGGCGCTCATTCCGCTCGTGATCCTGTGGTTTGGCATCGACGAGTCGGCCAAGCTGTTTCTCATCTCGGTGTCGGTGTTCTTTCCGATCTACCTCAACACCTTTCACGGCATTCGCAACGTCGATCCGCAGCTGATCGAGATGGGCCGCACCTACGGCCTCTCTCGCTGGCAGCTGTACCGCGAGGTGATATTGCCGGGCGCGCTGTCGTCGATTCTGGTGGGCCTGCGCTTTTCGCTCGGGCTGATGTGGGTGATCCTGATCGTGGCCGAAACCATTTCGGCCCAGGCAGGCATCGGCTACCTCACCATGAACGCCCGCGAGTTCCTGCAGACCGACATCGTGCTGGTGGGCATCCTCCTGTATGCGCTGCTCGGCAAGCTGGCCGACCTGTTCGCGCGCGGGCTGGAGCAGTGGTGGCTGCGCTGGCACCCTGGCTACCAGAAGAAGCCGAAGTGAGGGCAGGGCGAATGACCAAACCATCCACGATCTCTCGCCGCACCGTCGTTGCGGGGCTGGCTGGCCTGGGCGCACTCGGCACCGGCGCAGTGCTGGCCCAGGGCACGGCCGCTCGGCCTGTGACGGTGCGGCTCGGCTACCAGAAGTCTTCAACGCTGATCGCGCTGCTGAAGGTGCAGGGCACGCTCGAAAAGCAGCTTGCACCGCTCAACGCCACGCTGAGCTGGCATGAGTTCACCAGCGGCCTGCCGCTGCTCGAGGCGCTGAACCTCGACAACCTGGACATCAGCGCCGACGTCGCCGACACCGTGCCGGTGTTTGCGCAGGCCGCCGGTGCCGACCTGACCTTCGTCGCGCAAGAAGCGCCTTCGCCCGCGGCGCAGGCCATTCTGGTGCGCGAGGATTCACCGCTCAAATCGGTGGCCGACCTGAAGGGAAAGAAGATCGGCTTCGCCAAGGCGGCCGGCGCGCACTACCTGCTGATTGCGGCGCTGGAGAAGGCCGGCTTGTCTTTCAGGGACATCGATCCCGCCTACCTGACACCGGCCGACGGACGGGCCGCGTTCGAGCGCGGTGCCATCGACGCCTGGGTGGTGTGGGATCCGTTCCTTGCGGCAGCGCAGCGCCAGGCCAGGGTGCGCGTGCTGGCTGACGGCACGGGCATCGCTTCTTACCAGCGCTACTACCTTGCCAGCACCAAGTTCGCGAAGGCACGCCCTGATGTGCTGCGCGTGGTGTATGCCGAGCTCGAAAAAACCGGTAGGTGGGTCAAGCAGAACCCGAAGGAAGCGGCGGCCCTGCTGTCGCCCGTGTGGGGTCTGGACGCCGCAACGATCGAACAGGCCAACGCGCGCCGCAGCTATGCGGTGCGTCCGGTGCTGGCCGAGGCACTCACCGAACAGCAGCGCATCGCCGATGCCTTCTTCGCGGAAAAGCTGTTGCCAAGAAAGATCAACGCGCTCGACGTGGCGCTGTTTCAACCGAGCCTTAAATCATGAGCGCCGTTCTCAAAGACATCCAACCCACTGCTATCGCCGGCGGCGTGCGCCTCGAGGCGCGCGGGCTGCACAAGCGCTACGGCGAACGCGAGGTGCTGCGCAATACGCAGCTCACCATCGAGCCGGGGCAGTTCATCGCCATCGTGGGGCGCAGCGGCTGCGGCAAGAGCACGCTGCTGCGGCTCATTGCCGGGCTCGAGGAGGCTACGTCCGGCGGGCTCTATACGGACGGCAAGGCGATCGACGGCTTGCACGACGACACGCGGATCATGTTCCAGGAGGCGCGCCTCTTGCCCTGGCGTCGCGTGCTCGACAACGTGACGCTGGGCTTGCCCAGCGAGGCGAAGGCGCGCGGCAAGGAAGTGCTCGCGCATGTGGGCCTGGCCGACCGCGAGAACGAATGGCCGGCGCGCCTCTCAGGCGGCCAGCGGCAGCGCGTGTCGCTGGCACGCGCGCTGGTGCACCACCCGCGGCTGCTGCTGCTCGACGAGCCGCTGGGTGCGCTCGACGCGCTGACACGCATCGAGATGCACCGGCTCATCGAGAACCTGTGGCAGCGCCATCGCTTCACCGCGCTGCTGGTGACGCACGACGTGCAGGAAGCCGTGGCACTTGCCGACCGCGTGATCCTGATCGAGGACGGCCGCATTGCGCTCGACGAGAACATCGCGCTCGCACGGCCTCGCTCGCAGGGCGACCCAGCTTTCGCGGCCATCGAAAAACGCATTCTCGACCGCGTGCTGCAGAAGGCCGGAGACACGGAGCCCGCGGAGACGGATGCCGCCTGGCTGCAGCCCTCGGCGCACACGCTGCGTTGGGCCGTCTGAACCCGCTCATTCACACAAACAGAAAGGCAGCTGCATGTCGCAGAACTGGAAATTCGAAACCCTGTCGGTGCACGCCGGCTACTCGCCCGAGCCGACCACGCGCGCCGTCGCGCCGCCCATCTATCAAACGGTGGCCTATGCCTTCGACAGCGCGCAGCACGGCGCCGACCTGTTTGACCTGAAGGTGCCGGGCAACATCTACACCCGCATCAACAACCCCACGCAAGACGTGCTCGAACAGCGCGTGGCCGCGCTCGAAGGCGGCATTGCGGCGCTCGCGCTGGCCTCTGGCCAGGCGGCCGTGACCTATGCGATCCAGACCATCGCCGAGGCGGGCGACAACATCGTCAGCAGCACCGCGCTGTATGGCGGCACCTACAACCTGTTTGCGCACACGCTGCCTCAGTTCGGCATTACCACGCGCTTTGCGGACCATCGCGACCCCAAGAGCTTCGAGAAGCTGTTCGACGAAAAGACCAAGGCCGTGTTTGTCGAGTCGCTCGGCAATCCGGCCGGCAACGTGACGGACATTGCGGCCATCGCAGACATTGCGCACCGCCACGGCGTGCCACTGATCGTGGACAACACCGTGCCTTCGCCGTACCTGAGCCGGCCCATCGAACATGGCGCGGACATCGTCGTGCATTCGCTCACCAAGTACCTGGGCGGGCACGGCACCAGCATCGGCGGCGCCATTGTCGATTCGGGCAAGTTTCCATGGACCGAGCACAAGGAGCGCTTCAGGCGCCTGAACGAGCCCGACGTGAGTTACCACGGCGTGGTCTACACCGAAGCGCTGGGCCCGGCCGCCTACATCGGCCGCGCACGCGTGGTGCCGCTTCGCAACACAGGCGCGGCCATTTCGCCGTTCAATGCCTTCCTGATCCTGCAGGGCATCGAGACGCTGGCGCTGCGAATGGACCGCATCAGCAGCAATGCGCTTGCGGTGGCGCAGCACCTCAAGACGCACAAGGCCGTCAACTGGGTCAACTACGCGGCGCTCGAAGACCACCCCGACCACGCACTGGCGAAGAAGTATTTCGGCGGCAAGTCGAGCGGCGTGCTCACCTTCGGCATTGGAAGCGGCCGCGAGGGTGGGGCGAAGTTTCTCGATGCGCTGAAGCTCTTCACGCGGCTCGTCAACATCGGCGACGTGCGCTCGCTGGCCACGCATCCGGCCTCGACCACGCACCGGCAGCTCTCGCCCGAAGAGCTTGCCCGAGCCGGCGTCACGGAAGACACCGTGCGCCTGTCGGTCGGCATCGAGCACATCGACGACCTGCTGGCCGACCTCGACCAGGCGCTGGCCGCCGCGACCGCCTGAGCGCGCGCTTCCATTCACCCACCCGAATCATCCGTTCAACCTGAAAGAGAAAGCAACACCATGTCCATTCAAGCCATCAACGTACGCAACCAGTTCAAGGGCAAGGTCCGCGAGATCATCCGCGGCGACGTCGTCTCCGAAGTCGATGTCGAAACCGCCTGGGGCATCGTCACCTCGGTCATCACCACCCGCTCGGTCGACGAGCTTCAGCTGAAGGTGGGCTCCGACGTGGTGGCGCTCGTCAAGTCCACGGAGGTTTCGATCGCAAAGCTCTGACGGACCCTCGGGCTTGCGACACCCGGCGCCGCTTTGGCGCCGGGCTTTTCTTGAGTTGCCGCGTCACCGGGTTTTCAGTTCTTGGCACAAGCGCCGGGGGCTTCTACAGTGTGGCTACACATGTCCCGGAGAAAGCAACATGGTCAATTTTGAAGTGAGCGACGTCGTTCGCGCACTGCACGACGCGCGCGACGAGTGGCGCGACTCGCAGCGCCGTTCGCGCGAGCCCGGTGCGCGCGAATTTCCGTCGCGCGAGGCGCTTGCGCAGATCGTGGAGTCGCTCAAGGGTGCGCTGTTTCCCATGCGGCTCGGGCCGCCGGAGCTGCGCCATGAGAGCGAGGACTTCTACGTCGGCCACACGCTGAACACCGCCTTGCACGCGCTGCTGGTGCAGGCGCGCCTGGAGTTGAACTTCAACGCCCGCCACAATCCGCGCCCCGCGAGCGAGATCGATCAGATTGCCACCGATGCCGTTCGCCAGTTTGCGAACGCGTTGCCGGGTTTGCGCCGCCTGCTCGACAGCGACGTGCTCGCGGCCTACCAGGGCGACCCTGCGGCGCGCAGCGTGGACGAAGTGCTGCTGTGCTACCCGGGCGTGCTGGCAATGATCCACCACCGGCTCGCGCACCGGCTGTACGAGCTCGACCTGCCGCTCCTGGCGCGCATCGTGGCCGAACTGGCGCATGCGCAAACGGGCATCGACATTCACCCCGGCGCGCAGATCGACGCGGGCTTTTTCATGGACCACGGCACGGGCGTCGTGATCGGCGAAACGGCGGTCATCGGCAAGCGCGTGCGGCTTTACCAGGCCGTGACGCTGGGCGCCAAGCGATTTCCGACCGATGCCGAGGGCAACCTGCAGAAGGGCCTGCCGCGGCATCCGGTGGTGGAGGACGACGTGGTGATCTATGCCGGCGCCACCATCCTCGGGCGCGTGACGCTGGGGAAGGGCGCCGTCATCGGCGGCAACGTGTGGATTACCGACAACGTGCCCGCTGGTGCGAGCGTGACGCAGGCCAGCCTGCAGAACGCGCCGAAGACCGGCACGCCATAGGAATGCCGCGCGGATCCGGCCGCGGCCGGCCGCGCTATGCTTCGCGGTTGTCAACAATGGTGCTTGCCCCCGCATGTCCTCGCCCCAAGCTACTTCTTCCGCTTCTTCCATGCCGCGGACAGCCGACGAATCCTGCGATGTGCTCGTGATCGGCGGCGGACCCGCGGGTTCGACGATTTCGGCGCTGCTCGCGCAACAGGGCCGCAAGGTGGTGCTGCTCGAAAAGGCGCATCACCCGCGCTTTCACATCGGCGAATCGCTGCTGCCGGCCAATGTGGAGCTTTTCGAGAAGCTCGGCGTGCGCGACCAGGTCGAGAAGATCGGCATGCCCAAGTTCGGCATCGAGTTTGTCTCGCCGGACCATGAGCATCGCAGCTACGTGGACTTTGCCGAAGGCTGGGACAAGTCGCTCGACTCCGCCTGGCAGGTGCGCCGCTCGGAGCTCGACGAACTGCTATTCCGCAATGCCGCCACGCGCGGCGCGCAGACGATCGAGGGCTGCAAGGTGCGCGACGTGGCGTTCGACGCCGACGGGGCCACGGTCCAGGCCGAGATGGACGATGGTGCCAAGCGCAGCTGGCGCGCGCGCTTCGTGGTCGATGCCACGGGGCGCGACACGCTGCTGGCCAATAAATTCCGCTGCAAGGAAAAGAACCCCGACCACAACAGCACCGCGCTGTTCGGCCACTTCACCAATGCCGAAAGGCTCGAGGGCAAGAAGGAAGGCAACATCAGCATCTGCTGGTTTCCGCACGGCTGGTTCTGGTTCATCCCGCTGGCCGATGGCACCACCAGCGTGGGCGCGGTTTGCTGGCCTTACTACCTGAAGACGCGCGACAAGCCGCTGAAGGACTTTTTCTACGACACCATCGCGCTGTGCCCGGTGCTGGTGGACCGGCTGAAGAACGCCACGCTCGTGGACGACGCGGTGCACGCCACGGGCAACTTCTCGTACTCGAGCACCCATGCCACCGGCGACCGCTACCTGATGCTGGGCGACGCCTTCACCTTCATCGACCCGATGTTCTCGTCCGGCGTGTACCTGGCCATGCACAGTGCATTCGATGGCGCCGAGCTGGTGGCTAAGGCCTTGGACAATCCGGCCGAGCTGGCGCCCGCGCGCAAGGATTTCGAGGCCATGATGCGCAAGGGGCCGTGCGAGTATTCGTGGTTCATCTACCGCGTGACCAATCCGACCATCCGCGACATGTTCATGCACCCGGGCAATCCGTTCCGCGTGAAGGAAGGGCTGATGTCGCTGCTGGCCGGCGACATCTACCGCGGCACGCCGATCTGGCGGGCGCTCGGCATGTTCAAGTTTCTCTACTACTTCATCTCTATCACCCACATGCGCCGCACGTGGGAAGGATGGAAGCGGCACCGCTTCAACATCCGCGACATGGGCGCGCTGAAGGGCGAAACGATTCTCAAATCGGAGTAGCGCGGGCCGCAGGGCTCGCAAAGGCAGAGGCCTGCGCCGCCCATGCCGTGCGCGATGCGCGCAGCGTTGCCACCGCATGCGCAACGCCCGTGGCGGGACTCGCGAGCACCTCGATGCCAAGGTCTGCGAGCTCATGCGCAACGGGCGCCATGGAGGCTTGCGCCAGAACCACGGCGTCGGCTGCGACAGCGGCAGTGCGAATGGCCTTGGCCAACGTCTCGATGTAGCGGGCGGTGTCGCCGGCCTCGAAGTACGGCCAGGCTTCTTCGACCCAGAGCACGCTCGGTTTGACACCGGCGCCGGCCTGCGCCGCAGTTGAAAGAATCAGCGCAGTGGTGGGCTCCAGGGTGCTTTCGAGCGCTGCGGCAATCAGCACGCGCGGACCGGCGCGCACCGCACGCTCGGCCATTGCGCGGTCGATGCGCTGGGCGGTGAAGGCGCCGCCCGTCGCGGTTTTTTCCGCAATGCCCCCGATGGTGGAGCAGGTGCATGCAACCACGGCGGCGCCGTCGGATGCAGCCTCGCGCATGGCGTCGTGCACGCGGGCGGCCAACTTCGGGTTGTCGATGCCGGAGGCGCGGGCTTCGTGCAGCAGTTCTTCCCTTACCAGGTGGCGCACTTCCAGCTCGGGCGCAATCTCGCGGGTGAGGCGCTCGAAGGTTGGCACATGAACCTGCGCGGTGTGGAGAAAAGCGATGGCGTCGGTCATCGGGAAACCCTCGTCAGGTGGCTTGTCGGGCGCGCTGCGCCTCGTAGGCTTTCAGGTGAACGTAGGCGATGCGCAGCACCGAAGGCGTCGCTGAACGGCCTGCCGGTGCGCGGCCGAGCAGGTCTCCCACGATGTGGTCCGCCTCGACCGGTGCACTGCGCACGATGTCCTTGTACATCGACGCCGTCATCGGCGAGCCCGGCGCCGTCATGATGGCGCGACCGCGCTCGATGGCCGCCGGGCGCGGTGCGAAGCCGTTGTGCGAGGCAATGGCGCAGCATTCGTCGAAGATCGCAAGTGCCACGTCCTGGCCGCCCGCGCTGGCGATGTCGCCGATGGAAGCTCGCATCAGGCTCGTGAGGCCGGCTGCCGAGGCGATGAAGACCCATTTCTCCCACATGTCCTGCGAGATGGTCTCGCTTGCGGTGGCATCGAACTTTGCGCCGGCGAACTGGGCTGCGATGGCATCGACGCGGGCCGAACGGCCGCCCGCGCGTTCGCCGTAGCTCAGGCCGTGCATGTCGTTGAGATGCAGCACGCGGCCTTCGTCGTCCAGCGTGGCAGAGATCATGCAAAGGCCGCCCAGCACGCGCTCGTCGCCGAAGCGTGCGACCAGGCGCTCGATGTGGCTCATGCCGTTGAGCAGGGGAAGGATGACCGTGTTCGGCCCGACGGCCGGTGCGAACGACTCCATGGTCGAGTCGAGGTCGTAGGCCTTGCTGCCGACCACGATCACGTCGAATGGCGCCTTGATGTCTTCAGCCAGCACGTGGGGCGGCGAGGGCAATTGCAGGTTGCCGAACGGGCTCTGGACCACCAGGCCTGTCTTCTCGATTTGCGTCGCGCGCCGGGGGCGCAGCAAAAAGGTCACATCGCGTCCCGCCTCCAGCAAACGGCCGCCAAAATAACCGCCGAGTGCGCCGGCACCCACCATCAAGAATCTCATCGTGCATTGCTCCTGGGGTCGAAAGGACCGGGACGATGATGCCTTCGATTCAAAGCGCCTGCTTGGGGCGCCGAAAAGGCGGGCGCAATGGAAGAGCTTTTCTGGAAAAGGTCTTGGGTGCTTCGCATAATGGTTTTCACCATTTGGATTCCTTCCCTTCACTCATCTCAAGGAGCTTCATTCATGAGCCAGACCCGAATTGCCGTGATCGTCGGCAGCCTTCGCAAGGATTCGTACAACCAAAAGTTGGCCCTTGCGCTGGCGCACCTTGCACCGTCGGACTTCACCTTCGAGCATCTGCGCATCGACGATCTGCCCCTGTACAACCAGGACGACGACGGCAACCCGGCGGCTTCGGTGAAGCGGCTGAAAACCGAGATTGCGGCAGCGCAAGGCTTGTTGTTCGTAACGCCCGAATACAACCGCTCGTTCCCCGGCGTACTGAAGAACGCGATCGACCATGCGTCGCGGCCGTATGGGCAGAGTGCCTGGGGCGGCAAGCCTGCCGCCGTGGTGGGCATCTCCGTGGGCGCGACCGGCACCGCGCTGGCGCAGCAGCATTTGCGCAATGTGCTGGCTTACCTCGACGTTCCGACGATGGGCTCGCCGGAGATATTCCTGCAGTTCAAGGACGGCCTGTTCGACGACAAGGGCCACATCGGCAACGAGGGAACGAAGAAGTTCCTGCAGGGGTGGATGGACAAGTACGTCGCCTGGATCAAGACCCACTCGGCCGTCTGATGCACCGATCAGTCATCGGGCACGCATGAAAAAAGCCGCTCCTGGGAGCGGCTTTTTGTTTTGACGCGAGCGAGGCTCAGGCAGCTTGTGCCACGTCCTTCTGGTTCGCGGCTTCGGCCGTTGCCGTGAGGATGTCGGCGCGCGCAGAAGCCAGCGCGGCGGCCTTGGGTGCGTCACCCATGGCCAGGCCTTCGGCGCGCACGAAGCGCACGTCGGTGACGCCGAAGAAGCCGAAGATCGCCGTCAGGTAGCTCTCTTGATGCTCCAGTGCCCGGCCGCCTTCGGTGGTCGAGTAGACGCCGCCGCGGCTGGACGCCACGATCACGGTCTTGCCGCCGGCCAGGCCCACGGGGCCCTTGTCGGTGTACTTGAAGGTGCGGCCGATCTGCGCGAGGCGGTCGATCCAGGCCTTGAGCTGGGTTGGGACCGAGAAGTTGTACAGCGGCGCGCCCACCACGATGACGTCGGAGGCGAGGAACTGGCTCACGAGCTTTTCGGAGAGTTCGTTTTCGCGCTGCTGGGCTTCGGTCGGCTGGGCTTGCACGCCCGTCTTGATGCCCAGCGCGTCGGCGCTGAAGTGCGGCGGGGTGTTCACAGCGAGGTCGAGATATTCGACCGTGGTGTCCGGATGCGCGGTTTTCCACGCGGCCACGATCTCGGCCGTGAGGAGGCGGGAGGTCGAGTTGGTACTCAGGATGCTGGAATCGACGTGGAGCAGTTTCATGGTGAATCGCTTTCGTGTGATGGTCGACGCTCAAAAGTGGCCGACGATGTGAGAATTCTATTTTTGATGCGAGTCTTCGATAAGTAGGTGAAATTTGCCTACATCGTTCTATTTACAGGACAATGAGCGCATGCAAGACCTGAACGACATGGTTTTTTTCGCTGAAGTGGCGGAGCGGGGCGGCTTTGCCGCGGCAAGCCGCGCGCTAGGCATTCCCAAGTCACGGCTGTCGCGCCGCGTGGCCGATCTCGAGGAGCGGCTGGGCGTGCAGCTCATGCAGCGCAGCACGCGGCGGCTTTCGCTCACGCCGGCGGGCGAGATCTACTTGAGGCATTCGGCGGCCATGCGCGACGCAGCGCAGGCGGCGGCCGAGGCCGTGGCGCAGGTGCAAACGGAGCCGAGCGGCACGGTGCGGCTGAGCTGCCCCATTTCCATTGCGCACAGCGGGCTGGGCCGGTTGCTGCCGCAGTTCATGGAGCGTTACCCCGGCGTGCGGATCGACCTGCGGGTGATGAACAGGCCGGTCGACCTGATCGAGGAGGGCATCGACATCGCCTTGCGCGTGCGGCCGGCCATCGAGGACAGCACCACCCTGGTGGCCAAGGTGCTGGGAACGAGCCGCGCGGTGCTGGTGATGAGGCCGGACTTGCTGAAGCGCCAGGGGCCGGTGAAAACGCCCGCCGACCTTGTCCGGCTCCAGACCGCGGCCATGTCGGCCAACGGCGAGGGGCGCAGCGAATGGCGGCTGGAAGGCCCGAATGGCGAGATCTACACGCACGTTCATACACCGCGCTATGTGGCGGACGACCTCGCGACGCTGCAACTGGCCGTGCTCGAGGGTGCGGGCGCAACCCTGCTGCCCGGCTACATGTGCCGTGACGACGTGGAAGCGGGCCGGCTGGCGAGAGTGCTGCCCGAGTGGGGGCCTCCGGCCGTCATTGCACACATGGTTTTTCCAGCGCGGCGGGCGCTGGTGCCGGCGGTGCGGCGGTTGATCGACTTCCTGGCCGAGCATCTGCACGGGAGCGAAACCGGCATGTACTAGCGTCCGCCAAATGACCGCGCCAGGCGGTCGTTATGCGAAAAACGCCATAACCAAACAAGTAGATATTCGTTTGGCATTGAAGCAGGCGTTCGCACAATCCCAGGTCCCATCCATCCAAGGAGCGACCATGGCGACCCTGCGACTCGGCGACACAGCCCCCAATTTCACCCAGGACTCCAGCGAAGGCCCCCTCGACTTCTATCAGTGGGCCGGCGATTCGTGGGTCGTGTTCTTCTCGCACCCGGCCGATTTCACGCCCGTTTGCACCACCGAACTCGGCAAGACCGCGGCGCTGTCGGGCGAATTTGCCAAGCGCGGCGTCAAGCCGATCGCGCTGAGCGTCGACCCGGCCACCAAGCACAAGGAATGGATCGGCGACATCAACGAGACGCAGAACACCACGGTGAACTTCCCGATCGTGGCCGACCACGACCGCAAGGTGGCCGATCTGTACGACCTGATTCACCCCAACGCATCGGCCACTGCCACGGTGCGCAGCGTGTTCATCATCGATCCGAAGAAGGTGATTCGCGCGACCATCACTTACCCTGCATCGACCGGCCGCAATTTCGACGAAATCCTGCGCGTGATCGACTCGCTGCAGCTCACCGACAGCCACAAGGTGGCGACGCCTGTGAACTGGAAGGACGGCGACGACGTGGTCATCATCCCGAGCATCCAGGACCCGGCTGAACTGGCAGAGCGCTTTCCCAAGGGCTTCAAGGCCGTGAAGCCTTACCTGCGCATCACGCCGCAGCCCAACAAGTAAGCGGGCAGGGCAGCGGCGCCATGCAGACTTCCGTGATCATCGTGCCCGGCTGGCGCGACTCCGGGCCCGGCCATTGGCAGAGCCTGTGGCAGGAGCGCATTCCGGGCGCGGCACGGGTGGTGCAGGACGACTGGGCTTCGCCCAAGCGCGAGGCCTGGGTGTCCACGCTGGCCAGGCTGGTGCTCGAAAGCCCCGGCCCGGTGGTGATTGCCGCTCACAGCCTGGGCTGCATTGCGACGGCGCACCTGCCGGCCGAAGCGGCCGCGCGGGTCCGGGGGGCGCTCCTGGTGGCGCCGGCAGACCCCGAGCGCCGGGCCGTGCTGTCCGACTTTGCGCCGGTTCCGTATGCGGCGCTGCCGTACCGCAGCATCGTGGTGGCAAGCAGCAACGACCCGTATTGCCCGATCCGCCTGGCTGGCGCATATTCCCGCGCCTGGGGCAGTGAGTTTGTTCGCATGCAGAATGCGGGCCATATCAACATCGATTCGGGGCATGGAGACTGGCCGCTCGGCCTGGCCTTGCTCCAATCGTTGACCGACGAGCCCGCCGCATGGCCGGCGGGCCGTGAATTTTCAGAAACCTTGGCAACTTCATGACTTCCAGACTCAAGACCTTCGTCGCCGTGCTCGCGTTGGCGTCTTCCGCATTCGCAGGCAGCAGCGCCTTTGCCCAGAGCACCACGTTGCTGAACGCCTCGTACGACGTGGCGCGCGAGTTCTACAAGGACTACAACGCGGCGTTCGTGGCCCACTACAAGAAGACCACCGGCAAGGACGTGAAGATCGATCAGTCGCATGGCGGTTCCAGCGCCCAGGCGCGCGCCGTGGCTGACGGCCTCGATGCCGATGTGGTGACCATGAACACATCCACCGACATCGACTTTCTGGCCAACACCGGCGTGGTCGCTAAAGACTGGAACAAGCAATTCCCCGAGAACGCATCGCCGACCACCTCGACCATGCTGTTCCTGGTGCGCAACGGCAACCCCAAGGGCATCAAGGACTGGGAAGACCTGGTCAAGCCGGGCGTGCAGGTCGTCATCGTCAACCCCAAGACCGGCGGCAACGGGCGCTATGCCTACCTTGCGGCCTGGGGCTACGTGAAGAAGAAGGGCGGCACCGACGCCCAGGCAGCCGAGTTCGTGGGCAAGCTGTTCAAGAACGTGCCGGTGCTGGCACGCGGCGGCCGCGACGCGACCACCGCTTTCCTGCAGCGCAACATCGGCGATGCGCTGATCACCTTCGAATCCGAAGTGGTGTCGATCGACCGCGAGTTCGGCACGGGCAAGGTCGATTCGGTCTACCCGTCGATCAGCATCGTGGCCGAGAACCCGGTGGCGCTGGTCGAGCGCACGACCAAGAAGAAGGGCACCGGCGAACTCGCCAAGGCCTACCTCGACTGGCTCTATTCCGAAGAAGCTCAGGAAATTGCGGCCAAGCATGCGCTGCGCCCGCGTTCGCCGGCTGTGCTCAAGAAGCACGCCGCCACGTTCAAGCCGCTGCAGCTCTTCACCGTGCAGGAACTGTTCGGCAGCCTTGGCGATGCACAGAAGGTGCACTTCAACGACGGCGGCCAGTTCGACAAGCTCTACACGCCCGGCGCAAAGTAAATGAGCGGCGCTGTTTCTTCGGCGCTCCCGTCCGCGGGAGCGCCGCTTTCGCATGTGAACCGGGCAGGGGGCTCCAGGCGGGTGCTGCCGGGCTTTCACATCACGCTCGGCTTTTCGATCTTCTATCTGTGCCTGATCGTCCTGATCCCGCTGTCCGCGCTGGTCTTCAAGACCTTCACGCTGAGCTGGGAGCAGTTCTGGGTGGCCGTGACCGCGCCGCGCGTGATGGCCTCTTACCGGCTCACGTTCGGCGCATCGCTGCTTGCAGCCATGGTGAATGCGGTGTTCGGCCTGCTGGTGGCCTGGGTGCTGGTGCGCTACAAGTTTCCGGGCAAGCGCATCGTCGATGCGCTCGTCGACTTGCCGTTTGCGTTGCCCACGGCGGTGGCCGGCATCTCGCTGACCGCGCTGCTCGCGGGCAACGGCTGGATCGGCCAGCTGCTCGAGCCGCACGGCGTCAAGCTGGCGTTCACGCCGGCGGGCATCGTGATTGCGCTGATCTTCATCGGGCTGCCCTTTGTGGTGCGCACCGTGCAGCCGGTGCTCGAAGACGCCGAGAAAGAGCTTGAAGAAGCAGCCACCTCGCTCGGTGCAACGCGCCTGCAGACCTTCACCAAGGTGATCTTCCCGTCGATTGCGCCTGCACTGCTTACCGGCTTTGCAATGGCTTTTGCGCGCGCCATCGGCGAATACGGCTCGGTGATTTTCATCGCCGGCAACATGCCGATGATTTCGGAAATCACGCCGCTCATCATCATCGGCAAGCTGGAGCAATATGACTTCGCCGGCGCAACCGCGGTCGCACTCGTGATGCTGGTGATTTCGTTCATCCTGCTGCTCGTCATCAACGGCTTGCAAGCCTGGCAGCGCCGCCGCGCAGGAGCTTGAGATGAGCGCCCCTTCCAAAATCATTCGCCGCGCGCAGGCCGGCACCACCGAATCGCCCTGGGTGCGCTGGCTGTTGATCGGCCTTGCGCTCGCATTCATGTTCCTGTTTCTGGTGCTGCCCTTGGCGGCCGTGGCGACCGAGGCCTTGCGCAAGGGCGTGGGCGCCTATGTCGAGGCACTGAAAGAGCCCGACGCCTGGAGCGCGATTCGACTTACGCTGATCACGGCCGCCATTTCGGTGCCGCTGAACCTGGTGTTCGGCGTGGCTGCGGCGTGGGCCATTGCCAAGTTCGAATTCCGCGGCAAGGCCTTTCTGACCACGCTGGTCGACCTGCCGTTTGCGGTGTCTCCGGTAGTGGCGGGCCTGATCTACGTGCTGGTGTTCGGCGCGCAGGGCTGGCTGGGCCCATGGCTCGCGGAACACGACATCAAAATCATCTTCGCGGTGCCCGGCATCGTGCTCGCGACGGTGTTCGTGACCTTTCCGTTCATTGCGCGCGAACTCGTGCCGCTGATGCAGGCGCAAGGCACCGACGAAGAGCAGGCCGCCATCGTGCTGGGCGCGACCGGATGGCAGACCTTCTGGCGCGTGACCTTGCCCAACATCAAGTGGGGCCTGCTGTACGGCGTGATTCTTTGCAACGCACGCGCCATGGGCGAGTTCGGCGCGGTGTCGGTGGTGTCCGGCCACATCCGCGGGCAGACCAACACCATGCCGCTGCATGTGGAAGTGCTCTACAACGAGTACCAATCGGTGGCGGCTTTTGCCGTGGCCTCGCTGCTGGCCATCCTGGCGCTGGTCACGCTGGTGATCAAGTCCGTCATCGAATGGCGCCACGAGCGTGAAATGAAGGCGATTGCCGAGTTGCCGCCGGAACGTCCGCCCGAGCCCACGGCGGCCTGAGAGAGAAAGAACAAGATCATGAGCATCGAAATCCGCAACATCAGCAAGCAGTTCGGCGACTTCCGGGCGTTGAACAACGTGAACCTCGACGTCGAATCGGGCGAGCTCGTCGCACTGCTCGGCCCGTCGGGCTGCGGCAAGACCACGCTGCTGCGCATCATCGCGGGGCTGGAAACGGCCGACACCGGCAGCATTCTGTTTTCGGGCGAAGACACCACCGACGTGCATGTGCGCGAGCGGCAGGTGGGCTTCGTGTTTCAGCACTACGCGCTGTTCCGCCACATGACGGTGTTTGAGAACGTGGCCTTCGGCCTGCGCGTGAAGCCGCGCAAGGAGCGCCCGAGCGAAACGCAGATCAAGCAGAAGGTGACCGACCTGCTCAAGCTGGTGCAGCTCGACTGGCTGGCCGACCGCTATCCCTCGCAACTCTCGGGCGGCCAGCGGCAGCGCATTGCATTGGCGCGTGCGTTGGCAGTGGAGCCCAAGGTGCTGCTGCTCGACGAACCCTTTGGCGCGCTCGACGCCAAGGTGCGCAAGGAGCTGCGCCGCTGGCTGCGCCGGCTGCACGACGAGCTGCACGTCACGTCGATCTTCGTCACGCACGACCAGGAAGAAGCGCTCGAAGTGGCCGACCGCGTGGTGGTCATCAACAAGGGCCGCATCGAGCAGGTCGGTTCGCCGCAAGAGGTGTGGGACCAGCCCGCAAGCCCCTTCGTCTATGGTTTTCTGGGCGACGTGAACCTGTTCCACGGCCGGGCCGACAACGGCGCGGTGCAGCTGGACGGCATGCGGCTCGACTCCCCGGAGCACAGCGGCGCGCGCGACGCCAAGGCCATGGCCTACGTGCGCCCGCATGACCTCACCGTGGAGCGCTACACCGCCGGCGCCACCGGCATCGTGGCCACCTTGTCGCGCGCCATCGTGGTCGGCCCGATCGCGCGGCTGGAACTTGAGCCCACAGAAACGAATCCAGATAATCCGGGCTCCGGAACCATCATCGAAGCGCAAATCCCTGCGCAACAGTTCCGTGAACTGGGCTTGAACGAGGGCGACACAGTGGTCGCCACGCCGCGCAAGGCCCGGGTGTTCGTAGAAGAAGATTGGGTTTCCCCTTGATCGATTGGTACTTCGGCGCGCCGCGCCGCGCGTATGGGCTGATCTGCCTGGCCTGCGTTCTCATGCTGGCCTTCGGGCTCTATCTGCAGCACGTGGTGGGCCTGGAGCCTTGCCCGATGTGCATCGTGCAGCGGTATGCCTTGGTGTTGGTGGCGCTCTTCACCGGGCTGGCCGCCGTGTTCCGCAGCCGCGGCCTTCAGGTGACGGGCGGGGTGCTGGCACTGGTGTCGGCCATCGGCGGCGCCTACACGGCCGCCGCGCAGAGCTGGCTGCAGTGGTATCCGCCCGAGGTCGTGTCGTGCGGACGCGACCTGTATGGGATGATCGAGACCTTTCCGCTCAAGCGGGCGCTGCCGATGATCTTTCGTGGCGGCGGCGATTGCTCGAAGATCGACTGGTCACTGTTCGGCCTGACGCTGGCGAACTGGTCGTTCGTCGCCTTCTTCGTTCTTGCGGTTCTGCTGCTTGTGCTGATTTTCCGCAAGCGCCCCGTAGCGCGTTGAACCAGTCGCTTAAAGCGGCAAGGTGTCGAAGGCCGCGTAGGCGGTCGCAAGCCACGACTTCACGCGTTGGCGCTCCAGCAAGCCGAGCGCGTGCGGCCCTTCGCGGTCATTCACCGCCTTCCAGAAGCTGGTGTTCTGCGCATCGATCTTGCGCATGCTGGCCTCGTGCAGGCGCGGCAGCGTGATGACGCGGGCGCCGTTCGCCGTAGCCTTCGAGAGCGACTGCGACGCGAGCAGCATGCCGAAGTCGCTGCCGCGGCCATAGTTCTGCACCACGATGTAGTTGGGCCGGTTGCCGAAGGTGTCGATCAGCGTGCCGAGCAGGTCGGTGGAGTCCTTGCCGTCGTCCAGCACATGCCAGAAGTTGACGGCCACGCCCAGTTCGACGAACACGTCGAACAGATCCGATTCCTTGATCCAGCGCGATAGCGGCGCCAGTGTCTGGGCGGCCAAGTCGACGATGACGCTTTGCTGCGGATTGGTTTCGAAACCGTTCACCACGGTGTCGAGCCCCTCGAAGCTGTCGACCACGATGGGCGACGCAAAGCCTTCGTAGAAGCGGGTGAAAGAGCTGTGCGAGCGGTCGGTGTCAAAGCCCGTGAAAGGCCGGCTGTGGTCGATGAAGTACTGCGCCAGCACGCGCGCCGTAACCGACTTGCCGACACCGCCTTTTTCGCCGCCGATGAAATTGATGGAGCTCATGAGTTGCTGCTGCCTCGAATGGGTTGAGGAGTGAAGGGCTGAATCATTCTAGGGGGCGCGTTTTCTTTTCTTTTTCTCATTTGCCGCGCTTCGCCATCCCTTGCAGCAAGGGATGTGCCTGCAAGCGCTGCTGCAGCCGCTTTTTCCACGGCGCGGGAAGCGTCGATGCATCGATCATTGCGGGCCATTGGCTGCGCGCGAGCCGCGCGGTGTCTGCAATGACGCGTCGGACCATCGGCTCGTGCAGCCCGGTCGAGAAGCAGAAGGCGCGTATGTTGGCGGGCGTGAACAATGCCGTGCGTTTGGGTGCGGCACCTCCGCCCGCCGCTGGCAGAAGAGGCAAGGCATGGCCGTCGACGCCTTGGAGCGCGGCATACGCCACGATGTCGTAGGCCGGGGCCAGCCGCGGCGCGATGCCGTCGGGGTAGATCACGCCGAAATTCTTCAGGTGTGCATCGGGGTTGCCGAGCAGGTCGTTCACCGCCAAGCGCCGAACGAGTTCGAGGACGGCTTCTTCGCCCATCGAAGGAAAGGCGCGCATGGCAAGCGCCATGTCGAGGTAGCTGGCGCTGTACTTGTGCATCGGGTCGACCGCAAGCACCTGCGCAAAGTCTTCGAAATGAATGCGGCGCGCGCCCTCGCGGTCGAAGCGGGTGACCGCAAGAAAATCCGGCTCGTCGGGCAGCGCATAACTGTGCTCGGCCGCAATGGCGGAGAGCGGTGCCAGTTCGGCATGGCAGACCTCGATGCCGGCCGCGCCCGCCATTTGGAGCGAAAGCATTTCGAGCTGCGGCATGTGCGGCCGGCCGGCCATGGGCAACTTTGCGATTACGCGCGTGCTGGCACCGGCACGCGTGCGGGCCACGTAGCGGCCGCCCTGGCGGCGCAGGCCGAGCTTGGGCTGCACACCCGACACCGAAATGCCTTGGGGCATGGGCAGTTCGACCACGGACATCTCGAGCGCGTCCTGGTCCTGGGTGATGAGCCGCTGCAGCGTGCCGCGGTCCACCGAAACCGGCCGGGCGCTCACCGCGCCGGGAAGGTCGCCGCCGCAAGCCGCGAGGAGCTCGAAATGGTCGTTCTCGCGGCAGCCACGCAACTGCGCGATATGGCTGCGCAGAACGCCCTCGGGCAAGAGGTTCTGAAAAAAGCGCGGAAGCTGTCCACCCTGTGCGTTGAAGAGCGGGTTCTTCACGTCGCTCCACAGTGCCGCCTGGGTGGCCGGATCGCTTGCCACCATCGAAAGCGACAGCACTTCAGCCGGCGGAGCAGCCACCAGTTCGGGCTCTGCCACGAAGCGGCACAGGTCGGCGTATTGAAAGAGCTTGCCGAAGCGCCGCGACCCTAGCGAGATTTCGAGGATCTTGACGTTCATGGCGAACGGCGCCGCTTGTTGGCGTACGGCGGCGGGGAGGGCGCCTGCGCGATGGCGTGGCCCACGCGGGTGGCAACCGGGCGGTAGCCGTCATCGGGGGCCGTGCTCTCGCCGAAGCCCTTGGGTGCAAGCTGCAGTTCGAGGCCGATGGCGTCGACCAGCGCCAGCAGCGACGACAGCTGCGGATTGCCCTTGAGGCTCAGCGCGTTTCGAACCGAGCGCTCGGTCAGGCCGGAGCGTTCCGCGATTTCCGCGTTGGAGAGACCCGCGGCATCGCGGCGGGCAGTGAGAGCAGTGATGAGTTCCTGTTTGATCACGGAAACATATTACCGCAAACCGCTGTTTGGGAAATATATTTCCGGGACGTGCCCATTGCCCTATCTGGGAATCAAGGTGAAGAAGGGCATGACGACGCCCATGATCCAGTTCTGCCCGAAGTCGAGCGCGGCGCGGCGGTATTTTTCGTCGGCCTGGGCGGCCAGCAGGTCGAGCCGCGCCACCACTTTCGACAACTCGCGGTCGGCCACGAGGTTGCGGCCGCGCTCGCTGATTTCGGTGGCCAGCAGCAGGGGCTGGCCGTCCGGGCCGGTTTTCGACGAGATCAGCCAGAGCGATATTTCGAAATTGCGCGCGGCGCGGTAGCTGTTCTCGGCGTTCACGCCGTCCAGCATGGTCTGGTCCCAGGTGTCGCCATTGGCTTGCTTGAGCATGGATGCCCAGCCAACGACCAATGCCGCAACCCGGTCGCCCTGGTAACCCTGCGGACTGGTGTCGAAAGCCAGGCGGATGGCATCGATGCCGGTGGCGCCGCGCAACTCGGGCAGGGCGGGGCCCGTCAGCACCGCGTCCCAGGCGCGCTGGGCGGCCGCTTCGATGCTCGCCGCCGATTTGCGCCACTCGCGGGGATTGCGCCGGTACAGCGTGGTTTGCACGCGCCGGATCGATTGCAGGTTGTCTCGCAAGGAAAGGTTGGCAATGCGGTTGGCGCTCGATTGCAACCATTCCTGGTTGGCATAAGGTTCGGCGCGCTCGGTGGAACGGGTGGCCGCGCAACCGCCAAGGCCCAGCAGTGCAACTGCGCCAGCTAGCAGGTAGCCGCGGCGCGCGGTGAAGGGTGAAACCAGGGAATCGCTCATGCCCTGACGTTATCATCCACAGCTGGGGCGGCGGCCTGCTTCAAGCGGCAGGCCCGTGCAATTTTCCTTACAAATCAATACCTTGGCGCTATGCCAAGGCAGGCCGACAAGTCGTGCGTCTCAATTCCATCAAGCTTTCAGGCTTCAAGTCGTTCGCCGAACCGACCAACTTCCTGCTGCCAGGCCAACTGGTCGGCGTTGTCGGGCCCAACGGTTGCGGCAAGTCGAACATCATGGATGCGGTGCGCTGGGTGCTGGGCGAGTCGCGCGCGTCGGAGCTGCGCGGCGAGTCGATGCAGGACGTGATCTTCAACGGCACGACCACGCGCAAGCAGGCCAGCCGCTCGAGCGTGGAACTGGTGTTCGACAACGCCGACCACCGTGCGGGCGGCCAATGGAACCAGTTCGGCGAAATTGCCGTGCGGCGCGTGCTCACGCGCGACGGCACCAGCAGCTACTACATCAACAACCAGCCGGTGCGCCGCCGCGACGTGCAGGACGTGTTCCTGGGCACGGGCCTCGGCCCGCGTGCCTACGCCATCATCGGGCAGGGCACGATCAGCCGGATCATCGAGTCCAAGCCCGAAGAACTGCGCCTGTTCCTGGAAGAAGCGGCGGGTGTTTCCAAGTACAAGGAACGCCGGCGCGAAACCGAGAACCGTCTGGGCGACACGCGCGAGAACCTCACGCGGGTCGAAGACATTCTTCGCGAACTGAACGCGAACCTCGAAAAGCTGGAGAAGCAGGCCGAGGTGGCCGCGCGCTACAACACGCTGCAGGGCGAAGCCACCAAGAAGCAGCACCAGCTGTGGTTCCTGAAGCGCAGCGAAAGCGACGCAGACCAGGCCAAGATCAAGGCCGACTCCGAAAAGGCGATCAACGACCTGGAGTCGCGCACGGCCGACCTGCGCCGCATCGAATCCGAACTCGAAACCGTGCGCCAGGCCCACTATGCGGCCGGAGACCAGGTAAACCAGGCCCAGGGCAAGCTCTACGAAGCCAGCGCCGAAGTCGGTCGCCTCGAAGGCGAGATCCGCTTCGTGGTCGAAGGCCGCCAGCGCGTGGAGCAGCGGCTCGTTCAGTTGCGCGAGCAAATGGGCCAATGGGGCCGCCGCCGTGAAGAGGCCGAGGCCGAAATCGAAACGCTCGCAGGCCAGGGCGTCGATGCCGAAGAGCAAGCCGTCATGCTGGCCGCGCAGCTCGAAGAGCACGACGCGCGCATGCCCGAGCTGGAAGAAGCGCAGCAGCGCGCGCAGGACGAGGCCAATGCGCAGCGAGCCGCGGTCGTGCAGATCCAGCAGCAGATCCAGGTGCTGGCCGCCGACCAGCGCAACATCGAAGACCAAAGCCGGCAGCTCACGCAGCGCGGCGAACGCCTGCGCGCCGATCAGAACGCACTGGCCGCGCCGGACGAAGCCCGCCTGCAGTCCATGCAGGAAGAGCATGCCGCTGCGCAGGAAGCCGCGAGCGAAGCCGAAGCCCGTCTGCATGAGTTGCAGGAATCGGTGCCGCAGCTCGACGACGACCGCCGGGCAAAGCAGCAGGCCGTCAATACCGAGAGCGGCCGGCATGCCGAGCTCTCGGCACGGCTCGAAGCGCTGCGTGCCCTTCAGGAAAAGGTCAAGACAGACGGCAAGCTGGCGCCCTGGCTCGCCAAGCACGGGCTCGAAGGCATGCAAGGCCTTTGGAGCCGCATTCACATCGAGCAGGGTTGGGAAAACGCGCTCGAAGCTGCGCTGCGCGAGCGCCTGGGTGCGCTCGAAGTCAGCCGGCTCGACATGGTGCGCGCCTTCGGCAGCGACGCGCCGCCCGCCAAGCTGGCGTTCTACAGCCCGCCCGAGGCCGGAGTGCCGGAAGGTGCCGGCACGCTGCCTCGGCTGTCGAGCCTGCTGCGCCTGAACGATGCGGGCCTGCAAGCCTTGCTGACCGACTGGCTCCACGGCTGCTACACGGCCCAGAGTTTCGAAGAAGCGCTTGCCCAGCGCGCTACGCTGAAGCCGGGCGAAGTCATCTATGTGCAAAGCGGCCACGCCGTGTTCTCGCACAGCGTGAACTTCTACGCCCCCGATTCCGAGCAGGCCGGCCTGTTGGCGCGCCAGCAGGAAATGGAAAACCTCGAGCGCCAGCTGCGCGCCCAAACGCTCATCAGCGAAGAGGCGCGCACGGCCTTGGTCCGTGCCGAAGCCGCCTACGCCGATGCCGCGCAGCGCCTTGTGACGGCGCGCCGCGAAGCGGCGGATACACAATCCCGCGCGCATGAATTGCAGGTCGAGACGCTGCGCATGACGCAGCTGGCCGAGCAGACGCGCGCGCGCAGCGAGCAACTGGCTGCCGACCTCGCCGAGGTCGATGCGCAGCTCGAGGAGCTGCAGGAAAAGCGCATGGCCGCCGAAGGCCGCTTCGAAGAACTCGACATGCAGCTCGCCGACAGCCAGGAGCGCCACGCCCAGCTCGACGAGCGCGTGATCGAAGCCGGCCGTGCATTGGCGGCCAGCCGCGAACAGCACCGCAGCCTGGAGCGGCAGGCGCAGGAAGCGACTTTCTCGCAGCGCACGCTCGAAGCCCGCCGCGGTGAGCTGAGCCGGGCCATCGAAACTGCATCGCAGCAGGTGGTGGCCCTTACCGACGAAGACGAGCGCGCCAGGACCGAACTCGGCCGCTTGTCCGATGCAGCAGCCCAAGCCGGGCTGCAGGACGCGTTGGCGCTCAAGCTCGAGCGCGAAGGCGCCCTGGGGGCCGCGCGCAGCCAGTACGACGACCTCACGCTGAAGCTGCGCGCCAGCGACGAGCGCCGCCTGCAGCTCGAACGCGAGCTCGATCCGCTGCGCCAGCGCATCACCGAATTCCAGCTCAAGGAACAGGCCGCACGCCTGGGTGTCGAGCAGTACCAGCAGTTGCTGGACGACGCCGGTGCCGATCTCGAAGCGGTCGCCCAGTCGATCGAAACCGACAAGGTGCGCCTCACGGGCCTGCAAAGCGAAATCGACCGCCTGAACCGCGAAGTGGTCGCATTGGGCGCGGTCAATCTGGCAGCGCTGGACGAACTTGCGATTGCCAGCGAGCGCAAGACCTTCCTCGATGCGCAGTCGGCCGACCTGAACGAAGCCATCGGCACCCTCGAAGACGCCATCCGCAAGATCGACGGCGAAACGCGCGAGCTTCTTGGCGGCACCTTCAAGATCGTCAACGAACACTTCAGCCGCATGTTCCCCGAGCTCTTCGGCGGCGGAAACGCAAGGCTGATGATGACGGGCGACGAAATCCTGGATTCGGGCGTGCAGGTGATGGCACAGCCGCCGGGCAAGAAGAACCAGACCATCCATTTGCTCTCGGGCGGCGAAAAAGCGCTCACGGCCATTGCACTGGTGTTTGCGATCTTCCAGCTCAACCCCGCGCCTTTCTGTCTGCTCGACGAGGTGGACGCGCCGCTGGACGACGCGAACACCGAACGCTATGCCAAACTCGTGACCGCCATGAGCCGCGAAACCCAGTTCCTCTTCATCAGCCACAACAAAATCGCCATGGAAATGGCCGAGCAGCTGATCGGCGTAACCATGCAGGAACAGGGCGTGTCCCGCATCGTTGCGGTCGACATGGAATCGGCCGTCTCGATGGTCGAAGCTGCTTAAGCCGAGCAGCGCGCATGAGCAATCTCACTCTCGCCCTGGCCATCCTCGGCGGCCTCGTTCTCGCGGCCGTCGTGGCCTACAACACCGTCACTTCGCGCCGCAATGCGCCGCGGCAGCCCGACGCCGCGGCCGATGACTTTTCCGATGCGGACCGTGCGACGCCCTCCGCGGCTGATGGCGTGGAGCCGATGTTGCACATCGACCCGCACCAGATGCCGCCGGGCCAGGAGCGGCACGAGCCCTTGTTCGACCCTGACCTGCCAGCGCCCGGCGCCAGCCCCTTGCCAACGGCCGAGCGTCGCGGCGGGCTCGATCCGCTCATCGACGTGATCGCACCGGTGTCGCTGGATGGCCTTGCATCGGGCGATGCGGCCATCGCGGCCATGCCGCCCACCCGCCGAGCGGGCAGCAAGCCAGTTGCCATCGAAGGCCTGAACGAGCACACCGGCCAATGGGAACCGCCGGTTGCGGGCCAGCGCTACAGCGCCTTCCAGGTTGGCGTGCAGTTGGCCAACCGCACCGGCGCGCTCAACGAAATCGAGTATTCCGAATTCGTAGTGAAGGCGCAGGCCTTTGCCGATGCCGTCAACGGCGCGCTCGAGTTTCCCGAGATGCTCGACGAAGTGGCCCGCGCACGCGAGCTCGATCAATTCGCCAGCGCGCACGACGCGCAACTGGGCTTTGTGCTGCGCGCGCTGCACGCGGCCTGGAGCCCCGGCTATGTGCAGCAGAACGCGGCCAGGCTCGGGTTTGTGGCGGGCATCATTCCCGGCCGCATGGTGCTGCCGACCAGCGAAGTCGGGCTGCCGCCGATCCTCGGGCTGTCGTTCGACACGCAGGCCGCCCTGGCCGACGATCCGGCGCAGTCGGCGATCCGCGAGCTCAGCCTGAGCCTGGACGTGCCGCAGGTCGACCGCGCCGAGCAGCCGTTCCGCCGCATGCGCGAGGCCGCCGCCACGCTGGCGCGCGAGATGGACGGCGTGGTGACCGACAGCGATGGGCAACTGCTGCGCGAGGAAACCATGGACGTGATCGGCGCTGACCTCGAGCAGCTCTACGACACGCTCGAGTCGCGCGATCTGGCCGCCGGTTCGCCTTTGGCGCGGCGCCTCTTCAGCTGATCCGATTTCTTCGGGAGACACCCATGACAACGCGCGACGAAGCGGCACGCGAAGCCGCCGCACTGAGCGAACTGCTCCACAAGCACGCCCACCTTTATTACGTGCTCGACGCGCCCGAACTGCCCGACGCCGAGTACGACAAGCTGTTCCAGCGGCTGCAGGCCATCGAGGCCGAGTTTCCCGACCTGCGCACGCCCGATTCGCCCACGCAGCGCGTTGGCGGCAAGGTGCTCGACGGTTTCGTGAAGGTGCGCCACAAGGTGCCGATGCTGTCGATTCGCACCGAGACCGACATCACGCCCGGCGGCGCCAGTGCTTTCGATGCGCGGGTGCGCAGGGAGCTGGGCCTGGCTGAAGACGGGCCTCAGGTCGAATACGTCTGCGAACTCAAGTTCGACGGCCTGGCCATGAACCTGCGCTACGAGAACGGCGTGCTGGTGCAGGCCGCAACGCGCGGCGACGGCGAAGTGGGAGAAGAGGTTACGCAGAACATCCGCACGGTACGCGAGATCCCGCTGCGGCTCACTGGCAAGGCGCCGCCCGTGGTCGAAGTCCGCGGCGAGGTTTACATGAAGCGCGCCGACTTCGACGCGCTGAATGAGCGCCAGCGAGAGAAGATTGCGGCCGGCCAAAAGAACGAGAAGCTGTTCGTCAATCCGCGCAACGCGGCGGCCGGCGCGGTGCGGCAGCACGATCCGGCCATTACTGCGGCGCGCCCGCTGAGCTTTTTTGCCTATGGTCTCGGCGAGGTCACGCCGGCCAGCGAGGGCGGTCCGGATTTTCCGACCCAGTTCGACTGGCTGCAGCAGTTCGACGCATGGGGTTTTCCGGTGGCCAAGCAGACGGCGCGTGCGAGGGGGGCGATCGAGTTGATCGCGTTCCACGAGAACATCGGCCGTCAGCGCGATGCCTTGCCCTACGACATCGACGGCGTCGTCTACAAGGTCGACAGCCTGGAGCTGCAGCGGCAGCTCGGCTTCGTCTCGCGCGAGCCGCGCTGGGCCGTGGCGCACAAGTACCCTGCGCAGGAACAACTCACCGAGGTGCTCGGCATCGAAGTGCAGGTGGGCCGCACCGGCAAGCTGACGCCGGTGGCCAAGCTCGCACCCGTGTTCGTCGGCGGTGTGACCGTGACCAACGCCACGCTGCACAACGAGGACGAGGCACGCCGCAAGGACGTGCGAGTGGGCGACCAGGTCATCGTGCGTCGCGCGGGCGACGTGATTCCCGAAGTGGTCGGCGTGGTGCCCGAGAGCCTGGCCAAGCCCGAGGGCGAGCGCGGCCTGTTGTTCACCATGCCGCGCCAGTGCCCGGTGTGCGGATCGGAAGCGCTGCGCGAAGAGGGCGAAGTCGACTACCGCTGCACAGGCGGCCTGTTCTGCGCCGCCCAGCGCAAGGAAGCCATCCTGCACTTTGCGGCGCGCCGCGCGGTCGATATCGACGGGCTCGGCGACAAGCTGGTCGAGCAATTGGTCGATGCCAACCTGATCCGCACCTTGCCCGACCTGTACAGGCTTGGCTTCACCACCTTGGCCGGGCTGGACCGCATGGCGGAGAAGTCGGCCAAGAACCTCGTCGACGCGCTCGAAGCATCGAAGAAAACCACGCTGCCGCGCTTCCTGTTCGGGCTGGGTATCCGGCATGTGGGCGAAAGCACTGCGAAGGACCTGGCCAAACATTTCGGCAAGCTCGACGCGATCATGGATGCGACCGAAGAACAGTTGCTCGAGGTCAACGACGTCGGCCCGGTGGTGGCGCAAAGCCTGCGCACCTTCTTCGATCAGCCGCACAACCGCGAGGTGGTCGAGCAGCTGCGGGCCTGCGGCCTGACGTGGGAAGAGGGCGAACCTGCCGCCCGCGCGCCCAAGCCGCTGGCGGGGCTGACCTTCGTCATCACCGGCACCCTTCCTACGCTCAGCAGGGACGAAGCAAAGGACAAACTGGAATCAGCCGGTGCCAAGGTGGCCGGCTCCGTCAGCAAGAAAACCAACTACCTGGTTGCGGGCGAGGAGGCCGGCAGCAAGCTGGACAAGGCCCGCGAGCTCGGCGTGAACGTGATCGACGAGGCGGGTATGCTGGAGATACTCGCCAACGGCGTGCCGGGTTGAGAGCTTGGAGGTTCGGCGTTCTTACGGCTGGTTACGTGACTTCACACCAGCGCAGTCAACAGGGACTACAAGCTGGCGTTGAAGACAAAAGGCTGACAAGGAGTCCCTTATGCAGAAAATTCATGTTCTCGGTACCTGCGTCGCCATCGGCGGCATCGCGCTGCTCGGCGGCTGCGTTGCGGTGCCCGGCGATCCTTACTACAACGGGGGCTACTCGCAGCCGTATTACGACAGCCCGGTGGTCGTTCAGCCGGCGCCCGTCTACATTGAAGGCGGCGCCTACTACGAAGGCCGTCGTCCTTACTACGGTGGGCGGCCCTATTACGGTGACCGGCCCTACTACGGGCGGCCAGGTTATCCGGCTGTGCGGCCGGGCTACCCGGTGGGACGTCCGGGCTGGGGCGGCGGCGGTGGACGGCCGCCCGGTGGTGGCGCGATCGTGCCGCCGACCGGCAATACAGGCGTTTCGCCATTGCCGCAGTACCGCTCGCCACCGCCGAACGCTCGTCAACGGCTGTACACGTCGCCCGACTCCAAGAATCAAACGCCTCCCTGATCGGAGCGTGGCGGGCCACTGAGCCTTGGCGCACGGCTGTCGCGATAATCCCGCCATGGCCATTCGCGAAATCCTGAAAATGGGCGATCCCCGGCTGCTGCGCGTTGCGCAGCCGGTGACCGCTTTCGACACCGACGAACTGCACCTTCTGGTGCGCGACATGTTCGAGACGATGATTGCGGTCAACGGTGCCGGGCTGGCCGCACCGCAGATCGGCGTCGACCAGCAGCTGGTCATTTTCGGCACAGACGTCTTCAACCCACGCTACCCTGATGCACCCCCGGTGCCTCGCACCGTGCTGCTTAATCCCGTCATCACGCCGATCGGCGACGAGGAAGAAGAGGGCTGGGAAGGGTGTCTTTCGGTGCCGGGCCTTCGCGGCGTGGTGCCGCGCTTTTCGAGCATCCGCTATACCGGCTTCGATCCGTATGGTGATCCGATCGACCGGACCGTGAGCGGTTTTCATGCGCGCGTGGTGCAGCACGAGGTCGATCATTTGCTTGGCAAGCTCTACCCGATGCGGGTACGCGACTTTTCGCGCTTCGGCTACACCGACGTTTTATTTCCCGGGCTTGACGCCAACGACGACGACTGAAAAAAGCGGCCGGTTCATCACCGGCCGCATGCGTTCAGTTGTACTTGCCGCCCAGGCCGAAGCGGCCGCCGCCGAACAGCGCGACGGCAATTGCCGAGAACAGGAACATACCCTGCAGTTCCAGCGCCCAGCCGCCTTGCCCATTGAGCGCGCCCAGGTCCTTCTGGTGAACCAGCCAGATCGCCACCACCATGTTGATGGCAACGATCAGCGCTGCCGGGCGGGTGAACAGGCCCACGATAAGCAGCACGGGCGCGAGGATTTCACCCACGTAGACCAGGTATGCCATGGCCGCCGGCAGCCCGTGGGATGCCAGCATGCCGCCGATGCCGTCGACCCCCTTGCCGACCTTCGCGATGCCGTGCAACAGAATGAGGATGCCGAGTGCAACGCGCAGAACGAGCTTGCCGGTGTCATCGGATTTGGTCATGAGCAGATTCCTGGTGAGAGTGATTGAAGGGCCATATGTTAGTGAATGTGCCACGGGCAGGAAAAGCCCGGAGCAGCTCGCGATGCGGCATATGCATTCAACCGACCGTTCTTTGGCAGAGTAGCGTGCTGCCCCGTACACTGCCTTTTGCTTGTTTGTTGAGGAGAACACACCAATGAAGAGTCGATTCCGTCCCGCGCTGGCCGTTGCCGCATCCATCGTTGCTTTTGCGGCCGCCGCGCCGGCCTTCGCCGGTAAAACGCTCGATGCCGTCAAGCAGCGCGGCACCGTGAAATGCGGCGTGACCAACGGCGTGGCCGGCTTTTCCGCGCCCGATACGCAGGGCAACTGGTCGGGCCTGGACGTGGACACCTGCCGCGCCATTGCCGCCGCCGTGCTGGGCGATGCGAAGAAAGTCGACTTTGTGCCGCTCAACTCGCAGCAGCGCTTTTCGGCCCTGCAGGCCGGCGAAATCGACATTCTTGCGCGCAACACCACGTGGACGCTTACGCGCGATGCTTCGCTAGGCTTCAATTTCACCACCATCACCTATTACGA
The DNA here is from genome assembly GCF_037204045.1 of Variovorax sp. CCNWLW225. Lineage (NCBI taxonomy): Bacteria > Pseudomonadati > Pseudomonadota > Betaproteobacteria > Burkholderiales > Comamonadaceae > Variovorax > Variovorax sp. CCNWLW225. Next base: position 207,759 of record NZ_JBBCBV010000002.1, on the reverse strand, counting down.
CGGCCAAGGCTTCTTGGTGCCGAAGAAGCTCAAGGTGACCAGCGCCAAGCAGCTCAAGAACGCGACCATCTGCACGCAGTCGGGCACCACCAACGAGAAGAACGTGTCGGACTACTTCCGCGCCCAGAACATTCCGGTCAAGACGGTGGTGTTCGAAAGCTTCGAGGCTTCGTTCAAGGCATTTTTCTCGGGCCGCTGCCAGGCTTTCACCACCGACGCCTCGGCGCTCGCGGGGCTGCGCAACAAGGAGGCACCCAACCCCGACGACTACATCATCCTGCCCGAGCTCATTTCCAAGGAACCGCTCGCGCCGCTGGTGCGCCGCGGCGACGACGAATGGTTTGCCATTGCCAAGTGGGTGCCCAACGCGCTCATCGAGGCCGAGGAATTCGGCGTCACGCAGGCCAATGCCGACGATCTGAAGGCCAACAGCAAGGACCCGGCGCAACAGCGCCTGGTCGGCACCGGCGAAGACCTGGGCAAGCTGCTGGGCCTCGACAAGGACTGGTCGTTCCGCGCCATCAAGGCCGTGGGTAACTACGGCGAAATGTTCGAGCGCAACGTCGGACCGAAATCTGTGCTCAAGCTGCCGCGCGGATCGAACAATCTCTGGAACAAGGGCGGCCTGATCTACGCACCACCGGTTCGATGAGCCGGCAAGCCTCGCGCCGCGGCGCCTGGCTGGCCTGGATCGTCCAGGCGCTGCTGGTGCTGGCCGTGCTGGCCGGCGCCGTCTGGGTGATGAACCACGCGCTTGACGTACTGCGCTCGCGCGGGGTGCGGTCGGGGTTCGACTTTCTCACCGAGCCGGCGGGCTTTTCCATCAGCGAAGGCTGGCTCGACTTCGATGCCAGCCAGCCGTTCTGGCGCGCCTTCCTTGCTGGGTTGATCAACACCGTGCGGGCGGCGGTGCCCGCGGCCGTCTTCGCGGTCGTGCTCGGCACCTTGATCGGCATCGGCCGGCTCGCGCCGCACGTACTCTTGCGCGGCATTTGCACGGCGTATGTCGAAGTGCTGCGCAATGTGCCGCTGCTGGTGCAACTGCTGATGCTGGCCTTTGCCATGGCCAACCTCTTGCCCGACCCGACCGAGCCGGTGCGTTTGTTGCCGGGGGTGTGGCTCAGCAAGGGCGGTTTGAGCGTGCCCTGGCCTGTGTCGGGCGAGGGCGGCTGGTGGCCGATGCACTTCGAATGGCCCGAGAAGGGCGACTTTGGCGTGAGCGGCGGTGCGGCGCTGAGCCCTGAGTACGTGACCATCGTCGCGGGCCTGTCGTTTTACTCGGCGGCTTTCGTGGCGGAAATCGTGCGCGCCGGCATTCTTTCGGTGTCGCAGGGGCAGGTGCTGGCCGGGCAGGCGCTCGGCCTTACGACGGTGCAGCAGCTGCGCATCGTGATCCTGCCGCAGGCGCTGCGCGTGATCGTGCCTTCGCTCACCAACCAGCTGCTCAGCCTCACCAAGAATTCGTCGCTCGCGGTCGCCGTGGGCTACCCCGAACTGGTGTCGGTAGCCAACACCACCATCGGCTCGAACGGGCGCGCTTTCGAGTGCATCGCGATCATCATGGCGGTGTACCTGCTGCTGTCGCTGCTTATCTCCTTCGGCATGAACCGCTACAACGCAAGGGTTGCGCTCAGGGGCTGGCAATGAGAAACGTCGCCCAAGGCCCCATTGCCTGGCGCAGCGAGCTCTGGGGTTCGCCGCTGCGGGCCCTGGCCACGATGTTGCTTCTTGCGCTGCTTGCGTGGGGCGGCTTCCATGCCGTCGAATGGGGTGTGCTGAACGCGGTGTTCCGGCCCGACGCCGAAGCCTGCCGGGCGGTACAGCACGGCGCCTGCTGGGGTGTGGTGGCCGAGAAGTGGCGGCCGATGCTGTTCGGCCGCTTTCCCTATGAAGAGCAGTGGCGTCCTGCCATTGCCGTGGTCGTGTTGTCGGCCGTCACGGTGCTCAGCGCCTGGCCACGCAGCTGGCGCTGGTGGCTGGTGCCGCTCTGGATCGTGGCGCTGCTTCTGTTCGTGCTGCTGATGCGCGGCGGCGTGGCTGGCCTGGTCCATGTGCCGACCAGCCGCTGGGGCGGCTTGCCGCTCACCATCGGCCTTGCGGTGGTGGGCCTGGCGCTGGCCTTTCCGCTGGCACTGTTGCTTGCCCTGGGGCGACGCTCGGGCTGGCCCGTGGTTCGCACGCTGAGCGCGAGCTACATCGAGCTGGTTCGCGGCGTGCCGCTGATCTCGGTGCTGTTCATGGCCTCTTTCCTTCTGCCGCTGCTGTGGCCCGCCGGGTGGCAGCCCGATGTGCTGGTGCGCGTGCTGGCCGGCCTGACGCTTTTCGTCGCGGCCTATCTGGCCGAAATCATTCGCGGCGGCCTGCAGGCCGTGCCGCGCGGGCAGACCGAAGTCGCCATGGCGCTCGGCTTCGGGCGCTGGCCGGTGCAGCGCGACATCGTGCTGCCGCAGGCGCTGCGGCTCGTGGTGCCCGCATTGACCAACAGCGTGGTCGGTACGCTGAAAGACACATCGCTGGTCACGGTGGTCGGCCTGTTCGAATTGACCGGCGCGCTGGGCTTGGCGTTGGGCGGCGACCCGACCTGGCGGCCGTTCTACCTTGAGGGCTACTTGTTCATCGCCGCGGTGTACTGGGTGCTGTGCTTCGGCCTCTCGCGCTACAGCGTGTGGCTGGAGCGGCGGCTGGGGGAGGGCGCGCGCTGAAGCAGCCGTGCCCGGTTTTCCATCAGCCTGCTGAAAGCGCCTTGTCCACCAGCTGCTGCGCTTCCTCCAGGATGCGCCCAAGGTGCTCGGCACCGAGAAAGCTCTCGCCGTAGATCTTGTAGATGTTCTCGGTGCCCGAGGGCCGCGCGGCGAACCAGCCGTTTTCCGTGACCACCTTCACGCCGCCGATGGCCGCTCCGTTGCCGGGCGCATGGCTCAGCACGTTCTGGATCTTCTCGCCCGCGAGCTCCGTCGACAGCACCTGCTGCGGCGACAGGCTTGAGAGTTTCTTCTTCTGCTCGACGGTGGCAGCGGCATCCACGCGGTTGGACACCGGCTTGCCTAGCGCTTCGGCCAGTTCGGCAAAACGCTCGCCGGGGTCGCGGCCCGTGCGTGCGGCAATCTCCGCCGAGAGCAAGGCGGGGACCATGCCGTCTTTGTCAGTGGTCCATACCGTGCCGTCGCGCCGCAGGAAGGTGGCGCCCGCGCTTTCTTCGCCGCCGAACCCCAGCGACGAATCCACCAGCCCTTCGACAAACCACTTGAAGCCCACCGGCACCTCGTACAGCTTGCGCCCCAGGTTCGCGGCCACGCGGTCGATCATCTGGCTGCTGACCACCGTCTTGCCGATGGCCGCATGTGCGGCCCATTGCGGGCGGTGCGTGAAGAGGTAGTCGACCATCACGGCCAGGTAGTTGTTCGGCGGCAGCAGCCCTGCACTGCGCGTGACGACGCCGTGCCGGTCGTGGTCGGTATCGCACGCAAAGGCAATGCCGAAGCGGTCCTTGAGGCCGATGAGCTGGTGCATGGCATCTGGCGACGACGGGTCCATGCGGATGCGGCCGTCCCAGTCGAGCGACATGAAGCGGAAGGTCGGATCGACCTCCTGGCTGAGCACGGTGAGCCGGTCGAGCTTGTAGCGCTCGGCAATCGCGGGCCAGTAGCGCACGCCGGCGCCGCCCAGCGGATCGACGCCCAGGTCGATCGGCACGCCGCGAATCGCGTCCATGTCGAGCACCTGCGCCAGGTCTTCCACATAGGTGTTCAGGTAGTCGTGACGGTGCGTGGTCGAGGCGCGCAGGGCCTGCGCGAGCGGCAGGCGCTTCACGCCCTGAAGGCCGGCGGCAAGATAGCCATTGGCCGTGGCTTCCACGGCAGAGGTGATGTCGGTGCCGGCCGGCCCGCCGTTGGGCGGGTTGTACTTGAAGCCGCCGCTTTCGGGCGGGTTGTGCGAAGGCGTGATCACGATGCCGTCGGCCAGCCCGGTCGTGCGGCCGCGGTTGTAGACGAGGATGGCGTGCGAGACGGCGGGTGTCGGCGTGTATTCGTCGTCCTTCGACAGCATCAGCTCCACGCCGTTGGCTGCCAGCACTTCCACCGCGCTGTTGAAAGCGGGCGTGGAGAGCGCATGCGTGTCGATGCCCAAAAACAGCGGGCCGTCGATGCCTTTCTGCTTGCGGTAGTCGGCAATGGCCTGGCTCATTGCCAGCACATGCCACTCATTGAAAGCGTCGTCGAAGGAGGAGCCGCGGTGGCCCGATGTTCCAAAGGCCACGCGCTGGGCGGGCACCGAAGGATCCGGCCGGCCCGTGTAATAGGCCGAGATGAGGCGCGGAACGTTGACGAGCAGGTCCAGCGGTGCGGGCTGGCCCGCAAGAGGGTTGGTCTTTTGGCTCATGTCGAGTGTTGCCGTTCGAGTTGAATCAAGTCGGCAACATCATGCCGCAGGATGCGCCTGCGAACGAAACAAGCGGAAAGCAAGCGGCTCAGGAGGCCAGCGCCTCCATCAGCTCCGTCTCGATGGCCAGTTGCGTCTTCTGTCCCTGCAGCTCGGGTCCGCTGATAAGGAAGGTGTCTTCCACGCGCTCGCCGAGCGTCGTGACCTTGGCGAGCTGCAGGTTCAGGTGGTGCCGCGCGAGCACGCGCGCCACCGAATACAGCAGCCCCGCGCGGTCGCTGGCCGAGATGTTGAGCAGCCAGCGCTGCGCCTTGTCGTCGGGCAGCAGGCTGATGCGCGGCTTGATGGGAAAGCTGCGCACCCGGCGCGACACCCGGCCCACGCTGGGCGGGGGCAGGGGGCCGGCCTCTGTGAGCGTTTGAGCAAGGCCCAGCTCGACCATGCTGATGAGATCGCGGTAGTGGTCGGGCAGGAAAGTAGTTACAACCTGGAAGGTGTCGAGGCCGTAGCCGTTGCTGGTGGTGTGTACTTTCGCGTCAAGAATGCTGAACGACGACTGGTCGAAATAGCCGCAGATGCGCGCGAAGAGATCGGGCTGGTCGGGCGTGTACACCACCACCTGCAGTCCTTCGCCGACGGGCGAAAGGCGCGCCCGCACGATGGGCGGTGCCTTGGGGTCCACCGGCACATTGGGCGGCGGCACAAAGCGCGAAAGCTGCTTGGCGTGCCAGGCGATCTCGCTGGCCTCGTGGCGCATGAAGTAGCCGACGTCGAGCGTGTCCCACAGCGCCTTGTGCGCTTCGAAGCGCTGCGCATGCAACGCAAGCTGCACCAGCGCCTCGCGCTTGCGTGATTCCACCTCGGCATCCGGGTCGGGCATGCGGCCACCGAGGGCGCGCAGGGTGTAGCGGTAAAGGTCTTCGAGCAGCTTGCCCTTCCAGGCATTCCACACGCGTGGCGATGTGCCGCGGATATCGGCAATGGTGAGCAGGTAGAGCGCCGTGAGATAGCGCTCGTTGCCCACGCGCTTGGCAAACGCGCCAATCACTTCCGGGTCGCTCAGGTCCTGCTTTTGCGCCACCTGGCTCATCACCAGGTGTTCGGCCACGAGGAATTCGATGAGCTTGGCGTCTTCGCGCGCAATGCCATGCTGCTTGCAGAAGCGTTGCACGTCGCGCGCGCCGAGCGTCGAGTGGTCGCCGCCGCGGCCCTTGGCAATGTCGTGGAACAGTGCGGCCACGTAAAGAATCCACGGCTTGTCCCAGCCGGCCGCAAGCTGCGAGCAGAACGGATATTCGTGCGCGTGCTCGGCAATGAAGAAGCGCCGCACGTTGCGCAGCACCATCAGGATGTGCTGGTCCACCGTGTACACGTGGAAAAGGTCGTGCTGCATCTGCCCCACGATGCTGCGGAACACCCGCAGGTACCGCCCCAGCACCGAGGTCTGGTTCATGAGCCTGAACGCATGCGTGATGCCGTACGGCTGCAGCAGGATGCGCATGAAGGTCTCGTGATTCGCCGGGTCGTTCCGGAACTTGCTGTCCATGACATGGCGCGCGTTGTAGAGCGCGCGCAGCGTGCGTGCCGACAGGCCCTTCACGCCGATGGTCTTCTGGTAGAGCAGGAAGGTCTCGAGAATGGCGCGCGGCTCGCGCTCGTAAAGGTCGTCGCTCGCAATTTCGATAAGGCCGGCGCGTTCGTAGAAGCGCTCGTTGATCGGCGTGTGCTGTTCGTCGCTGGGCTGCAGCCGCTCCGAGATGTTGAGCAGCAAGATCTGGTTGAGCTGCGTGACCGCCTTGGCCGCCCAGTAGTAGCGCCGCATCAGCGCTTCGCTCGACTTGCGCTGCGATTCACTCTCGTAGCCGAAGCTCGCGGCCACGGCCGTCTGCAGGTCGAACACCAGCCGGTCTTCGCGTCGATTGGCAATCACGTGCAGCCGTGCGCGAATCAGCGAAAGCAACGCTTCGTTGCGCTTGATCTGCTGCGCCTCGAACGGCGTGGCCAGGCCGTTCTTTGCAAGGTCATCCCAACGGCTGCCGTAGCCGGCGGCCTTGGTCATCCAGAGAATGGTTTGCAGGTCGCGCAGGCCGCCCGGCGATTCCTTGCAGTTGGGTTCTAGCGCGTAGGGCGTGTTGTCGAACTTCTGGTGGCGGTGCCGCATTTCCTGCGACTTGGCGACGAAGAAGGCCTGCGGATCGATGGCGCGGGTAAAGCGGCGGCGAAAGGCGACAAAGAGCTTCTTGTTGCCCGCAATCAGCCGTGCCTCGAGCAGCGAGGTCTGCACGGTGACGTCTTTTTCTGCCTCGGCCAGGCACTCTTCGAGCGTGCGCACGCTCGAGCCGATTTCAAGCCCCGCGTCCCAGCAATGCCCGATGAAGGCTTCGATGCGTGCCGGATCGATTTCGCTGGCGTGCCCTTCGGGCGGCAGCAGCAGGAGCACGTCGACATCGGAATACGGGAACAACTCGCCGCGGCCGAAGCCGCCCACGGCCGCCAGGGTGAGCGAGTCGCCGAAATCGGCCTCCCGCCAAAGCGCGCACAAGGTCTGGTCGGCCAGCGCGGACAACTGCCGCAGCACCGTGTGCACGCTGCGCGTGGGCGCGCGTGCAAACCGCAAGGTTTCGAAGAGTGCGAGCTTCTTTGCGCGATAGGCTTCGCGCAGCGTTGCCACGTCGATCTTGGCTGGTTCGATCACGGCTTTGTCCGGGGCCGTGCGCCGCTCGCGCGGCTCACGTTTTCGTTGAGGTGACGAAGGAGGGCAGGGGCGGGCTGCCTTCGGACAGCGTGAGCACCTCGTAGCCCGTTTCGGTGACCAGCACCGTGTGCTCCCATTGCGCCGAGAGCGAATGGTCGCGCGTGACGATGGTCCAGCCGTCGTACTGGCCGCCCTTGAAGTCTTCCTTCACGTCGCGCTTGCCGGCGTTGATCATCGGCTCGATGGTGAAGATCATGCCGGGCTTGAGTTCTTCGAGCGTGCCCGGGCGGCCGTAGTGCAGCACCTGCGGTTCTTCGTGAAAGCGCTGGCCCACGCCGTGGCCGCAGAATTCGCGCACGACGGAAAAACCGTGGCCTTCGGCAAATTTCTGGATTGCGTAGCCGATGTCGCCCAGGTGGGCGCCCGGGCGCACTTGCAAAATGCCGTGCCACATGGCTTCGAAGGTGATGCTGCACAGCCGCTTGGCCGCAATGGAGGCGTCGCCGATGATGTACATGCGGCTGTTGTCGCCAAACCAGCCGTCCTTCACCACCGTGACGTCGATGTTCATGATGTCGCCCTTCTTCAAGGGCTTGTCATTCGGGATGCCGTGGCAAACCACGTGGTTGACCGAGGTGCAGAGAGACTTCGGAAAGGGCACGCTGCTGGCGCCCATGTAGCCCACCGTGGCCGAGGTGGTGCCCTGCTTGACCATGTATTCGGCGGCGAGCCGGTCGATTTCGTTCGTGGTGATGCCCGGCTTGATGAACGGCGTGAGGTAGTCCAGCACCTCGGAGGCCAGGCGGCAGGCGACGCGCATGGCTGCGATGCCCGCTGCGTCTTTGTAGGTAATGCTCATCCCGGAATTATCCCATTCAGCAAGCTAAAATTCCGGGTTAACGCGGATGACCCCAGTCAGCGGTCTTCCGCCTCGATTCTTTGATTCCCAACGCGGCCCCAAGGCCCCATCGACCGTGACGCAGCCCGCATCCCAAGCCCTTCCTGTCGTAACCATGTTCGAGGGCGGCAGCGCACTCAGCGATTTCCGCGCGCGGCAGCTGCTGCCCAAGCTGCAGGCCATCGAGCCGCGCATCGAGGGCATTTCGGCCCGCTTCGTGCACCTGGTGGTCACCGACGCCGCGCTGAGCGCTGCCGAGCATGAGCGCTTTGCCGCGCTGCTGACCTACGGCGAGCCCTTCGAGGCATCGGCCAAGGCAGTCACATCGATGGTCGTCACGCCGCGCCTCGGCACCGTGTCGCCTTGGGCTTCCAAAGCGACCGACATCGCCCACAACTGCGGCCTTGCGCTGCGCCGGGTCGAGCGCGTGACCCAGTACCACCTGAAGCTCAAGGCGCCGCTGATCGGCAAGGCGCCCGTGCTCGAGGGCGACACGCTCGCCGCCGTGGCAGGCCCGCTGCACGACCGCATGACCGAATCGGTGCTCGCCACCGTCAATCAGGCCGCGAGCCTGTTCAGCGAACTGCCGGCCCAGCCGATGGCGCTGGTCGATGTGCAGGGTGGCGGCCGTGCCGCGCTGGTGGCGGCCAACACGGGCTTCGGCCTGGCGCTGGCCGAGGACGAGATCGACTATCTGGTCGAGGCCTTCACCCGCCTGGGGCGCAACCCCAGCGACGTCGAGCTGATGATGTTCGCGCAGGCCAACAGCGAGCACTGCCGCCACAAGATCTTCAACGCCCAGTTCACCATCGACGGCAAGGCGCAGCCCCAAAGCCTGTTCTCGATGATTCGCCACACCGAGAAAGAGAACCCGCAGCACACGGTCATCGCCTATGCGGACAACGCCTCGGTCATGGAGGGCTCCACCGTCGAGCGCTTCATTCCGGCTTCAGGCTCGCAGAGCTATCAAAAAGATAGCGCACTGAGCCATGTGCTGATGAAGGTCGAGACGCACAACCATCCGACCGCCATTTCGCCGTTCCCAGGCGCCTCGACCGGCGCGGGCGGCGAGATCCGCGACGAAGGCGCCACCGGCCGCGGCTCCAAGCCCAAGGCCGGCCTGACCGGCTTCACCGTGTCGAAGCTCTGGCCGGAAGAGGGCCACTACGGCAAGCCCGAGCACATCGCCAGCCCGCTGCAGATCATGACCGAGGGCCCACTCGGCGGCGCCGCGTTCAACAACGAATTCGGCCGGCCCAACCTGCTGGGCTATTTCCGCGAATACGAGCAAACGGTGGCGAGCGACATCGACACGGTGCAGCGCGGCTATCACAAGCCCATCATGATCGCGGGCGGCCTCGGCAGCATCGACGCCACGCAGACCAAGAAGATCCAGTTTCCGGCCGGTTCGCTGCTCATCCAGCTCGGCGGCCCCGGCATGCGCATCGGCATGGGCGGCAGCGCCGCGAGCTCGATGGCAACCGGCGCCAATGCGGCCGAACTCGACTTCGACTCGGTGCAGCGCGGCAACCCCGAAATCGAGCGCCGTGCGCAAGAGGTCATCAACCATTGCTGGCAGCAGGGCGCGGCCAACCCGATCCTCGCGATCCATGACGTGGGCGCGGGCGGCCTGAGCAATGCCTTTCCTGAGCTGACCAACGATGCCGGCCGCGGCGCGCGCTTCGACCTGCGCGCCGTGCCGCTCGAAGAATCGGGCATGGCGCCCAAGGAAATCTGGTGCAACGAAAGCCAGGAGCGCTACGTGCTGGCCATTGCGCCGGAATCGCTCGAGCAGTTCAAGGCCTTCTGCGAGCGCGAGCGCAGCCCGTTCTCGGTGGTGGGCGTGGCAACCGAAGAGCGCCAGCTGCTGGTGGCCGACGAAGGCGCCGAGGTGCAACCGGTCGACATGCCGATGGACGTGCTGCTCGGCAAGCCGCCCAAGATGCACCGCGACGTGAAGACCGTCGCGCGCAGCTTCAAGCCTCTCGACCTGACCGGCGTCGATCTGCAGAAGGCCGCCATCGACGTGCTCTCGCACCCGACCGTTGCCTCCAAGCGCTTCCTGATCACCATCGGCGATCGCACCGTGGGCGGCCTGAGCCATCGCGACCAGATGGTCGGCCCGTGGCAAGTGCCCGTGGCCGATTGCGCCGTCACGCTGGCGGACTACAAGGGCTTTGCAGGCGAAGCCATGAGCATGGGCGAGCGCACGCCGCTGGCCGCGCTCGACGCGCCGGCCTCGGGCCGCATGGCGGTTGCAGAAGCCATCACCAATCTGCTGGCCGCGCCGATCGAACTCTCGCGCGTGAAGCTCTCGGCCAACTGGATGGCCGCTTGCGGCGAGCCCGGCGAAGACGCCGCGCTGTACGAAACCGTCAAGGCCGTGGGCCTGGAGCTGTGCCCGGCGCTGGGCGTGTCGATTCCGGTCGGCAAGGATTCGCTCTCGATGCGCACGCAGTGGAAAGACGATGGCGAAGTCAAGAAGGTCACGTCGCCCGTCAGCCTGATCGTGACCGCGTTCGCAACGCTGGCCGACGTGCGCGGCACGCTCACGCCGCAGCTCGATGCGCAAGAGGCCGACACCACGCTCGTGCTCGTCGACCTGGGCCAGGGCAAGCACCGCATGGCCGGCAGCATCCTCGCGCAGACGCTCGGCCAGAGCGGCGACACGGTGCCCGATCTCGACGACCCGGCCCAACTCGTGGCGCTCGTCAATGCAGTGAACGCGCTGCGCGCCGACGGCAAGATCCTCGCGATGCACGACCGCAGCGACGGCGGGCTGTTTGCCACGGCCTGCGAAATGGCCTTTGCCGGCCATGTGGGCGTGGCGCTGAATGTCGACATGCTGGTGACCGAAGGCGACGGCATTTCCGACAGCCGCATGGAAACCGGCGACGCCAAGAACTGGGCGCAGCAGGTGAGCGCGCGCCGTGAAGAGCTCACGCTCAAGGCACTCTTCAACGAAGAACTCGGCATGCTGCTGCAGGTACGCACGGCCGAGCGCAACGACGTGATGCAGGTGCTGCGCGCCCACGGCCTCAGCGCCCATAGCCACTTCGTCGGCAAGACGCGTCCGGCCAGCTCGACCATGGACGCCGGCAAGGGCAAGGTCGAAGTGTGGCGCGATGCCAAATCGGTGTTCAGCGCCAGCCTGCACGACCTGCACCAGGTGTGGGACTCGGTCAGCTGGAAGATCGCCCGCGAGCGCGACAACCCGGCCTGCGCCGATGCCGAACACGCCGCAGCGGGCGAGCCTTCGGACCCCGGCATGCACATCTTCCTCCCTCTGGGTGAGGGCAGCAGCCTCAACGCCCCAGCCATCCTTCAGAACCGCCCCAAGGTCGCCATCCTGCGCGAGCAGGGCGTCAACTCGCACGTCGAAATGGCCTATGCCTTCACCGAAGCGGGTTTCGAGGCCTACGACGTCCACATGACCGACCTGCAGACGGGCAGGGCGGACCTCGCCAACTTCAAGGGCGTGGTCGCCTGCGGCGGCTTCAGCTACGGCGACACCCTGGGGGCCGGCATCGGCTGGGCGCGCAGCATCACCTTCAACCCGAAGCTCGCCGAACAGTTCAAGGCCTTCTTCGGCCGCGGAGACACCTTCGGCCTGGGCGTGTGCAACGGCTGCCAGATGTTTGCCGAACTGGCCGACATCATCCCGGGCGCCGAAGCCTGGCCGCGCTTCACCACCAACCAGAGCGAACGCTTCGAAGCGCGCTTGTCGATGGTCGAAGTGCTCGAGTCCCCCAGCATCTTCTTCTCGGGCATGGCCGGCAGCCGCTTGCCGATTGCCGTGGCGCATGGCGAGGGCTATGCCAACTTCAAGCACCGCGGCGATGCGGCAAAGGCCATTGCGGCGATGCGTTTCGTGGACAACCACGGCAAGCCTACCGAGCAGTACCCGTTCAACCCGAACGGCAGCGCCGGTGGCCTGACCTCGGTGACCACGCCGGACGGCCGCTTTACCGCCGTGATGCCGCACCCGGAACGCGTGTTCCGCAACATCCAGATGAGCTGGACGCCGGGCGACCGGAGCGAGCTCAGCCCCTGGATGCAGATCTGGCGCAACGCGCGCAAGTGGGTGGGGTGATCGGTCGGCACGGCCGCAGTCAGGCCGTGCTGACGGCCTGAATCGAGTCAAAAGAAATGCCCTCCAGACCTGGGTCTGGAGGGCATTTTTCATGGGGAATGGCGCCTGAAGCGCTGCCGGTCAGCGCTGGCTGTTCAGCATCGACGCCTTGAACGACAGCACATGCGTCCTTGCCGCTTCAGCCGCCGCTTCAGCATCGCGCCGCTGCAGCGCAGCGACGATGGTGCGGTGCTCTTCGATCACCTCCGCCAAGTGCCCCTCAGCAGCCAGTGAAATCGCCCAGAAGCGCTGCGAGCGCGCATGCAGCACGCTCAGGATGTCCTGCAGCATCGCGTTGCGCGCCGCCGCCGCAATTTTTTCGTGGAAGAGCCGGTCGAGGTTCATGACCGACATTGCATCGCGCCGCTGTGCTGCGGCCTCGAACTGCTCGGCGATGGCCTGCAGTTCGGCCAACTCGGCCTCCGTGATGGCCGCCGCGGCCAGGCGCATGCACAGCACCTCGTTCACCAGCCGGACCTCGATGAGTTCCAGCGCGTCGTTGATCGACAGCGGCGAGGCCATCGCGCCCTTGCGCGGAATGATGTGGACCAGGCCCTCGGCCGAAAGGCGGTGCAGCGCCTGGTTGACCGGCGTGCGGCCCACACCCAGCCGCTCCATCACTTGGGCGGTGTTCAGGTACTCCCCGGGCTTGTAGGCCAGGGTCACCAGGGCTTCCTTCAGGCGCAGGTAGGCGGTCTCGTTGAGGGAAATGGCTGCTTCGGGCCGCCGGGCGGGGCCTTTGCGGGCGGGCGTGGCTGCTTTCATCGGCGCGCGGTGCTCATGGTTGGGGTTGCTGATGGTACCTGTGGCAAATCTCTTTGAAGTTTTTGTGAACTCACTGTAATATCGTTGTGAAATTTCACCGAAACTTCAACAAAGCACGCATGAAACTGTCTTTCGAACTTCCCGAAGGAAGCGCCCCGCAAACGCTCGACTTCGAAGCGCGGCACCTTGTCGTCGCCGGCTGGACCGGGCGCGACACCGCCGCCATCGAGCATCACATCGAGGAACTTGCGGAACTCGGCGTGCCGGCACCCAGCGCCGTGCCGCTGTTCTACCGGGTGGCCACCCAGCAGCTGAGCCAAGCCGACGCGGTGCAAGTGGTGGGAGCCGACACCTCGGGCGAGGTCGAGCCGCTGCTGTTCCTGCACCGGGGCGAGTTCTTCGTTTCCATCGGCTCGGACCACACCGACCGCGCGCTGGAAGCGCACAGTGTGGCGCTCTCCAAGCAGATCTGCGCCAAGCCGGTGGCTCGCAGTGCTTGGCGGCTGGCGGACGTGCAGGACCGCTGGGACACGCTGGTGCTGCGTTCGTGGATCGAGGAGGGCGGTGAATGGCGCCTGTACCAGGAAGGCACGCTGGCCGCGCTGCGCCCGCCAGCCGATCTGCTGGCGCGCTGCGCAGCGGCCGATGGCGAGCCGTCGGACGGTTTCGCAATGACCTGCGGCACCGTCGGTGCCATCGGCGGCATTCGACCGGCCGCGCGCTTTCGCATGGAGCTGGCCGACGAGCACACAGGCCGCCGCATTGCGCACGAGTACCGGGCGGTTTCGCTGCCGGTTGTCGCCTGACACGTAAAGGGGCCGCACATGCCTGCCGCGATCACCCTCGAAGCTGCCCGCGCCGAACTGGCAGCCGGCCGCACCACCTCCGTCGAGCTGACTGCATCGGCGCTGCAACGCATCGCCGACCCTTTCGGCGAAGGCTCGCGCACCTTCACCCGTGTGCTCGCAGACCGCGCCGGGCACCTAGCGTGCGCCTCCGACAGCTTGCGCAAAGCCGGCTTCGTGCGCTCGCCGCTCGAAGGGCTGCCGGTGTCGGTGAAGGACTTGTTCGACGTGGCCGGCGAAACGACGACCGCCGGCTCCGTCGTGCTGCGCGATGCGCCTCCCGCCGCGCATGACGCCGAGGCCGTGCAGCGCCTGCTGTCGGCGGGTGCGGTGCTGGTCGGCAAGACCAACATGACGGAGTTCGCTTACTCCGGCCTCGGCCTCAATCCGCACTACGGAACGCCGGCCAATCCGTGGCAGCGCGGCGAACGGCGTATTCCCGGCGGTTCGTCTTCAGGCGCTGCCGTGGCTGTGGCCGACGGCATGTGCGTTGCGAGCGTCGGCAGCGACACCGGTGGCTCGGCACGCATTCCGGCGGCGCTGTGCGGCATTACCGGCTTCAAGCCGACGGCGCGACGCATGCCGGGCACCGGGCTCGTGCCGCTGTCGCACAGCCTCGACGCGGTGGGCGTGATGGCGCTCGACGTGGCCGGCTGCGCGGCAATGGATGCGGTGCTGTCCGGTGTGTCTGAGTTGCCCCGACCGCAGCGCCTGCGGCAAGCGCGCTTCGCGGTGCCGACCACCTTGGTGCAAGACGGCATGGACGCGCACGTTGCTGCAACGTTCCGGCGCGCGCTGCAATGCCTCTCGGCCGCCGGCGCACAGCTGGTCGAGCTGGCGGTGCCCGAGTTCGACGAGCTCGCAGCCATCAACGCCGCGGGCGGTTTCAGCGCCGCCGAGTCATGGGCATGGCATGCCGAGCTGATCGAACGCAGCGGCAGCGCCTACGACCCGCGCGTGATCAGCCGCATCCTGCGCGGCAAGGACTTCACGGCGCGGACCTACCTCGCTCTGCAGGCGCAGCGGGCCGACTGGCAGCGCCGCGTAGCGGGGCGCCTGGGGGAATTCGAGGGCTGGCTCATGCCGACCGTGCCGCTGGTGGCGCCGCGCATCGAGGCGCTCGAAGCCGACGAGACGCAGTACTTCGCCGCCAACGCAGCGATGCTGCGCAATCCCTCCATCGTCAACTTCATGGACGGCTGCGCCATCTCCTTGCCCTGCCATGCGGCGGGCGAAGCGCCCGTGGGCCTGAGCCTTGCAGGCCTGCCGATGCGCGATGCCGCATTGCTCGCCTGGGCCGCCGACATCGAACGCGCCCTGCGCGCCACCGCCGATTGACCCGTCTGCCAACCCTCAAGAAACCCCGGAGAACTCCATGAACAAGCGTTTTCGTTTCCCGTTCGGCTCATTCGTCTCGTTCGCGTGCCTTGCCGCCGGCTTGGCGGGCATCGTGCCTGCGGCCCATGCGCAGGACGCTTATCCGTCCAAGCCGATCCGCATGGTGGTGCCGTTCCCGCCGGGCGGCAGCATCGACATGACGGCGCGCCTGGTTGGCCAGAAGCTCTCGACGGCCCTGGGCCAGCCCGTGCTGGTGGACAACCGTCCCGGTGCCAGCGGCAACATCGGCATGGACTACGTCGCCAAGGCGCCCAAGGACGGCTACACCTTGTTGATGGTGCACACCGGCCTGGCTTCCAACGCGCACATGTTCGCCAAGCTGGCCTACGACCCGATCAAGGACCTGGCGCCCGTGATCCGCGTGGCCGACCAGCCCAACGTGCTCATCATGAATCCCAAGTGGTCGTTCAAGAATGTCAGCGAGCTGGTGGCCTACGCCAAGGCCAACCCCGGCAAGCTCAGCGTCGGCACCTCGGGCGTGGGCGGCCCGCAGGACGTGGCCGCGCGCCGCTTCATGCGCATGACCGGCACCGATCTGCTCAACGTCGCCTACAAGGGCGGGGCGCCCGCGCTGTCCGACCTGATCGGCGGCCAGATCGACCTGATGTTCGAAACCTCGCCCACCGCGGTGCCCTATGCCAAGAGCGGCAAGCTGAAGGCGCTGGCGGTCACGGGCGACAAGCGCGTTCCGAGCTTGCCCGAGGTGCCGACGGTGGCCGAGTCCGGCGTGCCGGGCTACAGGTTCATGGGCTGGGTCGGCCTGGTGGCGCCGGCCGGAACCCCGGCACCGATCATCGCCAAGCTCAACGAGCAAGTGCAGGCGCTGCTCAAGAATGCCGACACGCAGAAGCAGCTCGCCGATCTCAGCCTCGAAGTCATCGGTGGCTCGGCGCCAGACTTCACGGGCTTCGTGCGCAAGGAGTCGGACGACTACGCCCGGTTCGTGAAAGACTTCGACATCACGCCGCAATGAAAAAAGCCCCGCGACCGCGGGGCTTTTTTTCTGATGCGATGGCCGAAGGCTTACTCGATCTTGGCCTTCGCACGCAGCTCTTCCTGGTACTTCTGCAGGCGTTGCTGCTGCAACTGCTGCGTGATCTGCGGCTGCACTTCTTCCATCTTCGGCAGTTGTGCCTGGCGGATGTCGTCCACGCGGATGATGTGATAGCCGAACTGCGTCTTGACGGGCGTGGCCGTGGTCTCGCCCTTCTTGAGCTTGATCATCGCCTCCGAGAACTCGGGCACGAAGCTGGACGGGTTGGCCCAGTCGAGGTCGCCGCCGTTGGCGCCCGAACCCGGGTCCTTGCTCTGCTTCTTGGCGATGTCTTCGAACTTGGCGCCCTTCTTCAGGTCGGCCATGATCTTCTTGGCCTGGTCTTCGGTCTCGACCAGGATGTGGCGAGCCTTGAATTCCTTGCCGC
This sequence comes from Variovorax sp. CCNWLW225, assembly GCF_037204045.1. Taxonomy (NCBI): domain Bacteria; kingdom Pseudomonadati; phylum Pseudomonadota; class Betaproteobacteria; order Burkholderiales; family Comamonadaceae; genus Variovorax; species Variovorax sp. CCNWLW225. The sequence continues at coordinate 191,225 of NZ_JBBCBV010000002.1, read as the reverse complement.
CATTGGCCGCCACGAACTTGTCGTACTCGGCCTTGACGTCGGCTTCCGACACGGCGTTGGTCTTGCGGTAGTTCTCGAACAGCGCACGGATCAGGATGGCCTGGCGGGCGAGCTCGAGCTGGTTCTTGTAGTCGTCGGTGGCGTCGAGACCCTGCTTTTGCGCTTCCTGCATGAACACTTCGCGCGCAACGACTTCCTCGCGCAGCTGGCCCTGCATTTCCGGCGTGACCGGCCGGCCGGCTGCCGCCAGTTGCTGCGCCAGCACGTCCATGCGCGCCTTGGGCACGGGCTTGCCGTTGACGATGGCTGCGTTCTGCGCCACTGCCGCCAGGGGAATCGCACCGAGCAGCGCTGCGGCCGCAACGGCCGTCAAGAGTTGTTTTTTCATGGAATGAATATCAGGCTGGATGGGAAATGCGCGTGTAGAAAAAAGCGCGTGGAAAAAGCGGGAAAGGCGAAAGAACGAAAAAGGGAAATGAGGAGGGCGGAGCCGCCGCGGCGAAAGCCGCGTGGCACTTGATCGACCCGTTGGTCGACCGAACGACTCAGAGCACCTCGATGGCGATGGCGTGCAGACCCTGCGCGATAAAAACTTGGAGGGCATCATACACAAGGCGATGGCGCGCCACGCGGGGCTTCCCTTCGAACAGTGGGGAGGCAATGCGAACCCGGAAATGGGTGCCGTAGCCCTCGGCGTTGGCGCCCGCATGGCCGGCGTGGGCGCTGCTCTCGTCGATCACCTCCAGCACGGTGGGCTGCAGCTTCTGGCGCAGCACCGCCTCCAGCGCATTTGCCGTCGGCAGCGGGTGGGTCGCGGCGGCGCTCATGCCGTGGGCTCGTCGCTCTTGAGGTGCGGCGAGATGTACAGGCCCTGCGCCACCAGGAAGACGATGGGAAACACATAGCCCCAGAGCTTGAAGTTGACCCAGGCCTCGGTGGTGAAGTACGCCGCCACGTAGGCATTGATGAGTGCCATGAAAAGGCAGTAGCCGATCCACGCCACATTCAGGCGGCTCCAGATGCGGTCGGGCAACTGCAGCTGCGAGCCCAGCAGCATTTTCAGGAAGTTCTTCTTCAGCGCCCAGAGCGCCACCGCCAGCGCCACGGCCATTGCGCCGTAGAGCACCGTGGGCTTCCACTTGATGAAGCGGTCGTCATGCAGCACCAGCGTAAGCGTGCCGAACAGCAGGATCAGCACCAGCGTGGCCTTCTGCATGGCCTGCAGCTTGCGCTCGGTGGCATAGATGATGCCCATCTGCACCACGGTGGCGCCCATCAGCACGGCGGTGGCGGTGTAGATGTCGCCCAGCTTGTAGGCGCCGAAGAACAGCAGGATCGGAAAGAAGTCGAGGAGCAGTTTCATGCGCTGGGCGGGAGCCTGTGGTGGTTTGTTCGGTTATTTCTTCTGGAAATCGAGCGAAGCCGAGTTCATGCAGTAGCGCAAGCCGGTTTCGGTCGGGCCGTCGGGGAACACGTGGCCCAGGTGGGCGCCGCAATTCGCGCAGACGTTTTCGGTGCGCACCATGCCGTGCGAACGGTCGACGATGTTCTTGATGGCGCCCGGCACGGCTTCTTCCGAGAAGCTGGGCCAACCGCAACCCGCGTCGAACTTGGTCGACGCCTCGAACAGCTTGGCGCCGCAGCAGATGCAGTGGTAGGTGCCGTCTTCCCAGTGCGCCTCGTACTTGCCGGTGAAGGGGCGCTCGGTGGCCGCGTGGCGTGTCACTTCGAAGGCCGCGGGCTCGGCGCCTTTTTCAGCGAGCAAGGCTTTCCATTCGGCATCGGTTTTGTGGATGGGTGCGGTCATGATGAGCAGCTGATTTCGATCGTGGAAGCCCAGTCGGGCGGGAAGCCGGCGTAAGCGTCGGCACCGGGATGTTCTTCAAATGGGGTTTCGAGCAGGTTCAGCAAGGTTGCCACACCCGAGAAGTCCTTCTGCGCAGCCGCTTCGATGGCTTGCTGGCCCAGGTGGTTCCGCAGCACGAATCTGGGGTTGGATTTGAGCATCAAATCGGCAGCCTCCGAGCGTTGGCCCGGCGATGGCACCTTTGCATGCCGCTCCGAAAAAGATAGCAACCAGGCATCGAAACCGGCGCGGTCCAGGAAGAGGTCGCGCACGGGTTCGGCGTTGTCGTCCGCCATGTGCTGCGAAAGGCGGCGCCAGAAGATCGTGTAGTCGACCTTTTCGGCGGCCAGGAGCTTCAGCACGCCCTCGATGAGCGCACGGTCGCCGTCGGCCGAATCGGCGAGCCCGAGCTTGGCACGCATGCGCCCCTCGAACTCGCGCGGGAACACCGTCTTGTAGGACTCCAGCGCGGCCACGGCAACCTCCTGGTCGACGATCAGCGGCAGCAGCGCCTGCGCCAGGCAGAACAGGTTCCAGTAGGCCACGTTGGGCTGCTGGTTGAATGCGTAGCGCCCGCTGGTGTCGCTGTGGTTGCAGATGTGACGCGGATCGAAGCCGTCCAGGAACTGGAACGGGCCATAGTCGATGGTGAGCCCCAGGATGCTCATGTTGTCGGTGTTCATCACGCCATGGCAAAAGCCGACGGCCTGCCACTGCGCCAGCAGCGCGGCGGTGCGCTCGCTCACGGCTTCCAGGAAAGCCGCGTAGGCGTTGCCGCCGAAGCGGTCGGTCGTGCGGCACGCCGGGTAGTAGCGGTCGATGACGTAATCGGCCAGCGCACGCAGTTCAGCATCGCGCTGGTTGGCCGCAAAGTGCTCGAAATGGCCAAAGCGGATGAAGCTGGGCGCCACGCGGGTCACGACGGCCGCGGTTTCGGGCTCCTCGCGGTACACGCGCGCGTCGGAGCCCGTGACGCACAGGGCGCGCGTCGTGGGAATGCCAAGGCCGTGCATCGCCTCGCTGCAAAGGAATTCGCGGATGCTGGAGCGCAGCACGGCGCGGCCGTCGCCGCCGCGCGAGTAGGGCGTGCGGCCCGCGCCCTTTAGTTGCACCTCCAGGCCGCCCTCGGTTTCGCCGAGCATGATCGCGCGGCCGTCGCCAAGCTGCCCAGCCCACACGCCGAACTGGTGGCCGCTGTAGACGGTGGCGAAGGGCTGGGTGCCGGCCACGGGCAGGCTGCCGGTCAGGGCCAGCAAAGTGCTGTCCGATTGCCGCCAATCGGCTGGCAAACCCAGGAAGCCGGCCACTGCGTCGCTGTGGCCGACCCAGTAGGGATCGGGCAGCGGCGTCGGCCGCAGTTCGGTAAGAAAGGCGGGGCCCAGCGCCCGGAACCCGGGTTTCCAGCGCACCCCCAGGTCGGCGGCGGCCGTGTCTTCAGCAAGCAAGCTCATGCCCGGATTGTCCGGCAGAGCATGAGACCCCTTGCGGCGCGGGCCATCGGCAAAACGCGAATCCGCTCAAGCCTCCTCAGTGGGCAAGCGCCGGTGTGTCCCAGATGCGCGCCCGGTACTGCGCGGGCGGGAGCCCGAACCAGCGCTTGCAGGCGCGAAAGAAGTTGCTGCTGTCGACAAAGCCGAGCATGTCCGCCACGTCGGTGAGCGTGTGGCGGTCTTCGGCCAGGTACTGCTGCGCCAGCTCGCGGCGGGTGCGGTCGAGCAGCGACTGGAACGACACCGATTCCTCCTGCAGCCGCCGCTGCAGCGTGCGCTCGGCCAGCCCAAGGCCCGCGGCCACGTCCTGCCGGCGCGGCTCGCCATGCGGCAAGCGGCGCGCGATTTCGGCGCACACCAGGGTGCTGGTGGTGGTCTGGCCCAGCAGGTTCAGCTGCTCGTCCAGCAGGTGCTCCTGCATCTCGCCCAGGATGGGGTGGTAGGTGGGCAGCGGCATGGACAAGTCGGCCGTCGACAGCAGCAGGCGGTTGGCCGGCGCGTTGTAGCGGATCGGACATCCGAAGGCTTCGCGATGCAGGCGGTCGTCGGCAGGCGGCGGGTAGACGAACTCGAGGGCCAGCGGCTGCAGCTCGCGCCGGGTGAGCCATTGGCACTGCATGAAAACGGTGAGCAGTGCGTATTCGACGCGCTGGCGCGGAATCGGCAGGCTGCCGCCGGTGTGCTCCATCACCATCCAGGAGCCGCGTACGTCGGGCTGCATCGAGAAGGCGGTCGCATCCGAAATCACGGCCATGTAGCGCGTGAGCCGGTTGAGTGCCTCGGTCAGATCGGCGCTGCACGACATGGCATGGCCCACGGTGCCGAGCTTGCTGTGCGTCGCGGCAAGGTCGCGGTGCAGGCCCAGCGTCGGCTTGCCGGCACGCGCCACGGCCAGTTGCCACAGCACCGAGACTTCGTCGACCGGGATGCGCGCGTTCTGCCGGTGCAGGGAATCGGGGTCGAAGCCGGCTTCGCGCAGCAGCGAGACCACGTCCAGGCCCTCGGCCGCAAACATCGAGAGCACGCCTTCGAGCCACGCGGCCGAGCTGGTTCGAAGTTCCGGCTGCGCTGCGCAGCCCGGCCGACGTTGCGGGCGGCGCTGGGCATGCGGCATGGAGGCTCCTGAAGTCATTGAATTGGCTCGCTTGCGATAGCGGGGAAAAGGCGGCCGGTTCCTAGAATTTTCTGGCGGATCCAGCCCGGCGAAGTATGGCGGGCGGACACCGATGGAGTCATTCCGATTAACCCGGTGTGGAGACAAACAATGAACACGGCAGAGACAACGGAAGTCCGCGGCGCAACCCTGCAGAACGCGGCAAGAACCGCGGCGCAAGCGGTTGCGGTAGCGGTCACAGCCTGTATCGCGCTTTCCGCTTGCGGCGGCGGCTCCGGTGGCGGTTTCTCGTTCATCCCGACCGCTCCCGCGGCGCCGCCGCCTCCGCCGCCGCCCGCAGATGGACCCATGGTGCGTACGACCACCGCCGGCAAGATCGAGGGCGTGGATGACAGCGCCAGGACGGGCACCTGGTTCTGGAAGGGCGTTCCGTTCGCCCAGCCGCCGGTCGGCGCGCTGCGCTGGCGCGCGCCGGTCGAGCCTGAAGCCTGGAGCGGCATCCGCCCGGCCACCCAATTCGGCAATTCGTGCCTGCAGATCGGCCGGGTCTTCAGCCCTGGCACCAACAACACCTTCGACGCGACTGTCGGCACCAACCTGGGCAAGCCGGTCGGCAGCGAAGACTGCCTATTCGTCAACATCTGGCGCCCGGCCACCGAAGAGAAAAACCTGCCCGTGCTGTTGTTCGTGCACGGCGGCAGCAATATCTCGGGCTACACGGCCGATCCGCTGTACGACGGCGCGGCGCTGGCGAAGGCTGCCAACGCGGTGGTCATCACCACCAGCTACCGCCTGGGCATTCTCGGCTTCATCAACATGCCGCAATTGCGCCCGGGCGGCACGGCGGGCGACGATTCGGGCAACTTTGCGCTGCTGGACATCATGGCGGCGCTGCGCTTCATCCGGGGCAATGCCGCGAGCTTTGGCGGCGACGCGGCCAACGTCACGCTCTCGGGCGAGTCGGCCGGCGCCACCAACCTGCTGGCGGTCATGACCTCGCCCATGGCCAAGGGGCTGTTCCACAAGGCCTTCGAGATGAGCGGCGGCATTTCGCTTGCGAGCAACCTGCCGCCCGGCACGCTCCCAACGCTGGCCCCGGCATCTGCCTCGCTCGCGCAGGGCCAGGCGATCCTGGAAAGACTGCTCGTTGCCGACGGCACCGTGGCCGATGCCGCGGCGGCCAAGACCTACATCGCCACCCGCACGCCGGCGCAAATTGCCGACTACATGCGGGCGCAGGAGGGCGGGGCACTGCTCACCAAGGTGGTTGCCGCCGGGCTGGGCTCCGTCGCCCCCATTCCCGACGGCACGGTGCTGCCGATAGACCCCATCGGCGCCATTGCGGCCGACCAGTACAACAAGGTGCCCATGCTCGCGGGCAATACGCGCGACGAGGGCAAGCTCTTCGCCTCGCTGCTGGGCACCATCGGCTTTCCGAAGCCGGGCTGGATCGTGACCGATGCGCAGCGCTTCTCGATGATGTTCAGTTTCGACCCCGACGCGCCGTCCGCGCTCACCGTGGCCGACATCATCGATGCGTCCTACCTTCCGGTAGACAAGCCGGGCACGGGCTACAACGCGGCCACCGACGTCATCACGCAAGGGCTTTTCGGCGCGAGCCGCGACAACCTGCTCAACACGATGAAGACTCGCCAGCCGAACATCTGGCACTACCGCCTTGACTGGGCGCAGGAGGCACCGCCGTGGAACGACGTGTACGGCGCGGCGCACGCATTCGACCTGCCATTCGTCTTCGGCAACTTCAGCGGCTCGCTGCTCAGCAACGTGATGGGCGGCAGGACCAACCAGCGCGGCCGGCTCGCGCTTTCCAGCGCCGTGATGGCGAGCGTGGGTGCCTTCCTACGCAAGGGCGATCCGAACACACCCGAACTCGGCGTCACCTGGGGGACATGGCCTTCGCAGCTGTTGCTCGACGCAACGCCCACGGCCGCCAGAATCACGCCGGTGAACGCACCTTGATGAGGCGCTTCGTTCCATTCAGCAGTGCGGGTTTGTGTCATTGTGGAAGCGGCCGAAGCTTGCGTGAATCTGTGCTTTGCAAGCTTTCATGAAGTCATTTCCTTTAGGAGTCCGTAGATGCTGGGTTTGATGCAAGACCAACCGCTTTTGATCTCGTCGCTGATCGAGTTCGTCGAGCGCCACAACGGCGATGGCGAGATCGTCTCGCGCCGGGTAGAGGGCGACATCCACCGCACGACGTGGGGCGGCATCGCATCGCGTGCGCGGCAGGTGGCCAACGCGCTGGACGGCGAGCAGCTGCTGTTCAGCGACCGCATCGCCACGCTGGCCTGGAACGGCTACCGCCACCTGGAGCTGTACTACGGCGTGAGCGGCAGCGGCCGCGTGCTGCACACCATCAACCCGCGCCTGCACCCCGACCAGATCGCATGGATCGCCAACCACGCCGAAGACCAGATCCTGTGCTTCGATCTGAGCTTTTTGCCGCTGGTGCAGGCTGTGCATGCCAAGTGCACCACCATCCGGAAATGGATTGCACTGTGTGATGCCGACAAGCTCCCCGCAGACAGCGGCATTCCCAACCTCGTGAGCTACGAAGGCTGGATGGGCGCGCAGCCTACCGCGTACGACTGGCCCACCTTCGACGAGAACTCGGCCTCGAGCATGTGCTACACGAGCGGCACCACGGGCAACCCCAAGGCCGCGCTCTACAGCCATCGCTCGACCATGCTGCATGCCTATGCCGCGGCCTTGCCCGACGTGATGCGCCTTTCGGCGCAAGACTCGGTGCTGCCGGTGGTGCCCATGTTCCACGTCAACGCCTGGGGTATTCCGTACTCGGCGGCGCTGGTGGGCTGCAAGGTGGTGTTCCCCGGCCCGGCGCTGGACGGCAAGTCGGTGTTCGAGCTGATCGAATCCGAGGGCGTGACCTTCGCGGCCGGCGTGCCCACCGTGTGGCAGATGATGCTGGGCCACATGCAGGCAAACAGCCTCAAGTTCAGCAAGCTCAACCGCACCGTCATCGGCGGCTCGGCCTGCCCGCCGGCCATGATCACGGCGTTCCAGGAGAAGTACAACGTCGAGGTGCTGCATGCCTGGGGCATGACCGAGATGAGCCCGCTGGGCACGCTGTGCACGCTCAAGAACAAGCACCTGTCGCTGCCGCCCGATGCGCAACTGCAAATCCGCATGAAGCAGGGCCGCGCCATCTTCGGCGTCGACATGAAGATCGTCGACGGCAACGGCAAGGAGCTGCCCTGGGACGGCAAGGCCTACGGCGACCTGCTGGTCAAGGGGCCGTGGATCGTGAAGGAATACTTCAAGGGCGAAGGCGGCGATCCACTCATTCCCGACGAGCAGGGCCGCGGCTGGTTCCCCACCGGCGACGTTGCCACCATCGACGCCGAGGGCTACCTGCAGATCACCGACCGCAGCAAGGACGTGATCAAGTCCGGCGGTGAGTGGATCAGTTCCATCGAGATCGAGAACATCGCCGTTGCGCACCCGGCGGTTGCCATGGCCGCCTGTATCGGCGTGTACCACCCCAAATGGGACGAGCGGCCGATCATCGCGGTGGTCAAGAAGCCCAACGCGGAGGTCGCGCGCGAAGAGCTGCTGAAGTTCTACGAAGGCAAGACTGCCAAGTGGCAGGTGCCGGACGACGTGGTGTTCGTCGACGCCATTCCGCTCGGCGCCACCGGAAAGATCCTCAAGACCCGTCTGCGCGAAATGCTGAAGGACTACAAGCTGCCCACCGCCTGACGCACCGCCCTGGACCCACCGCACTGTCGCGCACGCGATAGCAAGGCCGCTTCGGCGGCCTTCCTTCCGGGCAATCCCTGTGCGGCGAAGAAAAGGGCGCTTGTACGCTGGCATCCCGCTTCATACCCGCCATTCATCCAGGAGACTCTTCATGCAATTTGCCATCAAGTCCGTAGCTGCTTGCGCCATGCTGGTGAGCGCCGCGGCCGCATGCGCCCAGAAGGGCGAGACGGTCAAGATCGCCTGGCTGGACCCGCTCTCGGGGCTGATGGCCGCGGTTGGCACCAACCAGCTTAAGACCACGCAGTTCCTGGCTGAAGAGTTCAACAAGAAGAATGCCTCGGGCGTGAAGTTCGAGATCATTGCCATCGACAACAAACTGAGCCCGCAGGAGACCACCGCCGCGCTGCGCTCCGCGCAGGACCAGGGCGCGCGCTACATCACCCAGGGCAACGGCTCAGGGCCGGCGCTGGCAATCATCGACGCCATCGAGAAGAACAACGCACGCAACCCGGGCAAGGAACTGCTCTACCTGAACTATGCGGCGGTCGACCCCGACCTCACCAACAGCAAGTGCAGCTACTGGCACTTTCGCCTGGACGCCGACACCTCCATGAAGATGGAGGCGCTGACCACCTGGATGAAGGACCAGACCGACATCAAGAAGGTCTACATCCTTGGCCAGAACTATGCGCATGGTGTGCAGGTATCCAAGTTCGCCAAGGAGAACCTCAAGACCAAGCGCCCCGACATCCAGATCGTGGGCGACGACCTGCATCCGCTCGCGCAGGTGCGCGACTTCTCGCCGTACATCGCCAAGATCAAGGCCTCGGGCGCGGACACCGTCATTGCCGGCAACTGGGGCTCCGACCTGTCGCTGCTCATCAAGGCGGCGAACGACTCCGGCCTGGACGTCAAGTTCCTCACCTACTACGCATTCGGCACCGGCACCCCGACGGCAATGGGCGCCACCTCGGCCGGCAAGATCTACACGGTGGCCTATGGCCACTACAACATGGGCGGCGAAATCCAGAAGCTGCTCGCCGGCTACAAGAAGAAGATGAACGACGACCTCACGCAATCGTCGATCTATCACACGTTCGCGCTGCTCGATGCCGCCTTCGTGCAGACCAAGTCGACCGATCCGGTCAAGGTGGCGGCCGCGCTCGAGGGCATGAAGATCAAGAGCTTCAACGGCGAGGTCGAGATGCGCAAGGCCGACCACCAGCTGCAGCAGGGCCTCTACATCTCGCGCTGGGAGAAAGCCAGCGCCAAGTTCCCTTATGACGCCGAGAACACCGGCTACACCAATGTTCCCGTGAAGTACTACGAGTCGTATGTGGCCAGCACGCCGACGACCTGCCAGATGAAGCGCCCTTGAGCGTCTTTGTGAACGCATTTCCTACTCGTGGGTAGAAGACATCTACCCGTGGGTAGCAATTGGAGAAATGCGCTGTCGCCTGTGCGATAGAAACGGGCCTTTGCGGCCACCCCCTCCGGGCATTCCCTGAGGGGAGGGGCAGTGAACGCTTGTACGCTCGTGCAAGGCTTTTTGATTCGGTTTGACCAGGAGATATAGATCGTGAAGTTCGCTCTGAAAATCGCTACCGCAGCCATCCTTGCCGCAAGCGCCACCGGCGCCCTGGCCCAGAAGGGTGAAACCGTCAAAATCGCGTGGCTCGACCCGCTCTCGGGCCTGATGGCCGCGGTCGGCACCAACCAGCTCAAGACCTTCCAGTTCCTGGCCGAAGAATTCAACAAGAAGAATGCGGCCGGCGTGAAGTTCGAGATCATCGGCATCGACAACAAGCTCAGCCCGCAAGAAACCACCGCCGCGCTGCGCTCCGCCATGGACCAGGGCGCGCGCTACGTGGTGCAGGGCAACGGCTCGGGCCCCGCGCTCGCCATCATCGACGCGCTCGAAAAGCACAACGCCCGCAACCCGGGCAAGGAAGTGCTGTACATCAACTACGCGGCCGTCGACCCCGACCTCACCAACAGCAAGTGCAGCTACTGGCACTTCCGCCTCGATGCCGACACCTCCATGAAGATGGAAGCGCTGACCACCTTCATGAAGGACCAGCCGGACATCAAGAAGGTCTACCTCATCAACCAGAACTACTCGCACGGCCAGCAGGTGTCCAAGTTCGCCAAGGACAACCTCAAGGCCAAGCGCCCCGACGTCGAAGTGGTCGGCGACGACCTGCACCCGCTGGCCCAGGTGCGCGACTTCTCGCCCTACATCGCCAAGATCAAGGCTTCGGGTGCCGACACCGTCATTACCGGCAACTGGGGCTCCGACCTGGCGCTGCTCATCAAGTCGGCCAACGATTCGGGCCTGAACGTCAAGTTCTACACCTACTACGCGGTGACCAACGGCACGCCAACCGCCATGGGCGCGGCCTCCGACGGCAAGGTCTACCAGGTGGGCTACAGCCACTACAACGCGCCGGGCCCGGTTCAGCCGCTCATGAACGAGTTCAAGAAGCGTTTCAACGACGACATGTACACCACCGACATCTACACGGTGTACGCCATGCTGAGCGAAGCCTTCGTGCGCACCAAGTCGACTGAGCCGGTCAAGGTGGCGGCCGCAATGGAAGGCATGAAGTTCAAGAGCTTCAACGGCGACGTCGAAATGCGCAAGGCAGACCACCAGCTGCAGCAGGGCCTGTGGATCACGCGCTGGCAGAAGGCCGACGCCAAGAACCCGTACAGCCCGGAAAACACTGGCTACACGCTGGCACCGGTGAAGTACTACGAGGCCTATGTCTCGAGCACGCCCACGTCGTGCCAGATGAAGCGGCCCGGCGGCGCCTCGTGACCGCTTCGGTCGCCTGACCGGTCGAGGCCCGACTTCAACACTCGGGCCTCTTTCTTTTTTCACGCATCCGAAAGACCGATGAACGTCGAATTCTTCGTCATCTCGCTGCTCAACGGCGTCAGCTACGGCCTGCTGTTGTTCATGCTGAGCTCTGGCCTTACGCTGATCTTCAGCATGATGGGCGTGCTCAATTTTGCGCACGCCAGCTTCTACATGCTTGGCGCCTACATCGCCTACACGCTGTCGGGCATCATCGGCTTCTGGCCGGCGCTGTTCATTGCGCCGCTGCTGGTGGGCCTTCTGGGCGCCGCGTTCGAGCGCTACAGCCTGCGCCGGGTCCACAAGTTCGGCCACGTGCCCGAGCTTTTGGTGACCTTCGGCCTGTCTTACCTCATCCTCGAAGTGGTGCAGCTGGCCTGGGGCCGCTCCACCGTGCCCTACGGCCTGCCGCCGCAACTGCAGGGGCCGCTCTTTTCGCTGTACGGCACGCAGTTTCCGAAGTCCCGCTCCTTCATCATGCTGGTGGCGGTGCTCATGCTCATCTCGGTGTGGCTGCTGCTCACGCGCACCCGCATCGGCCTGGTCATCCAGGCGGCGCTCAAGCACCCCGACATGGTCGAGGCGCTGGGCCACAACGTGCCGCGCGTGTTCATGCTGGTGTTCGGCGGCGGCGCCGCGCTCGCGGGCCTGGCGGGCGTGGTCGGCGGCAACACCTACGTGACCGAGCCTGCAATGGCGGCCTCGGTCGGCTCGATCATCTTCGTGGTGGTGGTGGTCGGCGGCATGGGGTCGCTGGCGGGGGCTTTCCTCGCGTCGCTCCTCATCGGCATCATCCAGACCTTTGCGGTGGCCATGGACCAGTCGCTGGCCACGGGCCTGCGCGCCATCGGCGTTGCCGTGACAGACCAGACCTTCGGCTACGAGCTGCTCAAGCTCACGATCTCGCAGGTTGCGCCGATCCTGCCGTACCTGTTCCTGGTGCTGATCCTCATCTTCAGGCCCAAGGGTCTTCTTGGAACCCGGGAGGACTGACGCCATGACCGCAGCAACCACATCCACCACCCAGAACGAGCAGGGCGTGCAGAGCACACAGGGTACGCAAAAAATGCAGTACTACCGCTTCAAGCCCTGGAACATCGGCCGCTACCTGGTCTGGACGCTCTTCGCCATCGTGCTGATCGTCTCGCCGCTCCTGTTCAAGAGCAGCCTGGCACTCACGATGCTCTCGCAGATGGGCTATCTCATCATCATCTGCCTGAGCTACAACATCCTGCTGGGGCAGGGCGGCATGCTGAGCTTCGGCCACGCGGTCTATGTCGGCCTGGGCTCGTTCCTTGCCATCCACGCAATGAACATGGGTGCCAAGGGCGGCCTGCAGATTCCGCTGGTGCTCATCCCGCTGGTGGGCGGCCTGGCCGGCATGTTCTTCGCCGTGATCTTCGGCTTTGTGACCACCAAGAAGTCGGGCACCACCTTCGCGATGATCACCATGGGCATCGGCGAGCTCGTGGCCTCCATGGCGCTGATGTTCCCGAGCTTCTTCGGCGGCGAGGGCGGCATCACCACCGACCGCGTCTACGGCCCGACCTTCTTCGGTTTCAACTTCGGTCCGCAGATCCAGGTGTACTACCTGATCGCCGCGTACTGCTTCGTTTGCACCGGGCTGATGTATGCCTTTACCGGCACGCCGCTCGGCCGCATGCTGAATGCGGTGCGCGACAACCCGGAACGCGTGGAGTTCATCGGCTACAACACGCAGCGCGTGCGCTACTTCGCCTTCATCATCGCGGGCTTCTTCGCCGGCATCGGCGGAGGACTGGCTTCGATCAACTTCGAGATCGTGAACGCGGCCGACAGCCTCAACGCCATTCGTTCGGGCGGCTACCTGCTGTTCACCTTCCTCGGCGGCGCGGTGTTCTTCTTCGGGCCGATCATCGGTGCGGTGCTGCTGGTGTTCGCATCGATCCTTTTGTCCGAACTGTCGAAGGCCTGGCAGCTGTACTTCGGCCTGGTGTTCGTGTTCATGGTCATGTTCGCGCCCGGCGGCATTGCAAGCCTGGTGATGATGAACCTGCGCGTTGCCAAGTTCGGCAAGTTCGACCGCTTCTGGCTGCTGTACCTCGCGCTCGCCGTGGCCCTGGTGCCTGTGGTCATCGGCGCGGCTGCGCTCATCGAAATGATCTATCACATCCAGCTGAACGCAGCGATGGGACCCACGCTCAACTTCTTCGGCGTGGCGCTCGACACCGCGGGCGTGGGCAGCTGGCTCGGCGCCCTGGCCATCCTGGCCGTCGGCCTGGGTGCGCTGGAGGTGGCGCGGCGCCGCTTTGTGCGCGTCTGGGGGCGTGCGCAGGAAGAAATCGAAGCAGAAATCAAGCGTCGGGAGGCGGCGTAATGAGCGCGCAACATGCACTGGAACTGAAGTCGCTGCGCAAGAATTTCGGCAAGACCGAGATCATTCGCGGCGTCGACCTCGCGGTGAACGCTGGCGAGCGCGTGGCCATCATCGGCCCCAACGGAGCGGGCAAGTCGACGCTGTTCAACCTCATCAGCGGCCGCCTTGCGCCCACCAGCGGCGAGGTGCTGTTGAACGGCCAGCGCATCGACGGCAAGAAGCCTTACGAGATCAACCGGCTGGGCCTTTCGCGCAGCTTTCAGATCACCAACATCTTCCCGAAGCTGAGCGTGTTCGAGAACCTGCGCTGCGGCGTGCTGTGGAGCCTGGGCTACAAGTACACCTTTCTGCGCTTTCTCTCCAACCTGGACGATGCCAATGCGCGGACCGAAGAGCTCATCAAGCAGATTGGCCTGGAGCGCAAGCGCGACGTGCAGGCGGTGAACCTCACCTACGCCGAACAGCGCGCACTTGAAATAGGCGTGACCATTGCCGGCGGCGCCAACGTCATCTTGCTGGACGAGCCCACGGCGGGCATGAGCAAGACCGAGACCTCCCATTTCATCTCGCTCATCAAGCACGTCACGGTCGGCAAGACGCTGCTGACCGTGGAGCACGACATGGGCGTGGTCTTCGGCCTTGCCGACAAGATTGCGGTGGTGGTGTACGGGGAAGTCATTGCCTTCGACACGCCCGCTGCCGTTCGCGCCAATGCGCGCGTGCAAGAGGCTTACCTTGGCTCGGCCGTTGCCGATGCGCAAAGCCAAGGCCAGGGACACTGACACATGCTGAAGCTTCACGACATTCACGCCTACTACGGCAAGAGCCATGTGCTGCATGGCGTTTCATTCGAGGTTGGCGCCGGCGAAATCGTTGCGCTGCTGGGGCGCAACGGCTCGGGCCGCTCGACCACCGCCAAGGCCATCATGGGCCTGGTGCATGCCGAAGGCACGCTGCGCTGGAAGGACCAGGACGTCCTTCGCAAGAAGGCCTACGAAATTGCCCACCTGGGTATTGGCTACGTGCCCGAGAACCGCGACATCTTTCCCAAGCTCACGGTGCACCAGAACCTGCTGCTCGGGCAAAAGGGTTCGGGCAAGGGCAGCCGCTGGTCCTTCGACGACATGTACAGCATGTTCCCCCGGCTGAAGGAACGCCAGCACACCGAGGCCGGCGTGCTTTCGGGCGGCGAGCAGCAGATGCTCACGCTGTGCCGCACGCTCATGGGCGACCCCGACCTCATCATCATCGACGAGCCGACCGAAGGCCTTGCGCCGAAGATCGTCGAGCTGGTGGGGCAGTATCTCAAGACGCTCAAGGACAAGGGCATTTCGGTGCTGCTGATCGAGCAGAAGCTCACCATTGCCATGCAGATCTCCGACCGTGCGCTGGTCATGGGCCACGGCAGCATCGTGTTCGACGGCACACCCGATAGCCTGCGCGCCGACGCCACCACTCGCAAAGAGTGGCTCGAGGTCTGAAGAAGCCCTCCGAGGATCCGGGCCGCGCCCCGGATCCTCTTGTCCCAACAGCGACTGCGTGCCATTGTTGAGCCACGCGAAACGCCTAGAATCCCTCGAAAAAGAACACTCGTGCTTTTTCTTCTTTTTCTTCACACACCAAGGAACGCAACATGACGGCTGAATACAAAGTGCTCGGCGATGTCGCCGTGATCACACTGACCAACCCGCCGGTCAACGGTCTCGGTTTCTCGACCCGCATCGGCATCACCGATGGCCTGTCGAAAGCCAATGCCGACGACGCCGTCAAGGCCATCGTCATCACCGGCGCCGGCAAGGCGTTCTCGGGCGGCGCGGACATCAAGGAGTTCGGCACGCCCAAGGCGCTGCAAGAGCCCAACCTGCTGAGCGTGATCCTCTCGCTCGAGGCTTCGCCCAAGCCCATCGTCGCTGCCATTCATTCGGTGTGCATGGGCGGCGGCCTCGAGCTGGCCCTGGGTTGCCACTATCGCGTGGCGGCTCCCGGCACCAGCATTGCGCTGCCCGAAGTCAAGCTGGGCCTCATTCCGGGCGCCGGCGGCACGCAGCGCCTGCCGCGCGTGCTGGGTGTGGAAACCGCGCTCAACATGATCGTGAGCGGCGAGCCGGTCAAGAGCGAACTGCTCGCCAGCCTGCCGGGCCAGAAACTGTTCGACAAGCTCGCAGCTTCGCCCGAATCGGTGTTCGAAGAAGCCGTGGCCTTTGCCAAGAGCGTGGCCGGCAAGACCGGCGACGCATTGCCGCTGGTGCGCAACCTGCCGTGCAAGCATCCGCAAGGCGATGCGTACTTTCAGTTCGCCAAGAACATGGTCGGCGGCATGTCGAAGAACTACCCCGCGCCGCTGCAGTGCGTGGAGGCCGTGCAGGCCGCCACCAAGATGAAGTTCGACGCGGGCATGGCTGAAGAGCGCCGCATCTTCACGTCGCTGATGTTCACGCCCGAGTCGCTCGCGCTGCGTCACCTGTTCATGGCCGAGCGTGCAGCCTCCAAGATTCCCGATGTGGCCGACGACACGCCCAAGCGCGAGATCAAGTCGGTGGGCGTGATCGGCGCCGGCACCATGGGCGGCGGCATTTCGATGAACTTTTTGAACGCGGGCATCCCCGTCAAGATTCTCGAGATGAAGCAGGAAGCGCTCGACCGCGGCATTGCCACCATCAAAAAGAACTACGAATCGCAGATCAAGAAGGGCAAGCTCAAGCAGGACAAGTACGAGCAGCGCATGGCGCTCCTGAGCACCACGCTGAGCTACGACGACCTGAAGGACGCCGACCTGATCATCGAAGCCGTGTTCGAAGAACTCGGCGTGAAGGAGAAGGTGTTCAAGGAGCTCGACCGCGTCGCCAAGAAGGGCGCGATCCTGGCTTCGAACACCTCCACGCTCGACGTCGACAAGATCGCATCGTTCACCGAGCGTCCGCAGGACGTGGTCGGCATGCACTTCTTCAGCCCCGCCAACGTGATGAAGCTGCTCGAAGTGGTGCGCGGCAAGCAAACGGGCAAGGATGTTCTGGCCACCGTCATGGACATCGGCAAGAAGATCAAGAAGACGGCGGTGGTCTCGGGCGTGTGCGACGGCTTCATCGGCAACCGCATGATCGAGCAGTACTCGCGCCAGGCCGGCTTTCTGCTCGACGAAGGCGCCACGCCGCAGCAGGTCGACAAGGCCATCGAGAAGTTCGGCTTTGCCATGGGCCCGTTCCGCATGGGCGACCTGGCCGGCAACGACATCGGCTGGGCTATTCGCAAGCGCCGCGCCGTGGAGCATCCGAACATGAAGTACAGCCGCACGGCCGACAAGCTGTGCGAACTGGGCCGCTTCGGCCAGAAGACCGGGGCAGGGTGGTACGACTACCAGGCCGGCAAGCGCGATGCGATTCCTTCGGACCTGGTCAACAAGATGATCGAAGACCACCGCAAGGAACTGGGCATCACGCCGCGCAAGATTTCGGATGAAGAAATCGTGCAGCGCCTGGTGTATGCGCTGGTCAACGAAGGCGCGCACATCCTGGAAGACGGCATTGCCTCGAAGGCGGGCGACATCGACATGGTGTACCTCACCGGCTATGGCTTCCCAATCTGGCGCGGCGGCCCGATGCACTACGCGTCGCAGGTCGGCCTCTACAACGTGGCCGAAACCATGAAGCGCTTTGCCAAGAACCCGCGCGACGACGCCGAGTTCTGGCAGCCCGCGCCGCTGATCCAGAAGCTGGTGGCCGAAGGCAAGTCCTTCAGCTGACACGGGAAGCCTGGCCGCCCATGTTGAAACGCATCTTTGCCGGATTGCTGCTGGTGCTTGTGGTGCTGGTGGCAGCCGTGGCGGTCAAGACCTGGCGCACGCCTTCGCAGCAACTGGCGGTGGCGCCCGCTCCCAAGCTCGAGATGGACGTGCAGGCCGCCGCCAGGCGGCTGGCCGGCGCGATTCCGATCCGGACCATTTCCAGCCTTGACGATCCGGCCGCCAACCTGGCCGAGTTCGACAAGCTGCACGCCTACCTGGAGCAGCAGTTTCCCAAGGTCCACGCCACCCTGAAGAAGGAAGTGGTGGGCCAGAAGGCGCTGCTCTACACATGGGCCGGCACCGACGCGGCGGCCAAGCCCATCGCGCTGATGGCGCACCAGGACATGGTGCCGATCGCACCGGGCACCGACAAGGCATGGTCCGTGGACCCCTTCGCCGGCGAGATCAAGGACGGCTTCGTCTGGGGCCGTGGCACGCTCGACAACAAGAGCAACCTGTTCGCTCAGATGGAAGCCATCGAGCTGCTGATTGCTAGCGGCTTCAAGCCCAGGCAAACCGTCTACCTCGTGATGGGCGACGACGAAGAGGTGAGCGGCCTGCGCGGTGCGCGGCCGATTGCCGAACTGCTCAAGTCGCGCAATGTGCGCCTCGATTGGGTGCTCGACGAAGGCTTGCTCATCCTTGACGGCGTGCTGCCCGGCCTTTCGAAGCCGGCTGCGCTCATCGGCCTGGCCGAGAAGGGCTACGGCACCTTCTTTCTTTCGCTCGACACGGCCCCCGGCCATTCGTCGATGCCGCCGCAGCGCAGCGCCATCGGCAGCATGAGCGCAGCGCTCGCCCGGCTCGAAGCCAACCCGATGCCCGGCGCGATCCAGGGCGTGGCGGCGCAGATGTTCGGCGCGCTCGCGCCCGAGATGGGCGGCGTCAACCGCGTGATGCTTTCCAACCTGTGGCTCACAGAGCCGCTGGTGCGCAGCCAGCTCCAGAAGAGCCCGAGCAGCAACGCGATGCTGCGCACGACCACGGCGCTCACCATCGTGCGCGCAGGCAACAAGGACAACGTGCTGCCCGGCCGGGCCGAGGCGGCGGTCAACTTCCGCATCCTGCCGGGCGACACGATCGACAGCGTGGAAGCGCACTTGCGCAAGGCGCTCGGCAACGACGAGATCAAGATCAAGCGCTATCCGGGCAACTCCGAGCCTTCGCCCGTGTCGCCGACCGACAGCACCGGCTACCGCGCCATCCAGCAGGCGGTGCGACAGTCGTTCCCCGACGTGGTGGTGGCGCCCGGCCTCATGACGGCCGCCACCGATTCGCGCCACTTCAGCCTGGTGAGCGACGCCGTCTACCGCTTTTCGCCGTTCCGCATGAAGAGCGAAGACCTGGCGCGCTTCCACGGCAACAACGAACGCCTCGCCATCTCCAACTACGGCGAGATGATCGGCTTCTATCACCAGCTCCTGCGCAACACCAACGCTGCGCCGGCGCAATGACGACCACGACTTCTTTTCCCTTCCATCTTCAAAGGACCTCACCATGACCAGCGCCGTCATCGTTTCCACTGCCCGCACGCCGCTCGCCAAGAGCTGGAAGGGTGCCTTCAACATGACGCACGGCGCCACGCTCGGCGGCCATGCGGTGCAGCACGCCATCTCGCGCGCCGGCATCGAAGCCGCCGAAGTCGACGACGTGATCATGGGCTGCGCAACGCCCGAAGGCGCCACCGGCTCCAACATTGCGCGCCAGATCGCGCTGCGCGCCGGCTGCCCCGTGACCACCTCGGGCATGACCATCAACCGCTTCTGCTCGTCGGGCCTGCAGACCATTGCCACCGCCGCCCAGCGCATCATTGCGGGCGAGGGCGATGTGTATGTGGCCGGCGGCGTCGAGAGCATCTCGTGCGTGCAGAACGAAGCCAACAAGCACATGCTGGCCGACCCCTGGCTGGTAAAGCACAAGCCCGAGATCTACTGGAACATGCTGCAGACTGCCGAGCAGGTTGCCAAGCGCTACAACATCGGCCGCGACGCCATGGACGAATACGGCGCCGCCAGCCAGCAAAAGGCCACCGCCGCTCTGGAAGCCGGCCGCTTCAAGGACGAGATTGCTCCCATCACCGTGCTGGCCGGCGTGGCCGATCCCGTGATGGGCCTGCGCACCAAGGAAGTTACGGTCGAGAACGACGAAGGCATCCGCCCCGGCACCACCAAGGAAGGCATCAGCGGCATCCGCCCGGCACTGCCCGGCGGCCTCATTTCGGCCGGCAACGCCAGCCAGTTCTCCGACGGCGGCGGCGCCTGCGTGGTGGTCGACGAGAAGTACGCCCAGCAAAAGGGCCTGAAGCCGCTCGGCCGCTTCCTCGGCTTTGCCGTGGCCGGCTGCGAGCCCGACGAAATGGGCATCGGCCCCGTCTTCGCCATTCCGAAGGTGCTCAAGCGCCTGGGCCTCACGGTCAACGACATCGACCTGTGGGAGCTGAACGAAGCCTTCGCGGTGCAGGTGATCTACTGCCGCGACAAGCTCGGCATTCCGGGCGACCGCCTGAACGTGGACGGCGGCGCCATCGCCGTGGGCCACCCGTACGGCGTGAGCGGACAGCGCCTGACGGGCCACGCGCTCATCGAAGGCAAGCGCCGCGGCGCGAAGAAGGTGCTGGTGACGATGTGCATTGGCGGCGGCATGGGCGCCGCGGGCGTGTTTGAAGTTCTCTGACTCTCGCCCAACCGGCGGCGCATAGCGCGTCGCCGCCTTCGCCAACCCCGTTCAGGGGGCGACACCGGCGGCCCGGCTGAGCCGGTTCCGCGGTGTTCCTGGCACCGAACCCGCGCATCCATTCACACCGAGATCCGATCATGAGCCTGCGTCCCACCCTCGACTTCCTGCTCTACGACTGGCTCGACGCGGAATCGCTGAGCCAGCGCGAGCGCTTTTCAGACCATGCGCGCGAAACCTTCGACGCGGTGCTCGACACCTGCGAACGCATCGCACGCGAAAAGTACGCGCCGGCCAATCGCATCGTCGATACGCAGGAGCCGCACTTCGACGGCGAGAAGGTCGTCTTGCCGCAGGCCACGCACGATGCGCACAAGGCTTTTGTCGAATCCGGGATGATGAGCGCGGCGCAGGACTACGACATCGGCGGCATGCAGCTGCCCTACACGCTGCACGCCGCGGCCAACAGTTTTTTCGCAATGGCATCGGTGAGCATCGGCTCCAACATGCTCACGAGCGGCAACGCCAACCTGCTGATGGTGCATGGCACCGAGATGCAGAAAGAGGTGTTCGCCAAGAACGAATTTTCGGGCCGCTGGGCGGGCACCATGTGCCTGTCGGAGCCGCAGGCGGGCTCTTCGCTGAGCGACGTGGCCACGCGCGCTGTGCCTGACGGCGACGACTACCAGAACGATCCGCTGGGGCCACGCTTTCGGCTCACGGGCAACAAGATGTGGATCTCCGCCGGCGACCACGAGCTGACCGAGAACATCGTGCACATCGTGCTTGCCAAGATTCCGGATGCCAACGGCAAGCTGGTGCCGGGCACGCGCGGCATCTCGCTGTTCATCGTGCCCAAGCGCATGGTGAACACGAATGGCGAGCTGACCGGCGAGCGCAACGACGTGGCTCTCGCAGGCCTCAACCACAAGCTGGGCTGGCGCGGCACCACCAACACGCTGCTGAACTTCGGCGAGGGCAAGTACCCCGTCGGCGGCAAGGCGGGTGCGGTGGGTTACCTGGTCGGCGAGCCCGGCAAGGGCCTGCACTGCATGTTCCACATGATGAACGAGGCGCGCATCGGTGTCGGCACTGCGGCCACCATGCTCGGCATGGCCGGTTACTACGCCTCGCTCGAATATGCGAAGACCCGGCCGCAGGGCCGGCTCGTGAAAAAAGCCGAACAGCCCGGCACCGCAGTCGCAAAAGATTCGGCCAGCCCGCAGGTGCGCATCATCGAGCACGCCGACGTGCGCCGCATGCTGCTCGCGCAGAAGGCATACTGCGAAGGCGCCCTGGCGCTGGAGCTGTACTGCGCCCGCCTGGTCGACGAGCAGAAAACAGGCAACGCGCAGGCCGCGGACGACGCGCGGCTGTTGCTCGAGGTGCTCACGCCCATTGCCAAGAGCTGGCCCAGCGAATGGTGCCTCGAAGCCAACTCGCTGGCCATTCAGGTGCACGGCGGCTACGGATACACGCGCGACTTTCCGGTGGAGCAATACTGGCGCGACAACCGTCTGAACATGATCCACGAGGGCACGCACGGCATCCAGGCGGCCGACCTGCTGGGCCGCAAGGTGCTGATGGAAAAAGGCCGTGGCCTGCAGCTGCTGGCCGGCCGCATCACCGACACCATCGGCCGCGCGGCCGAGGTGCCGGCGCTCGCGGCGCATGCCAAGACCCTGAAGGTGGCCTTGCAGCGCATCGGCAGCGCGACCGAGGCTGCCTGGTCCACCGGCGACCCGGCCGATGCGCTGGCCAATGCGGTGCCATACATGCAGGCGTTCGGCCACACCGTGCTGGCCTGGATCTGGCTGGACGTGGCTCGGCGGGCACTCGAAATCGACGCGCAAAAGGCGAGGGCAGTAACAGCTGGCAAGATTGGAGCCACGGACTATTTCTTCCACTACGAGCTGCCGAAAATCGGCGCCTGGCTCAACGTGGTCGAAAGCCGCGATCCCACCTGTACAGCATTGCCAGAGGAAGCTTTTTGATAATGGCCAACGCCGCCCCAAACAACAACACCCCCAACCCCGCCAAGCCACCCAAGCCGCACGCGCGGCTGGAAAAGTGGATATGGATCCTGATCTACGGCGGCCTGTTTCTCGTGATCCTGGGCATTGCCACCGGCCGCACCGAGCCGGCACTCGGCTGGTCGATGGCCGTGCCCGGCGCGGTGGTCGCGCTTGTGGGCGTCGTGCTCATCTATGTGCGCTCGCGCCTGGGCGACAAGTAGCACGCATCTCTTCTGAACATCCTGAATATCGGAGACACCCAATGACCCCTCGCACCACCAAGCAGCTGTTCGACCTTACCGGCAAGACCGCCCTCATTACCGGCGGCTCGCGCGGCCTTGGCCTGCAAATGGCGCATGCGCTGGGCGAGGCGGGCGCGAAGATCATGCTCAGCTCCCGCAAGGCCGAAGACCTGGAGCAGGCCGCGGCCGAGCTGCAATCCGCCGGCATCGATGCGCGCTGGATTGCCGCCGATTGTTCCAAGGAAGAAGACACGCGCCGCCTGGCCGACGAAACGCTGCAGCGCATGGGCGCCATCGACATCCTCGTGAACAACGCGGGTGCCAGCTGGGGCGCGCCGGCCGAGAGCCATCCGGTCGAGGCTTGGGACAAGGTGATGAACCTCAACGTGCGCGGCTATTTCATCCTGTCGCAGCATGTCGCCAACGGCTACATGATCCCCAAGAAAACGGGCCGCATCATCAACATTGCATCCATCGCCGGCCTGAACGGCAACCCGCCCGAAATGCAGACGCTGGCCTACAACACCTCGAAGACGGCGGTGATCGGCTTCACGCGCACGCTGGCCGCCGAATGGGGCAAGTACAACATCAACGTGAACGCGATATGCCCGGGCTTCTTCATGACGAAGATGGCGGCCGGCCTGATCAAGTCGCTGGGCGAGGAAAAAATGGCCTCGCATGCGCCGCTCGGCCGCCTGGGCGACGAAGAAGACCTGAAGGGCCTGACGCTGCTGTACGCAAGCGATGCCGGCAAGCACATCACCGGCCAGTGGCTCGCGGTGGACGGCGGTGTGAGCGTGGTGCTGGGTGCGTAAGCTTGGTACGCAATGACTGAAGATTCCACCGACATCAACATCCGCTCGTACACGAGCCAGATTCCGTTCGCGCGCCACCTGGGCTTCGAGCTCACCAAGTTCGAGGGCGGCGAATCCGAGATCGTCTACACCGCCAAGCCCGAGCACCTGAACACCTTCGACGTGACCCACGGCGGCGCCTGCATGACGCTGCTCGACATCACCATGGCGGCTGCAGCGCGCAGCGTGGCGCCCGAAACCGGCGTGGTCACCATCGAGATGAAGACCAGCTTCATGCAGCCTTCGGTCGGCCCGCTGCACGCGCGAGGCACGCTCATTCATCGCACCGCGACGCTGGCCTTTACAGAAGCCAAGATCTACGACGAGCAGGAGCGCGTGTGCGCCCATGCCACCGGCACCTTCAAGTACGTGAAGCGACGCCTGCCCACAGGGCCCGCCAGCGCGAACGCGATGCGCCCGCCTTCGACCGACTGACCGACCACCGAAACGAATCTCCAGGAGCCATACATGCCCACCAACAAGCAGATCCACCTCGACAACCGCCCCGATGGCGAAGCCGTTGCCAGCAACTTCAAGCTCGTGACCGCCGAAACGCCTGCGCTGGCCGAGAGCCAGGTGCTGGTGCGCCACCACTACATGAGCCTGGACCCGTACATGCGCGGCCGCATGAACGACTCCAAGAGCTATGCGCAGCCGCAGCCGCTCGGCCAGGTGATGCAGGGCGGCACCGCCGGTGAAGTGGTGGAAAGCAGGCACCCCAAGTTCGCCCCCGGCGACAAGGTGGTGGGCTTCGGCGGCTGGCAGGAATACAGCGTGGTCGATGCATCGCAGCCCGGCGCGCTGAAGAAGGTCGACACCACGCACGTGCCGCTGTCGCACTACCTCGGCGCGGTCGGCATGCCGGGCGTCACGGCCTGGTATGGGCTGGTGAAGATCATTGCGCCCAAGGCCGGCGAGACGATGGTCGTTACCGCCGCCAGCGGCGCAGTCGGCAGCGCATTCGGCGCACTGGCCAAGGCGCGCGGCTGCCGGGTGGTCGGCATTGCGGGCGGCCCCGACAAGTGCAAGTACGTGACCGAAGAGCTCGGCTTCGACGCCTGCATCGACTACCGCCAGCACCCCGATGTGAAGAGCATGAGCGCCGCGCTCAAGGAAGCCTGCCCGAACGGCATCGACGGCTACTTCGAGAACGTGGGCGGCTATATCTTCGACGCCGTGCTGCTGCGCGCGAATGCCTTCTCTCGCGTTGCGCTGTGCGGAATGATCGCGGGCTACGACGGCCAGCCGCTGCCGCTTGCCAACCCGGCGCTCATTCTCATCAACCGCATGAAGATCGAAGGCTTCATCGTGAGCGAGCACATGGAAGTGTGGCCGGAGGCGTTGACCGAGCTCGGCACGCTGGTGGCCACCGGCAAGCTCAAGCCACGCGAGTCGGTGGCGCAGGGCATCGAATCCGCCCCTGAGGCCTTCCTGGGTTTGCTCAAGGGCAAGAATTTCGGCAAGCAACTGGTCAAGTTGATCTAGGCTGCCGGGGCCACGCCAGCGGCCCGGCAAACCCGGTGCCGCGGTTTTTCTGGAACTGACTTCTCGGAGGTTCTGTATGAAGAATGCTGGAACGCACGAGGTGTTCAACCAGCCCGCGCCGCTGGTGGACTGCAACCTCTTCGAAACCAACAGGCCCCTGCGCGATGCGTTGCAGTTCAACGCGCCTGCGCTCCAGCTGGCGCAGCTGCATGAACTGGGCGCCGCCGTCGGCTCGGCCGACATGCAGACGCATGCCCGTCTTGCCAACACCCATACGCCCGAGCTGCACACGCACGACCGCTTCGGCCGGCGCATCGACGAGGTGGAGTTTCACCCCAGCTACCACGCGCTGATGAAGGCTGCCGTCGGCGCGGGCCTGCACGGCACGCCGTGGACCGGCACTTCCGCCTCGCCGCACGTGCAGCGGGCGGCGGGCTTCATGCTCTTCACCGAGCTGGAATCGTCGGTTCTTTGCCCCATTTCGATGACCTACGCCGCAACGCCCGCACTGCGCAGCAATGCGGAGGTGTATGCCGACTGGGGGCCCAAGCTCGGCAGCCTTTGGTACGACCCCGCGCTCAAGTCGTTCAAGGACAAGCCCGGCGTGACCATGGGCATGGGCATGACCGAGAAGCAGGGCGGCTCCGACGTGCGGGCCAACACCACAAGTGCCGTGCGCGAGGGCAATGATGCCTGGGGCGAGCGCTATGCGATCACCGGCCACAAATGGTTCTTCTCGGCACCGATGTGCGATGCCTTCCTGGTGCTGGCGCAGGCGCCTGCCGGGCTGAGCTGCTTTTTCCTGCCCCGCGTGTTGCCGGAGTGGATGGGGGATGGCGCCCGCAACGCCATCCACATCCAGCGCCTGAAGGACAAACTCGGCAACAAGGCCAATGCGAGCTCGGAGGTCGAGTTCCGTGGCGCCAGTGCATGGCTGGTAGGCGAAGAAGGCCGTGGCATTCCGCAGATTCTCGAGATGGGCACGATGACGCGGCTCGACTGCGCACTGGGCACCAGCGGCCTCATGCGCCAGGCGCTGAGCCTGGCCATCAACCACACCGTGCAGCGCAACGCCTTCGGCAAGCCGCTTGTCGAGCAGCCGCTCATGAAGAACGTGCTGGCGGATCTGGCGCTCGAAAGCGAAGCCTCTACGGCGCTTGCCATCCGCCTTGCCCGCGCGTTCGACCGGCAGGACGACGAACACGAACGCCTGATGGCGCGGCTGCTCACACCGGTCGCCAAGTTCTGGATCTGCAAGCGCGGCAGCCACTTTGCGCAAGAGACCATGGAATGCCTGGGCGGCAACGGCTATGTGGAGGAGGGCGGCGAAGGCACCATGGCCCGCATCTACCGAGAGATGCCGCTCAACTCGATCTGGGAAGGCGCGGGCAACATCATGGCGCTCGACATGCTGCGCGGCCTGCGCAAGGGCGATGCGGTAGCGGCCCTCGCCCAAGAGCTGGCGCCGGCACGCGGCCAGCACGCCTCGCTCGACCGGCTGGCCGACGCGCTGCCTGAACGCATCGAGGCGATGGCCTCCGAAACCGAGGCGCGCCGTCTGGCACAGGACGTGGCCCTGGCGGTGCAAGCTGCGTTGTTTGCGCAGACCGCGCCGCCCGCGGTTGTAGGCGCGTTTTGCGCATCGCGCCTGGGCGGCGATTGGGGCAACGCATTCGGCACGCTGGGCGCGGGCACCGATTTCGATTCGATCATCGAGCGCGCCAGCCCTCGTTGATCGCAGCTTCCGCAAACAATTCAAAGAAAGAACACAAGGACGCCGATGGCCGAACTCATCCTGCACCACTACAACACTTCGCCGTTTTCCGAGAAGGTGCGGCTCATCCTCGGCGCCAAGAAGCTGCCGTGGAAGTCCGTCCTCATTCCGGCCATCATGCCCAAGCCCGAGGTGGGAATACTCACCGGCGGTTATCGCAAGACGCCGTTCCTGCAGATCGGCGCCGACATCTACTGCGACAGCGCACTCATCGCCGATGTGCTGGAACATCTCCAGCCCGAGGCGACGCTCTACCCGGAGCCCGAAAAGGGCATGTCGCGCATCCTCTCGCAGTGGGCCGACACCACGCTGTTCTGGGCCGCAATGGCCTGGAACCTGCAGCCACGCGGCGTGGCCGAGGTGTTTGCCAAGGCGCCGCCCGAAGCCGCCAAGGCCTTCGGCGAAGACCGCGCGAAGATGAGCACGGGCAACATGACGCGGCTGCGCCCGGCCGACGCGACGAGTGCGTACAAGTCTTACCTGCGCCGCCTGTCCGACATGCTCGACGACAAGCCCTACCTGCTGGGCGAAGCGCCGTGCATTGCCGACTTTTCGGCGTACCACCCGCTCTGGTACACGCGCCGCATCGACTCGGTGCGGGGCATTCTCGACCTCACGCCCGCGGTGGTCGACTGGATGGACCGCATGGCCGCCATCGGACACGGCGTGCCCGAAAAATCGAACCCCGACGAAGCCATTGCCATTGCCAAGGCCGCAACGCCGCACACGCTGCTGACCGACAGCACCTTCCAGGACGACCACGGCATTCCGCTGGGAAGCGCAGTCACGGTCCGCGCCGAGAGCTTCGGCCTCGAGGAAACACCCGGCAAGCTGGTGGCCGCCACGCGCACGCACTACACGCTGGAGCGCAGCCACGAGCGCGTAGGCACGGTGCACGTGCATTTTCCGCGCATCGGCTACGTGCTGAAGCAAGCCGAAGCCTGAAAGCTTCTCGCGCGGGGCACCTTCGTGACTGCGCCGCGGCGCTTTTCGTATTTCAATTGCCGCACCAACGTCAGTCAGAGACAAACTTTCAACGCAAGAAGGACAGCGGCAAATGATTCAGGACTTCAAGGGCAAGACGGCCGTACTCACCGGCGCGGGTTCGGGCTTCGGGCTGGAGTGCGCACGCATAGGGGCCGCGCGCGGCATGAACCTGGTGCTGGTCGATGTGCAGCAAGATGCGCTCGACAAGGCCCAGGCCGAGATGGAAGCCGCTGGCGCGCAGGTGCTCGCCCGCAAGGTCGACGTGTCTGATGCTGCGCAGATGGAGGCGCTCGCCCTTGCGGTGAAAGAGCGCTTCGGTGCGCCGCACTTCGTGTTCAACAACGCGGGCGTGGGCGCGGGCGGCCTGGTGTGGGAAAACACCGTGGCCGACTGGGAGTGGGTGCTGGGCGTCGACCTGTGGGGCGTGATTCACGGCGTGCGCCTGTTCACGCCGATGATGCTCGAAGCCGCCGCCAAGGACCCGGGCTACCGCGGCCACATCACCAATACGGCCAGCATGGCGGGCCTGCTCACGCCGCCCAACATGGGCATCTACAACGCGGCCAAGGCAGCGGTGGTGAGCCTGACCGAAACGCTCTACCAAGACCTGAACCTGGTCACCGACCAGATCGGCGCGAGCCTGCTGTGCCCCTACTTCGTGCCCACCGGCATCACGAGCAGCGAGCGCAATCGGCCGAATGCGCCGAAGGAGACGGAGCTCACCAAGAGCCAGCTGATCGGCCAGGCCATGAGCCACAAGGCGGTGAGCAGCGGCAAGATCACGGCGGCCGAGGTGGCGGCGAAGGTGTTCGAGGCCATCAGCGACAACCAGTTCTACGTGTTCAGCCATCCGAAGGCGCTGGGCAATGTGCGCAGCCGCATGGAGAACATCGTCGCCGTCAAGAATCCGGCGGATCCGTTTCTTGAGCGGCCCGAGATCGGGCAGAAGCTGCGGGAGCAGTTGCGGGCGGCTTGATCGTTTGCGGCTACAACCGGGGCATGAATCCTTCCACTTCTCCCTCGATCCTTCAACTCCAGGACCTGGGCTTCGCATATCCGGACCAGCCCGCGCTGGCGTCCGGTTGGTCCGTGGCCATTGGGGAGGGCGTCACGCTGCTGTATGGCGACACCGGCACCGGAAAGTCCACCTTGCTTCGCGTGATGGCCGGCGCGCTGGCTGCGACCGGGCGGCTGACGGCAGTGGGCGCGCGGCTCGACCTCGCACCCCATGCCTATCGCCAGAACGTCTTCTTCTGCGACCCAACGACGGAAGCCTTCGACCAGGTCACCGCCCACGCATGCACGGCAACGCTCAGCGAAGGTGATGCGGATTTCGATGAGGCTTCATGGCAAGCCCTCGTCGAAGGCTTTGCACTGACCCCGCATCTCGAGAAACCGATGTACATGCTCTCGACCGGCTCGAAGCGCAAGGTGTGGCTGGCGGCAGCACTGGCATCGGGACGTCCGCTGGTGCTGCTCGACGAGCCTACGGGTGCACTCGATGCCCGATCGATTCATCACCTGTGGAATGCGCTGGCCCGGCGCGCCGCGCAGCCCGGCCGAGCCGTGGTCATTGCGAGCAGCGAGCGCGTCACCGCGGTGCCGCTTGCAGGCTGCATCGAGCTGCCGCTGCGCTGAAAGCTTTCAGGCCGCCGGCGCTGAAGGAAGCTGCTTCTCCAGCAGCCGCAAGCCGAATGCCATGGCCAGGAAGATCACGGCAACCACCGCCGAGTTGAGCACCGCGCGCCCGAACCCCAGCGCACCGACATCCATGAACGGATACGGGTACCAGCTGACGAACGCACCGCGCGCGAAGGTGTAGACGATCCATGCCAGCGGCAGCAGTACCGAAAGACCGATGGTGCCGCCGTCGATGCGCGGCCGCGGGCCGACGAGCAACCAGCCGAGCACCGCGACGACCGGTGTCACGGTGTGCAGCAGAAAGTTGGCCAGCTGCCCGGACGGCGTCAACTCGCGCAGCCCGGTGAGCACGGTGTGGAAGACGATGCCCGTCACGGCAATGCTCAAGACGGCGGTCAGCCGCAGCGGACGGAACAGTCGGCCATCGTGCGCGGGACGAAAAGCGAGCAGGGCGCTCGTGCCGCCGATGAGGATGTTCGCGTCGATGGTGAAGTAGCTGAAGAGCCGCACAAAGCGCTCGAGATGCGTCGGAGCGGCTCCCGCGCCACCGGTGATTGCTGCGGCAAGTTCGAGGCCGATGCCCGCTAGCGCGGCGAGTGCGACAACGCCGTGAAGAAGGCGTGCCAATGCGACGTTCATGCTCTTCATATTGGGTGCCTTTCAGGTATGTGAGGCTGCATCAAGCAGCGGTCGCGGGCTGCGATGCGATCCAGTCCCAGACGCCGCGAATCGCCGGTTCATTTTCGCGTCCCTGCGCCGTGGTGAGAAAGTAGCTTCCGGTGTCCAGCGCCGGCCCGAAGGGCTGCACCAGCGCGCCGCTGCGCAGCTCTTCAGCCGCTAGCGTGAGGCTGAGCAGCGCCACACCATGGCCTGCGAGTGCGGCGAGGATGGCGTGGGTTTCGTCCGAGAACGAAAGGCCCGCAGCCTTCATCGATCGGCCGCGGGGCGGTGCTATGCCGGCTTCGCGGAACCATCGCGACCAGGTTGCGGGCGCGGTGGCGCCGGGCTGCCAATCGGCGTGAATCAGCTGGTGCTTCGGCAAATCGCTCGCTCGCTTCAGGCCCAGCATCGGGCTGCACAGCGGGGCGTATTGCTCGGCCATCAATTCGCTTGCCGTGAGGCCGGGCCAGTTGCCGCCGCCTGAGCGCACGGCGATGTCGGCATCGCCGCGCGCGAGGTCGACCAGGGTGTCGCTGGCATGCAGCCGCAGCTCGATACCGGGGCATGCCTTGCCAAAGCCGGCCATGCGCGGCAGCACCCAGCGGGCGGCGAACGCGGTGTTGGTGGTGAGCGTGACGGCCTGCATTGCCGCAGGCTGGCGCAGCCTTTCGATTCCGGCTTCAAGCGCGTCGAAGCCCGTGCGCAAGTCGTCGAAAAGCCGCTGGCCCGCGGGTGTCAATGCCAGTTGCCGCGTGAGCCGGCGAAACAACGGCCGGCCGAGCGTGTCTTCGAGCGCGCGCACCTGGTGGCTGATGGCCGATGGCGTCACGGAAAGTTCGTGCGCCGCGCGCTGAAAGCTCAAATGCGCGGCCGCCGCTTCGAATGCGCGCAGCGAGAGCAGCGGCGGCAGGCTGCGCGGCCGGCGAACAGGTGAGATTATTTCATTCATCGATGGAGAAATGATCGTTTGTAGGAGTCTGGTGTCGTCTCTAGATTAGAGGCTTGTGCAGTCATTTTGAACGCACCGAACAGAACAGATCAACTCACTCATTGACGATCATGAACCTTCTCCATATCGACACCAGTGCCCGTCCCGGGCTTTCCGGCATCGACCCTCACGGCTCGCACACGCGCCGGCTCTCGGCGCGCTTCGTCGAGCGTTGGCGCAAGGCCCGCCCGAGCGACCGCATCGACTACCTCGACGTGGGCCAGCATCCGCCGGCGCACGTCAATGGCCGTTGGATCCACGCGGCCTTCACTCCGCCCGCCGAGCGCGAGCCGTGGATGGCCGAGGTGTTGGCCGAGAGCGACCGGCTCGTCGACCAGCTGATTGCAGCCGACGTGATCGTGGTGGGCTTGCCGATGTACAACTTCAGCGTGCCCGCGCAGTTCAAGGCCTACATCGACAACATCGTGCGCGTGGGCCGCACCTTTGGTTTTGACCGTGCACGCGGCGCCGTGCCGTACTGGCCGATGCTCGCGGATGCGGGCAAGCGCATGGTGCTGCTCGGTGCGCGCGGCGATCACGGCTATGGCCCGGGCGGACGCATCGCGCACCTGAACCATACCGAGAGCTCGGTGCGTTCCGTGTTCGGCTACATCGGCATTACCGATGTCTACGAGGCGGCGGTGGAGTCCGACGAGTTCGGCGGCGAGGAGCTCGCGCAATCGCTTCGCAAGGCCGAGCAGGAAGTCGACCGGCTGGTGGACCAACTTGGCGGAGCTCTGGCGAACGAGCGCTCTGCCGACGCCGCGCTGGTCTAGGCGTTCATCTACCTCGGCCGGCTCATACCGCCACAGGGCTGCGCTCTGCAAACTGCCCGTTCCAGTACGGGTAGTAAGGGTAGGGCGGCGTCACGGCGCTGGCCGCATCGAGCCGCTTGATCTGCTCCGCGCTGAGCTGCCAGCCAAGTGCGCCAAGGTTCTGCTTGAACTGCTCTGCGTTGCGAGCACCGATCAGCACGCTCGAAACGGTGGGCCGCTGCAGCAGCCAGTTGAGCGCAATCTGCGGCACGGTCTTGCCGGTTTCCTCGGCCACTTGATCCATGGCATCGACCACGCGGTACAGGCGCTCGTCGTCCACGGGCGGTGCGAAGCCGGCGGTTTCGTGCAGGCGGCTGCCGGCAGGCAGCGGCTGGCCGCGGCGCACCTTGCCCGTGAGGCGGCCCCAGCCCAGCGGGCTCCAGACGATGGCGCCCAGGCCTTGGTCCATGCCGAGCGGCATCAGTTCGAATTCGTAGTCGCGGCCGATCAGGGAGTAGTAGGTCTGGTTCGCCACGAAGCGCTGCAGCCCGAGCCGGTCGGAAGCGGCAAGCGACTTCATCAGCTGCCAGCCCGAGAAGTTCGATGCGCCGATGAGCCGCACCTTGCCCGCGCGCACCAGGTCGTCGAGCGTGTCGAGCACCATTTCAACCGGCGTCATCGCATCGAAAGCGTGCAGCTGCAGGATGTCGATGTAGTCGGTGTCCAGGCGCTTGAGCGCGGCCTCCGTTGCGGCGATCAGGTGGTGGCGCGAGGCGCCGACGTCGTTCGGCCCGTCGCCTACGCGCAGCGAGAGCTTGGTCGAGATGATCGCCTTGTCGCGCCGGCCCTTGAGCGCGGCACCGAGTATCGATTCGGACGCGCCGTTCGAATACACGTCGGCCGTGTCGAACAGCGTCACGCCCGCATCGAGCGCCAGGTCGACGATGCCGCGCGCGCCTTCCACGTCGGTGTTGCCCCAGGCGCTGAAAAGCGGGCCTTGTCCGCCGAAGGTGCCGGCGCCGAAGCCGAGTGCCGGGACCTTGAAGCCGGAGCGGCCGAGAAAGCGTTGTTCCATGATGGTGTCCTTGTTATGGTCGTTGAGTGGTTCAGGCTTGCGCTGAAGAGGCGCAGTCGGCCGGAGCGCCGTTGTCGTTTTCGCGCCGTTCGAGCGAACGGCTCCAGAGCGCAATCGCCAGCCCTACCAGCGTGAGCAGCGCCGCCACCCAGCCGAGCGCGCGCAAGCCCGGGCCATGGTCGATGACCACGCCACCCATCCATGCGCCGAGCGCATTGCCCAGGTTGAAGGCCGCGATGTTCAGGCTCGACGCGAGGTTCTGGCCCGCGCCCGAGGCCTTCTCGAGCACGCGCAGCTGCATCGGCGCCACCGTTGCGAAAGAAGCGATGCCGAGCAGGCCGACGAACACCACGGCGGTGAACGGCGTTCCGATGGTGAACTGCATCGCGCCGAGCACGGCGGCCAGTGCCACCAGCGTGCCGATCACGGCGGGCATCGTTGCGCGGTCGGCCAGCTTGCCGCCCAGAATGTTGCCAACGGCAAGGCCACCGCCGAACACCAGCAATATCGGCGACACCGCCGATTCGGGCAGGCCGGTGACTTGGGTCAGCAAGGGCTGGATGTAGGTGAACACCACGAACACGCCCGCGAAGCCGAGCACCGTCATCGCAAGGCCCAACAGAACCTGCGGCCGCGCGAGAACCGCGAGTTCCTCGCGCAGCGGCGCCGGCCTGGCTTCGCCCTTGACGCGGGGCACAAAGATCGCGAGCACCGCAAATGCCAGCACGCCGATCAGCGTCACGGCCCAGAAGGTGGCGCGCCAGCCGTACTGCAGGCCGAGCCAGGCACCCGCCGGCACGCCGAGCAGCGTGGCGGCCGTAAGGCCGGTGAACATGATGGCAATGGCCGAGGCACGGCGCTCCGGCGCCACAAGGCCCGTGGCCACGACCGAGCCCACGCCGAAGAAGGTGCCATGCGCGAGCGAGGTGACGACGCGCGCGGCCATCAGCAGCTCGTAGTTGGGCGCGAGCGCGCAGGCCAGGTTGCCGAGCGTGAAGATCGCCATCAGCGCCAGCAGCACCGTTTTGCGCGGCAGCTTCCGGGTGGCAATGGTGAGCATGGGCGCGCCGACCGCAACGCCGAGCGCATAGCCCGAGATCAGCAAGCCGGCGGCGGTGATGGAGACATGAAGATCCGCCGAGACCTGCATGAGCAGGCCCATGATGACGAATTCGGTAGTGCCTATTCCGAAGGCACCGGCGGTAAGGGCGAGTAGAGCAATTGGCATGATGGCTCTACTGTGCGGGTTATCCCCATGGATGACTAGAATGCCGGCTGTACATAGACTTGTGAATTGAAGTCACAGCTGAAAGCCGAGGAGCCGCCATGCCGCGTATCGATGTGAACCGCTCCGGTGAAATGGAGGCCTTCGTACAGCTGGTCGAATCCGGCGGCTTTTCCGCCGCGGCGCGCCTGCTCGACATGACGCCTTCCGCGGTGAGCAAGCTGGTGGCGCGGCTCGAATTGCGCCTGGGTATTCAGCTGGTGCACCGCTCCACGCGCAAGCTGCAACTGACACCCGAAGGCCTGCATTTCTATGAGCGCAGCACGCGCGTGCTGGCCGACATGGATGAGGCCGAGCGCTGCGCCGCCGCGGGTGCCGCGCCGCGCGGCCGGGTGAGCATCAACGCGAGCGTGTCCTTCGGGCACCACAAGCTGGTGCCGCTGGTGCCCAAGCTGCTCGAGCTGCATCCGCAAATCACGCTGGACATTGCACTGACCGACCGCATCGTCGACCTGATGGACGAGCGCGCGGACATCGCGATCCGCTGGGGGCAGTTGCCGCCTTCCGACCTGGTGGCGCGCCGCCTCGGCGAAACCAGCCAGGCGATCGTGGCCTCGCCCGACTATCTTGCAAAGTACGGCACACCGCACACGCCGCAGGAACTGGAAGCGCACAACAGGTTGGGCTGGAGCTACCGGCGCAATACGCCGGATTGGCCATTGCGTATCGACGGGCGAATGATCTCGTTGCCCGTGGCCGGGCCGGTGCGCGCGGGCGACGGCGAAACGCTGCGGCAGCTGGCGATTGCCGGCGCGGGCGTGGCGCGGCTGTCGCTGTATCACATACAGCACGACATCGATGCGGGCCGGCTGGTGCCGCTGCTGCAGGAATTCAACCCCGCCGAGGTGGAGCCGATCCACGCGGTGTACATCGGCAAGGCCGGCACCTTGCCAGCACGCGTGCGCGCGGTGCTCGACTTTCTGGTGGCGTGCTCGGGCGTGGGAGGAGGGCGCTACACGATCAAGCGAACCGAGCCGATGCCCGCAAATTCCACCGTTACCTGATCTCCGCGGCGGCAAGGCACGATACCGACCCACGACCCTGTGGTGACGACGGTGCCGGCCGGCGCGCTTTGCCCATGGCGCGTGATGTGGCGCAGCCAGATGGGCAGCAACCATGCGGGGTCGGCCAGCGGATGGGTGCCTTCGCGCACCACGCTTTCCGAATTGCCGACTCTGGTTTCGCAGCGCTGCGAAGCCCAATCGACGGCCGCATAAGGCTGCCATTCGCCGAGAACCAGCGCGCCATGCACTTGCGAATCCGCAAGGCGCAGCAACGGGGGCGTAGCGGCCAGGTCTTGCCAACGCGAATCGACGATTTCCACCGAGACCGCCATGGCATCGATCAGCGAAGCCGCGTCCTGGTGGTCGAGCTTCGCGGCCATTTCCGGTGTCACGTCCTGTCCGAGCCGCAGGGCGATTTCAGCTTCGATGCCGGGCGAGTGAAAAACCAAGTCGCTGAAGTCCGCCGGGCTGTTGCGCACGCCTTGAGGGGGCAGCGGCGCATGCGTGAGCGTCACGTTTCTGGAGGCGCCGCCGGATTTCCAATGGGCCGGAACGGCACGGTCACCAAACCAGCCGAGCGCAGCGGCTACTGCGTCCTGCACCTCGTAGGCCTGCGTGGCATCTTGCAGCGCGTCGGTCCAGGTGGAGGCATCGAGGGTGGTGTTGCTGCGGCGGGCTGCAACGAGCGCATCGGTCAGGGCTGTCATTTGTGAGGTCATCTTGTGATTTTGTCAGTTGCGTCCCGGGCGAGTGCAAAGGCCACCGGGTACTCCCCTCCGCGAATGTCCCCCGCCTTCGGCTCCTCCTTTATTTCGCTGCGCGGAGCACCCGATGCCCTGTGCACCGGGGCACGCTGCTGGTGTTCCGCTGATCAACCACGGCTCTGTGCAACGCGCCCGCTGGCGGGGTGCCTTGCGCAGCGAAATAAAGGAGGAGGGGCGCAGCCCCGGGGGACATTCGCGGAGAAAGGTACCCCGTCGGCGGGTGCGCCGCCCTGAATCCCCTGAACCCGTCAACAAGGCAGCAAGTCAAGTATCGACATGCACCTTGCCATCCTTCACCACCTTGGCCCACTTGGCGATCTCGGTCGCGATGAACTGCTTGAACTTGTCCTGTGAGCCGCCACCGTCCTCCGCACCATAGGTGTCGAGCTTTTCCTGCACATCGGGCATCGCGAGCACCGTGTTGACGTCGCGGTTGACCTTGTCGGCCACCGGCTGCGGCAGCTTGCCCGGGCCTGCCAAGCCGTACCAGGTGGTGGCCTCGAAACCGGCGAAGCCCTGCTCCTGCATGGTGGGAACGTTGGGGTGGCCCTTGGCCCGCTTGGCTCGGGTCTGCGCCACGGCCAGCACGCGGCCGCTTTTTACGTGCGGCGTGGCTGCGGTCATGGTTTCGAAGCTGTATTGAATCTGGCCACCCATCAGGTCGGCCAGCAGCGGGCCGCTGCCTTTGTACGGCACGTGCAGCGCATCCACCTTGGCCTGCAGCTTGAACATTTCGAGTGCCAGGTGCTGTGCCGAACCGGCGCCCGCGGAGCCGAAGCTCACCGTGCCTGGAGAGTCCTTGCAAGCGGACACGATGTCGTTCACCGTGAGCGCCTTTTGCGCCGGGCTGGCAATCAGCAGGTTGGGCGTGACACCCACGAGCACGATCGGCACGAAGTCGCGTTCCACGCTGTAGCGCAGCTTGGGCTGAAGGCTCGGCGCGAGCGCGTGGCTGTTGATGTGCGCCATGAGCAGCGTGCTGCCGTCGCTGGGCTGCTGCGAGACGTATTCGGCCGCCAGCACGCCCGCCACGCCGCCCTTGTTCTCGACGATGACCTGCTGGTTCCACATGGTCGTGAGCTTTTGCGCCACCACGCGCGCAAGCGCATCGGTGCCCCCGCCCGGCGGAAACCCCACCACGATGCGCACCGGCCCGCTGGGCCACTCCTGCGCGAAGAGCCGGGGCACGCCCAGCGTGGCGGTCGCGGCACCCGCGGCTTGAATCAGCGAACGTCTCTGCATCATCTTTGTCTCCAGTGTGTGGTGGGTCCGATGCGTGCCTGACTGGATGCCAGGCAAGGGTGTCGGCCGCCGCGCCGTTCGAGCGACGCGTTGCGGCCGGGTGTGAACGGGTTCGTGCGCTACGCGGCCTTTTGCAGTGCCGGGGATGCGGCGTGGCTCGCGAAATGGTCCATGGCCGCGTGCACGCCGCTGCCTGCCAGCTTGATGCCCGCGAGCTTCATGCCCATTTCGACGCCCGCCACCATGGCGACCAGCGTCAGGTCGTTGCTGTCGCCCAGGTGGCCCATGCGGAACATGCGGCCCTTGAGCTTGCCGAGGCCGGTACCCAGCGAAAGATCGAAGCGCTGGTGAATCAGGCGGCGCAGCGCATCGGCATCGACTCCCTCCGGGGTGATCACGCCGGTGAGCACGGGCGAGTACACGGCAGGGTCGGCGCACTGGATCGGCAGGCCCCAGGCGTTGACCGCCGCGCGCACGCCGGTAGCCCAGCGCTGGTGGCGCGCAAACACGTTGTCCAGCCCTTCGCCGAGCAGCATGTCGAGCGACTCCGAGAGGCCGTAGAGCAGGTTGGTGTTGGGCGTGTAGGGCCAGTAGCCGTCCTTGTTCATCTCCACGATCTCGTCCCAGGCCCAGAAGGCGCGTGGCAGCTTCGCGCTTTTCGATGCTTCGAGCGCACGCGGCGAGAGCGCGTTGAAGCTGATGCCGGGCGGCAGCATCAAGCCCTTTTGCGAGCCGCTGATGGTGACGTCCACACCCCATTCGTCATGCCGGAAATCGGCGCTTGCGAGGCCGGAGATGCTGTCGACCATCAAGAGGGCCGGGTGGCCCGCCGCATCGATGGCCTTGCGCACCGAAGCAATGTCGGAGGTGACGCCGGTGGAGGTTTCGTTGTGCACCACGCACACGGCCTTGATCTTCTTTTCGGTGTCCTTGCGCAGGCGGGCCTCGATGAGATCGGCCTGCACGCCGCGGCGCCAGCTGGGCGCGGCGGGCAGTTGCTCGTCCTTGCCCGTCCACGCGAGGAATTCGGTCGACAGGCCGAGCCGCGTGGCCATTTTTTGCCACAGCGACGCGAAGTGCCCGGTTTCGTACATCAGCACGTGGTCGCCCGGGCTCAGCGTGTTGGCCAGCGCGGCCTCCCATGCGCCCGTGCCGGAAGCAGGGTAGATGGCAACCGGATGCTTCGTCTTGAAGATCTGCTTGATGCCGCCGAGCACCTTGAGCCCCAGCGTGCCGAACTCGGGCCCGCGGTGGTCGATGGTCGGCAGGCTCATGGCCCGCAGGATGCGGTCGGGCACCGGGCTGGGGCCGGGAATCTGGAGGAAGTGGCGGCCGGTGGGATGGATGTCGAGTTGCAGCATGGACTGTCCTTTCGCCTTCAGTTTTGCATTCAAAATTGAATAAGGCATGCTGGTTTACCCTTAACAACACCGATTGCAGCTGTGGTTTTTTGCATTCAAAATGCATTCAAGGGAAACAGACATGACTGCAGACATCATCGAAATCTCGCGCCTCGCGCTGCACGACCAGGTGGCTTCGCGCCTGCGCACGATGCTGGTCGAAGGGCACATCGCCCCGGGCGCAAAGCTCAACGAGCGCGAGCTGTGCCTGCAGCTGCGCGTGTCGCGCACGCCGCTGCGCGAGGCCATCAAGCTGCTCGCGGCCGAAGGGCTGGTCGACCTGCTGCCGAATCGCGGCGCGGTGGCAGTGAAGCTCACCGAGGCCGACGTGCTCAACACCTTCGAGGTGCTGGCCATGCTCGAAGGCATGTCGGGCGAGCTGGCGGCCAAGCGCATTACCGATGAAGAACTGGCCGAGGTGCGCGCGCTGCACTACGAAATGATGGCGTGCTTCGCTCGGCGCGATCTCTCGGGCTATTACCGCCTCAACGCGCGCATTCACACCGCCATCAACGAGGCCGCGGGAAACCCGGTGCTGGCCAGCACCTACCGTTCCATCAACGCCCGCGTGCAGTCGCTGCGCTTTCGCACAAACCAGAACGACGCGAAGTGGAAGCACGCCGTCGAAGAGCATGAGCAGATGGTCAACGCGCTGGCCACGCGCGACGCACCGGCAATGCGCAAGGTGATGGTCGCGCACCTCATGCGCAAGCGCGACACGGTGCTGGAGCTCATGCGCGCCGGTGAAATCTACCCCCAGACCCACAAAGCGAGCTGACCCCACACCATGCGCGTCGATCCCGCAAGCCACATCCAGCCCGCCGGAACCGTTCTTCCGCCCAATGAAACCTGCGATGCGCTCGCACGCCGGCTGCGCGCCGAAACGCAGGGCGAGGTGCTGTTCGACGACGGTTCGCGCGGCCGCTACGCCACCGATGCGTCGATCTACCAGATCACCCCGGTCGGCGCCTTCGTGCCGACCAATGAACGCGACATTGCCACCGCCATCGACATCGCACGCGACCTGAAGGTGCCTGTGCTCGCGCGCGGCGGCGGCACCAGCCAATGCGGCCAGACCACGGGCGCCGCACTGGTGATCGACAACAGCAAGCATTTCCGCCGCGTGCTCGACGTGAATGTGGAAGAGGGCACCGCCACCGTCGAGCCCGGCCTGGTGCTCGACCACCTGAACGCGCAGCTCAAGCCGCACGGCCTCTGGTATCCGGTCGATGTGTCGACCAGCGCGCAGGCCACGCTGGGCGGCATGGCCGGCAACAACTCCTGCGGGTCGCGCTCCATTGCCTACGGCAACATGGTGCACAACGTGCTGGGCGCGAGCGCCTGGCTTTCGAGCGGCGAGCTGGTGGAGTTTGGCCCGCAGGCCACGCTGGGCCCGCGCGCGGCTGGCATTGCGCAGTTCGTGCACGGGCTGGCTGTCGAGCACCGCGAGCAGATCCACGCCAACTGGCCCAAGGTGCTGCGCCGCGTGGCCGGTTACAACCTCGACATCTTCGACAACCAGAACGAGCGGCCCTATACCGCCGACGGCAGCGTGAACCTTGCGCACCTGCTGATCGGCGCCGAAGGCACCCTGGCCTATACGAAGAGCCTGAAGCTCAAGCTCGCGCCGCTGCCGCGCGCCAAGGTGCTGGGCATCGTGAATTTTCCGACCTTCCATTCGGCCATGGATGCGGCGCAGCACATCGTGAAGCTCGGCCCCACGGCGGTGGAGCTGGTCGACCGCACGATGATCGAGCTGAGCCTTGCCAACCCGGCCTTCAAGCCCACGGTGGAGACAGCGCTGATCGGCAAGCCGGCGGCCATCTTGCTGGTGGAGTTTGCGGGTGCTGAAAAGGCCGGGCTGCTGCCGCGGCTCAAGCAACTTGTCGAGCTCATGGGCGACCTGGGGCTGCCCGGCAGCGTGGTCGAAATGCCCGATGACGCGCGCCAGAAAAACCTGTGGGAAGTGCGCAAGGCCGGCCTCAACATCATGATGAGCCTGAAGGGCGACGGCAAGCCGGTGAGCTTCATCGAAGACTGCGCCGTGCCGCTCGAGCACCTGGCCGAATACACCGATGCGCTGACCGAAGTGTTCGCCCGGTACGGCAGCCGTGGCACCTGGTATGCGCATGCCTCGGTCGGCACGCTGCATGTGCGGCCAATTCTGGACATGCGCGCAGACGGCGGCGCCAAGATGCGAGCCATTGCCGAAGAAGCCGCCGCGCTGGTGCGCAAATACAAGGGCGCCTTCAGCGGTGAGCATGGCGACGGCCTGTGCCGCGGCGAGTGGATCGAATGGCAGTTCGGCCCCGCCATCAACGAGGCGTTTCGCGCCATCAAGCAAAAGCTCGATCCGGCCAATCTTTTCAACCCCGGCAAGATCATCGATACGCCGCGCATGGACGACGGCGCGCTGTTCCGCTTTGCGCCGCCCACCGCGCCCAAGCCCTACAAGCGCATCGAACTCAAGCCCGTGCTCGACTGGTCGGCCTGGAACGTCAACGCCGATCCGGTGACCGAGCAGACCACCGCGCCCGGCACTGGCGGCGACAGCACGGGCGGCCTGGCCAAGGCCGCGGAAATGTGCAACAACAACGGCCACTGCAGAAAGTTCGACGCCGGCACCATGTGTCCGAGCTACCGCGTGACGCGCGACGAGCAGCACCTGACGCGCGGCCGTGCCAACACGCTGCGGCTAGCGCTCTCGGGCCAGCTTGGCCCGGACGCCTTCACCAGCGAAGAGATGCACGAAACCATGGACCTGTGTGTCGGCTGCAAGGGCTGCAAGCGCGACTGCCCGACCGGCGTGGACATGGCGAAGATGAAGATCGAGTTTCTCGACCACTACAAGAAGCGCCACGGCCATACGCTGAAGGACAAGATCGTGGCGTACATGCCCGACTACGCGCACAAGGCCAGCCGCCTGCCGTGGCTCATGAACCTGCGCAACACCTTGCCCGGCGCGGCCTGGCTGGGCGAAAAGCTGCTGGGTTTTTCCGCACGACGGTCGCTGCCCGAATGGCGCTCCGACACCTTCTGGCGCGCCAAGGCCGACCTGCACGGCATGTTCGCCAGCCGCGAAGCCGTGCTGTCGGTGCAGGCAAGCGGCGGCAAGGCCGCGATACTTTTCGTCGACACTTTCAACGGCACATTCGAAAGCGAAAACGCGCTGGCCGCGGCGCGTGTCCTCAAGGCTGCGGGCTACACGCTGCACACGGTCGAAAAAAGCGGCGGGCATCACTGCTGCGGCCGCACCTTCCTGGCCAGCGGCATGGTGGCTGAAGCCAAGCGCCGTGCCGAGGCACTGATCGACGCCCTCAAGCCGCTGGCCGAGGCGGGCATTCCCATCGTCGGGCTCGAGCCCTCATGCCTGCTTACGCTGCGCGACGAAACCCTGGTGATGGGCTTCGGCAAGAAGGCCGAAACAGTCGCCAAGCAGGCGCTGCTGTTCGAGGAGTTCATTGCGCGCGAAATGAAGGCCGGCCGCTTCGCGCTTGCGCTCACCCCCGCAACGGCGCCGATCCTGCTGCACGGCCATTGCCACCAGAAGGCGTTCGGCGCGGTCAGCCCGGTGCTGGAGGTGCTGCGGCTCATTCCCGGCGCCGAGCCCGAACTGATCGAAAGCTCATGCTGCGGCATGGCCGGCAGCTTTGGCTACGAGGCGCGCCATATCGAGGTGTCGATGCAGATGGCCGAGGCCAGCCTGCTGCCGGCGATCCGCGCGAAGCCGGGAGCCATTGTGGTGGCCGACGGCACCAGCTGCCGCCACCAGATCGGGGATGGCGCGCAGCGCGAAGCCGTGCACGTCGCCGTGCTGCTGGAGCGGCACCTGGCGCCGGCAGCCCTGGCCGATTGAACGGCTATCGCGGGTGGCACAAAATAGCCCGATGAACGATGAAGCAGCGACCACAGCAGCAGTTGCGGCGGAGCCCGGCTTCGCGCTGTTCGACACCGCAATAGGCACTTGCGCGCTCGCTTGGGGCGCGCGCGGGCTCATCGGCGTGCAACTGCCTGAAGAAAACGGAGAAGCTGCCACGCGGGCGCGCATGCGGCGCCGCTTTCCGGATCTGACCGAAGCCGTGCCGCCGGAGAGCGCGCAGAAGGCGGTCGCGGCCATCCAGGCTCTGCTGCAAGGTGCGCCCGACGACCTCGGCGACATCGAGCTCGACATGAGCCACGTGTCGGAATTCCATCAGCGCATCTACGCCATTGCGCGCCGCATTCCGCCCGGCCAGACGCGCACCTACGGCGAAATCGCGGCCGAGCTGGGCGACAAGGGCCTTTCCCGCGCGGTAGGGCAGGCCATGGGCCACAACCCCTTCGCGCCGGTGGTGCCGTGCCATCGCGTGCTGGCCGCGGGCAACAAGCCCGGCGGCTTTTCGGCGGGCGGCGGCGCGCTGACGAAACTGCGCATGCTCGACATCGAGGGCGCGCGGCCGAACGGCATGGCGTCGCTGTTCTAGAAGCCCTGGCCGAACTCTTCTTCAGGCACTTGTCGGCTGGCGCAGGCGCACTGCCAACTGGTAAACCGTGGCCGACAACAGGAGCGCCGCGGCGACCACTTCCGAGAGGATGGTGAGATTGGCCATGCGCGTATGCCACTCGAACGGTGCGAGCGCATAGTGGCCGAGGCCATCGAATCCGAGCACGGCGTATGCAGCAACCAGGACCAGACCCGTGGCGATCCACTTCTTGCCAATGAGCAAGAAGAAGCCGAGCACGCCCACCGATGTAATTGCCGCCCAGGCCGCGTAGACCCTTGCGCTGGTAAACGAGGCCGGCAGGTTCGGGTACTCGCAGATGAACTCCGCGTTGTGGGTGAAGTGCCCCAGGCTGGTCAGGAAGTACGCCACGGCCAGAACGACGAGCAGCGTGGGAAGCTTGCCGGATTTCATGCCGGTGCTTCCTCTTCGGCCCGAGCCGACGCCGCCTGCTCGGCCCGCATGATCTGGTGCCGCTGCCAGTAGCGGCCGACGGCGCCCTTGAAGTTGTCTTTCTGTTTGCCCAGGCCGCCCACCTTCACCTTGGTGGTGCGCGCACCCAGCATGCCCTTGTCGTGGTGGGAAACGATCAGCATGTCGGCGAAGGCGTTGTCTTGGAAGGTCAGGTCCTTGACCTCGTCCCATCCGATCGTCGAACCGCCGTCGACGCTCTGGTGCAACCCCTGGTAGCTCACCTGTACGCGCTCGTTGTTCTTCAACGCAAACTCGACCGGGGGAAAGTGGCGCAGCACCACGGCGCGCTCTTCTTCCGTGGCCGGTTCGTATCGGTAGGCAAGGCTCAGTTCGTGGTTCTGCACGAAGCGCTGCTCATAGTCATTCCACATCCGCGCCTCGATGTCGGCGGCAGTCTCGATTTCGTCGGCCCAAGAGGCGCTCGGCGCGGTCGCGACGATAGCGCCATAGGCACTCTCGGGCACGTGATGCCCGACGTTGCGCATGCGCTCCAGCAGCGGCGGGTGGCTGTCGTAAGGGTGCGGCACGTCGGCGGTCTTCATGGTTTCGATGAATGCCTCCGATCCGGCATAGGGCGGCAGGCCCGCGGCCACGAAGCCGGCAATGCCAAGCGCGCCGTCGTGCTGGCGGTTCTGTTCGAAGAGCTTTCGCTCCACGTCGTTGCGGTAGCTCGCATAGGCCGAAATCTTGATGAGCGACTGCACGATGGCGTTGGGCGCCGTCAGGCCGGCGGAAACCCGGTCGGCCTTGAATTCGCGTTCGCGGCTGTCGCGCGCCAGGGCGAACGAGAAGATCATGCGGTACAGGCGCAGCAGAAAGTGCGCAACGATGGTCAGCCCGCCGCTGCGCATTTCCCAGGTGTACTGGTCGAACTGCTGCAGCTTGGGGCCGAGCGCTGCACTGCTTCGGGTGTCGCCGCCGCCCAGGTGGGCCAGCTCGTGCGCGAGCACCGCATCGGCTTCGGTCTGGTCGAGCACGCGCAGCAGCGGAATGCTCACGAAAAGCGTGCGGCCATTCAGCGTACGGCCGCGAACGTCGCAGGGCGCCTCGGTCACGAAAAAGTTGGTGTCGATGCCGGCCACGATGTGGTCTGGCGGCGCGGTCTTAACGCGGGTGGCCAGTTCGCGGATGCGGTTCCACAGGCGGGGCGCATCGGCTTCGGCGACCAGCTCGCCTTCGATCTCGCTGCCGAAGGGCAGCTTCTTGAACAGCGTGTAGATCGCATAGAACACAGCAATGGCCGCTGCAATGCCGGCGATGGCAATCAGCTTGACGTAATAGCGCTCCATGAAATACGCGGTGAGCCAGAACGACAGCCACACCAGCATCGCGCTCTGCAGCACGACCTCGACCGCGCTCGACACCGTCATGAGCCGCCAGCCCGCCACAAAGCTGGCATAGCGAAGGCCGCGGTTGGCAAAGGCGAGGGCGCCCAGCACCAAGGC
This sequence comes from Variovorax sp. CCNWLW225, assembly GCF_037204045.1. Lineage (NCBI taxonomy): Bacteria > Pseudomonadati > Pseudomonadota > Betaproteobacteria > Burkholderiales > Comamonadaceae > Variovorax > Variovorax sp. CCNWLW225. The sequence continues at coordinate 146,790 of NZ_JBBCBV010000002.1, read as the reverse complement.
GGCCGCCAGCAGCGCCGCGCCGAGCGCCAGCGTCCAGATGGCTGCACGGTCGGCCCAATGGAACTGCCATTGCATCGAATAAGGACTGCACACCTGGTCGTGAAAGTCCTTGTCTTCAGGCGCGGTGGCGCTGCACGCCTTGGACAGGGGGCGGCTGCGATAGAACTCGGTGGTGAGTGCCTTGTCCGCTGCGGAGAGGCGGGTGTCGGCCGCGATGCGCGATTCGATCGCCTGCAAGAACTCGGCGTCTTGCGAGCGCAGCGCGTATTCGGTGAAAACCAGTGTCGCCGCCGGAATGGCGAAGAGCGACACCAGGGTCAGCAAGAACACGCGAAAAAGGTCTTTATGGATCGTGCGCGCGGCGGCCATGGCTAACTCCCTCCAGGAGACTGTTGTTGTGAATCGTTCTGAATATTCCGGGAAGCCGATAGCGTAGCCGCCGATTGCGTCATTGCGAATATCCAAGAGGGCGGCGGCGGGAACCAACTGAATACCAAGTTCGTACTCTTTCGCCAGAATTAGCAACGGCCGGGCGCCGACCCCACGCCTGCACCAACCGCCGCGCTTGGCGACAATCGGTTCGATGCGTTCTTCTCCCTTCTTCAAGATGGCCCTGTTGCTGGGCCTGCTCTCCGCCATTGGCCCTTTCGCCATCGACATGTACCTGCCGGCATTGCCGGCCATCGGCCAAACGCTGAAGGCCGACATCGGCGCGGTGCAGATGAGCCTCACGGCGTTTTTTCTTTCGCTGGGTGCGGGGCAATTGCTGTACGGGCCGATCTCGGACATGGTCGGGCGCAAGCCGCCGCTCTATGCCGGGCTGGTGCTGTTCGCGCTTGCGAGCATCGGTTGCGCGCTCGCGACCGACATCCAGACGCTGATCGCGCTGCGCCTGGTGCAAGGCCTGGGCGCGGCCGCGGGTATGGCGATTCCGCGCGCGGTGGTGCGCGACCTGCACACCGGCACCGATGCGGCGCGCCTCATGTCGCTGCTGATGCTGGTGTTCAGCGTGTCGCCCATCCTCGCGCCGCTGGCGGGCAGCGCCGTGATCGCGGTGGCGGGCTGGCGCGGCGTGTTCTGGGCCGTGACCATTGCCGCGGTGGCGGGCCTTGCAATGATGGTCACGCAGCTGCAGGAGACGCGGCCTCCGTCGGAGCGTGTTGAAAGCAGCCTCGGCAGCGCCTTGTCGGCCTACTGGCTGCTGCTGCGCGACTGGCACTACCTTGGGCTGGTGTTCATCGGCAGCTTCGCGATGGCGGGCTTTTTTACCTACCTGGCAAATTCGTCGTTCGTGATGATCGACCACTACGGCCTGTCGCCCGCAATGTACAGCGTGGCTTTCGGCGTGAACGCGGCGGCCTTCATCGGCGCCTCGCAGCTCACGGGTTCGCTCGGCGAGCGCTTCGGGCTGGTGGGACTCGTCAAGTTCGGCGTGGTGGCGTCGTGCGCGGCCATGGTCGCCATGTTTACTTACTTCGCGACGGGCGGCGACAGCCTCTGGGTGCTGATCGTTCTCTACTTCATCGCCTCGGGTTTCATGGGCCTGGTGATCCCGACCACCGGCGTGCTGGCGCTGGAGATGCACGGCGCTATTGCCGGCACGGCTTCGGCGCTGCTCGGCACGCTGCAGATGCTGACCGGCGCGCTGGCCATGGCGGTGGTGGGCCTGTTTACCGACGGGCGTCCGCTGCCGATGGTGACCGGCATGGCCGGCGGCGCGCTGATTGCGCTGGTGCTGACCTGGCTCACGCTGGGGCGCGTGCCCTCGCAACCCACCCGCGGCGCACAAGGAGCGCAAGAGGCTTGAACACCACGCGTGCAGGCACCGAGGCCGCGGTGCCCAAGACCAGCCAGGCCACGCAGCAAGTCGACGGGCTCGAGCAACCCGCGCGCCGCCGCGCGATGCTGGTCATCATCCTCGGCATCATGGTGGCGGTGCTCGACGGCACCATCGTCAACCTTGCGCTGCCAGGCATCGCGCGCGAGCTCCAGGCCAGCCCCTCGCATGCGATATGGGTGGTCAACGCCTACCAGATCGCCACGCTGGTCATGCTGCTGCCGCTGGCGTCGCTGGGTGACCTGGTGGGCTACCGGCGCGTCTACCTGGTCGGCATGGCGGTGTTCACGGTGGCATCCATCGGCGCCACTTTCGCCAATTCGCTCGGTACCTTGATTGCCGCCCGCACCTTCCAGGGCCTGGGGGCGGCGGGCATCATGAGCGTGAATGCGGCGCTGGTGCGGCTGACCTTTCCTTCGGCGCTGCTGGGGCGGGGCATGGCCATCAACTCGATGGTGGTGGCCACGTCTTCGGTAGCGGGGCCTTCGGTGGCAGCGGCCATCCTGTCTGTGGCTTCGTGGCCATGGCTCTTTGCCATCAATGTGCCGCTCGGGCTGCTCGTGTTCGCGCTGGGCATGAAGGCGCTGCCGTTCAACCGCGTGGCGCCGGCAGCCGGCCTGCGCTTCTCGCCGATCGACGTGGCGTTGAACGTGCTGATGTTCTCGCTGGTGTTCCTGGGCGTCGACCGCCTGGGGGTGCGAGAGGGCGGCGCGGCGGCGGGCGGTTCGCATGCCTCCGCCTGGCTCATCCTGCTGGCCGGGGTAGCAGTGGGCTTCTTCTACCTGCGGCGGCAGCGAACGCTGGCGGTGCCGCTTTTTCCCATCGACCTGCTGCGCATTCCGGTGTTCGCGCTGTCCATGGGCACCTCGGTGGCTGCTTTCTGCGCGCAGATGCTGGCCTATATTGCGCTGCCGTTCCTGCTGCTGGACGTGTACGGCCGCAGCCACATCGAGGCCGGGTTGCTCATTACCGCCTGGCCGCTGGCCATCGTCGCCATGGCACCGCTCGCGGGCCGGTTGATCGGGCGCTACCCGGACGGGTTGCTCGGCGGCATCGGGCTGGGCCTGCTCGCCATCGGGCTGGCGTTGCTGGCCGCGCTGCCGGCCCACCCGGGCAATGCCGACATCGCCTGGCGCATGGCGCTGTGCGGCCTGGGGTTCGGCCTGTTCCAGTCGCCGAACAACCACACCATCGTGACCTCGCCGCCGGCGCACCGCAGCGGCGCGGCCAGCGGCATGCTGGGCACGGCGCGGCTCACGGGCCAGACGCTGGGGGCGGTGGTGCTGGCGGGCGTGTTCAGCGTATGGAGCCCGCACGGCGGCCACGGGCCGGTGGTGGCACTGGTGCTGGCGGCCTGTTGCGCCGGCGTTGCGGCAATTTTCAGCAGCCTGCGGCTCAAGACGACAGGGCACCATGGCTGAATAGGGTAGGGTACGGCCCCATGACGGAAGTACCTGAAACCGTGGTTTGCCCGGGCTGCGATGCGGTCTTCAGCCGCACGCCCCTGAAGCCGCGCGAGGTTTCGCGCTGCGCCCGCTGCGGCACCGAGCTTTATCGCCACGCCGGCGACCAGCAGCGCCGCATCCTGCCGCTGACGGTGGCGTCGCTCATCATGTTTGCCATTGCCAACCTGTTTCCGATCGTCGAGATCGAGCTGCAGGGCCTGCGCAGCCAGACCACGCTGGCCGGCGCCGTGCTGGTGCTGAGCACCGAGGGCATGTCGCTGGTGGCGCTGCTGGTGCTGGCGACGACGCTGCTTTTTCCGCTGTTGCAGCTTTGCATACTGGCTTATTTGCTGGTCCCGCTGCAGCGCGAGCACCGGCCGGCCGGCTTTGCCGTTCTGGTGCGCGCCATGCAGATGCTGCGGCCCTGGGGCATGGTCGAGGTGTTTTTGCTGGGCGTGCTGGTGGCCATCGTCAAGCTGTCGAGCATGGCCACCGTGGTAGCCGGGCCGGCGCTCTGGGCCTTCATTGCGCTCACCGTCATGCTCACGGCGGTGCTTTCGTTCAATCCCAATGCCTTCTGGGAAATGACCTTTCGCCCGCCCGGCGAGCCGAAGGAGGGCGCGGCGTGATCGGCCCTTTTCTCCATGCGCATGACAACGGCGACGAAACCCCGGTGGCCACGGCCGCCTCGCTCGGCCTTGTGGCCTGCCCGCATTGCGATGCCGTCTGGCGCGACGCCGCCGAGGGGGAGCCCTGCGGCCGTTGCGGCACCCGCCTGTACACGCGCAAGCCCTACAGCCTGAGCCGCACCTGGGCCTTTCTGATTGCGGCCTGCATCATGTACATACCGGCCAACCTGCTGCCGGTGATGATCACGCGCACGCTGTTCGGCGCGCAGTACGACACCATCCTGAGCGGCGTGATCTATTTCTGGGTGTCGGGTGCCTACGGGCTCGCGGCGATCATCTTCATCGCAAGCTTTTTGGTGCCGCTTTTCAAGCTCACGGTATTGATCTTGCTCGCCTTGCTGGCGCAGCGCGCGAGCGATTGGCGCAGGCCCGAGCGGGCCAAGCTCTATCACATCGTCGAGATCATCGGCCGCTGGTCGATGCTCGACGTGTTCGTGGTTTCGCTGCTCACCGGGCTGGTGCAGATCCAGGGCTTTGCGGTCATCAATGCGGGCGTGGGCATTGCGGCCTTCGGCTCGGTGGTGGTGCTGACCATGCTCGCCTCGCTGAGCTTCGACCCCAGGCTCACATGGGACAGCAAAGAGCAACAGCAAGTCGAACGGCAGCGAAATGAACCGGCAAGTGACAACAGGGAAGAAAAGCCAGCATGAGTGAAGAAGACGTCAAACCGAACGACAACCAGGCCCCGCCGGGGTTGCCGCCGCCCCGCGTGGTGCGCCGGCGCCAGTGGCTGCCTTCGCTGATCTGGCTGATTCCCATCGTGGCCGCGCTGGTCGGCGTGATGCTGATCGCCAAGATACTGATGGAGCGGGGCCCCGAGATCGTGCTTACCTTCAACACCGCCGAAGGCCTGGAAGCGGGCAAGACCGCCGTCAAGTACAAGGACGTGCAGATCGGCACCGTGCAAAGCCTGCGGCTTGCGCGCGACCGCTCGCACGTACGGGTGATCGTGCAGCTGAACAACGAGGCCAAGAGCTTCACCGCCGAAGACTCGCGCTTCTGGGTGGTGCGGCCGCGGCTCGACACCTCCGGCATTTCAGGCCTGAGCACCTTGCTCTCGGGCGCATACATCGGCGCCGATGCGGGCGTGTCGACCGAAACCGCGAGCGAGTTCAAGGGCCTCGAAGTGCCGCCCATCGTCACGCGCGATGCATCGGGCCAGCAGTTCTTGCTGCGCGCGACGGACATCGGTTCGCTCGACGTGGGCTCGCCGGTGTACTTCCGGCGCATCAAGGTGGGCCAGGTGGCCGCCTATGAACTCGATGGCGATGGCCGCGGCGTGACGCTGCGCATCTTCGTCAATGCGCCTTACGACAAGTTCGTAGGCGTGAACACGCGCTTCTGGCAGGCAAGCGGCATCGATGCGCAGCTGAGCGCGAGCGGCTTTACCCTGCGCACGCAGTCGCTCGCCACCATCTTGCTGGGCGGCATTGCCTTCAAGGCGCCGGACGACGCCATGGGCCCGCTGGCCAAGGAGAACACGGCCTTCACGCTCGCCGAAGACGAAACCACGGCCATGAAGGAGCCCGACGGTCCGCCGCAGACGCTGCTGATGTACTTCAACCAGTCTCTGCGCGGCCTCACGCCGGGCGCACCGGTCGACTTCCGCGGCGTGGTGATCGGCGAGGTCAAGTCCATCGGCGTGGAGTTCGACCGTGCCGAGCGGGAGTTCCGCATGCCGGTGCTGGTGCAGGTCTACCCCGACCGCCTGCGCCGCCGCGCCGGCGAAAGCGGCGTGGAATCGCGCGCCACGCAGCAGGAGCGCCTGCGCTTCCTGGCCGAAAAGGGCCTGCGTGCACAGCTGCGCAACGGCAATCTGCTGACAGGGCAGGTGTACGTGGCGCTCGACTTTTTCCCGAAGGCGCCGCCGGCAAAGATCGACGTGACGAAGAACCCGATCGAGCTGCCCACCATGGCCAACAGCCTCGACGAGATCCAGTCGCAGGTGCAGGAAATTGCGAGCAAGCTCAACAAGGTGCCGTACGAGCAGATTGCCGCCGACCTGCGCACCACGCTCACCACGCTGAACAAGACGCTCACCAGCACCGAGCAGGCCGTGACGCGCATCAACAACGATGTGACGCCAGAGCTTGCCGCCGCCATGAAGGACGTGCGCAAGACCGTCAACAACGCCGAACGCACGCTCGCCGACGATTCGCCGCTGCAACAGGACATGCGCCAGACGCTGCGCGAGCTGACCCGCGCCGCCGGTTCGGTGCGCGTGCTGACCGACTACCTCGAGCGGCACCCCGAGTCGCTGCTGCGTGGCAAACCGGACGACAAGAAATGAAGAAAAATTCAAAACCGCTCCTTCTCGGCGCCGCCGCGGCCGCGATGATCGTCCTTGCGGGCTGCGCGAGCAAGCCCGACAACTACTACACGCTGGCCAGCACAGTACCCGCGGCCGAGGCCGCGCCTTCGACCATCGGCACCGCTGCGCCGATCTATATCGAGTTAGCGCCTGTGGCAGTACCCGAACGGCTTGCAAGACCGCAGATGGTGGTGGGGCGCTCCAACGGCAGCGTGCAGGTCGATGTGCTCGAGCAGCACCGCTGGGCCGCGTCGTTCGAAAGCGAACTGCAGGACGCGCTCGCCAGCGGCATCGCAGCCCGGCTCGGCGCACTCGACGTGACCAAGGGCGGCCGGCAAACATCGCAGCCGGTGTGGCGCATTGCGGTGCAGGTGCGCCAGTTCGACGCGGTCGATGGCGGCCGCGTGGACGCAGGCTTCAGCTGGACGCTGCGGCGCACCGACGAGACCCGCACCATGGTCTGCCAGCTGAACGTGGGCGAGGGCGTCGCAGGCGGTATCGACGCGGTGGCGCAGGGCGCGCAGCGCATCACGGCGGCAGCCGCGGCGGCCATTGCACGCAGCGTGAGCGCGGCGCGCGCGAACCCGGCAGCGACCGCGTGCCCGCTCTGACTTTTTCTCCCTCCCCCTTTGGGGGAGGGCCGGGGTGGGGGCGCGACGGCGGTCATCGATGGATGGTGTCCAGTTGCAAGCTGCCCCCATCCCAACCTTCCCCCGGAGGGGGAAGGAGCAACACCGGCGTCTGCTTTTAGATGGATCGGAGGTCATCGTGGCACAGATCGGCAAGGCACCCTGCGACAACGCGCTGATCCTGCATGGCGCCAAGGCACAAGAGACCACCTGTCCCGATGCCTCCAAGCCCTGGGTGCTGGCCGCCGCGATCATCGGCTCGAGCATGGCGTTCATCGACGGCACGGTCGTCAACGTGGCACTGCCGGCCATCCAGGCGGACCTGCGGGCGACCGCATTCCAGGCGCAGTGGGTGGTCGAGTCGTATGCCTTGCTGCTGGCCGCGCTGCTGCTGGTGGGCGGCGCGCTCGGCGATCATTTTGGGCGGCGCCGCATCTTCGCCATCGGCGTCGGCATCTTCGCTGTGGCATCGGTGGCTTGCGGACTGGCGGCCAACGTGCAGCAGCTGATTGCCGCGCGCGCGGTGCAGGGCATTGGCGGGGCCTTGCTGGTGCCCGGCAGCCTGGCGCTCATCAGCGCTGCATTCCCCGAAAAAGAGCGCGGCAAGGCCATCGGCGTCTGGTCGGGCTTCAGCGGCATTACCGCGGCCGCGGGGCCGGTGCTCGGCGGCTTTCTGGTCGACCATTTCTCGTGGGCCTGGGCCTTCCTCATCAACGTGCCGATGGCGCTTTTGGTGTTGTGGATCGTGTGGCGGCATGTGCCTGAAAGCCGTGGTTCGTCGGCCAGCGGCGGGCTCGACTTTTTGGGTGCGCTGCTCGCAACCGCCGGGCTCGGCGGCATCGTCTATGCGTTCATCGAGGCCCCCACGCAGCACTGGAATTCACCCGCCGTGGTGGCTGCCATGGCCATTGGCATCGCGGCGAGCGTGGGCTTCATTGCCGTGGAGCGCAAGGCGCAAACACCCATGCTGCCGCTGGCACTGCTGCGCATCGGCAACTTCAGCGGCGCCAACCTGCTGACCTTGCTGCTGTATGCCGCGCTGGGCGGCGGCTTGTATTTCTTTCCGCTCAACCTGATCCAGGTGCAGGGCTACTCGGCCACGGTGGCGGGCGCGGCGCTGCTGCCGTTCATCTTCATCATGTTCGCGCTTTCGGGCTGGGCAGGCCAACTGGTGGACCGCTTCGGCCCGCGGCTGCCGCTGGTCATCGGCCCCGCGATTGCCGCCGTCGGCTTTGCGTTGTTCGCCGTGCCCGGTGTCGACGCGAGCTACTGGAGCGGGTTTCTTCCCGCCGTGGTGGTGCTGGGCTTCGGCATGACCGTGACCGTGGCACCGCTCACCACCACGGTGATGAACGCGGTCGGTCCCGAGCAAGCCGGCGTGGCTTCAGGCGTCAACAACGCCGTGTCGCGCGCGGCCGCGGTGCTAGCCATTGCGGTGTTCGGCCTTGTCATGGCCTGGGCCTTCGACAGTGCGCTGGCCGAGAGCCTGCGCAGCATGGGGGCCTCGGCGGAGATGTCGGCATTTCTGGAAGGCGAGCGCGACAAGCTGGCCGGCGCCGCGCTGCCGCCGGGTGTCGATGCGGACACCGCCGCAGCCTTGAAGCGCGCCGTCGCCGAATCCTTCGTGGCCGGTTTTCGGTGGGTGATGCTGCTGAGCGCCGGGCTGGCAGTGCTCAGCGCATTGAGCGCGTGGCTGATGATTGGCGGCGGGGCGGCGCCGGCAGAGGCCACCCCGGCATCCCGAGGGCCGGCCGCCTGACTCATGGCGCCGCGCCGGCTACACCAGCCGCCGGATCGCCTTCTTGCGCCACACCAGCCGGTAGTACGCCGTTTGCAGAAGCAGCATCGCCCCGAAAGTCACGGGGTAGGCATACCAGATGCCGTTGAGGCCGATGCGGTGGCTCATGAACCAGGCCACCGGCACCTCGATGCCGATCAGGCAGAGGATCGAGATGGCCGTGGGCACCAGCACCGAGCCGCTGGCCCGCATGATCCCCGAGATGGCCGCGGCCATGCCGAAGATCACCAGGCTCCACAGCATGATGTGCAGCAGCGTCTGCGCAATTTCGATCACCGGCGCGCTGGTGATGAAAAAGCCCATGAGGTGGCGCGAGAACAGGTAGCCCAGCAGCACCAGCCCGCCCGTGAGCGCCAGGTTCATCAGCAGCGCGGTCTTGGCGATGGCGCCAAGCCGGTCTGCGCGGCCCGCGCCGATGGCCTGGGCGCCGAGGATCGATGCCGTGATGGCGATCGAGATGGCCGGAAACTGCACATACGCCACCACCTGGTTCACCGCGCCGTACGCCGCGGTAGCGCTGGAGCCGTAGCCGTTCACCAGCGAGAGCAGGGCGATTTCAGCCAGCGCCACCACGATCATCTGCACGCCCGTGGGCACGCCGACCTTGAGCACGGCCTTCAGCAGCTTGGGGTCGATGCGCAGGTGGCGAATCAGCTCCGCATCGGGTGCCAGCGGACTGCCGCGGCTGCGAAGGCGCCACGCCATCCACAGCGTGGCGACCACGAAGGCCACCACCGTGGCCCAGGCGCCGCTCGCAACGCCGAGCTGCGGCAAGCCGCCCCAGCCGCGAATGAGCGCCGGCGTGACGATGAGACCCACAACCGTGGAAATGATCAGCGTGAGCAGCGGCGTGACCGTGTCGCCCACACCGCGCAGCATGGCGGTGGACAGCAGAAAGACGAACAGCCCCGGCATGGCGATCAGCATGATGCGGGCATAGCTGGTGGAGTCGGCCAGCACGTCGGGCGGCGTGCCGAGCAATGCCAGCAGCGGCGTGGTGAAGGCGCCGCCGAACACCGCCACGGCGAGTCCCAGCAGGATGCCGACCGCCAGCGTGGTGCCCGCCACGGCCTTGGCCTTGGCAACGTCGCGCGCCCCCCAGGCTTGGCCGATGAGTACCGAGGCCCCGGCTCCCAGGCCGATGACGAACGCGATGAAGAAGAACATCACCGGAAAGAAGCTCGACACCGCCGCCAGGGCGCTGACCCCGATCATCTGGCCGATGTAGATGTTGTTGATGGTGCCCGACAGCGACTGCAGGATGTTGCTGAGCAACATCGGCGCCAGGAAGAACAGGAAGGTCTTCCACAGTGCGCGCGGTGCGCCGGCGGCGGCCACGGGCGTGCCGCGCAGGCCGGTCTTATCTGCCGGGGCTTCGGTGGTGGCGGTTGGCGTGGTGCTCATGCGGCGCTCCATCCCGCAGCGGAAAGCTTCTGCAGGTGCGCCCTGATGTCTTCGGGCCATGGGGCGACAAGCTCGTCGAAGCGCTCGCGTTCACCTGCGAACAATGCGCGCGTCGCTTCCTCGAAGCCGGGCAGGTCGCCCGCAATGGCGGTCATGAAGCGATAGGCGGCTTCTCTTGCCGCACGCTCGGTGTCGCGGTCGGCGTGCACGCGGCGTGCGTCGTCGACGAGGCGGCGCAACGCGACCGAGGCGCCGCCCGGCTGTCGGCCGAGCCACTCCCAGTGGCGCGGCAGCAGGGTCACTTCACGTGCCACCACGCCCAGCTTGGGACGGCCGACAGTGCGCGGCGCTTCGTCATGAGCTTCGGGCTCAGCGGATTCAGTTTCTTCGCGCAGGTCGAGGTCGATCTGCGCGCCCGTCGAGTCGTCGAAAAGCAGCACGGATGCAGCGTCTGGGCGCCGGCGCAATTGGGCGATCACCTCGGTCTTCGTGCCGCCGGCAACACGCTGGAAGCCGGAAAACGCGGTGATGGTGGTGCTGGCCAAGGCTGTTGGAGTTGTTGGAGCTGGCATGTGATTGTTCATGCGTCATATTTTATCCGGGTAAAAAAGCAAAGGGCAATATACCCGGGTAAAAATATGAAGACGGGAACTTGCGGATGGCGAAGGAGGGGGCCGCACCCGGCCCATTCTTGCGGGCGGCGCCGGAATTGGCCGCCGCGGCCCTATGGCAAACTTCAGCGCTTTATTCGCCAAGCACCGTCGGCCCAGCCGACCGTGCGTGACAGGGACGTCATTCAGACATGCAGAAAATCATTCGCCAGCTTGCCGCCGAGATCAAGGTAGGCGAGCACCAGGTGAAGGCGGCCATCGAACTGCTCGATGGCGGTGCCACGGTTCCGTTCATTGCCCGCTACCGCAAGGAGGTCACCGACGGCCTCGACGACATTCAGCTGCGCGAGCTCGAAGCGCGCCTGGCTTACCTGCGTGAGCTCGAAGACCGCCGCGCCGCGGTCATCAAGAGCATCGACGAGCAGGGCAAGCTCACCCCCGAATTGCGCGCCGCCATCGAATTTGCGCCGACCAAGCAGGAGCTCGAAGACCTGTACTTGCCGTTCAAGCAGAAGCGCCGCACCAAGGGCCAGATTGCGCGCGAATTCGGCATCGAGCCGCTGGCCGACAAGCTGCTGGCCGACCCGACGCTCGACCCCGCGGTGGAGGCCAAGGCCTTCCTGCAGCCCGCCACCACGCTGGACGACGGCAAGCCGGGCCCCGATTTCTCCACCGTGCCGGCCGTGCTCGACGGCGTGCGCGACATTCTTTCGGAGCGTTGGGCCGAAGATGCGGCGCTGGTTCAGGGCCTGCGCGAATGGCTGTGGGCCGAGGGCCTGCTCAAGTCCACGCTGATGGCCGGCAAGGACGAGAACAACGCCGACGTCGCCAAGTTCCGCGATTACTTCGACTACGACGAGCCGATCGGCCGCGTGCCTTCGCACCGCGCGCTGGCCGTGTTTCGCGGCCGCGCGCTCGACATCCTCGACGCCAAGCTGGTACTGCCGCTGGAGCCCGAACCGGGCAAGCCCAGCATTGCCGAAGGCCGGATCGCGCTGCACCTGGGCTGGAGCCACGCAGGCCGCCCGGCCGACGACCTGATCCGCAAGTGCGTGGCCTGGACCTGGCGCGTGAAGCTCGCGCTTTCGACCGAACGCGACCTGTTCACCCGCCTGCGCGAAGACGCCGAAAAGGTCGCCATCAAGGTGTTTGCCGACAACCTGCGCGACCTGCTGCTGGCCGCTCCCGCCGGCCCGCGCGTGGTGATGGGCCTCGACCCGGGCATTCGCACCGGCGTGAAGGTGGCCGTGGTCGACGCGACCGGCAAGCTGGTTGAAACCGCGACCGTGTTTCCGCACGAACCGCGCAAGGACTGGGAAGGCTCGCTGCACACGCTCGGCAAGCTCTGCGCCAAGCACGGCGTGAACCTGATCGCCATTGGCAACGGCACCGCGAGCCGCGAGACGGACAAGCTGGCTGCCGACCTCATCAAGCTGCTCGCCAAGATGGCCGCACAAGCCGGCGCACCCGAAATGAAGGTCGACAAGGTGGTGGTGAGCGAGGCCGGCGCTTCGGTGTATTCGGCCAGCGAATTCGCCTCGCAGGAAATGCCCGACGTGGACGTGAGCCTGCGCGGCGCCGCCAGCATTGCGCGCCGCCTGCAAGACCCGCTGGCCGAACTCGTGAAGATCGACCCCAAGAGCATCGGCGTGGGCCAGTACCAGCACGACGTGAACCAGAGCGAACTGGCGCGCACGCTGCAGGCCGTGGTGGAAGACTGCGTGAACTCGGTGGGCGTGGACCTCAACACCGCGAGCGTGCCGCTGCTCAGCCGCGTTTCCGGCCTCTCGGCCAGCGTGGCCAAGGCGGTGGTGCGCTGGCGCGAATCGAATGGTGCGTTCTCCACGCGAAAGCAGCTGCTCGACGTGACCGGCTTCGGTCCCAAGGCGTTCGAGCAGAGCGCGGGCTTTCTGCGGATTCGCGACGGCGCCGACCCGCTGGACATTACCGGCGTGCACCCCGAGACCTACCCGGTGGTTGAACAGATCATCGTGAAGACCGGCAAGCCGATCGCCGAACTGATGGGCCGCGCCGAGATGCTCAAGACGCTCAAGCCCGAGCTGTTCGCCAACGAGAAGTTCGGCGTCATCACGGTGAAGGACATCCTCGGCGAACTCGAAAAGCCGGGCCGCGACCCGCGCCCCGACTTCAAGGTGGCGCGCTTCAACGACGGCGTGGATGACATTGCCGACCTGAAGGAAGGCATGATCCTCGAAGGCACCGTGAGCAACGTGGCCCAGTTCGGCGCCTTCATCGACCTGGGCGTGCACCAGGACGGCCTGGTGCACGTGAGCCAACTGAGCCACAAGTTCGTGAACGATGCGCGCGAAGTGGTGAAGACCGGCGACATCGTCAAGGTCAAGGTGATGGAAGTGGACGTGGCGCGCAAGCGCATCGGCCTCTCGATGAAGCTCGACGCGGCCCCCGCCCGCCGCGACGGCCCGCGCGACAACCGCTTCGAAGGCGCGGGACGCGGCCAGCAACAGGGTTCGCGCCGCGACAGCACGCCGCAGCCCGCGGGCCAGATGGCCAGCGCGTTTGCCAAGCTGCAGGGGCTGCGCAAGTAAGCCGTGCCGCACGGTTCTTGCTGATGCCGCCGGCATGACGATGAAGGCACTGCGCATCTATGCCGGCCCCGCGGCCCGCAAGCACATCGAGGCGAACGGCCTGCGCCCGCAGGACGTGCGCACCATTCCCGGCGCCGCGGGCGGCCCCAAGGGGCTGATCCTCGGCCCGCTCGACCGCTTCATCTTCGGGCGCTGGCTTACGCAATCGAGCCAGCCGGTGCACCTGGTGGGCGCATCGATTGGGGCATGGCGGCTTTCGACGGCCTGCCTGTCCGATCCGCAGAAGGCCTTCGAACGCTTTGAGCACGACTACGTGCGCCAGCAGTTCGAAGTGCCGCCGGGACAGAAGCGCCTCCGCCCCGACCAGCTGAGCGCGCGCTTTGCCGAGAGCCTGCACGACTTCTACGGCGGGCGCATCGGCGAGGTGCTCAACCACTCGCGCTACAAGCTCCATGTGGTGACCTCTCGCGGCCGCCACATCCTCGGGCGCGAGGGCAGGGCGCGCACGCCTTTTGGCTACCTGGGCGCCTTTGCCACAAACAGCCTGCACCGCAAGAGCCTGGGCGCATGGCTGGAGCGCTGCGTGTTTTCCACGCCCGGCGCGGCCCTGCCTTTCGGCACCAACGACTTTCGAACGCGGCAGCACGCGCTCAGCGAAGAGAACTTCAACATGGTGCTGCAGGCATCGTGCTCGATTCCGTTCCTGCTTGCCGCGGTCCACGACATTCCGGGCGCGCCGCGCGGCGCTTATTGGGACGGCGGCATCACCGACTATCACCTGCACCTGGACTATCAGCCGGCCGACGAAGGCATCGTGCTGTACCCGCATTTCCAGCAGGCCGTGGTGCCGGGCTGGCTCGACAAGGGCCTGCGCTGGCGACACAAGTCCACCGGCTTCCTCGACCGCATGGTGGTGCTTGCGCCGGACGCCGACTGGGTGCGGTCGCTCCCCAACGGCAAGCTGCCCGACCGCAAGGATTTCATCCGTTTTGCGAACGACGCGCAGGCGCGTATCGGCGCCTGGAGCAGGGCCACGCGCGAGGCCCAGCGGCTGTCGGATGAGTTCGAGGCGTGGCTTTCAACCGGGCGCACGCAGGACCTGCTGCCGCTCTGAAAACGTATCGCCGGGGCAAACCCTGAGGCTGTGGGCGCGCAGCGCCTTCGAGAATGGGCCGTTCACTCTTTTCAGAGAAAGCCGCCCCCATGCAGCAGGCCCCGATTTCACGCCGCCGATTCACCCTTGCCGCCGCAGCGGCCGCAACCATCCCGATGCCGACGCTGGCCCAAAGCGCCTGGCCCAACAAGCCGATCCGCATCATCGTGCCGTACACGCCGGGCGGGTTTACGGACCAGATGGCACGGCTGGTGCAGGTGGGCCTGCAGGCGCGGCTCGGCCAGCCGGTGCTCGTCGACAACAAGCCCGGTGCCAACAGCCTGATCGGCGTCGATGCCATTGCCAAGGCCGCGCCCGACGGCACCACCTTCGGCGTTGTCATTGCGGCCTATGCGGCCAACACCACGCTGTACCCCAAGCTGCCGTATGACCCGAAGAAGGACCTGAGCGGCGTTTCGTTGATGGGCGTGTCGCCGTTGCTGGCGGCGGTCAACGTCGATGCACCTTTCAAGACCGCGCGCGAACTCATCGACTACGCGCGTGCCAACCCGGGCAAGGTGAGCTTCGGTTCATCGGGCAACGGCTCGGCCGCGCACCTGACGACCGAGCTGTGGAAGTCGCTCACGCAGACCTACATGATCCACATCCCGTACCGCGGCGCGGTGCCGGCACTCACGGATTTGATGGGCGGCCAGATCCAGCTGTTCTTCGATGCGCCCACGGGCCTCATCAACCAGGCGAAGGCGGGCAAGGTGCGGCTCATCGGCGTGGCCGGAGACAAGCGCCTGGCCGCCGCTCCCGACGTGCCCACCTTCATCGAGCAGGGCTTTGCAGGCTTCACCGGCAGCACCTGGGCCGGCATGCTGGCGCCCGCGGGCACGCCGCGCGACATCATCAAGCGCATGTCGGAAGAGGTGGCGCGCGTGATCAAGAGCGACGAGACGCGCGCCAAGCTCGATGCCATGGGCACGATTCCGGCGGGCAGCACGCCCGAAGAATTCGACGCCTTCATCACGGCTGAAACCACCAAATGGGCGAAGGTGATCCGCACCGCCGGCGTGAAGGCGGAATAGCGGAACAGGTGAGCGAAGAAAGCCTCAGGCCGCCAGCACCAGCACCTTGAACTGGCTCGGCACGATCCGCATGCCCACGATGTTGCAGCGGTTCTGCACCGACAGGCTGGTCATGCGCGTGCAGGGCGTGCCCTTGAGCAGCACGGTGAACGCACCCGTGATGTGGCGCGAAGGCCCCATCACGGTCTGCGACACAACGCCCATCAGCACGCCCGCGTTGTCGCCGTTGGTGATGGGCGTGGTGGTGGCCAGGTTGTGGGCCGGCGTGCCGCCGTAGAGGATGTTCCAGGCATTGGGAATGGCCGTAGGCCCGAGCGCGAAGTTCGGGTAAGGGATGGGCAGCGCCGGCGGCGTCTTGCAGACATCTGGAAATGCGAGGTCCATTCCCATCATCTGTGCGTTGGCAAACATGCGTAAGGCTCCTTCAATCAACCCATGTGGATCTGCTCGGCATCGACCTTGACCAGCCCTTTGCTGGTCAGCAGCGTGTTCTTCGAATGCAGGCGCAAGGTCTGCTCTGCCTGAATGTCGATCTGGCCGGCACGCACCTGTTCCATCTCCTCGGTCAGGCGGAAGCTCGAGCGGGTGAGCAGGTTGAGGCGATCCAACACCACCTCGCAGGTGCGCCCGACGAAGCGCGACACCAGCACGCTGAAGCGGATGCGGGCGCCCTGGTAGTCCATCTCTCCGATCTCGCAATGGGCCCGCCGGGCCTGCGCGCGCCACTCGGGCGACTGCATGGCGATCGAGGTGTCCGACTCCAGCGCCATCGGGCCGGCGCTGCGCGCGCGAATGCCACCCGAGCGCGACACCAGCGTCAGGTCGCCTTCCACGGCCAGCGTCGCCTGCCGCGGGTCGGCCTGGACGACCACCGCGATGACGAAGCTGTCGCCCTGGCGGGTCGAGGTGATCAGCACCGTATCGCCCGGCGCAGGCAGCAGCAGGCAGCTGGCGACGCGCCGGCAGCGCAGCGACCCCTGGCCGTCGTCGAGGTCGACCTCGAACCAGGGATCGCCATCGCTGGCGATCACCGTGGCGGTTCGCGTGCCGGAGTCCGCGCGGGCCGCATGCGAAGGGCGCTGCATGAGCGGATCCAGCACGCCTTGCGTTGCATGGCGTGCAGTAGCGATCGTGTCGCCGGCGGTGGTCCGGGTGGTGTTCCGGGTGGAGGTCATGGGCTTTCTTTCTTGGGGCGGCGGCCATGGATGTCGCGGTCCAGGCGGGATGGGCGCTCGGGTTGCTGGAGCGCCACCTTCTCGGCTTCGTGCAGCGCAGGGTCCCGCTCCAGCGTACCCAGGCGGGTACTGAACCTGGCGCCGTCCAGGTCGGCGCGATGAAACACGGTGCGCAGGAAAGCGGCATCGCGGAAGTCGGCCTGGACCAGCGAGGCGTAGGAAAAATCGGCGTAGTCCAGGCGGCTGCCGGCGAATGCGGTCTGCCCGCAGTGCGCGCGATGGAAGACGCCTTGCTCGAGCTGCGCCTGCGAGAAGTCTGCGCCGTCGAGATGGGCGTCGACCCAGATGCTCTGCTGGAAGTGGCCGCCCCGCGCATCGACGCCGCGCAGGTCCGCCTCGGGAAACAGGCACTGCATGGCCTGCGCCCCTGCCAGCACCGCATTGCGCAGGTCGGCCCCCTTGAAGTTGCACTGCGTGAGGCGCGCATCGCGGAATCGGCACGCCGCCAGCACCGCGTCGATAAACTGGCAGAGGTGGAACTGCTGCCCGGAGAAGTCCTGCCCCGCAAGATCCGCCTCGCTGAAAATCGCGTTCGTGAAGCTGGCTCCGGCGTAGCGCGTGCCCGTCAGCGCTGCGCGAAAGAAGATGGTCGACGAGAAGGCCACCGCATTGAAGGACGCCCCCGTCAAGTCGCACTCGGAGAACACGGCTTTGTCGAGGCTGGCACGGTCCAGGCAGGCGTTGCGCAGCTCGCTTTGATGGAAGTTCGCCTGGTCCATGAAGGCCTCTACCAGCCGAATGCCCCACAGCGTGCAGCCGCTGAACACCGAATGCGGCATGGAGGCCGCATCCAGCACCGCATCCTGCAGGCTGCACTCGTGGAAGGCGGCGCGCGTCAGCTCCGCCGCCGGCAACTGCGCCTGGTCGAAGCGGCATTTCTCGAAGAGCGATTCGCCCAAGCGCGCGGCATCGGCCTGAACGCCCCGGAAGCTGCAGCCGCTGAACACGCCGCCGCGCAGGTCGATGCCTCTCAGGTCCATGTTGCTGAAGTCCTTCTCGCGAATCGGTTCGCCGTTGCGGACCTGGGCTGCCAGTGTCTCGGCGTTCACGCGCCGCTTGCCTCGGGGCGCCGGGGCAGTGTCTTCATCTGGTCGATGTGGGCACCCAGGGTGATCGTGCCTGGGGTGATGAGGATCTGGGAGACATCGGCACGGAACAGGTTGGCCTCGCCCAGGTCGGCATCGACCAGGCAGGCCTTCTGAAGGTTGGCATTCATGAGGTTGGCGAGCCGCAAAGAGGCACGCGTGAAATCGGCGCGGATGAAGAGGCTGTCGGGTGCCGCCGCCGCGCGCAGGTCCGCGCCCTTGAGCGACGCGGAAGAGAAATCGCAGGTATCGAGCGTCGCCCGCCTGAAGTTCGCGCCATCGAGAGGCAGCTCGCGCAGGGTGCAATGCACCAGCGTCGCATCCTCGAAGTCGGCCTCGCGAAGATCCGTGGTGCCGACGAAGCTGGTGGTCTTGAGCAGGGCACGCCGAAACCGGATGCCCTTGTGCAGCGGAGTGTGGGCCCAGCTGCAGGCTTCGACGGTGGCGCCGGAAAAATCCACCGACTCGAATTCGGCCTGCACGAACAGCACCTTTTCCAGGCGAGCCTCGCCGAAGTCGCAGCGCGCCAGCCGGCAGTGCTCGGCCATGCTCACGTAGCGGAGGTCGGCGCGCCGCAGGCTGCAATCCGCGAGTTCGATTCCCTGCAGCAACAGATGGCTCCACCTCGCTTCGTCGAGACAGCAGCCGTCGAAGCGCAGCTTTTCCATCTGCGTGCGCTCGAAGCGGGCCTGCGCGAAGTTGGTGTTTTCGCAGCGCGCGAGGCTGAGGTTGGCACGCTCCAGGTTGCAGCCCGTCAACGAAGCCTGGCGCAGGTCGGCGCGTACCAGCACCGATTGGCTCAAGTCAGCGCCATCCAGGCGGGTGCCCTGGAGGCGGGAGCCTTCGAGCAAGATCTGGTGCATGCGGGCGCCCCGCAGATCGAGGCCCGACAGGTCGCAGCCTGTCAGATCCATGGCGGACAGGTCGCGGTCCGCGGCCATGGCGGCGAGCACGCGTTCGCGGGCCTGCGCATTCTGTTCGGCAGCCATCGGATCGGCAGCGGCCTGGTGGTGGGCCGCCATGCGGTACAGCGTCAGCATGTCCTGCCGGCCCCGCTGCCCGAGGGCCTGCAGCTCGGCGTGCTCGGCGGCGCTCATGGCCGGGGTGCCCGTGGCCGCGGCGATGCCGGCCAGGCCCTTGACGATCGTCTCGGCTTCGAATTTCGGCGGGCCCTTGAGCTGCGCGTTCCGGCTTTCCTCGTCGGTGATCCGGCTGCTGTCGAAGCCCGCCTTGCGCGATTCGGATGCGTTGTCCCGGGCCGCCTTCGCGACCTCCTGCCTGGCTTCCTCCAGCTTGCGTTCCTGTTCGCGCTGGTAGGCGCGTGTCTTGTCGATGAACTCGGGCAGTTCGGCCAGCGTGGGCATCTTGTCGAAAGGCTTCGGCAGGGGCCGTTCCCGGAAATGGCGCGCCTTGTGGCCGGCCTCCAGGCCGCGCGCCGTCAGTTCGGCCCGCAGGCGCTCGCCCTTGTCCTTGATGTTCCTTGCCAGGATGGATTCGCGCGCGTCGATCTGGTCCAGCCAGGGGCCGATGGCCGAGGCCGGCAGCAGTTCCTCGTCGAGCAGCGCATGGATAGCGCCTTTCTCCAGGTTGCAGCGATTCTCGAAGACCTTCTCGTAGTGGGAGAGGGGACGCGGCGGGCTGTCTGCCGCCTCCATCGCGGGCATGACATGCGTGATATCCGCGGCATCGTCCTCGGCGACGAGCGTCTCGCCATGAAAGATCAGCATGACCTGCGCCATGTGCGGGAAGAACCAGGCGGTGGTCAGCCGCAGCGGCACCTCTTCCAGCGCAAGGGGCTGCGCAGACTTTCTCGCCACGAAGCCGCGTGCGCGCAAGTCCGGAAGCCGTCCGCGCAGCACCGCATGCTCTGGGTGCATGTTCCAGATTTCGTAGGGCGCGGCTGCGGGAATGGACAGTTCGTCGTTCCAGCGTTGTTCCGGAGCCGCGGCGTTGAAGAACTGCCAGTCCATGTCGCGCGCAAAGCCGGGGTAAAGCGTCTCGCGCCACTGGTCGCCGTAGTCCGTTCCCAGCAGCTTCAGGCGCTCGGGCAGATCGACGTCCATCGCGCCCGGGCAGGCCGGGGCCGGCCTGCGGTCGGGGCGGTCCACGCCGTCGCCCGGGCATTCGACGTTGGGAAGCCGCTGCACCAGCAGGCCATTGACCATCTCGGGTGCATACCCGATGCCCGCGGGGTTGGCGGCAAAGCCGGGGCCACCGAACGCGTGTCGCCAGTCCAGGCGCATGGTGTCGAAAGACTGCGGCTCGGTGGCGCGGCCATCCAGCCAGTAGCGGTCGCCCGAAACGAGGAACTGGCGTCGCAAGGTGCCGACGCGCAGGTCGACCGCGCAGCGCGTCTTGTCCTGCTGGTGGCAGGTGTACGCCTGGCCGCTCACCAGGAATTCGGGCCGCAGCTTGGGAATGCCGAGATCGATTGCGGACTGGTTTCCCAGTTCGGCGGAGACGGTCTTCCAGAGCTCCGTCTCCGGCAGCAGCACGCCCCCTTCGCCGAGGGTGTGCATGCCGATCACGGTGAGTGCGAGACGCTGGCTTTGGGCGCGCAGGAAGGGTCGCGTAAGGACGCTCAGGCGCAGGGGCTTGATGGTTTTCACGGCGGCATCAGCGCCTAGCGCCGCGGATCACCAGCGGGGTGTGCCTGCGGTCGATGGCCAGTCGCGAAGGGTCTTGCGGGTCCTGCAGCAGATGAATGTCGGGCCGGCCCGCGGAAAAATGGGCCAGCAGGTCCTCGTCGATGAGCGTGCGCAAGGTGGTCTGCTGCTCGATGCCGGCGGCATCGACGTAGGCGACGCCCAGTTGCACGGCCGTCATGCGCTGCCCGATGGGGCCGCGCCGGGAGTAGCCGCTGGGCGAGCGCATCAGGGAAACCGCGACGCCCTGCAGCGGACGCCCGCTGGCCTGCAGCTGCTCCCACAGCCGGCCTTCCTCGGCATAGGCGCGATGGCTCATCAGCGCCACCGCGAGCACGATTGCGGCGAGCGCAATCACGCCCAGGCTGACGATGCCGAACACCCCCCACAACACGATATCGAGCACGTTTTCCACGCTTCAGAGCAGGATCTTGAGCGCCTGGATGCCGGCGCGCAGGCCGCCCGTCTTGATCTCCGTGCCCACGAGCTGGATGAGCGCACCGGCATCCCCCAGCGACATTGCCTTGTTCTTCCACTCCGCGCCCACGGCCTCCAGCTTCACGCCGATGGCCTGCGCCTGCACGCCGATGGCCATCGAACGCACGGCCACCACGCCCAGCGAAATGCCCGACACGTCCATGTTCAGCCCGGTGCCGCCCAGGCGGAACCACCTCCAGTCGCTGCTCTTGGAGTAGTTGTTGGTGTAGGAGACGGAGTTGTTGGTGTAGTTGACCGTCAGGTTGTTGTAGGTGCTCGACGTCGTGTTGTAGACGTTGGTATTGATGACGTGCTGCGTCGTGTTGTGGATGTGGTTCGTCGTGTTGAAGGTCACATCCGGGGAGGTGTGCACCGTCGGGCCGGTCACCGTGGTGTTCGAGGGGCCGTTGACCAGCACGGTGTTCGAGGTGTCGATGGTGTCGTTGCGTCCGCCGCTCACGAAGCGGATCTCCTTTCCATCGATGGTGCCGTGGAAGCCGCCCGTGATTGCCAGGTTCACGCCGCCGCTGATGGTGTCGTTCAGTCCGCCGCTGAGCGTGCGCTTCTTGCCGCCCGAAATGGTCTGCGTGACGCCGCCGCTGACCATTTCGCTGAAGCCGCCGGTCACGTCGCGCGTGTCGCCGCCGGTAATGGTTTCTTTCGCGCCCGCGGTAATGTCGCGGGTTTCGCCGCTCTTGTAGGTGGCCGATTCATGGCCTTTGATGAGCGTGGTGCGCGTGCCGTCTGTGGTGTGCGTTTCATCGGCTTCCACTTCCACGTCGAGGTTGCGCTCGGCGTGCAGCAGGATCTGCTCGGCGCCGCTGCGGTCTTCGAAGCGGAGCATGTTGGCCTGGTTGGCCGCACCGCCCGTGCTCGATCGCGTGAGGATGCCGCTAGCCGTGGCGTTTGCGGGCAACTCCCACGGCGGCATCTGGTCGTTGTTGTAGACGCGGCCGGTGATGATGGGGCGGTCGGGCTCGCCGCCGATGAAATCGACGATCACTTCCTGGCCCACACGCGGCATGTGCATGGTGCCGTAGTTGGCGCCGGCCCAGTTGCTCGACACGCGCACCCAGCAGGAGCTGTTTTCGTCCGACTGTCCATATCGGTCCCAGCGGAATTGCAGCTTCACGCGGCCGAAGCGATCGGTCCAGATTTCTTCGGGGCCAACCACCGTGGCGGTTTGCGGACCGTTGGTGCGCGGCTTGGGCGTTTTGCGCGCAGGCCGGTAGGGCACGTTCGAAGGCAGCACCGTGAAGTCGAACTGGCACACCGACTCGGTGCCGGTGCCGGTGGAGTACTCGGGCTCCTGCAGGTCGTAGCGGGTTTCGGTGATCAGGTATTCGCGGTTGTCCGACTCGCGCGGGCAGTGCGTCATCTCGAACAGATAGCCGGGCGCCATGCCGACCACGTTGGTGTGGCCCGCAGCGAGCTCATGCGCGCACTGCAGCTCCTGCAGGCGAATCTTCGCGTAGGTGTCGCCTTGCTGGTGTTCGCTGTAGCCGCCCAGCCATTCATAGACTTCATAAGTCGAATGGTCGTGGCCCTTGGGGTCTTGACGCACGCTTTGCAGCGAGGCGCGCGACTTCTTGAAATCGAAATCGTCGAGCATCACGCGGCCCGAGGTGATTTGCTCGGCCACGCGCCACTGGTCGATGCAAGGCTCCATCGCATGCAGCACGCGATCGCGCGGGCGGTAGGGAATGGTGGGGTAGCCCGGGAGCTTGCGGTAGCCGCCGGTGTCGTCGGCCAGCACCAGCAGGTGCGAGCTCTTGGCGTGCTCGAAGTGGTAGGCGATGCCTTCGTGCTCCATGAGGCGGCTCACGAAAGCGAAATCGCTCTCCTGGTATTGCACGCAGTATTCCCAGGGACGGTAATTGCCGGTGAGCCGCTTTTCAAACTCGAAGCCATATTTGCCCAGCACTTCGTCCAGCACTTCGGGCACGCTCTTGTTCTGGAAAATGCGGCAGTCGGTGGTGCGCGTAAGGTACCAGAGCCACGGCTGCACCAGGGCGCGGTACACGTAGTGGCGGCCGGTTTCGTTGGCGCGGCCCACCAGCTCGAAGCGCACCACGGTACCGTTCAGGAAACGCGGCGCGCCGCCGTCGGTCACTTCGATGGTGAGAGAAGTACCAAGCAGTTTCTTCAGGTCGAGGTTGAAGCTCGGGCTGACCATGTCGACCTCGAACTCGAACAACTGCGACAGTGCTTCCCGCCCCCGCATGGCGCGGAACTTGAGCTGCTCGGCGCTGAGTACGGTGTGAACCTGGACGGTACGCGTCATTCGGAATTTCCCTCGCCCTTGGGGCTTGTTCGGATGCAAAGCCTTCGGTTGGCAGTCTAGAAATTCCTTATGTCATATACATGACGTGGCTGTTCGGGGGCTGTTTTTCGGGGCTGCTGTTCGTGCCTGTTGTTCAGGGCGCGTGCAAAGGCCACCGGGTACTCCCCTCCGCGAATGTCCCCCGGCCTTCGGCCTCCTCCTTTATTTCGCTGCGCGGAGCACCCGATGTCCTGTGCACTGGGGCACGCTGCTGGTGCAACGCTGATCAACGACCAGCGCGTACTACGCACCCGCCGATGGGGAGCCTTGCGCAGCGAAATAAAGGAGGAGGGGCGCAGCCCCGGGGGACATTCGCGGAGAAAGGTACCCCGTCGGCGGGAGCGCCGCCCTGAACAGCAGCGCTCCTACAACCCAAAAGCTCCTACATAGACGCTTCGAGCATCGCCCTGTAGTCGTCGCGCGTAGCGAGCCGCGGGTTGGTCTTGTGGCAATGGTCTGCCATGGCACCATCGATGATCTTTTCGAACAGGTCGGGCGTCACGCCCACTTCAGCCAAGCCCTTGGGCATGCCGAGGCGCGCATTCATGTCACGGATGGCCTCGGCCAGATCGCCGGCCGAATCGAGGTGCATGGCGCGGGCCATGCGTTGCAGCCGCTGTTCCTTTTGCACCGACTCGGCACCCGCGTTGAAGTGGATCACCGCGGGCAGGAAGAGGGCATTGAGCGTGCCGTGGTGCAGGCGTGGATCGACACCGCCCAGGCTGTGGCTCAGCGAATGCACGCAGCCCAGGCCTTTCTGGAAAGCCATGGCGCCCTGCATCGATGCGCTCATCAGGTTAAGACGCGCCTCGCGGTCGCTGCCGTCTTTTGTGGCGCGCTCTATGTGCAGCCACGCGCGCTCCAGTCCGTCCAGCCCGATGCCGTCGGCCGGTGGGTTGAAGGCCGCCGACATGAAGGTTTCCATGCAATGCGCAATGGCGTCCATGCCGGTGGCAGCCGTGAGCCGCGGCGGCAGGCCGAGTGTGAGCTCGGGGTCGCAAATGGCCGCCTTCGGCATGAGGAACCAGCTGTGAAAGCCCAGCTTGCGGTGGTCGTCCACGATGACGATGGCACCGCGTGCCACCTCACTGCCGGTGCCGCTGGTGGTGGGCACCGCAATGATCGGCACCACGCGCTCAGTGATCTTGGGTGAGCCGCCTTCGATGGTGGCGTAGGTCTTGAGCGGGCCTTCGTGCGTGGCCGCAATGGCGACGCCCTTGGCACAGTCGATGGCAGAGCCGCCGCCCACTGCAATGAGTCCGTCGCACCGTGCGCTGCGGTACAGCTCGACAGCCGCGCGCACGGCCGCCTCGGTCGGGTTGGAAGGCGTCTGGTCGAACACCGCCACCTCGAGATCGGCGACGGCGTCGAGTGCCTTTTGCAGCACGCCGGCGGCGCGCACGCCCGCATCGGTCACGATCAGCGGGCGGGTGATGCCTATGCGCGCGCATTCGCTGGACAGCAGCTTGATGGCGCCGAACTCGAACTGGATCTGGGTGAGGTATTGGATGAGGGCCATGGGCGTTGATGCTTGGGGCGGTACGATTGCCGACCATTCGAATCTAACAAGAGCAAACAGTCTTGCACATGAACAAAACCCTTGCCGCTGTCGCGTCGGGCACATTGCTGACGGCCAAGATGGCGAGCGTGGTCGAGCGCATGGCCCGGGCGGGCCATCCGAGCCTGGACCAACTCACGCCCGAGGAGGCCAAGGCTTCCTACGAGAAGGGCGCCGGCGTGCTGGAGGTGCCCAAGCCCGACCTCGCGCGCATCGAAGACTTCAGCATTACAGCGCGCGACGGCTTCGAGATTCCGGCGCGGCTGTACGCGCCGTCGTCGGCCAGGCTGCCGGTGCTGGTGTACTTTCATGGCGGCGGCTTCACGGTCGGCAACATCCGCACGCACGACACGCTGTGCCGCGTGCTCAGCCTGAAGAGCGGCTGCGCGGTGGTTTCCGTCGACTATCGCCTGGCACCCGCGCACAAGTTTCCGACCGCCTCCGACGATGCCTGGGACGCCTTCGCCTTTGTCGCGAACGGCGGCGCGCGCCTCGGCCTCGACACCGGCCGCCTTGCGGTGGGCGGCGACAGCGCCGGTGGCACGCTGGCCGCCGTGTGCGCCATCCTTGCGCGCGACGCGGGCCTGCCGCTCGCGCTGCAGATGCTGATCTACCCCGGCACCACCGGGCACCAGGACACCCCTTCGCACCAGCTGTACGCCAACGGCCCGCTGCTGACCAAGGCGATGATCGACTACTTCTTCGGCCAGTATGTGCGCACGCCGGCCGACCGCGACGACTGGCGCTTTGCACCACTGCTGGCGGACGATGTCGACGGCGTGGCACCGGCCTGGATCGGGTTGGCCGAATGCGACCCGGTGGTGGACGAAGGCATTGCCTACGCCGACAAGCTGCGTGCGGCAGGCGTAGCGGTCGATCTTGAAATCTATCGCGGCGTGATCCACGAATTCCTGAAAATGGGCCGCGCGATTCCTGAAGCGCTGCAGGCGCAGGACGATGCAGCACGCGCACTCAAAGAAGCACTGAACCCATGAGCCAAGAAACCATCCCCCAGAGAAAAGACTTCCGTTTCTTCCACCGCCTGCGCGTGCGGTGGGCCGAAGTCGACATGCAGAAGATCGTGTTCAACGCGCACTACCTGATGTACTTCGACACCGCCATTGCCGACTACTGGCGCGCGCTTGCACTGCCTTACGAAGAGGCCATGCATGCGCTGGGCGGCGACCTGTATGTGCGCAAGGCCACGATAGATTTTCAGGCTTCCGCCCGCATGGACGACGTGATCGACGTGGGCATGAAATGCGCGCGCATCGGCAATTCGTCCATGGTCTTTCAAGGCGCGCTGTTTCGGCAAGACCAGTACCTGGTGGGTTGCGAACTGGTCTATGTGTTTGCAGACCCGGCCACGCAGACCTCCAAGCCGGTGCCGCCGCTATTGCGCGAAATTCTCACGGGCTTCGAGGCCGGTGAGCCGATGCGCACCGTGGAAACCGGCGACTGGAAAACCCTGGGCGAAGGGGCGAGCGCGCTGCGGCGCGCCGTCTTCATCGAGGAGCAGAACATTCCCAAGGAACTGGAGTGGGACGAGCACGATGCGGTGGTGCTGCATGCGGTGGCGCGCAACCGGCTCGGCCAGGTGATTGCCACCGGGCGGCTGCTCGATGCCGTCGACGGCACGGCGATGCTCGGGCGCATGGCCGTGCACCGCGCGCTGCGCAGCGGCGGACACGGCGCCGCGGTAATGCAGGCGCTCGAGGAGGCCGCCAGGGCGCGCGGCGATCGCGAGATCGGCCTGCACGCCCAACGCAGCGCGGAGCGCTTTTATGCGCGGCTGGGCTACACCGTGCACGGCGAGCCCTTCGAGGAAGCCGGCATCCCGCACATCGAGATGCGGCGCGCACTGAATCAATAACGGGCCGGTGGGTCAGGCACATAGCCCATCTCCGAACCCGGAAAGGCGGACGGGCCTTCGGGACGCGGCCAGCGCGGCGGAGGCGGCACAGGAATGACGCCGGCCGCGATGAGGTTCTCGCGGCTGTCGTAGCGGATGCGAACCACCTCGTCGGGCGTGGACTGCGCGCGCTCGAAGGTGGTGTGGCCGACATGCGATGTCTCTCGCCGGCCATGGCCGGTTCCCAGGCTTGGCGATGGCCGGGCGAGCCCACCCTTGGCCGATGCAGCGGATTCGGCGCCCAGGGCGCTGTCGGCGGAGCGGGACTGCGCCGCAGGTGCGGCCGGGGCGGCCTCCGCAACGGCGGACGGCGCCTCGCTGCGGCGCTCCATCTCGCGGTTGCTGCCGTAGCCGTCTCGTTGCGGCAACACGATGGGCGGCGCGGGCGGTGCAAGCGGCGCAGGCACCCGCTCGCGGAACAGCGCGACGCCGATCACCCCCACGTCGGCCGGCCGGCCCGTGCGGCTCGCGTACGAGTTGCCCACCGACGTGAATTCGAAGGCCGCAATCTGCGAATCGCTCTTGCGCCAGCCCGTGATGTCGCTGCGCTCGCCACCTGAAAAAACGTAGCCGTTCTGCAGCACGCCCGCGGTTTCGCCGGTGACGATGTTCACGCCATCCACCGACATGACGGCCATGACGCGTTCGCCTATCGCATTGCGTGCACGAATCGCGTAGCGCGAGCCGGGCCGGCCAGCCACCCAGTATTCACCCCGGTAGCGGTAGATGGGCAGCTCGCGGCCCGTGGCGCGGTCGACCACGCTCACCTGCATGAGCGAGCCGAGGCGGTCGTACGTCAAAGACGGCGAGGGCGGCCGTATCGGGCTTTCGGCGCACGCCGAGAGAGCGGCCATTGCGAGGGCTGTCGAGAAGATGAGTCTGCGCTTCATGGTGGTCTTCCTTGCCGGGAGTGGATCGGTAGGGCTTCTACGGGGCAGCACCGGAGGCAGGGTTAAACGCGCGCAAAAAAATAGCGCTGCCTCTTTCGGGGCAGCGCCGGGCGTCCTTTTTTTCCAGGACGCTGGGGTTTGCGGCAAGGCCTAGATGTCTTCGAGCAGCGGATACGGCAGCGGCTCGACCGTGAGCGCCGGGCCGTCGGCGCTGCCCGCATGCAGGCCGCCGGTTTCAAGCGCCGAGATTTGAATGGAGATCAGCGCGGCCCAACCGCCGCCCGGGGCCGGCGCAGCCTGCGCCACCGTGCCCACGGGTTGATCGGCGTCGCTGGCGGCAAACACTTCCTGGCCCGCGCTCACCGGCGCATCGGCCTGTACCAGGTAGGTGCGGCGCTTCAGCGTACCGCGAAACTGGCTGCGTGCGACGATTTCCTGGCCCGGGTAGCAACCCTTCTTGAAATTGACGCCGCCGACCGATTCGTAATTGATCATCTGCGGCACGAAGGCCTCGATTACCGGGGTGGTCACCGTCACGATGCCGCTGCGTACCTCGCTCCATTGCCAGAGGTCGGCGTCGAGCGCCGGGCCCGCGGGCACCGGGCTGTCGGCGAGAGCAATCCACAGCGCACGCGGCACACCGTCGGCCGGGTAGAGCGAAACCGAGCTGATGTCCGTGCCGATGGCGGTGCGCTGGCCGGGCAGGGCGGTGGCGTCCAGGCCGTTGCCCGTCAACGCGGTGCCTGCAAGGCCATACAACGCGAACTGGTCCGTGGCATCGGTGAGCTTGGCCTTGGCGCGCAGCACATACATCGACAGGCGCTTGAGCGTGGCGGCCAGAATGTCCTTGCTGCAGACCAGCAGCACCAGGTCGGGCTGCGGCCGAATACCTATGAAGCTGGCAATCACGCGGCCCTTGGCGGTGCAAAGGGCGGCAAGCCGGGCCTCCGTGGCGCCGAGCAGCGAAAAATCCTGCGTGAGCTGGCCGTGCAAAAAGCTGGCGGCATCCGGTCCTTCGGCGCGAATCACGCCAAGGTGCGAGAGGGCGGTAACACCATTGAGAACGACAGTAGTCATCGCTGAATTATCATGGTCGAAGCCGTTCCGTCCGGTCCGCAGGGAAACTTGCCGTTGTTCCCGAAGGGCCACCGACTTTTCGCACCGGATCCCCGATTCGGTTTTCTTTTCTCCGCTATTCCATCGGACCCGTGCGCCGCTTCTTTCTTACGCTCTTTCTGCTTGCCGCCCTGGGTGCGCTCGGTCTCGGCGCCGCCGGACTGTGGTGGGTGCACCAGCCGCTCAAGCTGCCCGCACCCAGCCTCGACCTTTCCGTGGAGCCGGGCACCACGCCGCGCGGCGTTGCGCAGGCGGTGGCCGATGCCGGTGCCGACGTGCAGCCGCAACTGCTCTATCTTTGGTTCCGCGTTTCTGGCCAGGACCGCCAGATTCGCGCCGGCAGCTATGAGCTGGAGCGCGGCATCACGCCCAAGATGCTGCTCAACGTGCTGGTGCGCGGCGAAGAAGCCACGCGCAGCCTGGTGCTGGTCGAAGGCTGGAACTTCCGGCAGGTGCGCGCCGCCCTTGCCAAGGCCGAGCAGCTCAAGCCCGAAACCGTCGGGCTGCCCGACGACGCGCTGATGGCCAAGCTCGGCAGGCCCGGCGTGCACCCGGAGGGACGCTTTTTCCCCGACACGTACACCTATTCGAAGGGCTCGACCGACATTGCGCTGCTGCAGCGCGCCATGCGGGCCATGGACAAGAAGCTCGAAGCCGCCTGGGCGGCCAGGGCGGCCGATTTGCCGATCAAAACGGCCGATGAGGCGCTTATCTTGGCCAGCATTGTCGAAAAGGAGACAGGCAAAGCCAAGGATCGCTCCGAAATTGCCGCCGTCTTCGTCAACCGGCTGCGCACCGGCATGCCGCTGCAGACCGACCCGACCGTGATCTATGGCATGGGCACCACTTTCGACGGCAATCTGCGCAAGAAAGACCTGCAGGCCGATACGCCCTGGAACACCTACACCCGCGGCGGCCTGCCGCCCACGCCCATTGCCATGCCGGGCAAGGCCGCGCTGCTGGCGGCGGTGCAGCCGGCGCAAAGCAAGTCGCTGTACTTTGTTTCGCGCGGCGACGGCACCAGCCAGTTCAGCACCTCCCTCGACGAGCACAACCGCGCGGTCAACCGCTACCAGCGCGGTGGTAGTGGCAGCAATGGCGAACCCAAATCGAAGGTCGCGCAATGAGTGAAGGCTTGTTTCTGACGCTCGAGGGCATCGACGGCGCGGGCAAGTCCAGCCATCTGGACGCGATGGAGGCACTCCTGAAAGCGCAAGGCCGCACGGTGGTGCGCACGCGCGAACCCGGCGGCACGCCGCTCGCGGAAACCTTGCGGGGGCTCATCCTCGAACAGCCGATGGACCCGCTGACCGAATCGCTACTGGTGTTCGCGGCGCGGCGGGATCACGTCACGCGAGTCATAGAGCCAGCGCTGGCCCGCGGCGACGTGGTGCTGTGCGACCGCTTCACCGACGCCACCTTTGCCTACCAGGGCTCGGGCCGCGGCTTCGATGCGCAGGTGCTGTCGACGCTGGAGCAATGGGTGCAAGGGGGCAGGGGAGCGGCAGCGCTGCTGCAGCCTCACATCACGCTGTGGTTCGACCTGGCGCCCGAAATCGCCGCCCAGCGCTTGGCCGGAGCGCGCTTGCCCGACAAGTTCGAAGCCCAGCCGGTCGAGTTCTTCCGGCGTGTGGCGGCGGGCTATGCGGCCCGCGCGGCCGCCGATGCGCAGCGCTTCGTTCGCATCGACGCCAGCCAGACACGCGACCAGGTCTGGCAGCAGGTCGAAGCGGCACTTGTCGCGCGCGGCGCGCTGGCACCCGCGACCGGAGTCGCTCGATGAGCACGCCACAGCTTTCGCCTTGGCTCCACCGACCGCTCGCAGAGCTGTTGCGCCAGCGCGGCCATGCCTGGCTGCTGCAGGGGCCGTCGGGCCTGGGTCAATACGAGCTCGCGCTGGCGCTTGCCGCTGCCTGGCTTTGCGAACAGCCCAAGGTGGAAGAGGGCGGCACCGCCTGCGGCCACTGCCCCAGCTGCCACGCCATCGAAGTTCGCACCCATGCCGACCTTTGCGTGCTGATGCCTGAAGTCGCCATGCAGGAACTCGGCTGGTCGCTCGACGAAAAAGCCCAGGCCGACATCGACGACAAGAAGCGCAAGCCCAGCCGCGAGATCCGCGTCGAAGCCATGCGCGACGCGGTCGGCTTTGCCCAGCGCACCAGCGCCCGCGGCCGCGGCAAGGTGGTGCTGGTGTACCCCGCCGAGCGCATGAACACCATCACCGCCAACGCGCTGCTCAAGACGCTCGAAGAGCCGGTCGGCGACGTTCGCTTTGTGCTGGCGAGCGAGGCCGCATGGCAATTGCTGCCGACCATTCGCAGCCGCTGCCTCGGCTTTACGCTGCCATGGCCCGCAACGGCCGAGGCCGAAGCCTGGCTGGGTGCGCACGACGTACCTGCGGCCGACGCCACCGCCTTGCTGCGTGCGGCCGGCGGCCGGCCCAGCGATGCGCTGCGGCTCGCGCGCTCCGGCCAGTCGCCCAAGGCTTGGTCTCTGTTGCCAAAGGCAGTGTTGCGTGGAGACGTCGCCGCGCTGGCGGACCAGGCACCCTCTCAAGCCATCGGCGCACTGCAGAAGCTCTGCCATGACTTGATGGCCGTCGGCAGCGGTGCCGAACCGCGGTTCTTCGAGGCGGCAGATCTGCCGGCGGCAGTGCCTTCGCACCCGGCGCTGGCGCGTTGGTCCAAGTCGCTCGCCAACGCCGCAAGAACCGCCGAACACCCCTTCAATGCCGGGCTGATGCTGGAAGCGCTTGTGAGCGAGGCGCGAACCACCCTAAACTCTGTTCCTCGCCGACCATGAACCAACCCGCCGCCCCAGCCGCCGCCGCAACGCCTCAACGGCCTAGCGTGATCCAGCTCGCCATCAAGGAGAAGGGTGCGCTCTACGCCGCCTATATTCCGCTGTTTGCCGAAGGCGGCATCTTCATTCCGACTTCGCGGGAATACCGGCTGGGCGACGACGTCTATGTGCTGCTGACGCTGCCCGAAGACCCGCAGCGCTATCCCGTCGCCGGCAAGGTCGCATGGATCACGCCGCAGCGCGCCGCCGGCAACCGGGCGCCGGGCGTCGGCATCCGCTTTCCGTCGGACGAAAAGTCGCGCCAGCTCAAGGCGCGCATCGAGGCGGCGCTCGGTGGCTCGATGGCCTCCGACCGTCCCACCCAAACTATCTAGGCTCGAAGGCTAGGGCTCGCCCCCAGGCTGCGCGCACTTCGTGTCGCTCCGCCACCCCGCTACCGGGGGCGACACCAGAGGCCCGGCAAAGCCGGTTCCTCGGTGTCCCTGGCATCAGCCAGACAATCTGCGCCATGTTCACCGATTCCCACTGCCACCTCACATTCCCCGAGTTCGCGGACCAGATGCCGCAAATCCGCGCAGCCATGGCCGAAGCGCAGGTCGACCGGGCCCTGTGCATCTGCACCAAGCTCGAAGAGTTCGATGACGTTCAGGCCCTGGCGGCCCGCTACGACAACTTCTGGGCCAGCGTGGGCGTGCACCCCGACAACGAGGACATCGCCGAACCCACCGTCGATGACCTGATTCGCCGTGCAGCCTTGCCCAAGGTAGTAGCCATCGGCGAGACCGGCCTCGACTACTACCAGATGGAAGAACGGAAGGGCGGGCGCAGTATTTCCGACATGGAATGGCAGCGCGACCGGTTCCGTGTGCACATTCGCGCCGCGCAGCAAACCCGCATGCCGCTGGTCATTCACACGCGCGAAGCCTCGGCCGACACGCTGGCCATCCTGAAGGAGGAGGGCGAAGACGGCTCCGGCAAGGCCGCGGGCGGCGTGTTCCATTGCTTTACCGAAACGGCGGAGGTCGCGCGCGCGGCGCTCGACCTCGGTTTCTACATTTCGTTTTCAGGCATCCTGACCTTCAAGAAGGCACAGGACCTGCGCGACGTGGCCGCCTTTGTGCCGCTGGACCGGATGCTGATCGAGACCGACAGCCCTTATCTGGCCCCGGTGCCTTACCGCGGCAAGACCAACAATCCGTCGTATGTGCCGTACGTCGCAAAGCAGATTGCCGAGCTGCGCAAGCTGCCCATCGAAGCAGTCGCAACGGCTACGAGCGACAACTTCGAAACGCTGTTCAAGGGAGTAAAAACTAAATGAGAAATTACATCAAAAAGTTCTTCTATCTGACTGTCGCTGCAGCAACTTTTACCGCACACGCCGGTTCGTTCGAAGATTTCTTTCGGGCCGTGCGCGGAGACAACGCCAGCGGCGTGCGAACCTTGCTGCAGCGCGGTTTCGACCCCAACACGCGCGACGAACACGGCCAGACCGGCCTGATCATCGCCCTGCGCGAACCGTCGCCCAAGGTCGCCCAGGTGCTGCTCGAGTCGCCGCAAACCGACGTCGACATTGCCAACGCCAAGGACGAAACCCCGCTGATGCTGGCCGCCATCAAGGGCCAGCAAGACATCGTCGCCCAACTGCTCAAGCGTGACGCCGCCGTCAACAAGACCGGCTGGACGCCGCTGCACTATGCCGCCAGCAGCGGCCAGTTGAGCATCATGAAAGTGCTGCTCGACAACTACGCCTTCATCGATGCGCAGTCGCCCAACGGCACCACGCCGCTCATGATGGCCGCGATGTATGGATCTACCGAAGCCGTGAAGCTGCTGCTGGCCGAGGGCGCGGACACCACCATGAAGAACCAGCTCGGCATGACCGCGGTCGACTTCGCGACCAAGGCCAATCGGCCCGAAGCCGCGCAACTCATCACGGCTGCTGCCGGCGCAAAGCCGACCCCTCAAGCGATTCCCAAAGACGGTAAATGGTGAGCTCCGCGGCCTGTTTGGCCGCGGCTTGCGCACCAGGCGCTGCGCCACTTTCCCTCGATACGAGGGCTGAATCCGACGCGCCGGCACAGGTCCGGCAAAACACCCAAAAGGGCGCCTGCGCAGTCATGCGAGACTCTGCGGAGAAGGAGAAGCAGAGATGAATACGTTTCTATTCATGGTCTTTTTGTTGGCCATCGGGTTCTTGGTGTTCGTGGCGCTCGCAAGAAAAAGGTCTGCGCAAAGCAGCAGCGGCTTTGTCGACAAGCCCAAGGCACGGCCGCCGCTTACTGCGCGCGAACAGGCCATGTACAACCGCCTCGTGCAAACGCTGCCGGACTTGGTGGTGCTGCCGCAGGTCAGTTTCGGTGCGCTGCTCACGGCCCGCACGCGCGCCGCACGAAGCTCCTTCAGCCGCAAGATCGCCGACTTTGTCGTGTGCGACCGTTCATTCAAGGTCGTGGCCGTGGTGGCGCTCGGCGACAAGAACAGCAAGGGCAAGTCGCAACGCGACCTGGACCGGGATGCGCTGCTGGTCGAGGCTGGCTACCGCGTGCTGCGATATCCGAGGGTGCCGGATGTGGGACGCGTGGAGGCTGATTTCGATCCGACGATGGCTTCCGTGAGTCCGATGGGGTCCTGAGGGGGTTGGGATTCAGGGCTTGGCTGCAGGGTCTGTCGACCTCCCCATAAATAACACAATGTGCATTATGTTAAATGACATGTGCTGAAGTTCGCGCCGATGGGCCGAGCCGTCTATTCGTCGTGCGACTTCAGGTCCCTCCTCACTCAAGGTGGCGGCCGCAGTCAGCCGGAGACCCATAGGTATGCAACGAATAATGATCCGGCATCGCCGCTCTCAGAATACGTGCTGGAACTTGCCTCGGCTCGGAGGTCGTGATGTCAGGCTTGGATCGCCCTACTCCATTTCGGCCTGAGTTGGCCGTAGCTTGGCTCGAAGCGGGCGTGCCATACGTCGAGGGGCGGCGGACCGCCACGCCCTCACCTTTAACTGCTTGACTGGAGAACGAGGCGCAAATGATCGAGCGTGTGCGGGTCACTTTCGAGTCGCAGGGCATCGAATGCGCGGGATGCTTCTACTGGCCCGAGAAGCCGAGGTCGTCCTTGCCGTGCGTCGTTCTGTGCAACGGCTTTTCCGGGACCATGGACTGGATGCTGCCGCAATTTGCCGAAAGGTTCGCCTCCGTGGGAATTGCGGCTTTCACGTTCGACTATCGCCATTTTGGTGAAAGCCAGGGGCGCCCGCGGCAGCTCATCAGCGTCCGTCGGCAGCGGCAGGACATCATGGCCGCTCTTCGCTTTGTCCGCGCCCAGGCAAACATCGACACGGGGCGGATCGCGCTCTGGGGCACATCATTGGGCGGAGGTCACGTTATCGACGTTGCTTCTCGCGATCCCGGGATCGCCGCAGTCATCGCGCAGGTTCCCGGACTCGACTTCGTACGCAAGGAGGCGCGGGCAACGATCGAAGTTCCGTCTTCGACAGTCGCGAGGCTGCTTGCCGCAGCCATATGGGACGGGCTGCGGGGATTGCTCGGACTGTCTCCCTGCTATGTGAAGGTGTTCGGCCAACCTGGCGAGCTCGCGATATTCACCGAACCCGCGCTGCAGGAGAGATTTCATGCCCTGGTCCAAGGAAGCCCGACCTGGCGCAACGAATTTACGCCACGCTTCTATCTGGCGCCGCCCCGCTATCGCGACGGGACTGCCGAACGAATCAAGGCTCCCGTGCTCGTCGCCATCGCCGAAGAGGATGTCTATGCCAACCCCGCGTTCCAGGCTTGGGTCGGCGGGCGCGCGCCGAGCGGCGAAGTGAGGCGCTATCACGGCGGTCACTTCGATGTCTACCACGATCTTTTCGAAGAGGTGGTGCGTGATCAGATTGCATTTTTGGAGCGGTACGTCGCCGGGTAAGGCTCTTGGCTTCATTGGCTGTGTGACATTTGTGAACGTTCTTCACCATCGCGATGTACGCGGCACCGCACGGCAAGGCGTTGGTTGAGCATCAGGGCTATTTCTCGCCCTCAGGAGTTGAAATGACTTTTTCCCGAGCCGCTCTCAAGTTGGGTGCCGCAAGTCTCGTTGCCGCCGCAGCCTTGTTCACCGCCGCATCGGCCAATGCGGGCACCAACTGGTCCATTGGGATCAACTTACCCGGCGTGGTCGTGAGCGAACCCGCGCCGGTCTATTACGAGCCGGCGCCTGTCTACTCGAGGCCGGCCCCGACCTACTACCAGCCTGCGCAGCCGGTTTACTCCGTACCCGCACCTGTCTACTACGAACCTGGCTCTCGTTGGGAGGAGCGCCGCGCGCAACGCTGGGAAGAGCGCCGCGCGGAGCGCCGTGAGTGGCGTCGCCAGCAATGGGAACGCGAGCAGTACCGCCGCTACTACGAGGATCGCGATTGATGTTGGTGATGTCGATCCGTGCAGGTCTTCCGAGAAGTCCTTCAGTGTGTCGATCCAGGCCAGCCCTGCTTGAGCTGCAGAAACTGCGCCAATGAAGAGCATTCGGGCGTCTTCAGCGCCTCACCTTGGGGCTGGGACGTTCGAACCCCACATTCGCTCCCAGACCCACGCCAGTCCCCGCCGCACGTCTCCTCGCGACCCCTCGTTGCGCGGAACTACGGGACGCCACACCCCGCCTTGCTCCTCTGCCACGACGAACGAAAAGCTGTAGTTCGGCTCCTGACCCATGCGCAAGTCCGTGACCCATGCCCGTCCGCCGCGTGCATGCACCTTGTAGAAGCCGTGCGAGAACGCCGCGAGCCGTTGTACAGGCGGCAGCGTGCTCACGGCCGCGGACACCGGCGGCGCGGCGAAACGCGCCCATTGGATCGGCCGGGAGCCGTCCAGTAGCGAGCGGAAGCCCTCGTCGTAGCTCCCGTCCGGTCGCATGGCCACGATGCGCCAAAGCAATGTATTGAAGGGTGTTGGAGTGACCAGTATTGCGGCTGGCTGGGCCTCCCCGGCGAGCGACTCCTGCGCCATGGTACGCACGTGCCATTGCGCAGCCGCACTCCACGCCAGGTAGGCAGTCGACAGCACAAGGCCCGCATGCACCGATGGCAGGCCCCGCCATTGGCGGCGCGTCACACCGAGGACTACGCCTGCCAGCAACGGTAGTGTGTAGAGCGGGTCAATGATGAAAATGCTGCCCACGCCGAAGGGGTAGTTGGTGAACGGCAGCAGCAACTGCGTGCCATAAACCGTCATCGCGTCCAGCAGCGGGTGCGTCACCAGAGCCAGCCACATCGCGAGCCACCAACGCCGGAATCCGGCTTGCTCGCCGTGCAGCAATGCGGGCAATCCGGCAAGCACGGGCGATGCGAGCGTCAGCCAGAACAGGGAATGCGACTCCGCACGGTGAAGCACCATGTTTCGCAAGGCATCGCCTTGATCGATCAACACATCCAGGTCGGGCAATGTGCCGGCCAACCCGCCCCAGAGAGCGGCCTTCCACGCGGCCGTGCGACGGCCCATGGTGGCCAGGCCGACCGATGCGCCCAAGACAATTTGAGAAACGGAGTCCACGGGCCAAGGCTAACCCAAGGTGGGTTGCGACTGGGCTTCAAATCGGCTCGGCGGATCATCATCAACACACACGTGCGCATCAAGGAAGCGGTGAGGTTCGGGGATCGCAGCTTGGGCCATGCACACGGGGCTGATGCCCCCGACGCGAACTTTTGGAAGTGAGCCTCGCCGTTGATCAGGGTATCGACGACATCCAGCAGGAAGGTCGCGGCCAGCAGGCCAAAGAACCACGCACGGCGCGCGTAGAAATACTCTTCATAGCTTTCATAGTCTCGCTAGCTATCGGGGAACAACAACGCGCACAGGAGGAAGAGAACCACGCCATAGCTGACGATGAAGGCATAGGTCCCGAATGTCCAGCCTGTTGCTGCATTGGTCTCCTATCGGTTGGCCTCAACGAAGGGCCGGTTCTGGCCGAGCGCAAGCCTTGCTTTCATAGAGCGATTCTTTCCCAGCGCCTCTTGTACGCCCACTCGTAGTTTCCGAAAGCGTAGGAAAGAAATGCCTCAACCGCTTCGTCGGCTCCGACGATGTCGACGCAACGGTAGTGCGCCGCGGTAGTCACCAATTGATGCTCCAGATGAAAGCCTTGTTCATCGGCGTAAACCTGCATGTAGGTGCCACCGCGCAGCTCCAAGACGGCGAACGGATCGGGTTTGCCAGGCAGTTCGGGGATGGCTCGGCGAATGTCGTCTTCATTGGCAACACCAGCGAGTTCAAGGGCTGGGCATGAGAACGTCGCGCTCACATACTCAGCCCCTACGTCAAACAGGATGTACGAATCCGGTGCGACCGGCTCGCTGCCAAGCAAAACGATCAGAAAGCAGTCGGCCGCAACGGCAGGTACATGAACAAGAACATGGCCATTCACCTTGCTGCGCCATGCGGTGACCGCGGCAGGGTCGATTTCGGCCCAGTCCCCTAGGCCCAGCGAACCCCAAACATCACGAGCCAGACCTAGCGCAGCGGCTTTCGCCCCGTCCGAAATTTCAGCGCCCACCAGACCCTCGCTGACAAGGTCGAGATACTCTGCGATCTGCAGAAGCCGGGGAGATCGCTTTTTAGGCTTCTTAGAGAAGAACATCAGGTGAGATTCGACGGAAAGAGCTTCCGTCCTTGAACTTGTTGCACAGCTATCCCGAAGCTGCTCTGACGGCATTGTGGCAGTTTAGGTCGGGCCACCGGACGACGGCTCTGGCTCGATTTTTCTCGGTGATATCGCGCACCGTTCGAGCGAAGACCTTCAATGAGACGGACGCTCAAACTGAGCAAGATCTACGGCTCAACGGCTCGTCTTCACGATCAGCCTTCACTGCGCTCCCCGCTCGCTCTAGGCAAGACGGATAAACCACGCTACTCGAAGTCGCCCGCTCCCAAAAGCATCGGGTTGGCGTCCGTGTACACGTCGCCGGCTGGCGCGAGCTCCAACACCTTGGCGTTGATCACCGCTCGATGGACCATGTATGCATGAGCGAGATCCTTCTCGCCCGGTCCCGCTCCGAAGCAGGCTTCAAGCGTGGCGCGCGCAATGGCCACCGGTACCGATGTTTCGCCATCAATACGCTTGACCCGCACGAACAGCGTGGTGCCCCTGTCTTCCAGATTCACGAAGTCGCCGACGTCAACGCGCTCGTCCCTCTGTCCTGTCTGAGTTTCTACGCTCTTCGTCATTGGCATTCCTTTCTCGCACGCTGGTTGCTAGCAATGATCTCCGTGCGACCGGGTGCACGTGCCAGCCGGCGAGGCGTGCAAGCGCAGGACAAAGCCTCGGCAACGGTGCCTATGACACCTGGGGAGCCGGTTCGCGAGGATCGGCGCGCGTCCCGCACGATCTGGCGGCTATGATCCGCCCGCCGCCGAAGAGCGGCCTGTCAGACCACGGAGCGAGGAGAAAAACCCATGATCGGTTTCGAGGCCCGCGTGCATCGTCGCGCTCTGGGAGTGTTCGCGCTGCTGGCGCTGGCTGGCCTGACAGCTTGCGTGGCGCCGCCGAGCTACAGGAATCGCCCCGTCGCAACGGGCGCACCGTCGACATTCGTGCTCGCGCATGCGGCGATCGTGGAGGAGCCGCGGCACGCCACCCGCCACCTCGACGAAGCGAAGACCATCGTCTACACGCAGACCCAGGGCGGCAGCCTGACGGCCGGCCTGGTGTTCGGTGCGCTGGGTGCGCTCGCCAACGTGGGCATGGTCGACAGCCAGACCGGCCTCGATGCGGCGCGCATGAAGGGCAAGCTCAGGCTCGAACCGCGGCAGTTGTTCCTCGATGCGGCGATCCGGCAGGGGCTTGAGCTCACCGACGCCAGCGGCACCGCCCCAACAGCTGCGACGGCCGCAACACCCTATCTATACCTCAGCAAATCGCCTGGTGGCAGGCTGCGGGCGGCTGCCGCAGTCCAGCTCGAACACGGCAGCGGGGCTGACCGGTGGTCGGGCCTGTACATGTACCAACTGCCCTCGGCGTACAGCCTCGACGACTTGGCCCGGCCCTCGGAGGACCTTCAGCGCAAGCTCGCTGCGGAGGCTGCGCAGGGCTTCGGCGAACTTGCGGCCTTCATCGCCCGGGAGGAAGCCGGCACCAAGGATGCGCCTGCGAAGGCCCAACCCGAGCGGGAGTTCGTCTTCTCGACGGAGCTGCTGGCACCGGGCGGCGGGTATCCGATGCCTGCGCGCCTCATCGCAAGCTCGGAGGAGCTCGTGTGGTGCCGGACCTTCGAGGGCGTGTTTGCGCTGCGTCGCTCGAGCATGAAGATCCGGACCCGGGGTATCTGACTGGCGTTTCTCGCGCAGGGCCTTCGCTACCACTTCACCCGTACGCCGACCGATCCATTGACCGAGCTCTTCACCTTGGCACTTCCGCCCGAGGCCCAGAGCTTGCCCAACTCGCCGTAGAGCGTGGTCGATGAGCCCAGCGCCAGTGTGAAGCCGCCTGCGAGTTCGGAGCTGGTGCCGCCGGTCGGTGCCGCGATATCGGTCCGGCTCGCACCATTGACGAAACGCGCAACATCCACGCCGCTGGAAGCCTTGTAGACGTTGAACCGGCCGTAAGGCTGCAAGGTGCCGAGGCCGGTGCCGATCTCGCCCTTCACCCGCACGCCCGCTCGGGCCAGCCATCCGCTGTCGGCCTGCGGCTGCACCACCGCGCCGGTGATGGCCGCGTTGCTCAGATCCATGTGCTGATGAACGAGCTGCAGTTGCGGCTCGATGCGCCAGCCGCCGGCCCCCACCGGGAAGGACCGCCCCACCTCGATCGACCCCAACAGGCTGTTGCCTTTGCCGCCCGCCCCGCCGCCCGGCAGCGGCTCGGCTGTGTAGCGGTGCCGGCCCGACTGCACCACCGCATCGGCGTAGAAGCCGCTCTCGCCTGTGTAGGTGCCATAGGCGCCAACGTACTGGCTGCGCAGGTCGTTGCGGCCCACTGCAAGGCCCGGTATGCCGCTCGCAAAGCCGTTCACGCGCGCGTCGCCGTCCAGCTGGCCGACGTAGATCCCGGCACGCCAGTGGCGCATCGAGAGCAGGTCCGTGCCGGCCTGAAAGCCTGTGAGGCGGCCCTTGCTGGTCGGCGACACCACCCCGCCCTGCCGGATGTCGAGGTCGGTGGAAAGCACGCGGGCCCAGGCACGGCGGCGGGGAGAATGGTCCGGTGTCGTCGCGTCGGCCTTCGCGCCTTCGTCGTCGCCCACACGCTTGCGCAGGTCGCCGAGCATTGCAAGATTGCCCTGGCGCAGCTGGCCCGCCAGAGCGGCGTAGAGCGATGCCTCCGCGCGATAGGTGGTCACGGTCGCAGGCACGCCCGGCGCACCGGGCCCCGCGGGAGAAGCAATGCTCGAACGCAGAAACCAGTTTTCGCCGGCGCCGTTGGCATCGGCCGCATACAGGCGGTATTCATAGGCGCCCGCATCGACGTGGCCGCCGGCCAGCGAGAAGGCATCCTTGGTGGTCTGGGCCGTCGTGGTGGCGCCGTTGCGGGCGCTGATCACCTCGATGCCATTGCCGCTTGTGAGCGCGCCGAGCCCGCCCACACTGGCGATCTGCACCTGCGTACGGCCGCTGGCCGCACCGCCGTCAAGCACCAGCCGGTCGGAGGGGCCATCTGCGCTCAGCACGGTGCCAAGCCGCAGCACACCGTTGTGGCCAACGTAGCCGCCGGTGACCGTCAGCACGGCGCCGGGGGTTCCGCCGGCCAGCGATATCGTGCCGCTGTTGGCGAGCGACGCGACGGCCTGGTCGAAGCCGGCGAGATCCAGCGTTGCGCCGGCCGCAACGCTGTGCGCCGACACCGCGCTCAGCGTGTTCGGTGCACCTGCTCTCAATGTGCCCCGGGCCACCTGTGTCGCGCCCGTG
The DNA here is from genome assembly GCF_037204045.1 of Variovorax sp. CCNWLW225. Classification (NCBI taxonomy): domain Bacteria; kingdom Pseudomonadati; phylum Pseudomonadota; class Betaproteobacteria; order Burkholderiales; family Comamonadaceae; genus Variovorax; species Variovorax sp. CCNWLW225. The sequence continues at coordinate 105,382 of NZ_JBBCBV010000002.1, read as the reverse complement.
TAGGTGTTGGCGCCGGACAGCGTGAGCGTGCCGGTGCCCTCCTTGGTAATGAAGCCGCCGCCCGTGATGGCACCCGCCAGGGTGCCGGAGAAAGCGCCGGTGTCGATGACCGGGTCGTTGTTGCCGGTCAGCAGGATGGGGTTGGCAATGGAGAGGCCGTCGGCCGCAAAGCCGAGCGTGGTGTCGTCGTCCATCGCGAGCACGCCGGTGCCCAGCGCCTGGTTGTGGCCGACGTTCAGGCGGCCCTGGTGCAGCGCCGTGCCGCCCGTGTAGGTGTTGGCGCCCGACAGGGTGAGAGTGCCGACGCCTCTTTTCACCAGCGAACCGCCAACGCCGGAGACCACGCCCGAGATCTCGGCGTCGGTGTCGAGTGTTCCGGTGGTCAGCGTTTTCGAACCCAGCAGCACCTCCCCCGGACCCGAGATGGCGCCGATGGACGTTCCGTTCGCCGTGAGCTGGCTCAGCCGAACGGTGCCACCCGCGTTGTTGACGATTGCGGCGTTCGGCGCCGTCACGCTGTCGGTGAAATCGATCATGCCGCCGGCCTGCGTGGCAAGCGTCACGCTGCCCATGTCGGCCGCGCCGCGAAAGAGCAGCGCCGCGCCACTTGCCACCGACACCGGCCCGCTGCCCAGCGCGCCGGTCACGCTTGCGGAGAGCGTGCCGCCGTCGATCCACGTGCCGCCGCTGTAGGTGTTGACCGCCGCAAGTTCGAGTTCGCCATCCCCGATCTTGCGCAGGCTGCCGGTGCCCGTCATGGTGCCGGCGTAGGTGCCCTTGCTGCCGGCCGCGCCCTGGTCGAAGGTGACCGTCGCGTCGTTGGCGATGTCGCCCTGGAGGCTGTCGGTCGTGCCCTGCAGCACGCCCGCCTTCACCACCGTGCCCCCGCTGTAGCTGTTGGCACCGGTGAGCACCAGCGTGCCAGTGCCCTGCTGCACCAGCGCGCCCTTGCCGTCGATCGCGCCCGCAAAGCTCACGACGTCGGAACGGTTGAACGCGAGCGTGCCCTCGTTGTGGACATTGCCCGTCAGCACGCCGTTTGCGGCGCCATCGCCGACCTGCAAGCGCGTGCCGCCCGCGAGGGAAATCGACGCGCCCTTGCCCGTCGCTTCGAGGGAGCCGGTGACCACCACGCCTTGCGCCACGTCGAGCGCAACGCTTCCGGCCGCGACATTGCCCGTGACCGCCAGGCCCTGCTGGTTGCGCAGGCTGAGCGCCCCGCCCGCGCTGAAGTTGCCAACGGCGCCGATCAGGTTGGAACCGCTCAGCGTCGCGTCACCGTCCACGCTGCCGGTCAGCGTGCCCGCCGTCACAACGCCCGCTGTCTGCAACACGCTGGCCTTGCTCGAGACGTTCAGGACATTCGCCGCGCTCACATCGGCCGCCAGGGAGATGCCGTCGCGCCCGGCCAGCGAAACGTTGCCGCCGCGAAGGCTGCTCGCAACATCGAGCGCTCCGCCGTTCGACGCGAGTGCAAGCCCGGCCGAACCTGTGTCGATGGCTGTTCCGGGAAGACTCAGCACGCCGCCGGCCACGAGGCTGACCGCCCCGTGCGTGCCATTGGCCAGTGTGGACACGGAGAGATCGCCGCTCGAGGCCACGGAGATGCTCGACCCGCGCAGCGACACGGCACCCCTGAAGTCGTTGTCCGCCCGGTCGAGTACGACATCGCCCGCCCCGGCGTCCACGGAAAAAGCGCCAAGTACGGAAAGCGCACCCGACTGCGCGACCTGGCCGCCGTTGCTGCGGGCATCGAGGGACGATGCGGAACCCTGTCCGAGGTTGAGGTTTCCGTGGCTGGTGACGGTGAGGTCACCGGTGGCCAGCGTGCCCAGCGTGAGCGCGTTGCTGTCGTTGATTTGCGTGGTGCCGCCGCCCAGGCTCACGATGCCGCCGAAATCATTGGCCGCGTTGGTGAGCGTGATGGCGCTCGCACCCGCCTGCACGTCGAGCGACCCGCTGCCGGTGAAGATGCCGCTCATGGTCAGGTCACCCGCGCTCGCGATGCTCCCGGCGCCCTCGAGCGTCACGTCGCGCACGCTCGTGAAGGCGCCCGTGCTTTGGAGCATGCCGCCGCCACTCAGGCTCAGCGTGCCCGTCGCAATGCCCAGTGCGCCGTCGCCGGCCACGCGCAGAGTGCCGCCGCTGATTGCGGTGCCTCCCGCATAGGTGTTGACGCCCGTGAGTTCGAGCGTACCGCTGCCGGCCTGGCGCAGGCTGCCGCTGCCGCTGATGACTCCGTTGAAGCTCGATGCGTCGGAACGGTTGAACACTAGCGCGCCGTCGTTGACGACATTGCCCACGATGCTGCCGCTGGTGCCGCCCGCGCCGATCTGCAGCGTCCCGGCGCTGATGGTCGTGCCGCCGGTGTAGGTGTTGTCGCCGGTCATCACGGTCGTCCCGCCGCCCGATTGCAGGACCCGGCCTTCGCCCGAGATGGCGAAGCCGGCCGAAAGCTGCTTGCCCGCGGCCGGCTGGAACTCGACGAGCCCGCTGCCGCGCACCGTGACGCCGCCGGCCACGCTGAGGCCGCCAGCGCTGAACGTCAGCGTGCCTGCCCCGCCCTGCCCGCCCGGCGCGGCGCCGGCAGAGCCGTTGCCGCCGGCACTGCCGCCCACGACAATGCTGCCCGCCACCAGGGTGCCGCCGTTCAGGTTCAGCCGGCCATCGCCGCCCGCACCCCCGCTACCGCCCGCGGCATTGCCGCTGCCACCGCCTGCGCCACCGCCCGATCCGCCCACCAGGACGGCACCGGTCACGGTGGTGGTCCCGGCTGCGATCGTGAGTTCACCCGCGCCGCCGCTGGTGCCGGCGCTACCAGCGGCCGTGCCGCTCGCGCCGCCGCCGCCGCCACCTCCGCCGCCTATGCCGAGAGCACCGTTCACCGTGGCGTCGGCCGTGAAACTTGCGCGGCTTACGCCGCCGTCCAGGGCGCCTGTGGCCACGCCAGTGGCTGCGCTCCCGCCGACCTTCGCGTCGAACGGACCTGTCGGGCCCTGCACACCATCGGCGCCCGCGCTGCCGCCGTTGTTTCCGGCGCCGCCCAGGCCGGCCGAATCAGAGCCGGCGTTGGCGCCGGCTCCGTCCGCGGCCGCGCCACCGGCCCCGCCGCTGTTGGAGCCGTACACAAAGCCCGCCGCACCGCCGCCGGCGCCGTACCCGCCCCCTCCGCCGCCGGCGCCGCCTCCTCCGCTGCCCCCGCCGCCGCCGCCGCCGATGCCACCCGCGCCTCCGCTGCCGCCAATGCCGACAGCCGTCCCCGCCTCGCCCGCGGTGCCGATCAACAGGTTTTGCGCCGTGGCAGGCGCCGCGCCCAGCGCGGCGACCACGCTCATCACGGCGCTCCAGCGAAACCGTCGGCGTGCCGGGGCTGAAGCAGCGGCAAGGGGTTGGCCCGGCGCCACGCTTCTCGCCTTGCCATGGACACGGGAAATTTCAGGCACGGCGACCCATGCCTGCAGCGCTTCATTCCAGCGGCTGAGAAAAGAACTGTTCATTGCGGCTATCACTAGTCAAAATCGCCGCGAAGGATACAAGAAGCAACACTTTCTGTTAATAGATACAGTTATTGTTGTTTGTAAAGAACTGGGGCTCAGGCGGGCGCCAGTTCTCGCCGCCCCTCGTCCAACCTGAAGACACCCACCAACTGAGACAGGTTGCCCGCCTGGTCCTGCAGCGAGGCGGCTGCGGCCGCGGCTTCTTCCACCAGCGCGGCGTTCTGCTGGGTGACCTGGTCCATCTGTGTGATGGCCTGGTTGATCTGCTCGATGCCGGTCGTCTGCTCCTGGCTGGCGGCGGCGATCTCGCCCATGATGTCGGTCACCCGGCGCACGCTCGCGACGATTTCATCCATCGTCTGGCCCGCTTCAGCCACCTTCTGGCTGCCGGCCTCGACCTTGCCGACGGAGTCGTCGATCAAGCCCTTGACTTCCTTGGCCGCCGCGGCCGAGCGCTGCGCCAGGTTGCGCACCTCTGCCGCCACCACCGCGAAGCCCCTGCCCTGCTCGCCGGCGCGTGCCGCCTCCACTGCGGCGTTCAGCGCCAGGATGTTGGTCTGGAACGCGATGCCATCGATCACCGCGATGATGTCCACGATCTTGCGCGAGGATGAGTTGATCGATCCCATCGTGTCGACCACCTCGTTCACGACGCTGCCGCCGCGCACCGCCACTTCAGACGCCGAGGCCGCGAGCTGGTTGGCCTGGCGGGCGTTGTCCGCGTTCTGCTTGACGGTAGAGGTCAACTCTTCCATGGAGGCGGCGGTTTGCTGGAGTGAACTTGCCTGCTGCTCGGTGCGCGACGACAAGTCCTGGTTGCCGGACGCGATCTGGCCCGACGCGGTGGCAATCGTGTCGGTGCCTTGGCGCACTTCGCCGACCACCTTCGAAAGGTTGTCGTTCATCGACTTGAGTGCCGCCAGCAACTGGCCGACCTCGTCGCGTGTGCTGGAGACGATCCGGGTCGTCAGGTCACCTGCCGCCACCCGCTCTGCCAGTCCGAGCGCATCGCGCATCGGGCGCACAATTCCCACGGTGAGCCGCCACGCGCACAAGGCACCCGCCAGCAGTGCAACGGCGGACAGGCAGATCACGACCCAGCGGCTGCTGCGATGAATCTGCTGGATTTCGCGGGCTTTCGCGTCGATCTGCACGCGCTGGTTTTCTGCGATTTGCTGCACGGCCTTGCCATAGACCTGAAGCGCCGCCTGGTATTCGGAGTCGGCCAGCTTGCCGGCCGCTTCGCTGTCGCCGGCTGCCTTGAGCTTGTTGATCGTCGCCAGGTGGGCCAACACCTTCTTGCGCGCCTCGACCACCTCGTCGAACGACTTCTTCTCTTCCGGCGTGACAAGCAGCTTGCCCATCTCCTCCTGGACCGGGTTGATCGACGCCACCCCCTCGGTCAGGTTCTTCTTGAAATAGGCTTCATTCGCGCTGTCGGTGGCCTTGGCCATGCCGAAGGAGTGAACGATGCTCGGGCCGAGCAGGTTGGCCCACCGGTTTGCAACGCGCTCCTTGACCAGCGCTTCGTCGACCATCACGCGGGCCGAATGAGCCACGGCATTCAGCCGGATCAGGGCAACGCCGGAAACCAGCATCATCAGCAACAAGATGGCGGCAAAGCCTCCGCTGAGGCGGACGCCGATTTTCATATCTCGCAAGTGCATGGAACTCTTTCTTTCGCAAATGAGGGCCTGTCCGGTCGGGAGTGGGACTCCGGGCGCTGGGGTCCCAGGGCCGGCCACATCTGGTTATCGGCAACTAAGCCGAAAGTTGAAGGCCCGCGGTGAGATGTAGGTCGAACGCTCGTTCAGTTCGCACCATTGGCTGACGCGCGCTACGGGCTACGATGGCAAGCCTGTGAGCATCCAGACAGGAGACATCGACATGGGTCAGCCCCGTGCAGTACAGCAGCCTGGCGATCTGCCGGATCCGTGGGTTCCGGTGGCCGCGATCCTCGATGCGGTCGGGCAAGCGGTCATCGTCAAGGACGAGGCCTCGCGGTTTGTGCATCTCAATCGGCGGGCCTGCGAGCTGCTCAACGTGTCGCTCGATCGCGCACGCGGAAAGACGGACCGGGATTTCCTTCCGCGCGTGGAGGCCGATCGAATCAGGGCGGTCGATCTCCAGATTCTCGCGAGCGGAGAAAGCCGCAGTTTCGAAGAAGAAATCACCACGGAGGACGGATCGACCAGAACCCTGGTCACGCTCAAGCAAGCGGTCGATCTCGCGGATTCCGGCGGCAAGCTGCTCGTGGTCGTGATCTCCGACGTGACCGAACTGCGCACGGCCGAGCGGGTGCTGCGGGCCAGCGAAGCACACTACCGCTCGTTCGTCGAACTGCACCCGCAGATCACCTGGACCGCCGATGCGACCGGCGCAATCACCGAGGTTGGACCGGGCTGGCCGACGCTCACCGGCAATTCGGTCGAGAAGACGCTGGGCTCGGGCTGGGAATGCGCCTTGCACGCCGACGACCTCGAACGCGTCAGAACGCAATGGATCGACTCGGTGGCCCGAGGCGTTCCCTTCGATGCCGAATACAGGGTGCTGAGCGCTGCAGACGGAAGGTACCGATGGTTCAGGGCCCGTGCCGCCCCCCGTCGCGACGAGAACCATGCCATCGTGCGCTGGTACGGGCTGCTCGAGGACGTTCATCAGCATCGAATCGCGATCGAAGCGCTACGCGAGAGCGAGTCGCTCTTCCGTCTCATCGCCGACAGCGTGCCCGTGATGATGTGGCTCACAGACCAGAAGGGCGACGCGACCTACCACAGCCGGCTATGGCTCGAGGTAACGGGCCAGACCGAAACCGAGTCGCTGGGCTCGGGCTGGAGCCGCGCCATCCATCCCGAAGACCGCGCCTCGGTGCTGGAGTTGTTCAAGACGAAAACCGCGCAGAGGGTTCCGGTCCAGCTCGAGTACAGGCTGCGCCGGGCCGACGGCAGCTGGGCCTGGGTCATCGACACAGGCGCGCCCCGGCTCGCGCCTGACGGCGGGCTTCTCGGCTATGCCGGCTCGATACTCGACGTCACCGAGCGACGCCTGGCCGAGTCCGCACTGCGCGAGAGCGAAGCCTCCATTCGGAGCATCTTCGACAGCAGCCCCGATTGCATCAGCATGCTCGACCTGCAGGGCAATACGCTTTTGATGAACAAGGCGGCGCGGTGGATGATCGGGCTCGATGTATCCGAACTCGCAAACCGCGAGGCGCTCGAGACTATCTTTCCCGAAGGCCGGCTTCGCAAACTCAGCGCCATGTTCGACGTGGTGCGCGCCGGAGGCACGTCCAGGCTGGAGGTGGACGCCATCGACGCACAGGGCGTGCACCGATGGCTCGACGTCATCGGTGCACCCGTGCTGGACGCATCGGGCGTGCCGATCCGGATGGTGAGCATCTGGCGCGACATCACCGAGGCCAAGGCGGCGCGCAACGATGCCGTCGTAGCGCAGCAGCAGGCCGAACGTGCGGCGACGCGGCTCTCCGCCGTTCTCGAGAACACGATGGACTGCGTGCTGGTTGTCGACGATGCATGGCGCATCACGTACATGAACGAGAACGCCCGCCGGTTCCTGCAGCTCGGCGAAGAGGCCATGAACACAAGGCTGTGGGACCTCTTCCCCGCCGAGGTGGAAAGCCTCTTCGGCGACTACTTCCGGCAGGCGACCGCGGGCAACAAGGCCGTGTCGTTCGAGGAATTCGTACCGGCGACGCAGGTGTGGCTCGAGGTCCATGCCTCGCCCACCGAGGAGGGCCTGTCGATCTTCTTCCGCGACACCACCGCACGCCGCAAGGCCGAGCAGGAGCGCGTCCAGGCCCAGAGCCAGGTCTCCCACATGGCCCGCCACGACGTTCTTACCGGCCTCCCCAACCGTTTGGCATTCCGCGAGACGCTGGAGCGGCACTTGAACGATGCGGCCGGCACCGGGACCTTGGCGGCCGTGCTGACACTGGACCTCGACGGTTTCAAGTCCGTGAACGATGCTTACGGCCATCCCGCGGGCGACGTCCTGTTGCAGAAGGTCGCGCAACGCCTGCGTCTCGGCCTCGCCGGTGATGAGCAGCACACGCTTGCGCGACTCGGCGCGGACGAGTTTGTGATCGGCTGCTTCGGGCTGCCGCATTCCGACGCGGCGATCGAGATCGCACGCCGCCTCATGGGCATCCTGCTCGGGCCCTTCGACCTGGAGGGAAACAAGGTGAGCATTGGGGCCAGCGTCGGCATCGCCGTGGCGCCCGAAGACGGCAGTACCGTCGACGAGATCAAGCGTGCCTCCGCCGTGGCACTCCACCGCGCGAAGGCCGCCGGCGGTAGAAGCCTCCAGAGGTACGCCAGGAGCATGGACGTCCACCTGCAGACGCGCCAGGCCTTGAAGCTCTCGATGCGCGAGGCGCTCGCCCACGGGGAGTTCGAGGTCCACTTCCAGGCGCTCGTGAGCCTTGTCTCCAACCGCTGCACCAGCTTCGAAGCGCTGGTGCGTTGGCGCCACCCCGACCGGGGAATGATCTCGCCGGCCGACTTCATTCCGATTGCGGAGGAGACTGGGCTGATCGTCGAACTTGGCGAATGGGTTCTTGGCGAGGCCTGCCGCGAGGCCGCCACCTGGCCCGATGGCATCGGTGTGGCGGTGAACCTCTCGCCGGTCCAGTTCGGCGCCGGCAACCTGGTCGAGGTGATCAGGAACGCGCTCGATGCGTCGGCGCTCTCCCCTTCGCGCCTGCAGCTCGAGATCACCGAGTCGGTGCTGCTCGGCAGCGACGACCAAAACCTGCGCACCCTGCAGCAGATCCGGCAACTGGGCGTGAAGATCGCGATGGACGATTTCGGGACCGGGTACTCATCGCTGGGCTATCTGCGCAGCTTTCCCTTCGACAAGATCAAGGTGGACCGCAGCTTCATCGCCGACCTGCCCGACAGGAAGTCGCTCGCAATCATCCGGGCTGTGGCCGGCATCGGCACGAGCCTTGGCATCGCCACAACTGTGGAGGGTGTCGAAACCGAGGCGCAGCTGCAGATCATCCGGCAAGAAGGTTTCGACGAGGCGCAGGGGTATCTGTTCGCTCGGCCGGTTCCGGCCTCGCAGGTACACGGTGTCATTGCCTCACGCAAGAGTTAGCCGAGAGCGGCAGTGGACGGCCGAAGTCAGCCCTCGGTTGGCCCGTCTGGCCCTCCGCTGTTCGTGACCTCGAAGATCAGATCCAGTTCAACGGGCACACCGAGGGGCAGGCTTGCGACTCCCACGACCACCCGGGACGGGTTGCTCGCCTTGCCGAACACGTCTTGCAGCAGCACCGAAGCCCCGTCGGCCACCTTCGGATGCTCGCGAACATCCCCCACCGTTGCGACGAACACGCCGAGCCGCACGATGCGCACGACGCGGTCGAGCGAACCCAACTGCTTTCGCACGAGCGCAAGCGCGTTGAGGACGGCGACGCGTGCGCTTTCCCGCGCGGCGTCCGCATCCAATTCCGCGCCCAGGCGCCCGACAGACTGGGGGGTATGGCCGCGCGTGGGCAGCATCCCCGTCAGGAAAAGCTGCGAACCTGACTGCACACTCATCGCATAGATGCCGAACGGCTCGGGCGGCTCCGGCAGGCGGATGCCGAGATCCTTCAGCCGCTGCTCGGCGCCCGTGCCCGGGCCTTGCGCGCGCTCTTTCGACGTGGTGTTCATCGCACAGACCCCTGCTCAAGATTGCAAAACAGGAGCCATCACACCAGAAGCAACGCAGCTGAGCCATTGAACCAAGGTATCGGCGATACCTTCGCATCGGCGCGCGCTCAGCCGAGAGGAACCGAGAACTGGAAAGTCGTGCCATGCGGATCGTTCGGCTCCGCCCACAGGCGTCCGTTGTGCCGCTCGATGATCGAACGGCTGACCGACAGGCCGATACCCATTCCCGCACTCTTGGTCGAATAGAAAGCGTCGAAGATCTTGTGCAGGCTCTGGCTGTCAAGGCCCACGCCAGCGTCCTTGACGCTCACGCGCACGCGATCACCCGGCTCCAGCGCGGTACTGATCGACAGATGCCGCGGGCGGTCGTGCACATCGGCCATTGCCTCCGAGGCGTTGCGAATCAAATTAAGGATGACCTGCTGAAGCTGAATGCGGGCCCCCGCGATGGACGGCAAGTTCTCGTCAAGGTCGAGTTGAAGGACCACTTCGCTTCGCTCGAGGTCGCTCGACATCATTCCCACGACTTCGCGCGTTGCCTCGTTCAGATCCATCGGCTCCAGCGCCAGGTCGCCCTTGCTGAAAAGAGCACGCAATCGCGCGATCACATCCGCCGCCCGGTTGCCGTCGCGAATGGTGCGCTTGGCGGTCTCGCGCGCGCCGTCGATGTTGGGAGGGTCGGCGTCCAGCATCCGAAGGCCGGTGCCCGCGTTGGTGATGATGCCCGAGAGCGGCTGGTTGATCTCGTGCGCGATGGAGGCGGACAGCTGCGCAATGCTCGCGACCCGGTTCGCGTCCAGCAACTTGAGCTCCACGTCGTGGTACCGCCGCTCGCTGTCGAGCGCGGCCTGCTCGGCCTTCTTGCGGTCTGTCAGGTCAAGAACAAATGCAACGCCTTCCGCCGGCTTTCCGTCGAAGAGCGCAATACCGATCAGCACGGGAACGATGCTGCCGTCTTTGCGGAAGTATTCACCCTCGAACGGCGGCACCACGCTGGTCGCCTGGAGCGTCCTCATGATCTGGTCGTCGCCCTCGTCCCACCAGGCCGGCATCAGGTCCTTCCAGCGCATTTGCCCCGAGCTCAGCTCGTCGTCGCTGTAGCCGACGATTTCTCCGAAGGCCCGATTGCCGTCCAGAATCCGCCCATCGAGGCTCCAGGTGAAGATGCCGATGATGTTCGAGTCGAACAGCCTGCGCACCCGCCCCTCGCGTTCCTGAACGTCGCGGTAAAGGCGTGCGTTCTCCAGTGAGATGGCCGCCTCCGAGGCGAGCAGCTCGAGCAGCGCCAGCCGGGCCGGTGCGAAGACGCCCGGGGTCAGGTTGTTCTCGACGTAGATCACGCCTACAAGCCGCGTTTGCTTGAGCAACGGCAGGCAAAGCACCGAACGGGCGTGGTTCCGGCGAATGTAGTCGTCGTCCGAAAACGGCCCCTGCCCCGAGGCATCCTGCAGAAGAACGCCTTCCCTCGCGCGAAGAACAAAATGGAATACCGACGCCGGCAAGTGCTCGGCACTGATATCCGCATGCTGAAGATCGACCGTGACGCCCTCCGTTTCGACCTTCGCTTCAGCCTCTATCCGGTAGCCGTCGCCGTGCGGGAGCATCAGCAGCCCCCGCTGCGCGCCCGCATGCTCCAGGGCCAGGCGCATAACAGTCGCTATCAGCTTCTCCAGGTCGATCTCCGCCGACACCGCCCGCGAAACCTTGAGCACGGTAGCCAGGTCGAGATGGTCGAGCGACGTCTGCACCATTGCCGAAGGGGCGGCGCGGTCTTCGTCCCGCAAATATGGGTACCGCTCATCGAGCTGGCGGACCTTTCCGGTGGCACCCCACTTCAGGTAGCTGTGCCGTGCGTCACGCAGATAGGCCCGCGCGATCGTGTCGAAGCCGCGTGCCGCGTAGAAGCGCGCGGCCAACTCCGCCGCGAGTGCCTGGTTATGAACAAAGCCGTTCTCGCGTGCCGAATCGATTGCCGCTTCATACAGACGCTCCGCGTCGAGCTCCCGGCCCTCGATGCGCGCGATCTCGGCGCCCAGAAGAGCGGCCCGGTTCTCGAAGTTTTCGGGGCAGTTCTTGGCCCATTCCAGGAGTTCTTTGTGGTGAGCGAGCAGCGCCTCCAGATGCTCCTGGTGTCGAGCCGCAGACCCGGCATCGCAGCAAGCCGCCCGGCTCAGCACGCCATAGAAGTGCGCCTCCGCGGTTCTGAAGAAAGATGGCGGTGTCCATAGCAACCGCTGTGCATTCGACGACGCAGCAAGAGCCGCCGCATAGTCGCCAGCAAAAAAGCGCGCCTGGAGCTTGCGTATCCAGTACCAGCATGCGGCGAATACCAGGCGCGGATCGCTCGATATGCGACGCTCGAACTCGGTTTCATTGAAGTTCGCGTCGTCGAAACAGCCGAATGTGGGCGTTGAGCCGCGCAGCGTGCGAACAAGCGCAAGCTGCCCCGCGACAACGTCGCTTTCAAGGCCGAAGCGGGCTTTCCGCGCAAACTCCATGGCTCGCTCGGCTTCGCATTGCACGTCGAAAAGTGGATCACCGGCCGCAAGCAGGTTTGCAACAAGATGATGGCGCGAAAAGGCCGCGTAGGTGACGTCGCCGGTACTGTTTGCAACGTCCAACGCGCGGCGCATCAGGTCGCGCGCCACGCGAAAGTGCGTCCACGAAACGCTCGATACCGCGTAGCCCAGGTACGTTCGGGCCTGGAATCTTTTCAGGCCGCGCCGCTCGACCAGGTCGTAGCCAAGCTGGGCAAACCGGACCCCGGCCCCGTAGTCGCCGAAACGCGGGCCAACAATCCTCCCGATATGCCCATAGGCCTGGCACGATGCATCGGTGTTGCCGTGTTCAAGGCTCAGGTTGACGATCTTCCAGAGCAGCAGCGAGAACAGGTTCGCATCCGTGAACGATGCCGGCACCTGTGCCTTGGTCAGCACGTCCAGCGTCGCGATGGATCGTGGGTCGCTCATCAAGGGCAAATCGATGAGCTCCTCGATCTCGCGCTTGCCGATCAGCAACCACATCCGCTCGTATTCCCGGCGCACAACCTCTTCTGGCGGGTGCGCAGGCCAATCGATGCCCAGGTGGCGCAGATAGGCAAGGCAAACCTCGACCGCGCGGTCGCTCCGATCGAGCGTGGTGTACAGGTCGATGCTCAGGCACGCGACCGTCGCCCTGTCGATGGAATTTGCCGCGCGCGAAGACAGCGTCGTCAAGCGTGCCTCCGCCGCGGCCGTGTCGCCCGTCAGAAACTCGCACTCGGCCTGTGCAAGCGCAAGAGAGAAAGAAAGGTCGTGGCGCAGCTCCCGGCCGTCTTCTGGCAACAGCGCAGCGCCCGCCTTGAAGTAGTCGAGCGCGGAGGCATAGGCTACCGACGCCTTTGAACGGTTCCCTGCGATGAAGTTGAGTTCGGCCAGTTGCTCCCGCTCTTGCGCCGCCGTGACCAGGTGCGCCCCGCGATTGAGTTGGTTGACAAGTTCGAAGACCGCCTCCTTCTGCTGCCCGGCGGGTGTGTGCGCCAAAAGCCGGCGGCCGATGTCCAGGTGAAGCTGGGCGCGCGACTCTTCCGGAATCAGGGAATAGGCAGCCTCCTGCACCCGGTCGTGGGCAAAACGGTAGGCGCCTTCCGTGCGCTGGATGAGTTCCTGATGCAGTGCCTCCCAGAGCTGCGCCTCCACCTCCTCCATCGGCTTTCCGCAAACGGCGCCGAGCGTGGCGGCGTCTCCGCCGTGGCCAAGGCAGGCAAGCCGCTGCAGTGCCTGCCGGGTGGCTTCCGGCAACCGGCCGAGCTTGCGCACCATCAGGTCCACCACGTTGTCGGCAAAGCCCTTGGCCAGTGTCCGTTCTTCATCCCAGGCCCACCGGGCCGTCGCATGATGGAACGCGAGCAGCCCCTCCTCTGCCAACGAGTTCAGGAACTGCACTGCAAACAGGGGGTTGCCCGCAGTCTTGCGCTGCACAAGGCCGGCGAGCGGCCTCACATGATTGGGCGGCGCATGAAGCGCGTCCGCGACGAGCTGCAGCAGATCGTCTTCGGACAACGGGGGCAAGGTGACGGTACGGACAACGGCGCCGCCCTGCCGGAGCGCGGCGAGTCTTTCCGCCAGGGGATGCGCGCCCACCTCTTCGTCGCGGTAGGCGCCTATCAACAGCAAGTGGCGCACATCGCCCGCCGTCAGCAGGTCGACCAGGAGATCGAGGGTTGCCGCATCGAGCCATTGCAGGTCGTCGAGAAACAGCGCCAGCGGATGCTCCGGCCGGGCAAAAACGCCGATGAAGCGCCGCACGACAAGGTGGAAACGCCGCTGCGCATCCTGCGCCGGCAGCTCCATCACGGGCGGTTGCTCGCCAAGGATGAGCTTCAGTTCAGGCACCAGATCCAGCAGCAGCGCCGCGTTCGGGTTCAGCGCTTCGGACAACGCCTCGCGCCATCGGCCCAATTCGGTTTCCGTTTGGCCGAGAAGCGGCCGAACAAGGCTTTGAAACGCGAGCGAGAAGCTCGCATAGGGAATGTCGGCCTTGTACTGGTCGAACTTGCCGGATGCGAACAGCGCCCGCGGCAGCACCAGCATCTTGCGCAGTTCATTCACCACGGACGACTTGCCTGCTCCGGGCTCGCCGGTCACCAGCACCAGCGCCGGGACGCCGGTAGCGGCTACATCGTCGAAAGAAGAAAGCAGGGCCTCGACCTCCCGGGCTCGTCCGTAGAGCTTCTCGGGAATGACCATCCGGTCGGGGTGATCCTGCTCTGCGATTGCAAACGCCTCGCATGAGCCACCGGCCTGCCATTCAGACAGGCATCTGCGCAGATCGTGCTCCGCACCGGCCGCGGTCTGGTAGCGCTCCTCCGGTGTCTTGGCCAGCAGCTTCATGATGATGGCCGAGACCGGCACCGGAATACCGCCGAACCGCTCCCGCGGGGCCGCCGGTCTGCGCGCGATATGGCAGTGGACCCACTCCATCGGGTCTGAGGCCTGGAACGGCAGCGAGCCCGTGGCCATCTGGTAGAGAACAATGCCAAGCGAATAAAGGTCGCTGCGCGAGTCGATCGACCGGTTCATCCGGCCGGTCTGTTCCGGTGCCATGTAGGGCAGCGTGCCGGCAATGACCTCTGGAGGGTCCGGTGCCTGGCGCTCGCGCGGCAACAGCGAAGCAATGCCGAAGCCGGTCAGCCGAACTTCGTCTTCAGGGGTGACCAGCGCATTGGCCGGTTTGAGGTCTTTGTGCACAAGGCCGCGCTCGTGCATTTGCCTGACCGCCGCCAAGAGCGCAACACCAAGTCGCAGGAGCAGTCCGGTCTCCATGGGTAGCCCCATGAGCCGATCGAGCGGCCGACCGTCGTGGTGCTCCAGCACGAGCATGGTCAGCTCGCGGTCTTGCACCAGCTCGAGCGGTTGCAACGCCCACGCGCCGCCCAGAAACTCTCTCAGCGAAAACTCGTGGAGCAGGCGGCGAATGTTGCCCGGCGTTGTTCGGTCCGGATCGAGAAACACCACGATGCGCTCACGGTCGGCACCGTCCGGCCCTTTGCGCCGTATCTTGAAGAACCTGCGATCGCCCTCCTCCCACAGTTCCTCTGGGGGGCGAGCATCGTCGTCAGTATCGAACCAGTAGAGCCGGTGCATGCGCGGAAAGATGTTGGCCGGGCGCCTCGTCCGGTTCGCAACCTCGGCAGCGTCGTCTGGGGCGGGCCGAATTATTACCCGCGAACGACACCCGCAATCCGCACGATGTCACCGTTGCAGGATCCGGCTCTTGCCGCTGAAAATACTGCCCTTGCCTCCGATCGACGAAGACAACATGAAGCACAGCTTCTCCAGACGTGCCGTACTGGGCGGCGCCTTGGCAGCCCTCCTTGTTCAGCGAACCGCGGCAGCGGACCCGGCGCCCTCCATCCGACTGGTTGTGCCCTCTTCTGCTGGCGGCCCGCTGGACGCACTCAGCAGAGTCTTGGCGCAGTCGCTGGGCCGGCACCTGGAGGCGAACGTCGTCGTTGCCAATGTTCCCGGCGCCACCGGAAAGCTCGCCGCCGTGCAGGTGGCCAATGCACGGCCAGACGGCCGGACGCTGCTGCTCGGCACCAGCGCCACCCACGCCATTGCGGCCAGCCTGTTCCCGCAATTGCCGTACCGGCCGGAGCAGGATTTCGCCGCCATCGGGCGCATCTGTACCGCGCGATTCGTCCTCGTGGCGCACCCATCGTTCCAGGCCCGCTCGCTGGACGAGCTGATCGACGCCGCACGCGCCGCGCCAACGCCGCTGGCCTATGGCTCGTGGGGCGTCGGCTCTGGCGGCCACCTGGCCGTCGAGGCCATCCGCATGCAGTTCGGCATCGACCTCAATCACGTGCCCTACCAAGGCACTGTATCGATGATGCAAGACCTGCTTGGCGGCCGAATCCCGCTCGCAATCAGCGACACGGCTGGCGCGATCGCCCGCGTGCGCGAAGGCAAGCTCGTGCCGTTGATCGTTACCGGCACCACGCGCCTGGCCCAACTGCCGCAGGTTTCCACGTTTGGCGAAGCCCAGGTGCCGTTCACCACCGAAAGCTGGTGCGGGCTCTTTGCACCCGCCCGCACGCCGGTTGCAGAGCTGGCACGCCTGGAGGCGGCGCTGCAGGCGGCATTGGAGGACCTGTCGGTGAAACAGACGCTGGGCACGCTCGTCTACGATCCTGGGCCCATGGATCGCCAGGCCTTTCGGAAGCTCTGGCAAGCGGACATAGCTGCGTGGCGCCGCGTGGTGGTTGCGACGGGCATCCGTCTTGATTGATCGCGACGCGCGGCGCGTCGACTGATCTCTCTTTCTGGTTGAAACGGAGGCGGCCCGCATGCGGGCCACAGACTTACGCCGGCCGGGCGAGCGGCGCACCAAAAATGGCTGTCTGGTACGTCGCCAGCATCCCCGGCTCCTCGATGGAGCCGTGGTGATGCAGCTGCCGCCACTGCCCTTGCTGCTTCGTGAACCAACGTGTGGTGCGAATGCGCAGCTCGATGGTCTTTACGCCGAGTTCGCACACGCCCTTTTCCCGCCCGACGAACAGGTGCCAGTCGTCTCCGCCCTGGCTGGTGAAGTCGTGGAAAGCGACGCGCACGGTGGCCGGCCCGTTGAACAGCTTTTCATACCCTTGCGCGATGGAGCTCCAGCCCCTCCGGATGCCGCCGATGGGGTTGTCCATGCTCGGGCTGTCGCCGCTTGCCCAGTTGCGTGCGAGCGCATCGAGGTCCTTGGCGTTGAACGCACGGTAGAACGAGATCAGCGCGTCGAGTGCGCCCTGGTCGTTGGCGAGGACTTCGCCTCCGGTGATTTCCTGCGGAACTGCTGGCATGTGGAATACCTTTCTGTCTGTTGAGGAGCTAAAAAATGAAAGTGGCTCAGGCTTGCGCCGAGGCGCGGCGAGAGGCGCCCGCCGCCACATCGATCGCCAGGGCGACCAGGATTGCGGCGGTGCCGATGGCAAACAGCAGCCCGTAGGCATGGCCGCTGAAGTCGAAGATGAACGACAGTGCATAGGCCGCAACGGCCTGGCACAGCGCAAAGGCCACGGTGGCCCTGCGCCAGGCCGCGCCTTGCTGCGCGGGGTGATGCAGCAAGATCTCGTGCACCCGGCCCAGCACCAGCGGCACAGTTCCAGTGACGAAAGCGCCGACGATCACGCTCGATGCCGCCAGCCACACCGGCCCGAGGCCAAGAGCGGGAATCACAACCCCGAAGGTCTCGACGACCAGCGCAATACGCAACGCCGGTGCAAAACCCATGCGGTCGGCCAGCGCGCCGACAAGGAGCGGGCCCACGGTCGCACCAATGCCGAACAGCACCCAGTACTGCCCGCCTACATCCAGGCCCCAGCCCTTTCCGCGGGCCACGTAGTCCACCAGGAAGATCATGTGCGGCACCCAGCCGGCGGCGTTCAGCGCATAGACCGCATACACCGAATACAGCGCGCGCAGCGGAGCCATGGGCCGCGCCTTGTGCGCCGCGACGGGCGCAGCCAAAGGCGGAGCCTCGCGCGGCCAGCCATACCACGACACGGCCGCGAGCAGCAGCGAGACAACGCCAAGTCCGATCCACACGTCCTGCAGGCCGCGCTGCAGCAGCAGCGGCACGAGCGTGCCCGAGGCCACGATGCCCACGCCAATGCCCATGAAGATGATGCCTCCCGCCAGGCCGCGGCGCGATGGCGATATGTGCGGCAGCACCGTCGGCGCGGCCAGCACCATCAGTGCGCCGCCCGCCAGCCCTGAAAGAAAGCGCCACGCAAAGAACCAGGCGAACGACAGCGGATACGCGCAGGCGAAGAAAGACAACGCCGCCAGCAGCATCATTGCGCGCAGCTTGGCCGCGGCCGGAGTGCTTGCCGCAACACGCTGCGCAAGCAATGCGCCGACCAGGTACCCCGCGAGATTGGCGGCGCCCAGGTAGGCGGCCTTCGAGGGCTCGAACCAGTGCGCTCCGATGATTGCCGGCAGCAGCGGCGTGTAGGCGAAGCGCGCCAGGCCAATGCCCACCAGGCTGGCGCAAAACCCCGCCGCGGTGGCCCACCACGCGTTCACTGCCGGCGTGTGCGGCCGGGGTTCGGTATTCGCGACCTTGTTCATTCCAATGTCCGCGCGCGGTCAACCGAATGAAAAGGAAAACGCTTCCGCACCGGGATCGAGAAACTCGATCTCGAAGAGCCGGTCGGCAACCGGACCGGCCTGGCGGATCAGCTGGTACATGCGTGGGTAGTCGAGCGTTCCGTAGCCCTGCTCATCCACATCCACGCCGCGCGACGCACCCGGCGGCTTGCCGTCGATGCGCACTCGAAAGCGCACGGGCGTGCCGCGAGCCGCTGGCCCCGGCCCCATCACCAGATGCAGGTCGCGCGCCTGAAAGCGGTAGACGATCCGCCCCTTCGCCGCTTGCGAGGTGGCGGATTCCGGCCCGATCGTCCAGTCACCGGACAGGGCCCATCGATTGGACGCAAGCCTCGAAGGTGAGGAGTAAAGCTGGCGCCTGTCCGGCACAACGCCCCCGGGAGAAGCAAAGTACTGGATGCGTGCATACCCGACATAGTTCTCCGGCGACTTCAGGTTCTTCCAGTCGGCGGCGGCCTCCGCGCCCCCAGCGTTTACCGCGACCAGATCGGCGCTTGCCGCAGGCGAGTCCGCCTCGGACAGGAGCTGCTGGATGATTCGTTCCGAGCGGGCGTAGTCGCCTTCGCCGAACTGGTGGGCCCTGATTTTTCCCTGGGCGTCTATGAAGTAGAGTGCCGGCCAGTACGCGTTGCCGAATGCGCGCCAGATCCGGTGGTCGCTGTCGATCACCACCGGGTAGCCCACGCCGATGTCTTTCACCGCCCGGCGAACGTTGCCCGCATCTTTTTCGAAATCGAATTCGGGCGAATGCACGCCGATGACCACCAGCCCCTGGCTTCTATATTTGTCGAACCAGGCCCTGACATAGGGATACTCGCGCCGCCAGTTGATGCACGAGTAAGTCCAGAAATCGATGAGCACCACCTTGCCGCGCAAGCTTTCCGCGGTCAGCGGCGGCGAGTTGAGCCATTGCTCGGCGCCGTCGAGCGAACGCAGGCCGCGCCCGGAAGATGGGTCCTGAGTCGAGGAAGCCCATGCCGATGCAATCGGCTGCGGCGCGACCCCGCCGCCGGTCACGGCAATCATCGACGCCAGCACCATGCCGCAAGCAAGCAGCTTCATGGAGAGATCTCCGTCGGTGGCCGTGCCGCTCAGCGCAACGGCCTGAACGCCGCGCGGATCTCCGCGCTGAAGAGCTCGGGCTGCTCCCAGGCGGCAAAGTGGCCGCCCTTGTCCACCTCGTTGAAATAGATCAGCTTGTGATAGCTGCGCTCCACCCAGCTGCGCGGTGCGCGATAGATTTCACCCGGAAACACCGTGACCGCCGCGGGCAGCGAAATGCTCACCGCATTGAAGTTGTTGGCGTTGTTTTCCCAGTAGAGCTGGGCCGCGGAAGTTGCCGTTTTCGTGACCCAGTAGAGCGTGATGTCGTCGAGCATCTCGTCTTTCGTAAAGGCCTTGTCGGCATTGCCGCCGCTGTCGCTCCATTCGGTGAACTTGTCGTAGAAGAAGGCGGCCAGCCCTGCCGGAGAGTCCTCAAGGGCATAGCCCAGCGTTTGCGGGCGCGTCACCATCATTGCGGCGTAGCCCGCGCCCTTTTTGTACAGATAGTCCATGGCCTCGAAGGCGGCCCTCTCCTTTTCTGAAAGGCCCGCGGGCGCGGGCTCGCCGTTGTTCAGGGCCTTGGCCACGTCGGGCGGTATGGTTGCGGGCATGTTGACGTGGATCCCCAGCAAGCCCTCCGGCGCCTGAAGAGCCATCTTGTCGGCGACGACCGAACCCCAGTCGCCCCCCTGCGAAACATAGCGCTTGTAGCCCAAGCGCTTCATCAGCACGTCCCAGGCGCGCGCAATGCGCTCGGGGCCCCAGCCAGCGCGCTTCGGCTTGCCCGAAAAGCCGTAGCCCGGCATCGAAGGCAGCACCAGGTGAAAGGCGTCCTCGGCCTTGCCTCCGTACGCGGTCGGGTCTGTGAGCGGGCCGATCACCTTCAGCATCTCCATCACGGAGCCGGGCCAGCCGTGGGTCATGATGAGCGGCATGGCATTGGGGTGCCGCGAGCGCACGTGCGCAAACTGGATGTCGAGCCCGTCGATTTCGGTCACGTACTGCGGCAGCGCATTGAGCCGCTTCTCGATCTTGCGCCAGTCGTACCGGGTGCCCCAGTAGTGCACGAGCGGCTTGATCTTTTCCAGCCGCACGCCCTGCGAGAGATCGTCCACCGTTTCGCGCTCGGGCCAGCGCGTGGCCAGCACGCGGCGGCGCAGGTCGGTCAGCACGGCCTCGGGAACGTGGATGCGAAACGGCCGGACCGAAGTGTCGCCCGTGGGCGCGCGTTGCGCAGGAAAAGCGCTCGCAGCGGGCCCTTGAAGATCGTCGCCGGTGGTCTTCTGCGCCAACGCGGAAGAAGAAGACGAGAGAGCGCCGAATCCGGCGCTACCGGCGGCCGCGGAAGCCGCGAGAAAACGGCGCCGGGTGGTGGGCGCGGTTGCTGAAGACATGGTCATCGTCCTTCCAGTGTGAGTGTTCGGTGAGGTGCGCGCGCAATGGCATGCGAGGCACGCAGCGATCAAAGCAGAACGACTCGGGACCGGCCATTGCACGAAGGTGTCGGTGGCACCAAACACCGCCGTCGATACCTTCGTTCAATCGACGGCTTGCCTTCGCTCTGGTGTCATGCCTTTCAGAAAACCCTTTTGTCCCCAACACATGGAGTTCAAGATGAGCAAGGTTCAGAGCCATGAAAAAGCGGCCAGTGGTGCAAACGGCGATGCGGTCGAGATGAAGCTCGAAGTTGTCGTGCTGCCGGTGGCCGATGTCGATCGCGCCAAGCGCTTCTACGCAAACCTGGGGTGGCGGCTCGACGCCGACTTTGCCAACGCCGACGGCCTGCGGGTGGTACAGCTGACGCCGCCGGGTTCGCCCTGCTCGGTCATCTTCGGCAAGAACGTGACCGCGGCGGTACCTGGATCGGTGCACGACCTGATGTTGGTGGTGAGCGACATCGAAGCCGCCCGTGCGCATCTGATTGCAAAGGGCGTCGAGGTCAGTGCGGTGTTCCACGACGCGGGCGGTGTGTTTCATCACGCCGGAACGGCGGCGCGCGTGCCGGGCCCCGATCCGCAGCGACGCTCTTACTGCTCGTGGGCATCGTTCTCCGACCCGGATGGCAATGGCTGGCTGCTGCAGGAAGTGACGACGCGGCTCCCCGGCCGCGTGTAGCGCGCATTGCACCAGCAGCGAGTAGCCGCCATGGACGTCGCAGCCCTCACCGCACTGCTCCGCGAAACGGAGCTTCACCACGGCACCTACGAAGCAAGCGCGCCCAAGCACCACTGGTCGGACTGGTATGCAGCCTTCATGGCAGCCCGCACACGGGGCCAGACGATCGAGGAGGCAAAGACCGCCGCCGCGCTTCACATGCAAGAGATTCTTCGCACCCGCTCCCTCCTGGAGAGACCATGAACACAGCCACTTCGCAGATCAAGCTCACGCAACACACACCGGCGTACTGGACCGCCACGTTCGACCATCCACCCATCAACGTGATCGGGCCGCCGACCATCGTCGAGCTCGACGCGCTGATATCGCGACTCGAGACCGATCCCGAGGTTCGCGTCGTGGTGTTCGACAGTGCCAACCCGGAGTTCTTCCTGGCGCACTACGACATGTTCGTCGACAAGGCGATCACCATGGCCATGAAGCCGGGACGCTCGGGCATGCACCCCTGGCTGGACGTGCTGACGCGGTTGAGCCGGGTGCCTGCCGCCACCATTGCCTGCATCCGCGGCCGTGCGCGCGGCGCGGGCAGCGAATTCGCGCTCACCTGCGACATGCGCTTTGCCAGCCGCGAGAAGGCGGTGCTTGGCCAATTCGAAGTGGGCGTGGGCGCGGTTCCCGGCGGCGGCCCCATGGCGCGCCTGCCGCGGCTGATGGGCCGCGGTCGTGCACTCGAGGTGCTGCTCGGCGCGGACGACTTCAACGGCGAGCTGGCCGAGCGCTACGGTTACGTGAACCGGGCCTTGCCCGACGACGAACTGCTGCCCTTCGTCGATGCGTTCGCACGCCGGCTGGCCGGCTTCGACAAGCGCGCCATTGCCGAGACCAAGGCCTTCGTCGACCAGGCCAGCCTGCCGCCCGACAGCGAGCTTCCGCCGGCGCTCATGGCCTTCTATGCATCGGTTGCCAGGCCCGAGACGCGGGCCAGGTCGGCGGCGTTGGCCGCCAAGGGACTGCAAACGCTTTCCGACGTCGAGCTGCGGCTGGGCCACCACGTGGGCCAGTACGCCGCCCCTTCGCAGGCCTGACCAAGGCCGCAAACCCCACGGAGAAAACCAATGATCACTCTCAACGTGAACGGAAAGAACCGCGCCCTCGATGTTCCCGCGGACATGCCGCTGCTGTGGACGCTGCGCGACGTGCTGGGCATGACCGGCACCAAGTTCGGCTGCGGCATGGGGCTGTGCGGCGCATGCACGATCCACATCGACGGGCAGCCGGCGCGCTCCTGCCTCACCCCGGCTTCGGCCGCGGTGGCAAAGAAGATCACCACCATCGAAGCGATCGGCGCCACGCCGGCAGGCAAGAAGATCCAGGCGGCCTGGCTTGCATCGGACGTGCCGCAATGCGGCTACTGCCAATCAGGCCAGATCATGTCGGCCTGCGCACTGCTCGCGGCCAACGCCAAGCCGAGCGACTCTGACATCGACGCGGCCATGTCCGGGAATATCTGCCGCTGCGGCACCTATCCCCGCATTCGCGCGGCCATCCACCAGGCCGCCGGCTCGGCCAGGGAAGGCGCGAAATGAAAACCCGATCAATCGACACCTCCACGGTCGCCCCGGCCTCCCGCCGAGACTTTCTCGCGGTTACCGCAACTGGCGCGCTGGGCGCAATGGCCGCCGCGAGCGGAGGATTGCTGCTTGGCTTCGGCCTGCCCGCGCGCGCAGAGATACGCGACACCCTCACGACCCAATCGGCCTTCGAGCCCAACGCCTTCTTGCGCATCGACCGCACCGGCAAGGTCACGTTCGTCATGCCCGTCATCGAGATGGGGCAAGGCACCTACACCTCCGTGCCGATGTTGATTGCCGAAGAGCTCGAGGTGGATGTCGACAAGGTTGCCATCGAGCATTCGCCGCCCGACGACAAGATCTACGTCAACCCTTTGATCGGCGTGCAGATGACAGGCGGTTCCACCGCCATTCGCGGCACCTACATTCCGCTGCGGCGTGCGGGTGCAACGGCGCGCGTCATGCTGGTCACGGCGGCGGCCGCTCGCTGGAAGGTCGAGCCCTCGGCCTGCCACGCCGAAAACGGCCAGGTGGTGCACGGCGCCACCGGCCGCCGGCTGGGCTATGGCAGCCTGGTCGACGCCGCCGCGAAGCTGCCGGTGCCCGAGAACGTTGCGCTCAAAGAGCCGCGCGACTTCAAGCTGATCGGCACGCCGCATCGGCGGCTGGACACTTCGGGCAAGGTCGACGGCAGCGCAAAGTTCGGCATCGACAGCCGTCTGCCGGGCATGAAGTTCGCCGTTGTCGCCGCGTCGCCCACCTTCGGCGGAAAGCTGGTTTCGCTCGACGAGGCAAAGGCCAAGGCGGTGCCGGGCGTGACCCAGGTGGTGCGGCTCGGCGATGCGGTTGCGGTCGTGGGCCGCCACACATGGGCTGCCAAGCAGGGCCTCGCGGCCGCCAACCCGCAGTGGGATGCGGGGCCTAACGCGCAGCTTTCCACCGCAGACATCGTGGCGCAGCTTGCCTCCGCATCGCAAAAACCCGGCGTGCCCGCCCGGCACGACGGCGATGCCGCCGCCGTCATGGCACGCGCCGCACGCAGGATGGATGCGGTGTACGAGCAGCCTTTTCTTGCACACGCGGCCATGGAGCCGATGAACTGCACGGTGCACATCACGCGGGCCGGCTGCGACATCTGGGTCGGCACGCAGGTGCCGGGCCTCACGCAGGCTGCCGTCATGAAGGTGACGGGCCTGAAGCGGGAGCAGGTTCGCATTCACAACCACCTGCTGGGCGGCGGCTTCGGCCGGCGGCTGGAATTCGACGGCACCGTGCGCGCGGTGCAGATTGCGCAGCAAGTCGAAGGGCCCGTTCAGGTGCTATGGACGCGCGAGGAAGACATTCAGCACGACATGTACCGCCCGTACTACTACGACCGCCTGAGCGCGGGCGTGGATGCGACCGGCAAGGCGCTTGCCTGGACGCATCGCATCGCGGGCTCATCCATCGTGGCGCGCTACTCCCCGGCGTGGATCAAGAACGGCGTCGATCCGGATGCGGTCGATGGATCGGCGAACCAGCCCTACGGATTCAGCGACATCCATGTCGACTGGGTGGCACTGGAGCCGCCCGGTGTTCCGACCGCGTTCTGGCGGGGCGTGGGCATGACGCGTGGAACCTTCGCGGTCGAGAGCTTCGTGGACGAACTCGCCGCCCATGCGAAGCAAGACCCTCTGGCGTACCGCGTCGCCCTGCTCGACAAGAACCCGCGCGCCAAGGCCGTGCTGCAGCTTGCCGCGCAGCAGGCCGACTGGGGCAAGCCGCTGCCGGCGGGCCAGGCCCGCGGCATTGCGCTTTGCACGGGCTTTGGCAGCTACATCGCGCAGGTCGTGCAGGTGAGCACCGACAAGGACGGCACGGTGCAGCCGCTGCACGCGTGGTGCGTCGTCGACTGCGGCGTTGTGGTCAACCCCGACACGGTGAGCGCGCAGATGGAAAGCGGCATCGTATTCGGCCTGTCGGCTGCGCTGTACGGCGAGATCACCATCAAAAACGGCCGCGTGGAGCAGACCAACTTCGGCGACTACCGTGTGCTGCGCATCAACGAAATACCGCAGATCGACGTGCATATCGTCAAAAGCCTGGAAGCGCCTGGCGGCATTGGCGAGCCCGGCACCTCGTGCGTGATGCCCGCGCTGACCAACGCCATCTTTGCCGCCAGCGGCAAGCGGATTCGCAAGCTGCCCGTCGGGGAGCAGCTGCGCACGGCGTAGCAACGGTCCCATCGACTTTTCTTCAAGGAAAAACATCATGAGCATCGACTCCAAGGTTGCGGTGATCACAGGCGCATCCCAAGGCATCGGCGAAGCGCTGGTCAAGGCCTATCGCAAGGCGGGCTTTCGCGTTGTCGCCAACTCGCGTTCCATCGGCGCCGGCACCGATCCGGACATCCTGAACATTGCGGGCGACATCGCCGACCCGGCCACGGCCGACAAGATCGTCAGCGAGGGCCTGAAGCGCTTCGGCCGCATCGACACGCTGGTGAACAATGCCGGCATCTTCTCGGCCAAGCCTTTTACCGAGTTCACCCTGGCCGACTGGAGCAACAATTTGTCGACCAACCTGAGCGGCTTCTTCCACGTGACCCAGCGCGCGGTCAAGCAGATGGAGTCCCAGGGGTCTGGCCATATCGTCCAGATCACCACCAGCCTGGTGGACCAGCCCATCAACGGCGTGCCCTCGGTGCTCGCATCCATCACCAAGGGCGGGCTGAACGCCGCCACCAAGTCGCTTGCCATCGAATACGCCGCGCGCGGCATTCGCGTGAACGCAGTGGCCCCGGGCATCGTCAAGACGCCCATGAACCCGCCGGAGATGCATGCCGCGCTGGACAAGCTGCACCCGGTCGGCCGCATGGGCGAGATCAGCGACGTTGTGGGCGCGGTGCTGTTCCTGGAAAACGCGCCCTTCGTGACCGGCGAGATCCTGCATGTGGACGGCGGCCAGTCCGCCGGCCACTGGTAAACGCAGGCGCTACTTCGGCGATTGCCCGAGCTTGCCGGTGTACTCCGGCAGGCGTCTTTCAACGTCGGGGTTGGTCTGCAGGCCCAGTTCCATCAGCTCCGACAGCCGCTTTTGCGCCGCAGGGCGCTTTACCGAACCCAGGAAGGCCTCCCACTCGGCGCCGATCTGGTCGTTGGGCGGCAGGCTGTTGAGGTTGACCAACCCCTTGATGTCGGCAATCGTCTGTTTGTCAAACCGCGCGATGCGCCGCGCCATCGCGTCGACGAAGGCATCCAGCTCGGCGTCGGGCAGCGCACGGTTCACGTAGCCGTAGCGCTCTGCAAGCTCACCGCCAATGTCGCTGCCGGTCAACAGCACCTCCAGCGCGCGGCCGCGCCCCATCAGCCGTGGCAGGCGCGCCATGGGTCCGCCGCCGGGAACAAAGCCGGCGCCAATCTCGAACTGCGAGAGCATCGCCTTCTCGCGGCTGGCGAACCGCATGTCGCTGGCCAGCGCCAGCTCGCTGCCGACGCCGCTCGCCCGCCCGCGGATCAGTGCTATGGAAACCACCGGCGCCTTGCTGATCCGCACCAGCATGTCCGGCAGCTGCGGCAGGCCGGTCGGCCCCGGCGGCAAGCTGGTCGTGTCGGTGAGCGGCGGCACAAAGTCATAGTGCGTCAGAAAGAAGTTGGGCACGTCGCTTTCGAACACCACCACCTTCACTTGCGAGTCGGCTTCGATTGCGGTGACGGCCTTGTTCAGCTGCGGGGTCGTGTTCGGCCCATAGATGTTGAACGGCGGATTGTGAAAAGTCACTCGCCAATATTCGGGCGTCACGCGGGTGATGCGGACCTGGTCGTTGGCATCGGTGGCCGACCGCGGCTTTGCGGCTTGCGAGGCCTTCGAGGCGGCGCTCTGCGAATATGCAGGCGCAGTGAATGCAATGCCGGCGGCAATGACTGCCGCGGCGAGTAGGTGCAACTTCATGATGGTGAATCTCCAGGCGATGGTGAGGATGTGCGAGGTGCACGTCGTGAGCCGAGCTGCCGTCTTGCCGGCGCATCGTTTCCCGACCAGAAAGAATAGGAAGCGCCCGGGCGGGCGGCATCCCGCTCAATGCATACCGGCCGTCTTGGAGAAAGTCGTACATGAACGTATGGCTTCAGCCAGAG
Organism: Variovorax sp. CCNWLW225; assembly: GCF_037204045.1. Classification (NCBI taxonomy): domain Bacteria; kingdom Pseudomonadati; phylum Pseudomonadota; class Betaproteobacteria; order Burkholderiales; family Comamonadaceae; genus Variovorax; species Variovorax sp. CCNWLW225. Next base: position 78,729 of record NZ_JBBCBV010000002.1, on the reverse strand, counting down.
CAAGCACCCATCGCAAGAGCGCTTTCATTGCGGCATCAAGCAGGAAATCGCATCGCTGTTCGCTCGATTGGCCATGAGGGGCCGCCGACACACTGTGCCGGTCGCCACAACACAGAGTCAGCTCATGACCATCACGAACAACTTAACCAATCCCCTGGCACGAATGCTGGACAACGCGTTCACCAAATTCGACGTCGACAAGAACGGCAAGCTCAACGCCGAGGAGTACCGGTCTTTCTACGAGATCCTCAAGCCTGGCATTGCGGTGGACGAGAACGACAAGCTGTCCATCAGCGAGCAGGAATACAGAAGCCGAATGGACGGCAATTCGGACGGCGGCGTGAGCCGCACGGAGGTGCAAGGCACGGGCGTCCTGATGCCCGCCGAGCTCACCGGCGAGTCGCTGGAGTCGATGCTCCAGTATCTGCTTACCCAGACGAGCGCCAGCGCGCTGGCCGCCGCCAACCTGCTGGCCAAGGATGAAGCTGAGGCCGAGCCCGAAGCTGCGGCGCAAGACAAGATCCAGCCGGCGACCTGAAGCTCCCGGGCCGGGAGGCGACACCATCGTCCAATCGACAGGACCATGGCTGTGCGATGAGATGCGCGCTCACGCATCGCACCTCTGACCACAAGGAGCCTCCCATGTCCGTTCCGTTCAATCGGCCTCGCCGATCGTTTCTCGAAACCGCGGCCCTAGGCGTCGCAGCCAGTCCTTTCCTCACCGGCCTGCCCGCCATGGCGCAGTCTGCCGGTGCGCCCGCCCTCCCCCGGGCCGCGAGCGCGCGGCGCAGCTCGCCGCAGAAGCGCCTCGAGCCGCTCAGACGCATCGATGCCGGCGTGCTGAACGTGGCGTATTTCGAAGCGGGCCCCGCCAACGGCGACCCGGTGATCCTGCTGCATGGCTGGCCGTACGACATTCACACCTACGTCGACGTGGCGCCGATGCTGGCCGCGAGCGGCTACCGTGTGATCGTTCCGTACCTGCGCGGCTATGGCGCGACCCGCTTCCTTTCGGCCGATGCGGTGCGCAACGGGCAGCAGGCCGCCATTGCAGTGGACATCATCGCGCTGATGGACGCGCTGAAGATCGAGCGGGCGACGGTCGCTGGCTGCGACTGGGGTGCGCGCACCGCCTGCATCATGGCCGCGCTGTGGCCGGCGCGCGTGAACGCGCTGGTGTCGGTGAGCGGCTACCTGATCGGCAGCCAGGAGGCCGGCAAGATGCCGCTGCCGCCGCAGGCCGAGCTGCAATGGTGGTACCAGTACTACTTCGCCACCGAACGCGGCCGCGCGGGCTACGACCAGAACCGGAACGAGTTTGCCAGGCTGATATGGCAGCTTGCCTCGCCGAAGTGGGACTTCGACCCCACAACCTTCGAGCGCAGCGCGCAGGCTTTCGACAACCCGGACCACGTGAGCATCGTGGTGCACAACTACCGTTGGCGGCTCGGGCTTGCGGACGGTGAATCGAAGTATTCGGATCTCGAGGCGCGCCTGGCAAAAGCCCCCGTCATTGGTGTGCCGACCATCACGCTCGAAGGCGACGCGAACGGCGCGCCGCACCCTGAACCAGCCGCCTATGCAAAGAAATTCTCCGGCCCATACGCGCACCGGCTTATCAAGGGCGGCATCGGGCACAACCTGCCTCAGGAAGCACCCGAGGCCTTCGCGGCTGCGGTCGTCGATGCGGTGCGCCTATGAGCTCGCCTGCAGACAGCCGGTCGAGGCAGGCACACGCCACCGGCCTCATGGGAACCAGGCGCATCGTTACCGGGCTTTCACCGACAGGAAGAGCCATCGTCGTCTCGGACGGGGTTTCTCCCTGGGCGAACGACGCGTTGCATGTGCCCGGGCTGCGCACCGAGCTGCTCTGGCAGACGGCGAATCCACCACGCCTGCCATCGGTGATTGACGGCGACCCGGTGAACGGCGCAACCACGCTGCTTCCGAAGGCCGGCCGAACCAGCATTCAGGTTGTCACCTTTCCGCCCGATGCCTCGCCCGAGGCTGCGCTGGCGACGGAAGCCGAGCTGGGCTCCGATCTTGCGAAGGTATTCCCTGGACTGGCCGAGCGCTTCGAGCGCGAGAACCCTGGCATGCACGTCACGGACACCGTCGACTATTGCGTGCTGCTCGAAGGCGAGCTCCTGATGGAGCTGGACGATGGAGTGACCACGGTCGTTCGGCAGCATGACGTCGTGGTCCAGAACGGAACGCGGCACGGCTGGCGCAACCGCAGCAGCCAACCCGCAACCATGCTCTTCGTGATGTTCGGGGCGACCCGCTAGCCGCTCACGCTGCCAACAAGGCACAGGCACAACCCCGTCGGAGAACGCAGTGAATCCAAGCCACCAGCCCGGGCAAGACGCCTTCAGATCGGTGTTGCCGGAAGAAATCGATTGGAGGCCGTTTGCGGCGTTTCCGCCATCGGTCCGCCTCGCCGTCGTTGTCGGTGAGCCGGCCCGCCCAGGTCCGTATCTCATCAGGGTCAAGGTACCGTCGGGCGTCAGGCTCATGCCCCACTCGCACCCTGAAGACAGGCTCTACACCGTCATCTCCGGTGTCTTCTACATCGGCCTCGGGGAACGCTTCGATGCCGAGAAGCTGATGGCCTATCCGCCCGGCGCCGTGGTCGTTCTGCCCGGCAACACACCGCACTTTCATTGGGCGAAGTCTGGGGAGTACGTCACCCAGGTCACTGCCATGGGCCCCTTGGGCCTGCACTACCTGGATGCGCGCGACGATCCGCGCGACGCCGACGCCTGAACGTTCTTTAGGTTCGCCAACACCATCGTCCAATCGACCCCTTGTGCATGGTCTGGTGTGATGTCGATCCACACACGCGGCCGACGCTTCGCGCCAGATGTCCACTCACCGGAGAATTCGATGAACTACAGCCCAACTCGTCAATTGAACGTCCTGGTCAGGCACCCTGATCCCATCGTTCGCGCCGGCCTGATCGCGGCACTGCACCAGCATGCGGGTCCCGGCATTTCAGTGCACGACGTCGATGACCCGTCGCCGATGGGGCCGCCGATCGATGTGGTGATTGCGGACTACGACAACGCGATCCGCCTTGCCGACCCGGATTCGCGCAAGGCGGACCGCAGGCTTGCCGCCGCGCGCATCCTGGCCTTGACCGCCAACGACCGCGAGGGAGACATCCGGCGCGCCATTCAGGCGGGGGTGCACGGCTACCTGCTGCTCGGCGGCACGCTGGACGAACTGATCGAAGGCATCAGGAAAGTGGGCAACGGCGCAAGATGCCTGTGCCCGATCGTGGCTGAGCGCATCGCCGAGAGCCTGGCGGGTGAAACGCTCACGCTGCGCGAGAGCGAGGTGCTGCGGCTGGTCGCGGCCGGGCAGCCGAACAAGGCGATTGCGAGGCAGCTTGCCATCGAGCTGGGAACGGTGAAGTCGCATGTGCGCGCGATCATGACCAAGCTGGGTGCCATTTCGCGCACGCAGGCCGCCAGCATTGCGGTGTCGCGCGGGCTGGTGGCAGAAGCCCGGCCTGTTCAGCCGGTCTTCATGCCGCAGCGCCTGCACGCCGCCCAGGCAAGCGCGCAGTTCGCCTGAGCGCCGCGCGCACTACCCCACGCTACTGCGCTGCGCCGGCGCGCACCGGAAGCTTCCAGTCGGGTCTCACAAAGTGGCAGGTGTACCCGTTGGGAATGCGCTCCAGGTAGTCCTGGTGCTCTGGCTCCGCCTCCCAGAAAGGCCCGGCCGCCGCAACCTCGGTCACTACCTTGCCGGGCCAGATGCCCGATGCGTTCACATCGGCAATCGTGTCTTCGGCGATGCGCTTTTGTTCTTCGCTGGTGAAGAAAATGGCCGACCGGTAGCTGAGCCCCATGTCGTTGCCCTGGCGGTTGAGCGTGGTCGGGTCGTGGATCTGGAAGAAGAACTCGAGCAGCTTGCGGTAGCTGATCTTCGCGGGATCGAAAACGATCTCGATGGCTTCCGCATGCGTGCCATGGTTGCGGTAAGTGGCATTCGGAACGTCGCCGCCCGTATAGCCCACGCGTGTTGAAACAACGCCTTCATATCGGCGGATCAGGTCTTGCATGCCCCAGAAGCAGCCGCCTGCGAGGATTGCGCGTTCGTTGTTCACTTGATGTCCTCCACTTGATTGAGGTAATCGCCATAGCCCTGCGCGGCCATGTCGTTGCGATGAATGAAGCGCAGCGATGCCGAGTTGATGCAGTAGCGCAGGCCGCCCCTGTCCCTGGGGCCGTCTGGAAAAACATGGCCCAGGTGGCTGTCGCCGTGCGCCGAGCGAACCTCGGTGCGCACCATTCCGTGCGTGGTGTCGCGCAACTCGTTCACGTGCGCAGGCTCGATGGGCTTGGTGAAACTGGGCCATCCGCAGCCCGAGTCGTATTTGTCCGACGAGGCGAACAAGGGCTCGCCCGAAACGATGTCGACGTAGATCCCGGGTTCCTTGTTCTCCAGGTACTCGCCGGTTCCGGGTCGTTCGGTTGCACTTTGCTGCGTCACGCGGAATTGCTCCGGTGACAGCGCGGCAACGGCTTCAGGCGTCTTGCGGTAGTCGGGCATTCGGGTTCTCCAATGAAGGCTCACCAAAGGTGAGCGGGACTCAATGATCTTGGGATCTTCGCGCGAATGACAAGCCCTGCAAGCCCGTGTGTCCTTCGGCGGATCCGGGCATGTGACTTCTTCGGGATTCGCGGCGCCGCTGCCAAAAATAGACTGGTCTTCGGTGCCCGCTCCCGGCGACGCCCACAGCTTCATTTCCAAACTCATTGAGGTATATCGCATGAGCAAGATCCTGATGGTCCTTACTTCGCACAACACGCTCGGCAACACCGGCCGTCCGACCGGCTTCTGGCTCGAGGAATTCACTGCGCCCTACTACGTGTTTCTGGACGCGGGCGAACAGATTACCGTGGCCTCGCCGAAGGGCGGGCAACCGCCCATCGACCCCAAGAGCGACGAACCCGGCAACCAGACCGACTCGATGACGCGCTTCAAGGGCGACAAGGCCGCGCAGGCCGTGCTGGCCAGCACTGTCAAGCTTTCGGACATGAAGGCGTCGGACTTCGACACCGTCTTCTACTCGGGCGGCCACGGCCCGATGTGGGACCTGGCCGAAGACCCGGTTTCGATTGCGCTGATCGAATCGTTCTACAACGCTGGCAAGCCTGTTGCCGCGGTGTGCCATGCGCCGGGCGTGCTGCGCCACGTGAAATACCAGGGGCAGCCGCTGGTCAAGGGCAAGCGTGTGACGGGGTTCACCAACACCGAGGAAGAGGAAGTGCAGCTGACCAAGGTGGTGCCGTTCCTCGTCGAGGACGAACTCAAGCGGCTCGGCGGCCGCTACGAGAAGCTGGGCAACTGGGCGCCCTTTGCCATTACCGATGGCCTGCTGGTCACCGGCCAGAACCCCGCTTCGTCGACCACTGCTGCGCAGGCGTTGCGCAAGCTGCTGGCGTAAGCCAAGGGCCGCCGGGGCAATCTGGTTTTTCAGAGCTCCGGCGGTTGCGCGTCTTTCTTCAATCCCGCCGGAGCTTAGCCGCCAGCTCCCCCAGGCTCTCGCCAAGCACGCGGTTGAAGGCCGGAAAAGGACGAATGACATCGGCGAGCACGTCCAGCGGAACGCCCTGCTTGATGGCCAGCACAAGCTCTCCCAGCCCTTCGCCGGCGCGCGGGCTGACCCATGTCGCGCCGATCAGCACTCCCCGCGCGCGATCGCCGACCAGCTTCAGCGCGCCCCCATGAAAGTCGTGGATGTAGCCTCTTGCGGTCTCGGCCGGGTCGGCCCGGGCCACGATCACGTCGATGCCCTGGGCACGCGCCGCGGCCTCTGAAAGCCCGACCGAAGCCACCTCCGGATCGGTGAAGGTCACGCGCGGAACGGCCGTGTGATCCGCCCGCGCATCGATGCCCCGCAGCCGGCGCGCCACGATCTGGCCGTGGTAGTAAGCCAGGTGCGTGAAGCCGCCCAGCCCCGTCACGTCGCCGGCGCCGTAGACGCCGGGCTGCGCCTCGAGCGTGGCCGGGTCCACCTTCAACCAGCCCCGCTGCGTTTGCGCAAGCCCAGCCCCGCGCCAGCCTGCGGTGTTGGGCCGGCGGCCCGTGGCCACCAGCAGCCGGTCGGCGCAGACCAGGGCTCCCGACTTCAGGTGCACGACCACGGCCGAGTCCGGCGGCGAAGGTTGCCCAGGCAACCCGTGCGCCCTGCGCTCGACGGCCACGCAGGGGTCGCCGACCATCAGCCGGATGCCGTCCGCCTCCAGGTGCCGCCTGAGCGCCTGCCCTGCCTCCGGCTCTTCAGCGCCGAGAAACTGGGGGCCCGCCTCGATCAGCGTCACGCTGCAGCCAAGCCGGGCATAGGCCTGCCCCAGCTCGATGCCGACGGGCCCCGCACCGAGCACGGCCATCGAAGCCGGCAGATCGGTAAGGATTGCCGCCTGCCTGCTGGTCCAATACTCGACCGTATCCAGCCCGGGAATGAGCGGCACCGCCGCGGTACTGCCATTGGCGATGACCACCGCGCGGCGCGCAACCAATTGCTCGTCTCCGATGCTCACGGTTCGCGGGTCCGCGAGGCGGCCCTCTCCACGGATCAGCGTGGCGCCGGTGGCCTCGAGCGCGGCAGCGGGCCGGCTGTCGTCGAGGTTGCGCGCCATCCAGAGCACGCGATCGCGAATCTTGGGCACGTCCGTGAGCCAATCGACGCGGGACGCCGCAAGACGGCGCGCGCGGTCGGCCTCGCTCAAGGTTTCACCCGAGCGCAGGAGCGTCTTGGAAGGCACGCATCCCCAGTAGGGGCACTCGCCGCCGACCAGCTCCCGCTCGACCACCGCGAGCGTGAGGCCGCTGCCTTGAAGGCCCGCGGCAATCGCCTCGCCGGCAACACCGCCACCGAGGCACACAACGTCGAACTCCTGAGCCATTCTCGATACCTCCATCAGCCGCCCGTGGGCGGCGCCTGCCAATCCGCTCCGGCTCCCAGGGAGCGGAGTGCGTTCGTGCATGGTGACGCGCGCGTCGATGCCGTGCACATGGCCATCACATCAGAAGGGCCGCACCAGGTCGATTGAACGATGGTGTCGCCCTGTCACACGTACCGCACTAATACCATCGTCTAATGGCAACCGGCACCTCGACATGGTGTGATTCCGGCCCGCCGCGTTCACAAATCGCTGCGAACCGCCACGGGTTTGCCGGAAGTTGGAAAATCCCTCCCGGCTGCCCGCGCATGCGCGTGGAACACACGGGCAACGGAGGAAAGATGACATCCTTGAGTGTTTCGATGAATCAGAAGGCATTGCCGGTAGCGCCGAAGCCGGCGCCCGTCGTCTTTGTCGTCGACGACGACATCTCGGTGCGCGAATCGCTCGAAGCGCTGATCCGCTTTGCCGGATGGCAGACCGTCACCTTCGAGAGTGCGCACCAGTTTCTCGCGCACCCGCGCGAGGCCGCACCAAGTTGCCTGGTGCTGGACGTGAGCCTTCCGGACCTGAGCGGCCTCGACCTGCAAAAGCGCATGGCCCTGGAGCACGCCGACCTGCCGATCATCTTCATTACCGGCTACGGCGACGTGCCGATGACCGTGCAAGCCATGAAGGCCGGCGCCGTGGAGTTCCTCACCAAGCCGTTGAGCGATGAAGCGCTGCTCGGCGCCATCCAGAGCGCGCTCGAACGCAGCGAAGCGGCGCTCGACCAGGAGGCGAAGATGGGCGAGTTGCGCAGCCGGTACGTCTCGCTCAGCCGCCGCGAAGTTGAAGTGATGACGCTGGTCGTGAGCGGGCTGCTGAACAAGCAGGTCGGCGACGAGCTTGGCATCAGCGAGATCACGGTCAAGGCGCATCGGGGCAGCGTCATGCGCAAGATGGGAGCCGAATCCTTGCCGGACCTGGTGCACATGGCCGCCAGGCTCGGCGTTGCACCACCGCGCGATGGCAGCCCGTCGCGCCGCGGCCGGCTTCGAGCAGGCATGCCGCTGGCTTGATGCGATGCGCCCGCCCTGCTAGAGCGCGGAGATGGCCGCGACGATCTGCTCGGTCGTGACGATGGCACTTGCATAGTTGGGCATGTTGACCTCCAGCGCGGCGTGCATCTGCTCTTCCGTGTAGCTGGCGGTTGCATCCCTCACAACCGTCACCTCGTAGCCGATCTCGGCCGCATAGCGCACCGTGGCCTCGACGCAGGTGTGGGCAACCATGCCGACGACGATGAGCTGGTGAATGCCGTGCTTGTTCAGCTGCAGCTCCAGGTCGGTATTGGCAAAGCCGCTGGAGCACCAATGCTCCTGGGCGACGATCTCCCCTGGCAGAGGCGTGAATTCCTTGCGGATCTCGCCGCCCCAGGTTCCAAACTCGAAGCTTCTGCGCCGCCATGCCGCACGCTGGATGGGCGCGATGTACTTCCAGGTTTCGAAGTCGCCGGGCCGATACCGGTGGTGCATTGCATAGAAGACCTTGAGCCCCGTCTTCCGTGCCGCTTCGAGCACCTGCAGCATGTTGGGAATGCAACGGTTCGCCTCGGCAACGCCCTTCACGCGGTCCCATATCTTGCCGCCCTCGGAGATGAAGTCGTTGTACGGATCGATCAGCAGGAGGCCGGTCAGCGCCTTGTCATAGGTAATGGTGTCCATGGTCTTGCGCGCTCGCTCAGGTGGCCATTCGGCTCAGGGCGTGGCGCTCGATGCTCTTGGCAAAGCAAGGCGTCTCTTGGCGGTTGTGGGCTTCCGAGATGGGCCGGCGGTTGGCCTGGAACACGTCGCGCGGAATGCCCTGCTGCGCAATCATTTCCAGCAGCTCGGGCGTGAACGAACTGTGGACCGTGTTCGTGAACTCGCAGCTGTGGGCGTCGATCTTCTTGACGCTCAGGTCCCAGATCACACCCACCTTGGTGCGGCCTGTCGGCGTGAAGATGTCCGACTTGGACACGAGCCGCAGGTGATCGGGCTTTCCGATCTCTTCGACGTAGTGCTGCACCATCACGCTGCCGCCCAGTATCTCGACGTTGATCGACATGCGGCGCCCGTCGGGCGTCGCGGTGGTGCCGCAGGCGTTGTGTGCCGGCGAGGCCTGCTGGTATTCGAACTCGGGCAGCGTGAAGCACCAGTCGGTGATATCCACCTTCTCGATCGGCGCATTGATGATGGCCGAGAAGCTCGACTTGACCAGGGTGTTGTCGTCCATGTAACTACTCCTTCAGGGTTGATTCGCCTCGCGGACAGTGCGAGGCGATTCATCGAAGCGTAGGCAGCCGCAGCGTGCGCGGCATCACGCTGCCGCCGTACCCGCGGCTCGGTCCGAAGACCGATGTCCGCCGCAAGTGCTCCGCCATCGGACCTACGCACTCATCGGGCGAAAGCAAGTTGGCGTGAAGCCCACGGTTGTCAAAACTTGGCTCTCGTCAAGGAGAGACCGCCGCGCTTCGATTGCGGCCTCCGGGGCCTTCAGGACGCTGACCGTAATCCACCCCAATCCCACACCCACCAAGGAACCCTCATGTCAAAGCAAAGCATCGTCATCGTCTACTTCAGCGGCTTCGGCCATACGCAGCGAATTGCGGAAACCGTGGCGACCGCCTCGGGCGCCCAGCTGCTGCGGGTCGACGAGGCCGGCAACCTTCCGGCTGGCGGCTGGGAGCAGCTTGCCGCGGCCGATGCCATCGTGTTCGGCACGCCGACCTACATCGGCAGCGTGAGCTGGCAGTTCAAGAAGTTCATCGACGAGTCGTCGAAGGTCTGGGGCGCCATGGGCTGGAAGGACAAGCTCGCCGCCGCCTTCACCAACTCGGCCGGCATGAACGGAGACAAGGCCTCGACGCTGTACGCGCTGTTCACCATGGCGCAGCAGCACGGCATGGTGTGGGTCGGCATGGGCATGCTGCCGAGCACCACCAAGGCCGCGAAGCGGGACGACATCAACTATGTCGCGTCTTTCATGGGCCTTGCGACCACCACCCCGTCGGATGCATCTGTCGACGAAATGGCGCCTGGCGACCTGGAAACCGCACGCCGCTTCGGCCAGCGCGTGGCCGCAACGCTGGCGCGGCTGCGTCCGGCGGCAAATGTCGATTGACACGGCAGGACAAGCCAAGCAGGAGCCCATCATGCGTGACTACGAAATACGTTCTTCGAGCTATCTTCCCATTCCGTTCACGATGCCGCAGCCGCCTGCGCGAACCAGTGCGCCCGCGCTGCTGCATAGCGTAGAGGTGTTGCAATACCGGCAAATGGAGCGAGCCTTTCGTGCGAGCGGTGGCATCGTGAGTTCCGACGAGGTCGTCAGCCTGCTGTTGCAGCACACGGAACAACCGATCTCGCAGCTGGCGCACTGGATCGTCGACCGCGACGTGCTGAGCTTTCCGTGGCAAGGGCATACGGTACTGCCGCTGTTCCAGTTCGACCTTCGAACCATGAAGCTCCGCCCACCAGTGAATGCGGTGGTCCACGAGCTGGTTCCCACGCTGAGCGACTGGGAAGCCTGCCTCTGGTTTGCCACGCCGAATGCGTGGCTCTCTGACGCCACGCCGCTGGTCGTGGTGGCGCGCGATGCGCTTGCGGTGCTCGACGCCGCGCGGGGCGAGCGATACCTGGTGCGCAGCTGACCCGGCGCATTCCTGCTGTCGGGCGACTCATACCAAGGTGTCTGCGACACCTTCGTCCAATAGGTCTCGCAGCGGTTTTCTGATTTCATGACCTCACGCGCCATACGGCGCGCATCCGAGTCCCCTCTTCGTTCATGCACGCATCTGCGTGCGTGGCCTTTTGTGAACCCAAGGAGTTTGAAATGCGATTGATTCTTTCGACATTTGCCCTCGCCGGCGCGCAAGTCCTAGCTTCCAACGCTTACGCCCAAGCCTCTTCCGACAGCACGGCCACCCGTGCCGAACGCAAGGCGGAAGGCGTTGACGCCTCGCATCACTTCATGCCCGGCGAAGGAGATCCAAAGCCCGATCCGCGTGCCAAGGTCAGCAAGGCCGAGCGCGCCGCGGCTCGCCAGGCACGCAAACCGGCCGGTGTGGAAGCCGCGCACACCTTCATGCCCGGCGAGGGAGACCCCAGGCCCGAGCCCAGCGCCAAGCTTTCGCGCGCCGAGCGTTCGGCCGGCCGCAAGGCGAGCCGTGCGGAGGTTGCGCGCGAGAACAAGAGCGGTGAGCTGCCGTCGTTCAACGACAACTACGGCGGCAAGTAGGCTGCTGCTTCACCCTCCGGCCAGCGCCTTCTTCAGGGCCTGCAGCAAGGCGGTGTCGTCGAACGGTTTGTCCAGGCATTCGACCGCGCCTTCCTCGAGCAGGCCCTGCCGGAGCGGCCCGTTCCCGCGGGCGGTGATGAAGATCACCGGGATGTTGCATCCGCGCACTTTCAGTTCGCGGTAAAGCTCCACGCCGGACATGCCGGGCATGGTGATGTCCAGGATCAGGCAGCTCGTTCTTGCGATGGCATCCGACGCGAGGAACGCCTCGGCGGAGGTGAAGGCGCGAGCGACAAAGCCGAGAGCTTCCAGGAGCGGCGGCAACGATTCTCGAACCGACTCGTCATCGTCGACTACCGAGACCACCAGTTGAGCAGGCATTTGGGCGTCCTCGCGGCTTCCATTGATCTTGCGCAGGTGACAAATCATCCACGTGCGTTGTCTTGGAGCCAAAGACACGTACGCCGATTCCTCCCTGCCCGTCGTCACCTACAGGATGCTCGGTTCACCGAACGCCGTAAACGATACTTTGGTGTCGGGTCGGGGCCATCGCCTTCGGCCGCCGTTGGCAGCCGCCGGCGAACAGGGCCAAGACGGGCGCGCAATGTCGCGCCCTGTACGTCTAGCCGCGCAATGGCCTGAACCCGGCGCGCAGTTCCGCCGAGAAGGCCGCCGGCTGTTCCCACGCGGCGAAGTGGCCGCCCTTCTCCAGCCTGTTGTAGTGAATGAGCTTCGGGTAGGCACGTTGCGCCCAACTGCGAGGGGCGGTGTAGATCTCGTCGGGAAATGCGCTCACCGCGGTGGGCAAGGCCACGCCTTTGGGTGCAAAGAACGGGAGCTTGCTCTCCCAATAAAGGCGCGCCGAGGAGACGGCTGTATTCGTCAGCCAGTAGAGCGTCACGTTGTCCAGGATGTCGTCTCGCGTCAGGCCTTCAGACTGGCCCGCAAAGACACGCGAAATGAGCGCGTAGCTGCGCGCATCGTGGTCCAGCATCCAGGCGGCAAGGCCAATCGGCGAATCCTCGATGCCGTAGAGCGTCTGGGGGCGGTTGCCCATCTCCTGGGCATAGGCCAGGCCGTGCTTGTAGAAGGTGTCGAGCTGGTCGTACGCATACTTCTCGTCGGCGGAAAGGCCCGATGGCGGCGGCCCGCCGGCCGCGAGCGCCTTTGCAATGTCGTCGGGAATGGTTGCCGGCATGTTGGTGTGGATGCCGACGAGGCCTGCAGGCGCCAGCAAGGCCATCTGCTCAGTGACGGCGTTGCCCCAGTCGCCGCCTTGTGCCACATAGCGCGAATAACCGAGGCGCTGCATGAGCACGATCCATGCACGCGCGATGCGAACCGGGTCCCACCCCGTCGCGGTCGGCTTTCCCGAGAAGCCGTGTCCCGGCAGGGAGGGAATCACCACGTCGAATGCGTCCGCCGCCGTTCCGCCATGCGCCGTCGGGTTGGTCAACGGGTCGATGATCTTCATCTGCTCGATGATCGAGCCGGGCCATCCGTGGGTGATGACTACAGGCAAGGCATTCTGATGGGTCGAACGCACATGGATGAAATGGATGTCGACACCGTCGATCTCGGTCATGAACTGAGGCCAGGCATTCAACCTCGATTCGCATTTGCGCCAGTCGTACTTCGTTTCCCAATAGCGCGCCAGCTCCCGCATTGTCGCAAGCTGAACGCCCTGCGACGCATCATTCACCGTTTCGCGCGATGGCCATTTCGTCGCCTTGATGCGCCTGCGCAAGTCCGTGAGGTCACCGCGCGGAAAGATCGCGCGGAATGGCCGGATTGCGTCCTTGTGAAGCGCGGGCTTTTTGCTGCCCGCCGCGCTGGAAGGATCTGAGCTCGCGGTCTGGGCGCGTGCAGATGAGGCGAGCGCAAGGGGACCGGCGGAAAGCGCAACGGTGGAGGCGGCAACGAAATCGCGCCGGGTGATGGATGCTGGTGATGTCATGGTGAATCCTTCTCTTGAGAAAGGGAAATCACACCAGACAATGTTTTGCCGATCCATTGCACGAAGGTGTCGCTGCCGAGGCGTGTCGGCAACAGCGTGCAGAGGCGCCTCCAGCAACAGCTTCACATCGATCTCGAGCGGGCACAATTCTGCAAACCAACGAACATACTCGCCATATGCCAATCGAGTTCTCACCCCAAGCCGTCGGCGCAGTCCTTGCAGCCACCATTGCTGGAGGCATGAGCTTTCTCGGGTCTGTGTTCAGCAAGGACCAGAAGACTTCGGAGTTCCGCCAGGCATGGATCGACGGGCTGCGCTCTGAAATCTCGCAGTTGATCGCGCACGCCAACGCGATCCGGGGTGCTGCGGCAGTCGGCTACCCGGCCCGGAGTGAGCTTTACGACGCGGCAAAGGATCACTTCGTGGGGATCACCGTCGCCAAGACCAGCATCCTCCTTCGGCTGAACCCGTCAGAAGAAAACAATGCGAAGTTGATCGGCCACGTCAATGCGCTCGAAAAGCTCATGGACATGAGTCCCATCGACCTTGCGGCCTGCCAGAAGGAAGAAGCGGCACTTGTCGCGACGGCCCAGGCTGTACTCAAGGGCGAATGGAGCCGCGTCAAGCGAGGCGAGCCGCTCTTCTTCATGACCAAGATCATCGGCCTGTTCGTGTTCCTGGGAGCTCCTCTCACGCTTGGCGCCCGCTATTTCGGGTGGTTCTGAGGGGTAAACCCAAACAACCCCTCACCCGACAACGGGAGCAGCCACGCGGTCCAGCGCTTCGATCGCATCGGCCGGCAATTCCAGCTTTCCGGCGGCCAGGTTTTCGCGCAAATGCCCGACCGACGAGGTACCGGGAATCAGCAGAATGTTGGGCGAGCGCCGCAGGAGCCACGCCAGCGCCACCTGCATCGGCGTGGCGCCAAGTCGCTGTGCCACGTCCGAAAGCCCTGCAGACTGCAGCGGCGTAAAGCCGCCGAGCGGGAAAAACGGAACGTAGGGAATGCCGTCGCGCGCCAGGTCGTCGATCAGCGTGTCGTCGTTGCGATGCACGAGGTTGTACTGGTTCTGCACGCAGGCAATGCGGCAGATGCTGCGCCCCTCCGCGACCTGTGCCGGCGTCACGTTGCTCAGGCCGATGTGGCGCACAAGGCCTTGGCGCTGAAGCTCGGCCAAGGCCGCGAGCGGTGCTTCGATCGAGCCTTCGGCCGGACCGTGCACGTCGAACATGATGCGCAGGTTCACCACGTCCAGCACGTCCAGCCCGAGGTTGCGCAGGTTGTCGTGCACCGCCTGCGTCAGTTCCTCGGGCGAAAACGCAGGCAGCCAGGCGCCCGTGTCGGAGCGCCGCGCTCCAATCTTGGTGACGATGACGAGGTCCTTCGCATAGGGCGCGAGTGCCTCGCGGATGAGCTGGTTGGTGATGTGCGGGCCGTAGAAGTCGCTGGTGTCGATGTGATCGACACCGCTGGCGACCGCTTCGCGCAGCACGGCCAGGGCCGCCTCGCGATCTTTCGGCGGGCCGAAGACGCCGGGGCCGGCGAGCTGCATGGCGCCGTAGCCGAGCCGGTGGACCGTGCGGTCGCCGAGGGTGTAGGTGCTGGAGGTCTGCGTGATGGACATGATGTTTTTTCCTGAGTTTGGAGAGGTAGATGAAGTCGTGAAGCCAGTCTAGGCAGCCCTCTTCTGTTTGATAAGCCGCCATAATCGGCACGGGCTGTGCAGGATTCAGAACAATGAAAGTCGATCTCGAGGATCTCAACGCCTTCGTGGCGGTGGCGGGCGCCAAGGGCTTTCGCGATGGCGCGCGCCTGAGCGGCGGCAGCGCATCGGCCTTGAGCGAGGCGGTGCGCCGGCTGGAAGCTCAACTCGGCGTGCGCCTGCTCCACCGCACAACCCGCAGCGTGCGGCCGACGGAAGCGGGAGAACGCCTGCTCGAGCGGCTGAGGCCCGCGCTCACCGAGGTGGAGGCGGCGCTCGACGTGGTGAACGGTTTTCGCGACCGGCCCGCGGGCACGCTCAAGCTGAACGTGCCGATCAGCGCCTCGCGGCTCGTGCTGCCATCGATCGTGCCGCGCTTCCTTGCCGCCTATCCGGACATCTCTCTCGAAGTGATTGCGGAAGACGGCTTCGTCGACGTGCTGGCCGCCGGTTGCGACGCCGGCATCCGCTATGACGAGCGGCTCGAGCAGGACATGGTCGCCGTGCCGATCGGCCCGCGCTTCCAGCGCTTTGCAGTGGCGGCAGCCCCCTCCTACCTCGACCGCCATGGCCGGCCGGAACATCCGCGCGACCTGCTGGGCCACAACTGCTTGCGCGGGCGTTTCGCCAGCGGGTCGACGCCGCCGTGGGAGTTCGAGCGCGACGGCGAAACCTTGCGCGTCGACGTGACCGGGCAACTGACCGTGCGGATCGGCGCAGCGGCAGATCTCTCGGTCGATGCGGCGCTGGCCGGTGCCGGCGTGGTCTACCTGTTCGAAGACTGGCTGCGGCCGCACCTCGACAGCGGTGCGCTCGAGCCAGTGCTCGAGCCCTGGTGGCTGCGCTTCTCCGGCCCGTTCCTCTACTACCCAGGCCGCCGGTTGCTGCCAGCGCCGCTAAGGGCTTTTGTGGACTTCATACAGCGCGCGCCGGGTCGCCGAGACTCCAATCAGACTTGAGTCACGCCGTCGATGGGACTCACGTCGCCTACGAACTGCAGCAGGTCGACCATCGTAAAAGTCCCGGGCGTGCGCGAAGGAAGGGTCGGCGTCCAGGCGGGGCCTTTCTTCCACAGATAGGACTCATGATCGCCGTGGACCAAACCGATGAAGACCTCCGCCACGATGCGCGCGCCCACAGGCCCCAATCGCTCGCCGCCCTCTCTGACCGACGCTTCCTTGAGGATGTAGTACCACAGGGGCGTCTGCTCATGCAGTCCCTGTGCCTTGGCCACGGCGCCGTCCGTGCCGGACGAGATCTCGGCGCTTGTCAGGGGGTTGGTCACTTCCATCGCCCGTGCCACCGACTGGCCAGAAGGCAGCCCGAGCATCACGCCGCGCTTCAGGTTCAGGAACGGGAGGCTGGCACCGCCGGGCAAGGTGTGCAGCGCCTTCACGATGAAAGGATCGATGCTGCGCGCCTGATTGAGCGTGACCCCTGGCGGGTTGTTGCCGAAATCGTAGAAGCGCCGCCAGTCGATGATCCAGTTGCTCGCAAGCTTGCTGATCGGAGTTGGCGCGGTGAGCGGATCGGGCGCCAGGTCACCCACGATGCCCCCGGAAAGGCCGGAGAACGCGAACAGCAGTCCCAGCGAAGCGGGCGCGAGCCCGCCCGGAGTGAAGACCCTGTTGTGGCTGTAGACCTCCCGGACCATGCTGTGCCCGAGCCGGTAGGCCGCACCGGAGAACTCCACCGGCATGTAGGGCGTCTTCTTGAAGCGATAGAACTGGCGGCCCTCGTTGAGGATGCGAGCCACGATGCCATCCTCGGTGAGCCGTTCCACGAAGTCGTGCAGGACGAGCCATTGATAGTGCCAGGTCACCTCGCGCCGGGCCTCGAAGAAAAGCTCGGCGGGCGCGGGTGCCGTCGGCGAGGCCGCCAGCAGATCGACCACCTTGTTGTGGAACTTCATGAAAGCCAGGTGGGTCTGCGCGACCAGCAGGTTCTCGTCGTTGCGATGGTCGCCGATCAGCGCTTGGCCTTCGGGGCTTCGCGGCAAGTCGTTGGGGAACACACCGGGGATGTCGGCCGCGTCCTGTTGAAAGCCGAGCGTGGTCTTGCCGATCAACAGCTTCGCGCTCGGTCCGTTGTTGGGGCCACGGGCATAGAGGTGCGGACTGCCGTCCGGGCCGCGCCCATAGATCGAGTCCAGATCCAGCGCGGGCGTTCTGAAATTCTCCACCGCGGTCGGGTCTTCCAGCTTGTCGCCGATGGAGGTCAGGTCCAGCGTGATGTCGTGATCGACGAACTGGCCCAGGTAGGTAAACCCCGCCGGCACCCGCGGGTTGTTTCCGCCGCCAGCAGGACCGGCATCGAGCATTGCATCGGCGAGGGCCTTCAACTTGTCGTCGGCAACCGCGAGCGGCGCGAGCCGCGGGAACATCCTGCCGAACATGCCAGGATCGCCATGCCCTGCGAGCGCATCCAGAGTGGCCTTGGTGGGGTGGCGGCCGGCACGGCCGTGCTTGGGATTGACACCGATTTCTTCGGACATGATGGCTTCCTTGCTCCACGTTGAGCTTCGAGCAACATGATCGAAGCGGATTTGCATCCTACGGAGCACTCGAAAGATTCATATACGCTGCTCGCGGTAGACAGCTCGCCGTAGACAGCTTGCGCTAGACCGGTTGCGCTAGACCGGGATTGGGCCCGCTACCCTCTTGTGTGCCTTGATGACGAAAGCCACGACCTGCCAAACGGTGAACACGGCAATCAGCACCATGAGCGTGCCGCTGATGGGCCTGTTGACGAACACATTGAAGCTGCCGCGACTCAGCAGCATGGCTCGGCGGAAGTTCTCTTCCAGCATCGGGCCGAGGATGAATCCGAGCATGAGCGGCGCGGCGTCCAGTTCGAGCCGCATGAACATGTAGCCCATGAAGCCGAAGGCGGACGTGATGAAGACGTCCTCGAGGTTGTTGTTGACGCTGTAGGTGCCGATGCAACAGAAGAACAGGATCGACGGAAACAGCACGCTGTATGGAATCTTGAACACCGAAAGCCAGTAGCGCACCAGCGGCACGTTCAGCACCAGCAGGAACACATTGCCGATCCACATGCTGGCCACCAGGCCCCAGAACAGCTCGGGGTGCGCGCCGATCATGTTGGGCCCCGGCTGGATGCCCTTGATGATGAAGGCCGCCAGCATCAGCGCCATGACTGCATTCTCCGGAATGCCGATGCTCATCAGCGGAATGAAGCTGGTGCGCGCGGCCGCTTCATCGGCCGCCGCCTGGCCGGCCACACCCTCGATGCAGCCGGAGCCGATTTCATGCTTGTACTTGCTCACCTTCTTGTCGAGCGCATAGGCCGCAAACTGCGCAATGGTCGGGCCGCCGCCGGGCAAGATGCCCAGCAGCGAGCCGACCACGCTGCCGCGCAGCGCGCTGGGGATGATGCGCTTGAACTCCGCCCAAGTGGGAATGAGGTTGATCTTGCCGTTGAAGGGCGAGCGCTCCTCGCGGGAGTCGAGGTTCTTGGTGATCTCTGCAATGCCGAAGCAGCCCAGCGCGATGCTCACGATGCCGACGCCGTCGGTCAAAAACGGCATGTCCAGCGTGAAGCGCGCCATGCCGCTGTTCACGTCGGTGCCAATGGTTCCCAGCAGCACGCCAATCATGCACATCGCCAGGCCGTTCAGCAGGCTGCCGGTGGTCACGAAGCTCACGCACACAAAGCCCACCAGCATCATTGCGACGTAGTCCGCGGGGCCGAACAGGAAGGCGACCTCGCCCAGCATGGGTGCGAAGAAAGACAGCACCAGGATGGCCACCGTGCCGCCGATGAAGCTGGAGAAACCGGCCGTGAAGAGCGCCAGGCCAGTCTGCCCTTTCAGCGTCATCGCATACCCGTCGATGCAGGCCACGATGCTGCTCGCATGCGGGATCTTCATGGTGATGGCGCTCACGCTGTCGCCGTATTGCGCACCGTAGTAAATGCCGGCCAGCATGATGAGCGCGCCGGTCGTCGGAATGGAATAGGTCAGCGGCAGCAGCAGGCTGATGGTTGCCAGCGGACCGAGGCCCGGCAGCAGGCCGACCAGCGTTCCCACCGTGCAGCCGATGGCGCAGAACAGCAGGTTCTGCCACGTGAGGGCGTGTGAAAAACCGAACGCCAGGTTGTTCAAGACTTCCATGGTGATGGCCTCAAAAGAGCGGCAGGTTCAGGCCGAGGAGCTTCTGAAGCGCGAACGCCATGGCGATCAGCCCGGCGGAAATCTTCACGTTGCGCAGCCACGAGTTCGAGCTGCCGGCAAAGGCCGAGCAGAACACCATGAAGACGATGCCCGCGGCCATGTCCAGGTACATCGAGATCAACGCGAAGCCGCAAAGGCTTGCAAGGATGAGTGCGATGTTCTTGAAGTGAAGGTCCAGCCGCACCGGCTCGACGAAGAACGACCGCACCACCGTCGAAACGCCGATCAGCAGCAGCAGGCTGCTCACCATCACCGGAAAAAGCCCCGGCCCGGCGCGGCTCAGGTCTCCGATGGGATAGCGAAGCGCCGGAAGGCCGAAGGCCAGCGCAATTGCCATGAGGAAGAGCCCCCTGGCAAGATTTCTGTTTTTCATACGTGCCCGATGTGGTGGGTTGTCGAACGCAACGGCATGCTCTTGCGCCGGCCTGATCGCAATCTGACCCAGCCGCGAGGGGAACTACGTATCTGCGGACAACCGGCGCCGTTGACCGCGATGGCCGGCTCATGTATCAAGCGAGCCTGGAGACGTCCCGCCCTTCTCCAGCTTCTTCCATCCTTTTCATGGAGTGATTAGTGGCACAAGAAAAAGTCGATCCGGGTTTGAATAGTTCGGTACTACGCCGAAAGCTTCTTGGCGGCGTGGGTGCCGCGGTAGGCGCCTCCTTCGTCTTTCCGCGGTGGACGCACGCGCAAGCTGCCTCCGGCAAGCCGGCAGCACCACCGAGCACCATCACCCAGCCGCCGCGCGACTTCGGCCCGGGCGGGGCGCCGACCACCTACTTCACCGACCCCGACGTGCTCACCGTCGACCCGGCCTTCGATGGCCTGCGCCAGCCCAACGCGCCCATCCAGCGGCTGTGGACCGGCGCGCTCTGGTCCGAAGGGCCGGCGTGGAATTCGGTCGGCCGCTTTCTGGTGTGGAGCGACATACCGAACAACCGCCAGTTGCGCTGGAGCGAGGACGACGGGCACGTGAGCGTGTTTCGCGCGCCTTCCAACAACAGCAACGGCAATACCTTCGACTACCAGGGCAGGCAGCTGTCCTGCGAGCACCTGACGCGGCGCGTGGTGCGCTACGAGCTCGACGGCTCGGTCACCGTCCTCGCCTCGAGCTTCAACGGCAAACGGCTCAACTCGCCGAACGACATCGTCCCCCACCCCGATGGCAGCTACTGGTTCACCGATCCGCCCTACGGCGCCCAGCTCTACGAGGGTGCGGTCGACGCACCGGGCGGGCCCGCGAACAAGGCCGGTCGGCTCAACCCGAGGCTCGGGCAGCCGCCCGAGATCGGCTCGTACAAACGAGAACTGCCGACCGCGGTGTACCGCCTGGACAAGAGCGGCACGCTCACGCAGGTCGCTGGCGAAGACCTGGTGCCCGACCCGAACGGCCTGTGCTTCTCGCCCGATTTCAAGAAGCTCTACATCGTCAGCACAGGCCAGGGGCCGGGCGACACCATTCCCGGCGGCAAGGGCGACATGTATGTGTTCGATGTCGGCTCCGACAACAAGCTCAGCAACGGCAAGCTCTTCAGCAACTTCATGGTCGACGGCGTGAAATGCGCGCCCGACGGCGTGCGCGCCGATGTCGACGGCAACCTGTGGTGCTCCAGCAATGCGGGCCGCAACGTGGGCTACAGCGGCGTTACGGTATGGACGCCGCAGGGCCGGCTCATCGGGCGTATCCGGCTGCCGGAAGTCTGCGGCAACGTCTGCTTCGGCGGCCCCAAGCTCAACCGCCTGTTCATGGCGGCCAGCCAGTCGCTGTATGCCGTCTATACAGCGACACAGGGCGCGGCGCCGGGCTAGGCGCTACTTCAGGGTGGCGCCGCCTCGGGCGAGGTACTGACTCGAGAGGCGGGCAAACTGGCCGCCATCGGTGCTGATCGAAGTCTGATGGCTGCCACCCGGACTGAAGACGATCGCGAACGTGTGGGTATCGCCGTACTCCTGCGTGTTACGCAGCATGTAGTCGACATGGTTGTTCCGGTAGTGCTGATCGGTGCCGCCCGGCGTGTCGGACGGCACGCCCATCGGTGTCTGCCACCACAGGATCGGAAGGCCATTGCCCAGGGCCGCGCGATAGGCCGAGATCTGGCTCTGGGACTCATGGAAATTCGGGGAGGTCTGGTTGGTTGCGTCCCAATAGAACGGACCGCTTCGCCCTGTGCATTCATCAGGAGGCGATGCGACTTCCCAGCAACCCGCGTCGCGGTCGCTGGTCTGGGCGACGATCAAGTCCGCCTTGTCTGCGCCGACCGCCTTCATCTGCGCGCCGATCTCGGCAGGGGTGCCGCTCCAGAAGGCAGGCGGGAACCCCACCAGCGCCTTGGGCGCGATCTGCCTGCTCATCTGCACAAGGCATTGGCCGAGGCCTGCGACGGTGTTCGGTAACCCGGCGCATTCGGGCTGGTTGTTCACGACGGCTGCCACTTGCGTCGCATCGCGATTCGGCGCTTGTGCCGCAACGAATCCCCAGAAGTCCGGCTCCAGATTGACCAGCATGGGCGTACCGAGGGCTGCAATGCGCTGGTACATCAGCCGCGTCTGCCCCCAATATTTGTTCATGAAGGTCGCGTCGTTGATGTTGCTCACATCGCCCTGCATCTGGTAGAGCGTGAACATGGGAATCGCGCCGTAGGCTTGGTTGGCCTGCGCGGTGACTGTGACGTATGCCCCGTCGGGGCTGTTCCAGCTGGGCCAGGCGCCTGCGCCAACGCCCACGAGGTAGGTGTCGACGATATCCGGGTGAATGTCCTGGATCTTCATCTGGTCGATGCTGCTCCCACCGAGCCCGACCAGCACCCGGGCAGGCTTGCCGAGCCTCGTCACTAGTGCGGTGGTTGCCGGGATGGGCGGGGTACTTCCTCCTGTATTGCCGGCCCCGCTTGTTCCACCTGTACTGCCCGTGTTCCCTGCCCCGCCTGCACTCTGGCCATCGCCACCTTGGTTGGCGCCATTGCTGCCTTGAATCGCACCGTTGCCGGCGAACCCAGCCAGACTGCCTGAGCCGCCACCTTGACCGCCACCACCTCCTCCGCCACAGCCAAACAGAAGCACCGAGAACACCAGTGCTGAAATGCACCCTCGAAAAGACATGATCATGAAAAGCGCTTTTTTTGATTTGAAAAGAATCGACCGCGGCACATGGCGCACGATCCATGCCCGCGTTGCCCTCGAAGAAAAGCACGCGAATTACCTCCAAAGGTGACACGAAGCGTCGCTTCAGGCTCGGCGTGCGACAAAAAAGAAACCCCGCAGCGCCGGTAGAGACGGCGACCGACGTTTTTTTTGTAGAGTCGAGCCTTCGATGAAAAAAGCGCCCGCTCCTCCGTCGCCCGAGACGGTTCCAGATACGTCCATTGGCTCGAGGTCATCGAACGACGCGAGCTCACTCGCCCGAAAAACGGACGCGCAAAAAAGTCGCGTCATCTTCGGTACTACTTTGTTTGTAGTGTTTGTGTGCGTGTCGCTGCTGGTCATGAACGCATGGCTGGTCATTCGCGCACGCGCGGCAGAAAACGAGCAGATCACGCGGGCGAACACCAATCTCGCACGCGCGGTCAGCCAACAGATCGATAGCACCGTCGCACTGGCCGAACACATCATCTCGGGCATCGTGTTCGAGCTCGAGCGCGCGGACATCACGCCCGAGACCCTGCAGCGTCTGCAGCCCGTTCTCGTGAACCACGCCTCCGAAGTGCAAGCCATCAAGGGGCTCTTCATCTATGACGAGGAAGGCCGCTGGCTCGTCTATTCCGAGGCATCCCCGGCGGGCACCAAAAACAACTCGGACCGCGAGTACTTCATTTACCACCGGGCCAACCCGAGCGCGCGCACGCTGATCAGCGGGCCCATCGTGAGCCGCTCTTCGGGCGAATGGGTGATTCCCGTCTCGCGAAGGATCAACGACCCCGACGGCAACTTTGCCGGCGTGGTGCTGGTCACGCTCAGCGTCAAGCACCTGCTGAGCGTGCTGGACCGCTTTCAGATCGGCGACCAAGGAGCGATTGCGCTGTTCGGAGCGGACCAGCTCCTGGTTCGCCGCCCCTTCAGGGAAACCGACATGAACAGGCGCAATACCGATTCGCCGTTCCAGAAGCGGTTCCAGGCCTC
The DNA here is from genome assembly GCF_037204045.1 of Variovorax sp. CCNWLW225. NCBI lineage: Bacteria > Pseudomonadati > Pseudomonadota > Betaproteobacteria > Burkholderiales > Comamonadaceae > Variovorax > Variovorax sp. CCNWLW225. The sequence continues at coordinate 55,581 of NZ_JBBCBV010000002.1, read as the reverse complement.
GCGCTCGGGCACTGTCGAAGGAAGATCGGCGATCGACGGCGTGACGCGGATCATCAGCTTCGAACACCTGCTGGACTACCCGCTCTTCGTGACCGTTGCCGTCGGCAAGGACGAGGCGCTGCAGGAATGGAAATCCGCATCGATCTATCAAACGACCTGGGTGGTCCTTCTGTGCCTGATCGTCGGTGTGTCAGGCCGCTACCTGATCCGGTCGATGCGCCGGCGGCTGGTGGCGGAACTGCACTTGCGAAGCGCGCGCGACGCACTGACCGAGGCCAATGAGCGCCTGGAGCATCTTGCGCAGGAAGATGGGCTCACAGGCCTGGCCAACCGCCGCTACTTCGACGCCCGCCTGCTCTTCAACTTCCAGCAGGCGCTGGAAGGCCAGACGCCGCTGGCGGTCGTCATGGTCGACGTCGACGAGTTCAAGAAGTACAACGACCTGTACGGCCATCTCGGAGGCGACGAGTGCCTGCGCCAGATCGCGCACGCACTGCGCTCAGCCGTGTGGCGCTCGGGCGACCTCGTAGCGCGCTATGGGGGCGAGGAAATGGTTTTGCTGTTGCCCGCGACCGACGCCGAAGGTGCGCTCGAAGTCGCGCAACGAGCGCGGCTGGCCGTGGCCGATCTGCGGATTCCCCATGCGGCGTCGGCGCTGGGCACGGTGTCCATCAGCCTTGGCGTGGCGGCCGGAGTGCCGCAGCCCGACAGCACGCCGTTCGAGCTTTTGAAAGCCGCGGACGAGGCGCTCTACCTCGCCAAGCAGGAGGGGCGAAACACGGTCATGGTGCACGAATGAACTGTGGAGTCAGGTTCGCGCAATCTGCCGCGCCGGGATGGCGCTGCGTTTGACCTTGACCCAATCGCTCGACCGGACGCCCGGCTGGTAGACGCTGCCCGCACGCTTGGCCACCAGGCCTTCCAGCTTCATCGGGATCACGACGTCGGCAAAGAGCTGGGCAGCGCCCGTTTCGAAATGGTCGACGTACATGATGTACGGCCGCGGCCTCTTCTTGAAGATCCCGGCGAGCGCGGCCTTGCGCTCGAGCAGCGGCTGCTGCGTGATGTCGACGCTGCGGTGCACCAGCAAGTCGAAGACGCAGTAGACGACGTTAGGGCCACCCGGATACCGGCCTCGGGCCCCACGATCCTGCAGTTGGCTGAAGTCGCTGCGGCCGGCCTGGTCGAACACGCAGACCTCGCCGTCCACCACGCGCTGCCCGCTTTTCAGCGTGCCCAGGCTTTGGGTGATTTCCGGGAACCACGTGGTGGCATCGGTTCCATTGCGCGTGCGCAGCTGCACGGCACCGCCAAACTCGGCCAGCACCCGATAGCCGTTCAGCTTCAGTTCGTAGATCCACCCCGGCTCGTCGAGAACGATCGGACGTTCGTCGAGCAGCATTGGCGGGTAGCGGTCGAGCTTGGCCATGGCGGGACGCTGTACCTCGCGGCATCGGCTGGCTGTCAGCCAATGTCGCAATCTGAAGCCGATGCCGTCCATGATCGCCAGGGGTACGATCCGGTGTCATCCGCAGGCCGCCCATGCTCCTCCACGTCGACGAAGAAATCACTTTCCGCAAGCTCGAGATCCTGCTGGCCTTCATGGAAGCCGGTAATCTGGCCCGCGCGGCGGAAAAGCTCGACATCAGCGCCGTGAGCGTGCACCGCGCGCTGCATTCACTGGAAACCGGCTTGCGCTGCGCCCTGTTCCGGCACGAAGGCCGCAACCTGCACCCGACCGAAGCCGCCCATGCGCTGGCCGAGGTAGCGCGCGATGTGCTTCGCACCATGTCCGAGGGCGTTCGTGCCACGCGGGAAGTTGCCGGCTACTCGGCCGACCGGATCCGCATCGGTTCGCTCTATTCCCTGACCAGCCGCACAGTGCCGCAGCTGATCATGGGCATGAAGCTGCGCAAGCCCGACCTGCACACCGAGCTCGTGCTCGGCTCCAATGCGCACCTGCTGCAAAAGCTGCGCGATGGTGCGATCGACGCCGCGCTCATGGCCATTCCGGAAGATGTTTCCGATGTCGAGTCGGAGCCGCTGTTCGAAGACGACATCCAGTTTGCCGCCCCGGTAGGCTCCCCCTACTCCGCGCTGGCCGAGATCGACCTGAGCAGTTGCGCCGGCGAGCGCTTCGTGAGCCTGAGCGAAGGCTTCGTCACCTACCGGGGTTTTGTCGAAACCTTCCGCATCGCCGGATTCACGCCCAACGTGGTGATGAAGACCGACGACATCTTCTCGCTGATGAACCTGGTGAGCGGCGGCGTCGGCTACACGCTGCTGCCGGGGCGGGTGCGCGGCGTGATGCCGCAGAAGGTGCAGCTCATTCCGCTGCAACCCCGCTACTTGATGCGCCAGACCATTGCGCTCAACTTTTTGCGCACGCGCGAGCGCGACCCGAACCTGCTGGCGCTGCTGTCGGTGTGCCGCGTGGCAAGAGCCGAACTCGGCTGAGCGCCAGGCATCCGACCGATCAGGGTTAACCCTCGATCGTTTCACAAGGCGTAAAGGTCGGCAACGCCGCTTCATTGATCGTCCCGGAGGGGGTGCGTACCGTACGGAGCCAGACGCGTGGTGCCATGTGCGTCGTACCTAAAACACCGGAGACGCATCGATGAGTTCACATTGGATTTCGATTTACGCGCTGGTCGGCATGTTCGTGCTGGCCACCGTGCTGCCCATCAACATGGGCGTGATCGCCTTCGTCGGCGCGTTCCTGGTAGGCACGCTGGTGGCCGGCATGAACACCAAGGCGATCATGGGCGGCTTTCCGGCCGACCTGTTTCTTACGCTCGTCGGCATCACGTACCTGTTCGCGCTGGCGCAGAACAACGGCACCATCGATTGGCTCGTGAGGCTGGCGGTGCGCGCGGTGCGCGGTCGCATTGCCGCCATTCCCTGGATCATGTTTCTCATTGCCGCGCTGCTCACGGCGGTGGGCGCGGTCAGCCCGGCGGCGGTGGCCATCATTGCGCCTATCGCGCTTGGCTTTGCCGCCAAGTACGGCATCAATCCGCTGCTCATGGGGTTGATGGTGGTGCACGGTGCGCAAGGGGGCGGCTTTTCGCCGATCAGCATCTACGGCGGCATCACCAACAAGATCGTCGCCAAAGCCGGCCTGCCGCTGAACGAGGTTGCCACCATGCTGGCAAGCCTCGGGGTCAACCTGTCGGTGTCGCTGCTGCTGTTCTTCCTGATGGGCGGCATGAAGCTGCTGCGGCAGCGCGCGAATGCCGACGGCAGTGCGCCGGTTGTGCCGCGCGCGACGCATGGGCAGAGCGGCGCGCAGGTGTATGGCGATGCCGAGGGCGAATCGTTTCCCGAAGAGCGGCGCATCGCAGCGCGGGCAGAAAACTCGTTGATGGAGTCATCGCGCGCCGAAGCCGCGCACCCCGGCTCGCATGCCTACCGCATCGCCACCGTGGCCGGGCTGCTGGCGCTGGCCGTGCTGACGCTGTTCTTCAAGCAGGACATCGGCTTCGTCTCGATCAGCATCGGCCTCGTGCTGACGCTCATGGCGCCCAACCTGCAGAAGCGCGCCCTGGGCCAGGTGTCGTGGCCGGAGATCATGCTGATCGTGGGGGTCAGCACCTACGTAGGCGTGATGGACAAGATGGGCACCATCGACTTCGTCGGCCACAGCGTGGCCGGGCTCACCTCGCCCATGGTCGCCGCGCTGCTGCTGTGCTTCGTGGGCGCCGTGGTCTCGGCCTTTGCTTCGTCCACCGCCGTCCTCGGCTCGCTGATTCCGCTGGCGGTGCCGTTCCTGCAGGGCGACAGCGGCGTCAGTGCCATCGGCTTCATCGCGGCAATGGCCGTGTCCTCGACCATCGTCGACGTCAGTCCGTTCTCCACCAACGGCGCGCTGGTGCTTGCCAACGCCAAGGGCGTGGACCGGGACGTGTTCTTCCGGCAGCTGATGGTGTACGGCGCCATCGTGACGCTGGTGGCGCCGGTGGTGGTGTGGCTGCTCTTCGTGGTGCTGTGAGGGCTCCAATGTTTTCGATTGAACTTCAACTCATCTTCCTATGATCTCCAGATCCTGGACCTCCAAGGCCGACGACCGCAACATGCGGTTGGCACGCGCGGCCGACGCACTCGGCAACCGGCTCGCCGGCAAGCGCGTCGACACCGAAGCCATCGCCACCCTTCTCGAGGCGGTGCTCTCGCCGGGCGACCGTGTCTGCCTTGAAGGCAACAACCAGAAGCAGGCTGACTTTCTCGCGCGCGCACTGGTCCAGGTCGATCCGGCAAAGGTGCATGGCCTGCACATGGTGCAGTCGGTGCTGGCGCTGCCGGAGCATCTGGACGTTTTCGAGAACGGCGTGGCCGCCCGGCTGGACTTCAGCTTTTCGGGGCCTCAGGGTGCGCGGCTGGCCAAGCTGGTGTCTGCGGGGCGCATCGAGATCGGCGCCATCCACACCTACCTCGAACTGTTCGCGCGCTACTTCGTCGACCTGACGCCCAAGGTCGCGCTGGTCGCCGCGCAGGCGGCTGATGCCGAAGGCAATCTCTACACCGGCCCCAACACCGAAGACACGCCGGCCATCGTCGAAGCCACGGCGTTCTCGGGCGGCATCGTGATTGCGCAGGTCAATGAAATGGTCGACGGCAAGACCACCACGCTGCCGCGCGTCGACATTCCCGCCGACTGGGTGAGCTTCGTGGTGAAGGCGCCGCGGCCCAATTTCATCGAACCGCTGTTCACGCGCGACCCGGCGCAGATCAGCGAGGTCCAGATCCTGATGGCGATGATGGCCATCAAGGGCATCTACGCCGAGTACGGCGTGCAGCGCCTGAACCACGGCATCGGTTTCGACACCGCGGCCATCGAGCTGCTGCTGCCGACCTATGCCGAGTCGCTCGGCCTCAAGGGCAAGATCGGCAAGCACTGGGCGCTGAACCCGCATCCGGCGCTGATTCCGGCCATCGAGGCGGGCTGGGTCGAATCGGTGCATTCCTTCGGCTCCGAACTGGGCATGGAAGACTACATCCGCGCCCGTTCCGACGTGTTCTTCACCGGCCCCGACGGCAGCCTGCGCAGCAACCGGGCGTTCTGCCAGGCGGCCGGCCATTACGCCTGCGACATGTTCATCGGCTCGACGCTGCAGGTCGACCTGGATGGCAACAGTTCCACCGCCACGCTGGGCCGCATCGCGGGCTTTGGCGGTGCGCCCAACATGGGCGCCGACGCACGCGGACGCCGGCATTCGAGCCCGGCCTGGCTCAAGGCGGGGCGCGAAGCGCGTGCCGGGCGCACAGGCGCCGCCGGCACGCCGCGCGGGCAGAAGCTGGTGGTGCAGATGGTGGAGACCTTTCGCGAGCACATGCAGCCGGCCTTCGTCGACCGGCTCGATGCCTGGACGCTGCAGGAGCAGGCCGGCATGGAGCTGCCGCCGATCATGATCTACGGCGACGACGTCTCGCACATCCTCACCGAAGAGGGCATTGCCAACCTGCTGCTGTGCCGCAGCGACGAGGAGCGCGAGCAGGCGATTCGCGGCGTGGCCGGCTACACCGCGGTGGGGCTGGCACGCGACAAGCGCGCAGTCGAGAACCTGCGCGACCGCGGCGTGATCCGCCGGCCGCAGGACCTGGGCATCGACCCCCGCCAGGCCACGCGCAACCTGCTGGCCGCACGCAACATGCGCGACCTGGTGCGCGCCTCCGGGGGGCTGTACCAGCCGCCCAAGCGTTTCAGAAACTGGTAGCAGGAGACTCAACGATGAGCGACGTTCCCGCAGGGCTCGAAACCCTGGACTTTTCTTTCTCCGGCGGCCGACAGGCCGGCGTCTTTGCGCCGGTGCTGGTCGGCGTCGTCGGTTCCGGCAATCTCGAGGTCATGCTCGAGCCAGACGCCGGCAACGGCTGCGCCGTACGTGTCGAAACGTCGGCACGTGGCTTCGGCCCGATCTGGCAGGCCGTGATGAACGACTTCCATGCCCGCCATCCGCTGGCCGGCGTGCGCGTCTCGATCAACGACATGGGTGCCACACCCGCAGTGGTGAGCCTGCGGCTCGACCAGGCGGTGGCCGAGATTGCAGGAGGCCGGCCATGATCAGCTATGCCGAATGCTCGGCGCGCGAGCGGCTGGCGCTGCTGCTCGACGCCGGCAGTTTTCATGAATGGCTGCCTCCGAGCGAGCGGGTCACCAGCCCGCACCTGGCGCAGCTTGGCGTGCCCTGTGCGTTCGACGACGGCGTGGCGGTCGGCCGCGCAATGCTCGATGGCCGCAGCGTGTTCGTCGCCGCGCAGGAAGGCGCGTTCATGGGCGGCGGTGTCGGCGAGGTGCACGGCGCCAAGCTGGTCGGCCTGCTGCAGCGCGCGCTGCGCGACCGGCCGGCGGCCGTGCTGCTGCTGGCCGAATCGGGCGGCGTGCGCTTGCACGAGGCCAATGCCGGGCTCATCGCGGTGTCGGAAGTGATGCGCGCCTTGCTCGACGTGCGCGCCGCCGGCATCCCGGTGATCGTGCTGATCGGCGGCGCCAACGGCTGCTTCGGCGGCATGGGCATCGTCGCGCGCTGCGCCGACCACATCGTGATGAGCGACGTCGGCCGGCTCGCGATGTCGGGCCCCGAAGTGATCGAGGCTTCGCACGGCGTGGATGAATTCGATTCGCGCGACCGGGCACTGGTCTGGCGCACCACGGGCGGCAAGCACCGCTGGCTCACCGGCGACTGCGATGCGCTGGTGGAAGACGACGTTGCTGCTTTTCGCGCGGCCGCCATTGCGGCAATCGATGGCTCGAAGCCGCTGACTCTTGCAGCGCTGGAACAGGAGCATCTGCTGCTCACGGAGCGCCTGCACGCCCTGCCCCCCACCGACACCATCAGCTCCACTGACAGCGACGAAGCAACGCTGCTCTGGACCGCGCTCGGCATTCCCGATGCGCAGCAGGTACCCGAACTCTCGGTAGATGCCGTCCGCGCGCTGCGCACCGTTTGAGAAAAAACAGAGAGAGGCAATCCATGCAGTGGAATTCACTCGTCACCCAACTCTTCGGCCCGTACCACGGCATGCGCGAGGACGGCGATTTTCTGCAGGGCGAAGTCATCTTCGACGGCGAGCCGGTCGCGGTGATCGGCACCACGAACCATGCACCGATCGGGGTCCGGCTCGCGCTGGCCCAGGCCCGCGTGGTGCTGGACACCGTCACCAAGCACCCGGGCCGACCGATCCTGCTCTTGATCGACACCCAGGGCCAGCAACTGCGCCGGCGCGACGAACTGCTCGGCATCAACCGCGCGATGGCGCACCTGGGCGCGAGCATCGACCTGGCGCGGCGGCGCGGCCACCGAGTGATCGGCCTGGTGTACGACCAGGCGCTTTCCGGCGGCTTCATTACCTCGGGCTTGATCGCCGACGCCTGCTACGCGCTGCCTGACGCCGAGATCCGCGTGATGCGCATCCCCGCCATGGCCCGCGTGACCAAGCTGCCGGAAGAAAAGCTCACGGCTCTTTCGCAATCCAACCCGGTGTTCGCACCCGGCGTGCAGAACTACGTGGCAATGGGCGGCGTGCGTGCGCTTTGGCAAGGCGACTTGCAGGCTTGCCTGCGCGAGGCGCTGGCCCACACGCCGACGGAAGACCAACGTGCGCGGGACGGCGCCGAACGCGGCGGACGCCGCATGGCCGCCGCTGTCGTGCAGCGCGTGCTTGACGCGGCCTGACCGCGCCCGGATACGAAAAACCGCCATGATTTCACTGCGTCGCCATCAACTCGCCCGGCTTTCCACCAGCGGCTGGGCCGCCGTGCTGGGCCGCCCGTGGGACGAGCAGGCGCGCGAATGCCTCGCGCATTGGGCCTGGCATCAACTGCCGCTGGTCGTGACGCGGCAGCCAGCCGATTCCGCTGCCAGCGAACGGATCGCGCTCGGCTTGCCGGCACCCGCGCGCTGGGCAAAGCGCCGGCTTGCACTGCAGGTGCCGCACACCGCGGTGCTTGGCATCGACGAGTTCCCGCGGCTCGCCGGCATGCACGAACTGCTGCCACCGCCGGCACAAGATGCAATCCGTGAATTGCTCGGACGACTCGATGAATGCCACGCCACAGCGCGCGTGTTCGGCAGCTACGGCTGGCAGGCGATCAGCGGCCTCGATCATGTGCATACCGCTTCCGATCTCGATCTGTCGGTCACCGTCGAGGGCGCGGCACATGCGGACGCCGTGGTTCGGGCGCTTGCGTCGTTCGAGGCGCCACAGCCGCCACCGCCGCGGCTGGACGGCGAGCTGTTGTTCAACGACGGCTCGGCGGTGGCATGGCGTGAATGGAGCGAGTGGCGCGCCGGCCGCACGCGGGCCGTGTTGGTCAAGCGGCTCGATGGCGTGAGCCTGCAACGCGATACCGCGTGGTGCGAGCATGCCCAAATGACGGAGCTGGCCGCATGAAAAACTCCGCCCTTTCCCTGCAGGCGCAAGCGCCGCTCACACCACAGACGATCGGGCACGCCGCCACGCTCGCGCTCTACGACGAACTCTCGCTGTCGCCCAAGCCCGGGCTGGTCACGCTGATCGACCGAGGCAGCCACGACGACATGGACGCGCACACCTTCATGCGCAGCCTGTTCTCGCTGCGCCGCTACTTCGTGCAGATTGCCGAGGCCGGCGCAGAAGGCGCGGATTTTCCGGTGCTCGAACGGCATGGCATTGCGGCCGAGGCGCGCATGCTGGCCGCCACCGGCGGCGTCAACACGCACCGCGGCGCCATTTTCATGCTCGGCCTGCTGTGCGCCGCGGCGGGTGCCGCGCTGCGAGAGCAAGGCGGCGCATTGCACCCGGCCGGCTTGCGTGATGCACTGCACCGCCACTGGGGCGAGGCACTGGCCAGTCGCAGCCAGAGGCCATCCGCATTGCCCGGTGGCATCGCTGCGCGGCGCCACGGCCTGCGCAGTGCATCCGAAGAAGCGGCGCTGGGTTTCCCGGTGCTGTTCGAAACAGCCCTGCCGGCATTGCGGCGCGCGCTGGCCCGTGGCCTCACGGCTCGCCAGGCCCGGCTCGATGCCTTGTTCCACATCATCGCGGTGCTGGACGACAGCAACCTGGCGCACCGCGGCGGTCTTGCGGGCCTGCGCGGCGCCCAACGCGCGGCGCAAGGCTTTCTGGAGCGTGGAGGCATCGCACGGCCCCAAGGGCTCCGGGAGGCGCAAGCCATTGCAGACGATTTCGTGCGGCAGCGGCTGTCGCCCGGCGGCGCGGCAGACACGCTCGCCGCCGCCTGCTGGGTCCAGCGCCTGTGTTCGGCCCCATGAGCTACGCGCTGCTTTTCTCCGGCCAGGGCACCCAGCACCCTGCCATGCTTCCCTGGCTGGCGGACGACGCCATCGTGCGCGGCATGTGCTCGCAGCTTGCCATCGACGATTGGCGCGGTGCACTCGCCGATCCGGAATGGGCCGAGCGGAACGGCAATGCGCAATTGCTCCTGACGAGCCTTGCGTTGGCAGCCTGGGGGCAGCTCGCACCCATGGTTCCGCCGCCGGCCGCGGTGGCCGGCTACAGCGTCGGCGAACTGGCCGCCTTCAGCGCGGCCGGCGTCATCGATCCCGGCGCTGCGGCAGCGCTTGCGCCGCAGCGGGCCGAGGCAATGGACCGTTGCGCCGCGCATGCGCCCGGTGGCTTGCTGGCTGTCAGCGGCCTGCCGGAGCAGAGCCTCGAGCAGTTGCGTATCGAAACGGGACTCGCGCTCGCCATTCGCAACGGCAATGCCAGCGTGGTTCTCGGCGGCCCGGTTGCCGCGCTGGACAAGGCCGAGCAGATGGCCATGGCAGCCGGCGCGCACTGCACGCGCCTGCGGGTCAACGTCGCGTCCCACACGCCCTGGATGCGCGAGGCGGCAAAGAGCTTTTTCCACACCCTCGCGCAGGTGCCTTTTCGCGCGCCTCGCGTCGTGCTGTTCAGCAACACGGGGGAGCGCATGCGCGATGCGAGCTCTGCGCGCACGGCATTGGCGGCCCAGATTGCGCAGACGGTTCGTTGGGACGAATGCATGGAAAACATCATGGCGCGGCAGGTGCGCTGCGTGCTGGAGGTGGGGCCGGGCCAGGCGCTGGCACGCATGTGGAACCAGCGCTATCCCACCGTTCCGGCACGCGCCTGCGACGACTTCCGCAGTGTCGCGGCTATTGCAGCCTGGTTGAACAGCCATGCGGACTGATGAATCAGTTCGCTCGACGTCTTTGAATCGAACAACAGGAGATCCATCGTGAGCACCAAAGAACCTTCAACCGCTTTCGTTCCCACCCCGGAGATGAAGGATGCCCACGTGTACGGCATGGCCGCGTACGACAAGCTGGTGGCCGAGGCGGAGGCCGACTACAGCGGCTACTGGTCGCGCCTTGCGCGTGAGTTCCTGAGCTGGAAAACCCCGTTCACCCAAGGGCTCGACGACAGCCAGGCGCCCTTCTTCAAGTGGTTCGAAGACGGCACGCTCAACGTGTCCTACAACTGCCTCGACCGCCAGGTGGAGCGCGGCCTGGGCGACAAGACCGCGATCGTCTTCGAAGCCGACGACGGCCAGGTCACCCGCGTCAGCTATCGCGATCTGCTCGCGCGCACCTGCCGCATGGCCAATGCGCTGAAGGCGCGCGGCGTGAAGAAAGGCGATCGCGTCGTCATCTACATGTCGATGAGCATCGAGGGCGTGGTCGCCATGCAGGCCTGCGCGCGCATCGGCGCCACGCATTCGGTGGTGTTCGGCGGCTTCTCGGCGCAGAGCCTGCGCGACCGAATCCAGGATGCCGGCGCGGTGATGGTCGTCACCGCCGACGAACAGGTGCGCGGCGGCAAGCAGCTTCCGCTCAAGGCCATCGTCGACGAAGCCCTTGCACTGGGCGGCTGCGAGAGCGTGAAGAACCTCATCGTCTACCGCCGCACCGGCGGGCCCATCGCATGGGTTGCCTCGCGCGACCGCTGGCTGCACGAAGAAACGCAAGCGCAGCCGGAGACCTGCGAGCCCGAATGGGTGGGCGCCGAGCATCCGCTGTTCGTGCTCTACACCTCGGGATCGACCGGCAAGCCCAAGGGCGTGCAGCATTCCAGCGGCGGCTACCTGCTGCATGCGGCGCTCACGACCCAATGGACCTTCGACCTGAAGCCGGACGACGTGTTCTGGTGCACCGCCGACATCGGCTGGGTCACGGGTCATACCTACATCGCCTACGGCCCGCTGGCGCTGGGCGCCACCGAAGTCGTGTTCGAGGGCGTACCCACGTTCCCGGACGCCGGCCGCTTCTGGAAGATGATCCAGGACCACAAGGTGAGCGTTTTCTACACCGCACCGACAGCCATCCGCTCGCTGATCAAGGCGGCCGAGGCCAACGAAGCCGTGCACCCGAAGCGCTACGACCTGTCGAGCCTGCGCATCCTGGGCTCGGTCGGCGAGCCGATCAACCCGGCCGCCTGGGAGTGGTTTCACCAGCATGTCGGCGGGGGCCGCTGCCCCGTCGTCGATACCTTCTGGCAAACGGAGACGGGCGGCCACATGATCACGCCGCTGCCGGGCGCCACGCCGCTGGTGCCGGGCTCGTGCACCCTGCCTTTCCCGGGCATTGCGGCGGCCATCGTCGACGAGACCGGCGCCGACGTGCCCAACGGCCAGGGCGGCATCCTGGTTGTGAAGAAGCCCTGGCCGAGCATGATCCGCACGATCTGGGGCGACCCGGAACGCTTCAAGGCAAGCTACTACCCGCCGGAACTCAAGGGCTACTACCTCGCGGGCGACGGCGCCATACGCGATGCGAAGACGGGCTATTTCACGATCACCGGCCGCATCGACGATGTGCTCAACGTATCGGGCCATCGCATGGGCACGATGGAGATCGAATCGGCGCTGGTGTCTTGCACCGCCCTGGTGGCCGAAGCCGCGGTGGTCGGCCGCCCCGATGACACCACGGGCGAGGCGATCTGCGCCTTCGTCGTGCTGAAGCGCACGCGCCCCACCGGGGACGAAGCGAAGAAGATCGCGAACGAACTGCGCAACTGGGTCGCCAAGGAGATCGGCCCCATCGCCAAGCCCAAGGACATCCGCTTTGGCGACAACCTGCCCAAGACCCGCAGCGGCAAGATCATGCGCCGGCTGCTGCGGTCCGTGGCCAAGGGCGAGGCCATTACCCAGGACACATCCACGCTGGAGAATCCGGCCATCCTGGAGCAGTTAGCGGAGCGGAACTGAGGGCGCCATCACGGCTCCGGCCGCCTCCATAGCCAGACGGCAACCACGGCCATGAGCAGCGGCGCGCCGATCTTCACGGCAATGTGGGCGCTGGTGGCAAGCAGCACGGCCGAACTGAAGGCCATCATCCAACTGGCCGCCCACTTTGCGCGGCGCGGTACGCAGCCTCCCTCCCGCCATTGCCGGATGTACTTGCCGTAGCGCGGGTGCCCGACAAGCCACTGCTCCAAGGCCGGCCAGCCGTGTCCGCCGGCCCAGGCGGCGGCAAGCAGAAAAGGCACCGTGGGCAGAACAGGCAGAAAGACGCCGAGCAGGCCAAGAGCGACCAGCAACAGCGCCAGCACACGCCAGAGCAGTTTCGCCACCGAAGCGCCGAGCCGCTTCAACGGGCGCCTCCTCTGGAATGCTCTGACGAAAACGAGGGTTGCAGCATTGGCCGATGGTAGGCCACGGCCGATGGAAAGGCCGGCCTGAGCTGCGACGCCCAGCTGAAAAGGGCGCCGGCCCAACTCAGGCGGCAGGCAGCGCTGCACTGGTATCCAGCGCCCAGATGCGTGCGAGCAGCGCGCCAGCACGTTCGCTCCCGATCACGGGCGACGCCAGTTCGAGAAACTTGCCCTCCAGTTCGCCGTCGGTCAACGCCTGCTCGGGGTCGCCCTTGCGGTTGGGCTGAAGATGTTCGAGACGGCGCCCGTCGCGGGTGTGGATGACAACGCGCGCTGCGCGTTGTCCCGGAAATGCCGCATCCAGTTCCGGATCGACGGCCAGGTCCATGCGCTCCATCAGCGCGCGCGTCCCCGGGTCCGCCAGCCGGGTCGGCTCGTACGCCGCCAGGCGCACGCTGCCATGCGCCAAGGCCGTCGCCACAACGTAGGCGAGGCTGAAGCGCGCTTCGTTGGCCGTGGCCGGATGCGTGTAGCAGGCGATGTCGAGTGCGGGGCGGTAAGTTGCCACCTGCACGCGCTCTATATCGGCGGCTTCCAGGCCATAACGCTGCTTCAGTTCCAGCGCGCCGTCGATAGCGGCAAAGGTGTGGCCGCAGCCGATGTGGTTCTTGAAGGTCAGCCGCGTGATGTGAAAGTCCTGCCCCAGCGTCGCGCCGGCCTGCGACCAATCCGGGCCACTGCTCATGGCTTGGCCCAGGCCGATTTCTCCGTCCAATACGTCGAGCGAGCCGGTCACGCCCCGCGCCGCAAGCTGCGCCGCGAGCACCCCCGCCTCGGCGGCCCGGCCCGCATGCAGCGGCTTGGACATCGAGTCCATGCGGAACGCCTGTTGCAGGCCGGCAGTGAAAGTGGCGGCCGTTGCCAGCGAGTGCGCAAAGGCCGCTTCGTCGAGCGACATCAGGCAACCGGCGGCGGCCGCGGCGCCAAAGCTGCCGATGGTGCCGGTGCTGTGCCAATACTTGTAGTGCGCGCGGCCCATGACGACACCGATGCGCGTCGACACTTCATACCCCAGGACGACACCACGCAAGAACTCGATCCCGCTGGCGCCCGCATCCTGGCCGGCGGCCAGGGCGGCCGCAATGGTCGCGGCGCCTGGGTGGTACATGGCCTCGCGGAAACTGTCGTCCACTTCTGCCGCATGGGCAGCCGTTCCGTTGATGAGCGCCGCCGCGCGCGCTGTCGCCGGCCGGCCGAGAATGAGCGAAGCCCGGCCGCAGCCGAGGTCATCGGCCAGGACTTCTTCGAGCTGCCGAACAGGTGCAGCCGCCAGGCCGGGGAACACGGAGGCGTACCAATCGAGCACCGCGCGCTTGGCGTGATGGATGACCTCGGGAGGCAGCGGCTGCCGATGGAAATCGGCTGCGTAGCGGGCAAATATTTCTGTCGCGTGCATATCAACTCTCCGAAGACGCGAGCACCACCACCCCGTCGGCGGCGCACACGCCCTGCCCCTGCGGCAGCACGAAGATCGGGTTGATCTCCGCTTCGAGCAAGCGGTTGCCGAGCTGGGCCGCCATTTGCGAGAAGGCGACGATCGCATCGACCAGCGCGTCGACATCGGCCTTGGGGCGGCCGCGAAAGCCGTCGAGCAAGGGCCATGTCTTCAGCTCGCGCGCCATCGAAAGCGCCTCCTCGCGGCCGAGGCCCCCTTGAGCAGGAAGCAGCCGCATCGCGGTGTCCTTGAACAGCTCGGCGGTGATGCCGCCCATGCCCAGAAGAATGGCCGTGCCCAAGGCGTCGTGGTGCACGCCCAGGATCAGCTCGGTGCCGCCGCCGACCATTTCCTGCACCAGGAAGCGCTGGGGCCGCACGCCAGTCTTGCTCTCGACCTCGGAGGCCATCGCCAGCAGGCGCGCGCCCACCGTCTCGGCCGTCATGTTCACGGCAACGCCGCCGACGTCGCTCTTGTGCGTGATCTCGGCCGAAAGAATTTTGAGCACGACGCGTCCGCCCAGTTCGCGGGTCGCGCCTTCGGCCTCCGCCGGCATGGTCACGACCCGCTCGCGCGCGCAGGGCATACCAAAACGGGTGAACAGCTGCTTGGCTTCTGCTTCGTCGAGGGAGCCCTCGGGCAGATGGTCGATGCGCACGTCGGCCGCAGGCTCGCTGGGCAGCTTCGGCTCTTGCCAGCTGCTGGCATTCAGCATGGCGCCGAGCGCGCTGGTGCAGCTTTCGGCAGCCGCAAATGCCGGCACGCCGCGCTGCGTGAGCAAGGCCGCCACTTCGGGTGCGTGCGGGCTCACGTAGGCGATCACCGGCTTGTCCGAATTGGGAAGGCAGTCCTGGATGGCACCCGCCATCAGCTCCGGCATGGCCAGGCTGGAGGAGCCGACGATGATCGCCAGCGCGTCGTAGCTCGGGCTCTTGAGCAGAACGTTGATGGCGCCGCGCAGCAGGTCGGGTTGCAGGCCGGCCAGGGTCACATCGATGGGGTTGCGGTCGAGCACGGCGTGGTCGCCGCTCTGCAATGCGCGCAGGGCCTCGGCCGTTGCGGCGTCCGGCGCGGGCGTCTCGAATCCTCGCATGCCCAGGTCGTCCGAAACCAGGGTTCCCGCTCCGCCGGTCGAGGTCAGGATGGCCACACGCTTGCCGCGCAGCTTGCGGCCCGTGGCCAGTGCGACCGGAATGTCGAGCAGGTCGCCGAAGGTCTGGGCGCGAATCACGCCAACCTGCCTGAACAACGCGTCATACATGCTGTCGGCGCCCGCCAGTGCGCCGGTATGCGACACGGCAGCCTTGGCGCCGGCTTCGGAACGGCCGATCTTGAATGCCACCACCGGTTTGCCCGCGCGAGCCGCCTTCAATGCAGCGGCCCGAAATTTCTCGGCGTTGCGGACGCTCTCCACGTACAGGGCAATGACTTTCGTGCCCGGGTCGTCGGCCAGGTGGTCGACAAAATCGGCCAGGTCCAGATCGACTTCATTGCTGGTCGAGATCAACTTCGACAAGCCGATGCCGCGAGCCGCAGCACGCGAAAGCAGCGCACCCAGAATGCCTCCGCTTTGCGAGACCACGCCGATGCCGCCGACCGGAAAGTGGTCCATCTCGAGTGCGCCGCTGGCAGAAAGCACGATGTTGTCGGTCAGGTTGACCAGTCCGATGGTGTTGGGACCGAGGATGCGCATTCCGCCCGCCGCCTCGATGAGTTGCTGCTGGCGCCGTGCGCCCTCCTCTCCGGTTTCCGTGTAGCCGCTGGCAAGCACGATGGCCGCGGCCGTGCCCTTGGCCGCGAGTTCGCGCACAGCCTGATGCGCCCGCTCCGCGCCCAGCAGCACGATGCCCACATCGGGTGTGCCGGGAATCGAGGCGATGTCCGGGTAGCAGGCCAGGCCGCCGACGGAGTCGACGCGCGGATTGACCGGGTAGATCTCGCCCGTGAATCCGTGCTTGCGCAAATAGGCCACGGGCCGGCCGGCGGTCTTGGCCGCATCCGCCGATGCGCCGATCACCGCAACGCTGCGCGGCTGGAGCAGCCTGGCGATGGCGTTCATCTCAGTCATTTCGTCATCCCGTTCTTTGCACTGCTCTTGGCCAGGAAGGCCATCACCGATTCGCGGTGCTCTGTGCTGGTGTAGCAAATGCCCTGCGCCTGGCTTCCCTGTGCAAACACCTGGTGCGCGGAGAGTTCGAAGCTCTGGTTGAGGATCGTCTTTCCAAGGGCCAGCGCGGTGGCCGATCCCTTGCTCATCTCGGCCGCCCAGCGCTGCGCATCGGCAACGAGTGTTTCGGCACTCGCCTGGCGATCGGCAATGCCGAGGCCGATGGCCTCTTCGAGCTCGACCTTCCGGCCGCTGAAGATCAGCTCCTTGGCTTTCGAGAGGCCGACCCGGCGCGGCAGGAAGTACATGCCGCCGCCATCGGGAACGATGCCGCGATTGATGTACGACCACGTGAAGCTTGCCGCATCGGAAGCGATGATGAAATCGCACGCCAGCGCCGTGTCCGCCCCCAGGCCCGATGCCGCACCATTGACCGCAGCGATCGTCGGCTTGGGCATGGTGTGCAGCAGCGACTGGGTGTGGTGCACGCGCTGCTGGCGGCTCCAGCCATTGAAGCCGACCTCGCCCGCCGGAGCCTGCATGCGCCGCTCCATTCCGGCAACGTCTCCGCCGGCGCAAAAGCCCTTGCCGCGCCCCGTGAGCACCAGCGCGCGAATCGACTTGTCGTTGGCCACATGCTCCAGCGCCGCGATGAATTGCGTGCGCATGTCGTCGCTCATGGCATTGCGCTTTTCGGGCCGGTTCAGCCACAGGGTGGCGATGCCGGCTGCAACTTCGAGCTCGATCAGTTGTTCATCAGTCATTTCGCCGTTCCTCCATTCGTTTGTTCATTCATTCGTTGGTGATGTTGTTTTCCTTGACGACCTTGCGCCAGCGCGCTTCCTCGCCCTTGGCGTACTTGTCGAAGTCCGCCGGCGAGCCCGCGTTGATCACAAGGCCCTCTCCTTCCACGCGCTTGCGAAAGGCCTCCGTCTGCACGGCCTTCCTGGCCGCAGCGTTCAGGCGCGCGACGACATCTGCGGGAGTGCCCGCCGGCGCATACAGGCCGTACCAGCTGTCGGCCACGTAGCCGGGTACGCCGCTTTCGGCAATCGTCGGCACCTTGGCAAGAGCATGGGCCGGTGATCGCGTGGCCGTGGTTACCGCGAGCGCGCGCAGCTTGCCGTTTTCGATGAAGGTGCCCACCGCCGCGGCGGTTGCGAACATGACATCCACCTGGCCGCCCATCAAATCGTTCATGGCCGGACCGGCACCGCGGTAGGGAATGTGGGTGATGTTCGTCTTCGTCAGGTTCCTGAACAGTTCGCCGGCAAGGTGCGCCGAGGTTCCCGCGCCTTGCGATGCGAACGACAGCTTTCCCGGGTTCGCCTTGGCGGCGTTGACGACGTCCTGCACCGACTTGAGCGGGCTTTCCGCCCGCACCACCAGCACGTTCGGCGACACCCCGACGAGCATGACCGGTGCAAAGGCCTTCTCATGGTCATAGGGCAGCTTGCTCTGGATGCTGGGGTTCACCACATGCGCCACGGTGGCCATCACCAGCGTGTAGCCGTCGGGCGGAGCCTTTGCCACCGCGTCCGTTCCGATGATCGTGCCGGCGCCAGGCTTGTTGTCGATGATGATGGGCTGGCCCAGCTCCTGGCCCATCGCAATGCCCATGGTCCGTGCGACGAGGTCGGTGCCGCCGCCGGGTGCGAACGGCACGACGATCTTGACGGGTTTGTCGGGAAAGGCTGCGAGCGCCGCCGTCGAAAAAGTCGCGGCTGCCGCTGCGGTCGAGAAAAGAACCAGGGCGGTCCTGAAGCGTGCCCAGAGCAGGCGTTTTTGCATGGTTGTCTCCAATTGGAATAAGGGCGGAAAGAAGCAGGATCGATGGCGGATCGGTCTTCTCATCGAGTGCATCGAGCTTAGGTTTTCAATGCGTCTCGCGCAGCCCCCTATTTCCAAGCAGTGGAATTAAACTGGAGCCCTTTCCTTCAGTCCTGAAACTCGTGCCCACGCCCGCCAGACGCCAACATTTCGAAGAGCCGACGCTCAACCGCTCGCTGGAGCGCGGAATCGAGATCCTTCGGGCCTTCAGGCCCGGTGCCGATCTGCTGGGAAACGGAGACATCGCCGAGCGCACCGGGCTTTCGCGCGCCACCGTCAGCCGCCTGACCCAGACACTCGTCGAAACCGGAATGCTCGAACACGACCGCAGCCTTCGGGCCTACCGGCTTGCCGCGCCGGTATTGAGCTTTGCCCACGCCATGCGGGCCGGCTCCCCGGTGTTGAACACGGTTGCTCCGCTGATGCGGACCCTGGCGGAAAAGCTTCGCATCAACGTCGGCCTGGCTGTCGCGGACCGCGACGAGATGGTCTACCTCGAATCGGTGCGCTACAACCGCAAGGTTTCACTGCGCAACGTGGTTGCGGGCCAGCGGGTGCCAATGGAGCTCACGTCGCTCGGCCGGGCTTACCTGGCGGTCGCCGAAGAGCCCAGGCGGCGTGCCCTCATGGCGCAGTTCCGCGAAAGGCGCGAAAGCGGCTGGAACCGGATTCGCGACGAGATCCGGAGCGCGGCCCGAAGCGTGGCCGAGCGCGGCTTTTGCGCGGCGGCCTGGCAACCGGAGGTGGTTGCCCTTGCCACGCCGCTCGTGGCGGAAGGCCGGCCTGTCTACGTGCTGAACGTGAGCATCACCACAAAGGCCGATATTGCCGAGGCCGAGGCGATGCTCGCAGGCCCGCTGCTCGCGCTTTCGGCGGATGTGAAGGCCGCGCTCGCTAGTTCCTGCTAGTCGATCCTGATGTTGGCTTCCTTCACCGCCTGGCCTATCTTCGAAAGGTCCTCGCGAATGAGCTTCCTGAACTGCTCGGGATTCGACTTGGCGGGAACGAAGGAAAGCTCCGTGAACTTGGCCTTGAGCGCGGGAGTGTCGACCGCCTTGGCAATTTCTGAATTGAGCCGGTTCGTCACGGCCTCTGGCATGCCTGCCGGCCCCCAGATGCCATACCAGGAGAGAAGTTCGAAACCAGGAATGCCGCTCTCGGCCACGGTGGGTACGTCTGGCATGCTGGCAACGCGGGTCTTGCTGGTGATGGCTATCGCACGCAAGCGTTCGCCCTGCACGAACGAGCGCACGCCGGGCATCGGCGAAACCGCCGCCGACACGTGGCCACCAACCACGTCCGTCAACTGCGGAATCGCGCCTTTGTAGGCGATGATTTCCATGTTGAGCTTCAGCGCCCGGTTGATCATTTCCTCGCTCAGGTGGCTGGTCGTTCCCAGGCCCGAGGTCGCCCAGGTGTATTTGCCGGGGTTGGCCCTGACCAGCGCGGCAAACTCGCCGAGGTTCTTTGCGGGAACATCGTTGTTTACCGCCACGAGAAGGGGCACATAGCCGATCTGCCCGACAGGCGTGAAGTCCTGCTCCGCGTCGTAGGTCTTCTTTGCCACCACGAGGGGCATGTAGACCTGGCTCGACGCGTTGAACAGCAAGGTATAGCCGTCGGCCTTGGCCTTCTTGACACTCAACGAACCGAGCACACCCGAGGCGCCGGGCAGGTTCTCGATGACGATGGGCTGGCCCAACTGCCTCTGCAACTGGTCGGCAACCATGCGTCCCACCGTATCGATCGATCCGCCCGGCGTGTAGGGAATGACCATCTTGATGGGCTTGTTCGGGTATTCGCTTGCCGCACATAGCTGGGCACCTGCGAAGGCGGCGCCCAGCAACACGAATTTTGCGAATGAAGCAGTTTTCTTGAACATGGAGTGTCTCCTTGGATTTGCATGGCCTTGAACAGATAGGGCGTCACGCGGAATAGATCGCGCGGGCAAAGACCGCGATGGCGTCGCTCATCGCCTGCGGTTGTTCTGGGGCCATGGCATGCCCCGCATCGCGAATGACCTGCACAGTGACCCGGTCGCCCAGATATGGCTTCATGACATTCGGGATCACCACGG
This sequence comes from Variovorax sp. CCNWLW225, assembly GCF_037204045.1. Taxonomy (NCBI): domain Bacteria; kingdom Pseudomonadati; phylum Pseudomonadota; class Betaproteobacteria; order Burkholderiales; family Comamonadaceae; genus Variovorax; species Variovorax sp. CCNWLW225. The sequence continues at coordinate 35,517 of NZ_JBBCBV010000002.1, read as the reverse complement.
CATCGTGCTCAGCCTGCAGGTCCAGGATGGGCACGCTGTCACCGCCAGAGAAATAGTCATCGACCGGCGTCATCTCGCGCGCCCTGCCCTGTGCCTCGTGTGCCGCGGGATACCAGCCATCGAGCCATACGGCCGGGTCATGGCCCGGTGCAAAGAAAGCCTTGCGAAGGCATTCCAGCCGCCGTTCGATTGGAAGGCTCAGGTCGCCGGCTCCGTCGATCTCGTCACGAAGCCGGCTGTACGGCTTTTCGGTGGACCCCGGAGGAAGCTTTCCCGCAGAGGCCGCGGCCATGACGATGCCGCGCACCAGGTCGGGCCGATCGGCCGCGAGGGTGCGCGCCGGCTGGCTGCCCCACGCATGCCCCACGACGACGATGCGGCCGGTTGCCTCATGGTCGAGCACCGCGGCGACGTCGCGGGCAAAGTCGTGAAGGGCCAAGTTCTCCATGGGGCCGCGGCTCGAGCCCACGCCTCGAGGGTCGGGGCGCAACACGCGGAACCCCGCGGCTGCCAGCTTGGCGGCGACTTCGTCGTAGTCACGTCCCGAGCGTGCAAGCGACGGAAGAATGCAGATGACCGGGCCTCGGCCTTCGTCGCTGAATTCGATCTGCACCTCTGCACCCGAAGGGGGCGAGCGATACGCGATGAGCTTGCGCTGCAGTGGCGCCGTACGCGCCGGATTTGTTTGGGTTTCGGTGGACATGGAGGCGAGTTTCCCCGGCACTGCCATCACCGGTAAGGGCATGGAACCTATATCAGCTATGCCTGGCGGCTATGCCCCTCTCTCCGTCTCTTCTGGTCAATAGCGCTGGCGAAAGTCCAGTTCCTGCAGCAGTTGCGCTGTCCCTCGGGTGAGCCGGGTTGCGGGGCGCGCCTTGGGAGTGGCGAGTACCAGCGCATTCCAGATCGCTGGTGGCCCGATGGGCGCACGGGGCAGCAGCTCGTCGCCAGGCGAGCCCAGCGCGCTCTCGGGAAGCACGGTGCAGCCCACGCCCGTTTGCACGAGGGAGATGACGGTACGAACCGCACCCACCTCGGCGAGCACCTTCAGCTGGATGCCGCGTGAACCAAGCACCGAGTCGAGCAGATGCCGGATTGCGTTGGGGGCACTCGGCAGCACCATCGGGTAGTTGGCAAGCGCAGCCAGGCCGACCCGCGGCGGCAGCTTGCTCTTGGGCGGCGCAACCAGCAGGAGCTTTTCGCGCATCAGCGGCTGGAACGCGAGCTGCGGCGACGTTGCCGGGTCGAAGAGAAGTGCCAGGTCGAGCTTGCCCGCGAGGAGCGACTCCCGAAGCGCGACGCTCAACCCTTCGAGCACCGTAATCACCGCGCGCGGAAACCGTTCGCGAAACCTCTGGACCAGCGGTGTGCTCAGACCCAGTGCCACCCGCGGCGGCATTCCCACGATGATCCGGCCGCCGGGGCTTTCATCCATTTCCTGAAGCTCGTCTCGCGCTCGCCGCGAAATGTCGAGCATTGCCCGCGCATGGACGAGCAAGGCATCGCCCGCTTCGGTGGGGGACACGCCGCGCCCGGTTCTTACAAGCAGGCGCTGCCCGAGATCGGCTTCCAGCAATGCAATTTGCCTGCTGAGGCTGGGCTGCGCAAGGTTCAGTTCTGCGGCGCCGCGGCTGAAACTGCCCGCGTCCGCCACGGTCACGAAGTAGAGCAGCTGGCGAAGTTCCATAGCCAATGAGCATAGCTGATATAGGAGCGATGTCCTTACGAGGGCGCAGTGGCTTCGCGACACTGGCGCCATGACAACCACCCTGCCCCCGCGCGCGTGCAACGCCCACTGCCATGTCTTCGGGCCACGTGCGCGCTTTCCCTACGCACCCGATGCGACCTTCGTTCCGAAGAAAGATGCTCCCAAGGAGCAGTTGTATGCGCTGAACGACAGCCTCGGCCTGGAACGCTGCGTGGTCGTGCAGTCGGCCTGCCACGGCTTTGACAACCGCGCGACCGAAGATGCCGTCGCCTCCCGCCCGGCGAGCTATCGCGGCATCGCGCTGCTGCCGACCGACGTTGAGGACGCCGAGCTGAAACGTCTCGATGCAGCGGGCTTTCGCGGTGTCCGTTTCAACTTCATGGGGCACCTCGGACGGCACACGCCCATTGAAGATGTGTTGTCCCTGGCGGGCCGGTTCGCGTCGCTCGGCTGGCACCTGCAGATTCACGGCGACCCTGCTTTGCTGACTGAGCTCGGACCGGCATTGCGGCGCTGCCCCACGCCCGTGGTGATCGACCATATCGGCCGCATCGACGCGGCGCTCGGCGTGAACCAGCCCTATTTCCAGGCCTTGCTGAAGCTCATGGCCGATGAGCGCTTCTGGGTCAAGGTGAGCGGCATGGACCGCATCACGCGGCTAGGCCCGCCTTATGCCGATGCCCAACCGTTCGCGCGGATGCTGGTTGCGGAGTTCGGCAGCCGGGTGGTCTGGGGCAACGACTGGCCGCATCCCAACCACGCAGGGCCGGTACCCGACGAGCAGCAACTGGTCGACCTCATCGCAAAGATCGCGCCCACGCCGTCCGCGCGCGACGCGCTGCTGGTGCACAACCCTGAACGCCTTTATCAATTCGGAGACAACACATGAGCCTTCGCTTCAAGGACAAGATTGCAATAGTCACGGGCGCCGGATGCGTTGGCGCCGGCTGGGGCAACGGCCGTGCCATTGCGGTGCGGCTCGCGGAGGAAGGCGCCAAGGTGCTGGCGGTCGACCGCGACCGCGCGCGGCTGGACGAAACGCTTGAACTGGCCGGCGAAGCGCGCGACTCCATCACGCCCTGGGTGTGCGACGTGACCAGCAGCGAGAGCGTTGCCGCCATGGCTGCGGCATGCGTGAAGACTTACGGGACCATCGACATCCTGGTCAACAACGTCGGCGGCTCCGCTGCCGGGGGCCCCGTCGAGCTCTCCGAAGAGGTGTGGGACTCGCAGGTCGACATCAACCTGAAGAGCGTGTTCCTCACCTGCAAGCATGTGCTGCCGACCCTGCTTGCCAAAGGGGCCGGCGCCATCGTCAACATCGCGTCCACCTCGGGCCTGCGGTGGACCGGGAGCGCGCAGGTCGCGTACGCCGCCACCAAGGCCGGGGTGATTCATCTCTCGCGGGTGGTGGCGGTGCAGCATGCCGCGCAAGGCGTGCGCGTCAACTGCGTCGTGCCCGGCCAGCTGCATACGCCGATGGTCGAGACCCGCCTGGCCAAGCAGCGTGCGGGCGGCGACGTCGAAGCCCTTCTGGCCCAGCGCCAGAAGCGCATTCCGATCGGCTTCATGGGCGACGGCCGCGACACCGCCAGTGCGGTGCTGTATCTCGCCAGCGACGAGGCCCGGTTCATCACGGGCACCGAGCTCGTCGTGGACGGCGGCATGACGGCGCGCTGCGACTGAACGATCAAGCAACCAACCCAACAGAACGAAGAGAGACATTCACAATGGTCAAACGGTATCTGCTCACCGTCGCTCTTTCCGCCGCCCTGGCGGCCACCGCCCACGCCCAACCCAAGACGACGCGGATCGTCGTCTCGTTCACTTCCGGAGGTCCGGTCGACGCCGTCGCGCGCGCCATGTCCGAGCAATTGGGCAAAGAGCTGGGGCGCACGGTCATCATCGACAACAAGCCCGGCGCCAATGGCGCGATCGGCGCGGTCGATGTCATGAAGTCGGCCCCCGACGGCGGAACGCTGTGGTTCACCAGTGTCGGGGCGGCGGCCATCAACTCTTCGCTCTACGACAAGCTCCCCTACGACATGCAGCGCGACTTTGCGCCGGTCTCCCTGGTCGTCAACAACGTCGAGCTGCTGGTCGCGCAGCAAGGCAACCCCGCCAGGGACGCGGCGGAATTTGTCGCGGCAACCAAGAAAAAGGCCGACCCGACGCCGATGGGCTCGTCGGGCACGGGAAGCATTCCTCACCTGGCCATCGAGCAGCTGGCCGACTCGACCGGCGCCAAGCTGCTCCACATACCCTACAAGGGTGCCGCGCCCGCGATCGCCGACCTCATGGGCGGGCAGGTCAGCGGTTTCTTCGGCGACGTGCCGGGCCTGCTCGGGCATCTGCAAGGCGGCAGGCTCAAGGCGCTCGGCGTTGCATCGAGCAAGCGCCACCCTTCCCTGCCTGACGTGAAGACGCTCGAGGAGCAAGGCATCCGCGGCGTGGACACCAACAACTGGTACGCCCTTTTTGCCCCGGCCAAGACGCCGCCGGACGTGATTGCGGCGCTCAACAAGGCGGTGCGCAACACCTTGGCCGAGCCTGCCGTGCGAGAGAAGCTGCTGAAGACAGGTACGGAGCCCGTCGGATCGACTCCCCAGGAACTGGCGGCCATCCAGAAGCAGGATTCCGACAAATGGGCGAAGCTGGTGCGCGCCAAGAACATCAAGGCCGAATGATGACTAACACCTCCATTCGTGTTCCTCTCGTTCAGCCAGGCACGCGGCCTGAACTGGCCGAAGTCGAAGCCCGAATCATGGCCGAGCGCGGCCGCGTGTCGCTGCTCTATCAGGTGCTGCTCAACAGCGGGCCGATCGCATCCGGCTGGGAACGCATGCTTACCGCGGTTCGCAACCAGACCGGCGTGCCCGCCGATCTTCGCGAGCTGATGATTCTTCGCGTGGCGGTACTCAACGGCGCCAGCTTCGAGTTCGACGCCCACGTGCCTCATGCGCAGAAGGCGGGTCTCAGCATGGAGAAGATCGACGCCGTCCGAGACGCTTCGATTGCAGACGTATTTGCGCCTCTTGAGCGCCTTGCTCTTGAGCTGACCGATGCGATGACCCGCGACATCAAGGTGCCCGATGCGCTCATGGCCAGGGTCCAGCAGCATTTCGACCCGAAGGGCGTGGTCGAGGTGGTTGCCACCGTTGCCGCGTACAACATGGTGTCGCGCCTGCTCGTGGCGCTCAATGTCGCGCACTGACGAGAGCGGCAAATGAAAGATCTCTGGCTTTTCAAGCATGATGCCGCGACCGGCGCGCTGCCTGACGCCGTCCACCTTGCACCCGGCACGCAATGCTGGCAGTCGCTGGAAGGCCCCTGGACTTACGTGTACGCACCGGACGGCGCCGATCTGGAAAGGCATGCCACGGGGTCAGGCACATCGCGGCACCGGTTGCGGTGCCTTCAGATGCTCGATGGCGCGTCTGCGGGCCAGGGCGCGCCCTATCACTACATCGTCGAAACCGATGTGCTGGCGGGGCACGAAGACGACTTGAACGCCTGGTATGCGCAGGAGCATCTGCCCGGCCTGGCTTCCGTTCCCGGAACGGTACGCGCAGCGCGCTACCTCGACGCAACGGGCTCTCCGCGCTATTACGCTTGCTACGACCTCGCGAGTCCAGACGCCCTGGGCAGCCCCGCATGGCTAGCCGTTCGCGCAACGGCGTGGAGCGCAAGGGTCCGGCCGGCTTTCCGGAACACGCGGCGAACGATGTTCCGCCGGGGCTGAGTTGCCGAGTCTTGCTTGCCTAGAGCTCCAGCACCAACCGCCCCTCGCAAGCACGCGAACAGCAGGCCATCATCCGTGTGTTGGCCTCTCGCTCAGGGCGGGTCAGCACCATGTCGCGATGGTCCACCTTGCCGGACAGCACCCGCACTTCGCACGAACCGCAAAGGCCCTCCTCGCAGTCACTCTGCACATCGACGTTTGCCGCGCGCAAGGCGGACAGCAGTGTCTGGTCCGGCGGCACGGTGACGACCAGGCCTGAATCCTTCAGCTCGACTTCGAACGCATGTTCCTTCGAAGGGTCCAGCGTGGCCAGCGTCGATTCGAAATGCTCGACGCGCAAGGCGCCTTCGGGCCATGCGGTGCAACAGCCTTCGAGCGCCTGGAGCATCCGCAGCGGACCGCAGGCATAGACCTGGGCACCAGGCACCGGTTCGGCGAGCAGCGACGGCAGATCGCAGCGTCGGCCTTCGTCGCCCGCATAGACGTGCAGCCGTTCGCCGTGCAACGCCGCAAGCTCGTCCAGAAAGGCCATGTGCTTGCGGCTGCGGCCGCTGTAGTGCAACTCGTAGTCGATGCCCAGCGCCTTCGCGCGGCGCGCCATTGCGCTCACGGGCGTGATGCCGATACCGCCCGCGATGAAGATCGCCTTCTTCAGCGACTCGTCGAGGCGGAAGTGATTGCGAGGCCCGCGAATGCGCAACCGGTCGCCGGCCTTCACCTGCGCGTGCACCCAGGCCGATCCGCCGCGGCCTTCGGGCTCGTGCAGCACCGCAATCTCCAGCACGCCGGCCTCGTCCGGGTCACCGCAAAGAGAGTACTGGCGCGACAGCTCGGGCGAGCCGCATTCCACGTCGATGTGCGAACCCGCGGTCCAGCGCGGCAGCGGCTTGCCGTCGGGCGACACGAGGCGCAGCTTGACCACGCCTTCGGCCACGCGTGTCACGCACTCCACCACCACAGGCCGCGACACGGCGTGCCGCGAAGTTTCGCCGACGCGCACCGGCAACTGCGCCTCTCGCAGCGCCGGGTTCCGGCGTTCGGGGTTGGCCGCGGGGTCCCACTCGACCCACAGGTGCTCGGGTCCGCGGAACGAGGTGTTCGGCACATAGGTGAAGCGCTGCTCCGCAAGCCGCATGTGCGGCAGCCGCCGCGTGAACTCCGAGAGGAAGACCTGCATTTCCATGCGCGCAAGGTTCTTGCCCATGCACTGGTGCGACCCGTAGCCGAAGGTCAGGTGGTCGCTCGCGTTGTCTCGGCGGATGTCGAACAGGTCGGCGTCGGCAAAATGCGCCTCGTCGTGGTTGGCCGACGAGGTGACGATCAGGAGCCGCGATCCCGCCGGCAAATCGACGCCGCCCACCTGCGTGTCCCTGGTGACAAGGCGCCGCCACGCGGCCACCGATCCGTTGTGCCGCAGGCACTCTTCCACCGCGTTGGGAATGAGGCCCGGGTCTTCGCACAGCTCCTGCCACGCCTTGGGGTGCTGCAGCAGCAGCTTCACCGCGTTGGCGGTGGCATTGGCGGTGGTTTCGTGCGCGGCCACAATGCCGGCCATCATCATCGAGTGCAGGTACGAATCGGTCACCACCTCCGGGTACTGCTTCTGCTTGCGGATGCCGTATTGCATCCAGCCGGGCGCATCGGGGTCTTGCCGCATCTTCTCGAGCACCTTGCCGGCGTACTGCCAGAAATTGCCCACTGCATGCGCCACGGCCACCTGCTCCTCCGGCTTGGGCCGGCCCCAGGTGTTGACGGTGTGCGCAATCGAGTATTTGCGCAGCGTGTCCATGTCTTCCTCGGGCACGCCAAGGAAATGCAGCGCCACGGTCAGCGGAATTTCCCACAGCATCTGGTCCACGAGGTCGGCCTTGCCGTCGTCGATGAAGCGGTCGACATAGGTGCGGGCCAACTCTCGCACCATGGGCTCGTGGTGCTTGAGCGCCTCGGGCGTGAACGGGTCCATCAACACGCGGCGGCGCGGCATGTGGGCGGGCTCGTCCTCGTTCACGAGCGTGCGGTTCAGCGCAAAGCCATAGGAGGCGAGCACGGCATTGGCCTCGTCGCTCGTAGGCGTGATTTTCTCCAGCGCATTCGAGGGGCTGAAGGTGATGTTGTCGCGAAACACCGCCTTGATGTCGTCGTAGCGCGTGATCACCCAATAGCCGAGCTTGGGGCTGTAGAAGATCGGCTCCTTCTCGCGCGCCCAGCGCACGTACTCGGGAGGGTCCTGCTGGTAGCCGTCTTCGAAGGGATCGAACTCGGCGGCGCGCGCGCTCACGGGGCAGCCGGTGGGCGTGCGCTCTGCCGACAGCGGCCCGTGCGCGACAGGACAGCCCGGCGAACGCGAGGGAATGGCGGTATCTGACATAGGCGGTGTTCCCCGGTCGCGTCAGTCGAGCGTGATCTTCAGATCGCGAATCAGCTTGTGCCAGCGCGCCGTCTCGCTCTTGAGCAGCGCGGCATATTGGGCGGGCGTGTTGGCCACGGGCTCGACGCCGAAATCGACCATGCGCGTGCGCACCGAGGGCTCGTTGATCGCCGCCACCAGTTGGCGATTGAGCGTGTTCACCACCTCCGGCGGCGTGGCCGAAGGCACCACCACGCCGACCAGCGCCGCAGCTTCGACGTTCTTGTAGCCGAGCTCGGCAAAGGTGGGCACGTCGGGCAGTTGCGGCAGGCGCGTGGGGTTGGCCACCGCCAGCGCGCGGACCTTGCCGCCCTTGATGAAGCCGGCACCGGCCGCCAGGTCGACCATCATGGCCGGCAGCTGTCCGCCCACCACGTCGGCCAGCGCCGGCGCGGCACCGCGGTACGGCACGTGAACCATGAACAGGCCGGCCTCCACCTTGAGCAGTTCCATCGCCAGGTGATGCGGGCTGCCCGCGCCTGCCGAGGCGTAGCTCACGTCGCCGGGCTTGGCCTTTGCCTTGGCGATGAAGTCCTTGGCCGTGGCAATGCCGGAGTTGGCACCGACCACAAGGATCATCGGGAACTTGCCCATCAGCGTGACGGGTGCCAGGTCCTTGGTGGGGCTGTACGAAAGCGACTTGTACAGCGCCGGATTGAACACCAGCGTGCCGTTGTCGGCCGACAGCACGGTGTAGCCATCGGCCGGCGCGCGTGCTGTTTCAGCCGCAGCCAGCGCGGTGTTGCCGCCGGGCTTGTTGTCTACCAGCACTGGCTGGCCCACCTGGGTGGAGAGTGTCTGCGCCACCGTGCGCGCCAAGAAGTCGGAGCCGCCACCTGCCGCATAGGGAACGAGCCAGCGGATCGGCTTGGCCGGAAAAGTCTGGGCGCTGACGCCGGCCGCGGCAAGAAGGGAAAGAGCAGCAAGGCACCGGACAAGACGTTTTTTCATGGGGGAGTCTCCAGTTAGCGTAGTTTCGTATTGCGTAAATATCATACGCATTGCGTAATGATGTACTTTCAGGGCTAACCCTGCATCCGAGCGCTCCCCTTGCCGCCCAGCCCCAGCAACTAACATCAAGTGCACATGACCAAAGCCCTGGAGCCTTCTTCCCTTCCTCCCGCAACCCGCGAGCGCCGCCAGCGCGTGCAATCGGCCGAGACGGGCATGGCAGTGCTCAAGGGCCTCGCCCACCTGGGCGGCCGCAGCAGCCTCACCGCACTCTCGGCCCATGTCGCCGAAAGCCCGGCCAAGGTGCACCGCTACCTTGCCAGCCTGATGGAGGAAGGCCTGGTGCTGCAGGATGCCGTCTCTCAGCACTACTACCTGGGAACCGAAGCCATCCAGATCGGCCTGGCCGCCATGCGCCAGGCCGACCCGATTCGCGCGGCCGAGCCCTGCCTGGTGCGGCTGCGCGAGTCGCTGGAGGTCACTTGCTTTGTCGCCGTCATGGGCAACAAGGGGCCGACCATCGTGCGCTTCGAGGAGCCGGGCCTGCCCGTTACGGTGAACGTGCGCGCCGGCTCGGTGATGTCGATCCTCTGGTCGGCCACGGGCCGCGCGTTCCTGGGCCTGCTCGACGAGTCGCGGGTGCTCGCACTCGCCGAGCAGGAACTCGCCGAATCGCCTGAAGACATGCGCGCCACGCTCGATGCGGCCGACCCCATCGGACAGCTGCGCCGCGACGTGCAGAAGGCGCACTGCGCGAGCGTGAAGGACACCTACCTGCGCGGCATCAGCGCCGTGGCAGCGCCGGTCTACGACTACGCGGGCCGCGTGTGCGCGGTGCTGACGGCACTGGGAGCGACAGGTGGCTTCGACCCCGCCATCGACGGCCCCATTGCCACCGCGGTGCGGCAGGAAGCCCGCGCGGTCAGCGAGCTGCTGGGCTACCGCAAACCCGGTTAGCGGCCAATGCGTCTTGCTATTCCTCTTCGTGCCCCCGGTACTGCCCCGTCAGCGTCTGCTGAACCCCCGGCGGCACGGCTTCGTAGTGCGACAACGCGATGGTGTAGCGACCCTGGCCGCTGGTCATTGCATTGAGCCTTGACTGGTAGTTGGCGAGTTCGGCCATGGGCACATGCCCACCGACGCTCACGGTGCCCGCCCCGACATCGGACGTACCGGTGACCACGCCGCGCCGCGCGGACAAGTCGCTCGTGACATCGCCGACGGAATGCTCGGGCACGTCGATTCCTATCTGCACGATCGGCTCGAGCACCACGGGCCGGGCCTCGCGGATCGCGGCCATGAAGGCCTTGCGGCCGGCGGTCGCAAAGGCGATGTCCTTGCTGTCGACGCTGTGGTGCTTGCCGTCGTACACCACCACGCGCACATCGACCACTGGGTAGCCCGCAATGGCACCGCTCGCCAGCACCTCGCGCACGCCCTTCTCCACCGCGGGAATGAACTGGCCCGGAATCGCGCCGCCGCGCACCTCGTCGGCAAACTGAAAGCCGGCACCGCGCGGCAGCGGCTCGATGCGCAGGAAGACCTCGCCGAACTGGCCCGCGCCGCCGGTCTGCTTCTTGTGGCGGTGGTGGCCCTCGGCCGGCGCGGTCACGGTTTCGCGGTAGGCAATGCGCGGTGGCCGCGTCAACACCTCGAAGCGGTACACCTCGCGCAAACGCTCGAGCACGATGCGCAGGTGAAGCTCGCCAAGTCCGTAGAGCACCGTCTCGTTGGTGGCGGCCACATGCTCGATGCGAAGGCACGGGTCCTCGGCGGCGAGCTTGCCGAGGATCTCCCACGCGCGCTGTTCGTCGCCATGGCGCTTGGGCTCTACCGCCAGGCCATGCACCGGCACCGGAAACGCGAGTGGCGCGAGATGAACATGGCTGTCTTCCGCGGCGTCGTGCAGCACGGCATCGAAATGAATCTCGTCGACCTTGGCCACCGCCACGATGTCGCCCGGCACCGCATGCGACACCTCCACATGGTCTTTGCCCTGCAGCATGAACAGGTGCCCCACCTTGAAGGGCTTGCGGCCATCGCCAATGTAGAGCTGGCTGTCGCGCGTGAGCGTGCCCTGGTGCACGCGAAATATGCCCATCTTGCCGACGTAGGGGTCGACCGTGACCTTGAACACATGCGCCAGCACGTGCAGCGAAGGATCGGGCCGGACTTCCATCGGCCTGGCCTCCGCGCCCTCGCCAAGCAGAAACTCCGGCGGATTGCCTTCGGTGGGATCGGGCAGCAGCTTGACGATCACGTCCAGCAGCTCGGCCACGCCGGCGCCGCTGCGCGACGAGACGAAGCACACCGGTATCAGGTGGCCTTCGCGCAGCGCCTGCTCGAGCGGCGCGTGCAGTTCCGCCGGGTCCACGTCGCCCTCCTCGAGGTAGCGATCGACAAAGGCCGAATCGACCTCGACCACCTGCTCCACCAGCGCGCGGTGCGCTGCTTCGACGGGGCCGAAGTCGGAGCGCCCGAAGCGGTTGAAGAAACAGTCGACCACCTGCCTGTTGACTCCGTCGGGCAGGTTCAGCGGCAGGCATTCGCGGCCGAAGGCTGCGTGGATATCGGCCAGCAGGCCCTGCAGCGAAACACCCTGCGAGTCGATCTTGTTGACGATGATCATGCGCGTGAGGTGGCGCGACGCCGCGTACTCCATCATGCGCACCGCCATCGGCTCGATGCCCGTGGCGGCGTTGATCACCACCGCCGCAGTCTCGACGGCCTCCAGTGCCGGCAGGCTCTGGCCGAGAAAGTCGGAGCCGCCGGGCGTGTCGATGAGGTGGATGCGCGTGCCGGCGTGCTTGAGGTGCATTACCGATGCGTTGAGCGAATGCAGCATGCGGCGCTCGAGCGGGTCATGGTCGCTGACGGTGCTGCCGCGTTCGATGCTGCCGCACGCGCCGATGGCACCCGCCTTGTGCAGCAAGGCCTCGGCAAGGGAGCTCTTGCCCGCGGCGGCGGGCCCGACGAGCGCCAGCGTTCGCACTGCTTCCATTTCGGCCGCGAGGCCGTTCGATCGGCTTGGCATGGCGTGGACTCCTTGGCGTCCGGGAGGCCGGCCCGGCGGCCTGCACAGGCTCGGGCACCGCGTGTGAACGCTGAGAGTCAGCCTACGGGATTGGCACTGCCGACGCAACGGCGCCAACCCCGGCCGGCTTTCGTTCGCAGGCAATGGTGAGAAAACGTGCAGCCCTACCCATCAACTCATACGTTGTCCTACAACTATGTAACTACTGGCGATACTTTGAAGCGAATTTCTTCGCAACTCCCGATTGACGTGGCATTGAAGCTGCCCGAATAATCCGCGCGCCGCGTCGTAAGACAACTGATGTCGTATGACATCTGACGACACTGCCCGACGAACCCCGGACATTCGATCAATAAAGGGAAATGCCATGAAACGCCGACAGTTTGCAATTTCGGTCCTGTCTCCCGTCGCGCTGGCCGCCTGTGGCGGTGGCGGCAACGACGGGCCGACCTTCCCGATTCCTCTTCCGCCAGCACCACCGCCCCCTGCTCCCCCTCCCCCGCCAACGCCGCAAGCCACCGCCGCGGCAGGACTCAAACGCGCGGCAAGCTACATGGACGAAGTGGTCTCCTACAAGGGCGGCTATGTGTGGTCGTACTCGCCCGATCTCACGCAGACCTTCGGAGAAATGGAAGCCAAGCGCACCATGCTGTGGCTGCAGCCGCCCGGCACATCTTCCATCGGCCATATCTACCTCGACGCCTATCATGCGACCGGCGACGAGCGCTTCTACCAGGCGGCCGACCGCACGGCCAAGGCAGTTGCCGCGGCCCAGCACAGCTCGGGCGGCTGGAACTACATCTACGACTTCAACGGCGAGGCCTCGCTGCAGCACTGGTACGAAACGGTGGGCATGAACGGCTGGCGCCTGGAGGAGTTCCAGCACTACTACGGCAACGCCACCTTCGACGACGCCACCACCGCCGTCGCATCGCAGCTGATGCTGCGCATGTACCTGGAGAAGAAAGACCCGGTCTACCAGGCCGCGACCGAGAAGGCGATCAAGTTCATCACCGACGCGCAGTTCGGTCCCCAGTTCGGCATTGCCGACGGCGGCTGGCCGCAGCGCTTTCCGCACAACCCGAACGCGATCACGTCGATGCCCTTGCCCAACCCGCAGCAGCTGCCTGCCGGCGCGCGGGCGGGCATGGAAGACAGCGACTACACGCTGCACGTGACCTTCAACGACGACGTCATGGGCGAGAACATCAAGTTCCTGACCATGTGCGTGATGACGCTGGGACGCACCGAGCTGGTGGCCAACATCATTCGGGCGATGGATTGCATGCAGCGCATGCAGTGGACCTCGGGGGTACTGCCGCTGCAATCGGGATGGAGCCTTCAGCACCTGTCGCGTGAAACGAACGGCCGCCCGGCGGGCGCTCCGGCCGGTGCGCGCTCGTACGAGCCGCGCTCACTGGCGACGCACACCACGCAGACCAACATCCAGCAGCTGCTCGGCTACTTCACGCTCACCGGCGACAAGAAGTACCTGTCGCAGCTGCAAAAGGCAATCGACTGGCTGAAGTCGCCATCCATCCAGCTTCCGGCCGATGTCGCGACCATCAACCCGCTGCTGGCCGGGCGCAACGTGGCCACGTTCATCGAACTCGACACGAACGAGCCGCTCTTCGTTCACCGCTACGGCTCCAACATCCATAACGGCGCGTACTTTTTCGACAAGGACATCACCAACACGATCAGCCACTATTCGTCGGGCCGCTCGGTGAATGCCGCGGCGCTGCAAAAGCGCCTGGACGAACTCAACGCGATGACGCAGCCGCAGATCGATGCCATGGTTGCCAAGTCGCCGCTGCGGGCCACCACGCCCCGGCCGCTGCCAAAGTACTTTGCCGCCGTTCGCGAAGTGGATTTTCCGGACCTTTTCGAAGGCGCGGTGCTGAAGACGCCGGTGGTGCCCGAATCGGAAGTGCAGACGATCCTGGCCGCGCTGGTGGACGGCAACTACTGGACCGCGCCCGCGCCAGAGATCGTGAACCCGTACCGCGGCAACGGACCGACGACGCCGTACACCGGCACGGCGTACCGCAGCCGCCACGTGGGCGACATCTACGACACCTCGCCATATCCGGCCGATGCGCCGCCGGAGATCGAGCCGTACGTGAAGCGCGACAAGCCGCAGTTCATCGTCACGTCGAACTTCATCGCCCGCATGGGACGGTTGATCTCGTTCATCTCGCCGGTGGCCTGAGCCGGGCAGGCAATCACCTAGGGAGTGGGCGACCCGTCGCTCACCAGTTGCCAAAGAGCCTCTGCCACAGGGGCCATGTTTGCAGCCTGGCGGTAGAGCCGGATTTCCACCGGCACCCGCCAGGCGCCCTTGCCCGCATCGGCCAGCGCACCGCTGTGCAAGTCGTCCGCAACCAGGCTCATGGGCAGCCACGCAAGGCCCCGCCCTTCGAGCGCCATGGTTCTGAGCAGCGCGGCGTGGTGCGCCGTAAAAACCACCGAGAGCGACGAGGCAAAGTCTTTGCCGAACTCGCTGTCCTGTATCGCACGCATGATTCGCCCAAGGCCCGAGGCGTCGCTGTAGGCCAGCACCGAGGGCGCCTGCGCAGTGCCAAGCGCATGCTGCGGCATGCCCTGGGCATCCGGTGCCGACACCGGAACCAGCACGTCTTCGCTCAGCCGCAGAACCGGGTACTGCCCTTCGTCGAGCCGGCCCGGCGCGCCAACATGGCCATGGCACAGCACAAACTGCACGCGGCGCTGAAGCATCAGGTCTTCGCAGGCCTGCGAGCTGTCCGACATCGTCTGGATCGGTCCCAGGCTCAGCCGGCTTTCAACGCTCCCCAGCCAGCGCGGAAAGAAGGTCAGCGACAGCACATGCGTGGCGGCAAATCTCAGGCTTGCCGCGGCCATGTCGTGTGCCGCACGCGCCTTGATGCGGGCAGCTTCCAGGCCGGCCAGCAGCTCCTTCAGCAGCGGCTCAAAGCGCTTGCCGGCGGCCGTCAGCGCCGCGGGGTGCGCACTGCGGTCGAACAGGTCGACGCCCACCCACTCTTCCAGCGCGCGAATGTGCCGGCTGAACGCGGGCTGCGCGATGGAACGCACCTGCGCCGCACGCGAGAAATTGCCCGTCTCGGCCAAGGCAATGAAGTCTTCCAGCCATTCGAGATCGAGGGGGCGGTTGCCGGGGCCCATGTGCTGCGCAATCGGTTGAATAGTTGTATGCGATTCGAGTATTGGACGGTGCATGCCTCGCCGGCAAAAGATGCACCCATTCCTGCACCTTGAACCACAACGGAGACACAGCATGCCTTCCATCGCGAATTATCGCGGGATCATTCCCGCCATTTCCTGCCCCTTCACGGCCGACCACCGCATCGACGAGCCGGCGCTGCGCAAGCTCGCCTCATGGCTGGCGGGGCACGACGGCGTGGCGGCGATCATGACCAACGGCCACACCGGCGAGGTGTTTTCGCTGACGCCGGCCGAGCGCGCCGAGGTCACCCGCATCGTCGCCGACGAGTTGCGCGGACGCATGCCGGTGATTTCGTCCATCGTGTGCGAAGGCCTGGCCGAAGCCGCCGAGCATGCGCGCGCCGCGCAGGCCGCCGGCGCCGTGGCGCTGGACGTGATGCCGCCCCACCACTGGCTGCGCTTCGGCTTCACGCCGGGGCATGCGCTGCAGTACTTCGAGGCCATTCACCGCGCCGCGCCGGAGCTCGACCTGGTCTGCCACGTATACCCGGCCTGGACACGCGCCTCTTACTCTTCGCAGCTGCTGGCCGAGCTGGCGCGCTTGCCCTACCTGCAGGCCTTCAAGGTCGGGCAGCGCGACATGAACAAGTACGCCCGCGACATCCAGGCGATCCGCGAGGCCGATGCGTCCAAGGCCATTCTCACGTGTCACGACGAGTACCTGCTGGCCTCGATGGTGCAAGGCGTGGACGGTGCGCTGGTCGGCTTTGCCACCTTCATTCCGCAGTTGATCATCGACCTGTGGAACGCGGTGAAGGCCGGCGACCTGAAGAAGGCCATGGCCGTGCAGGCCCTCATCACACCGCTGAAAGACGCCGTGTATGGCGGCGGCGAGCCGACCGGAGAAGCGCACGCGCGCATGAAGGGCGGCATGTTCCTGGCCGGCGTGCTCGACAACGCCACGGTGCGCCCACCGACCGAGGCGCCGAACGAGCGCGAGATGGAGGCGCTGCGCGCCGCGGTGCGGCAAGCCGGTTTGTCGAAGCGCTGATCGAGCCCAAGCGGCCCGGCACTGCCGGTGCCCTCCCCCAAAAACCAGAAAGAGACAAGAGACATGCAACGCAACCATTTCCTGCGCGCCACGCTTGCGGCCCTTGCGCTTACCGCGGCGTCCCCAGGCTTCGCGCAAACGCAGACGCAGCCCTGGCCCACCCGACCGGTGCGCGTGGTGATTCCGTTTCCGCCCGGTGGCACGCTCGACACCGTCGGCCGTCTGCTCGCGCAGAAGCTCGGCGATCAGCTGGGTCAGCCCTTCATCGTCGAGAACCGGCCCGGCGGCAACGGCGTGATCGGTGCCGACGTGGTGTCGAAGGCGCCGGCCGATGGCTACACGCTGCTGTTCAACGCATCGACTTTCACCACGGCGCCGATGACGATGAAGTCCGTGCCCTATGAGATCGTGCGCGACTTCACGCCGGTGGCGCTGGTTGCAAAGGCACCGCTGTCGGTGGCCATCAACAAGAACCTGCCGATCACCGACGTCAAGTCGCTCATCGCGTACGCCAAGGCGAACCCGGGCAAGATGACCTTCGCGGTCGGCTCCATCGGCTCGGCCGGCCACCTGTCGACCGAACTGCTCAAGCGCGCGGGCGGGCTCGACTACCTCATCGTGCCGTACAAGGGCACGGCGCCGGCCTTCCAGGACTTGATCGGCGGGCAGATCGACGGGTTCATCGATCCGATTCTCGGATCGCTGCAGTATCACAAGAGCGGCATGCTGCGCGTGGTGGCCGTTACCTCGGCGGCCCGCGCCACGAGCCTGCCGAACGTGCCCACGGTGGCGGAGAGCATCCCAGGCTACGAGTTCTACAGCTGGTACGGCCTGTGGGGTCCGGCCAAGCTGCCGCCGGCCATCACGCAGCGGCTCAATGCCGAAGTGAACAAGGCGCTAGGCACCGACATGCGCGAGACGCTGAACGCGCAGGGGCTGCTGCTGACGCCGGGCAGCGTCGACGACTTCGCCCGGTTCCAGCAGGCCGACATGGAGCGCTCGAAGAAGATCATCACCGAGGGCAATATCCGTGTCGAATGAAGCAGCCGTCCCGCATGCCGTGGTGACCGGCAGCAGCAGCGGCATCGGCCGCGCCATCGCCTCGCATCTGCTGGAACAAGGCTGGCGCGTGAGCGGGCTCGACCTTGCGGCGCCCACGCTGTCCGATGCGGGTTTCGCGCACACGGCGGTGGATCTGTCGGAGGCCGAAGGCATCGCGCGCGCCGCAGCCGTCCTGCAAGACGCCGACGCGCTGGTGCATGCGGCCGGCGTGCTGCGCGTCGGCCCGCTGGGCCAGCTCGACCATGCGGGCGGCGAGCTGATGTGGCGCCTGCATGTCGATGCGGCCACGCGCCTGGCCGATGCACTCGTGCCCGCGATGGCCGCGCGCGGCAGCGGCCGCGTGGTGTTCGTCGGCAGCCGCGTGGCACAGGGCCTGCCCGGCCGCGGGCAATACGCCGCCACCAAGGCGGCGCTGGTCGCGCTCGCACGCAGCTGGGCGGCGGAGGTGGCCGCGAGCGGCGTCACCATCAACGTGGTGTCGCCCGGCGCCACGCAGACCGCGATGCTGCAAGACCCGGCGCGCGCGGGCAGCGCACCGCGCCTGCCACCCATCGGGCGGCTGATCCAGCCCGAGGAAATTGCCGCACTGGTCGCCTTTCTTCTCTCCGCGCCGGCTGCCGCCATCACCGGCCAGGACATCGCCATTTGCGGTGGTGCATCGCTGCACCGCTAATACCAATGCACCCATGCCAAGGCGCATTGAGTCGAAAGTGGTGCGAGTTTTCCGACACCTCTTGTAGCGTGTTCCGCACGATTACTGGGGTGACACCCTGAGCACAAGCCAAAGTTGTTGGGCTAGTATTTCCATACAGTGCCAGCAACACCCAGACCCATTGAGTACTTGCTCGAACTCGAGCACGCCAGCCTCCCGGTGCATATCCGGGACCGCGATGCGATCCAGGCCATCGCCGTCCTGAAGGCGATTGGCTGTGTCGAGGCGGAGATCTCTCCGCCCCTCGATCTCTGCAGTTCGTTCGAAGACTACGAGTGCGCGGTGGTGAGGGAAATCACGCCGGTGGGACGAACGGAGCTGGCCGCGGAATACGGCTGAGGCGCTTCATTCATCACAACGTTTGCGCCAGCCCAAGCACGGCCGTGGCCTGGCTGGACAGCGTGCCGCCGTTGCCATGTGCCAGCGCCGTGCGGGCGCCGGCCACCTGCCGGTCGCCGCCTTCTCCGCGAAGCTGCCGCACCGCCTCGATCAACGCGAAGATTCCGTACATGCCCGGGTGAACGCAGGACAACCCGCCGCCGTTGGTGTTGACCGGCAGCCTACCGCCGGGCGCAATGGCACCGCCACGCACGAAGGCCCCGCCCTCGCCCTTGGCGCAGAAGCCCAGGTCTTCGAGGAAAAGCAGCACGTTGATGGTGAACGCGTCATAAAGCTGCACAACATCGATATCGCGCGGCGCAAGGCCGGCCATCGCAAATGCGGCGCGCCCGCTGTCGCGCGCAGCCGTCATCGTCAGGTCGTGCATCGACGAAATCTGGCGGTTCCACACCGCCGTGCCGGTGCCCAGCACATGCACCGGCTCGCGCGGCAAGTCCCGCGCACGGTCGGCGCGCACCAGCACGAAGGCACCCGCCCCGTCGGTCACCAGGCAGCTGTCGCGCACGGTCAGCGGGTCGCAAACCATGCGCGCGTTCAGCACGTCGTCTATGGAGAGCGGGTCGCGCATGAACGCCTCGGGGTTCAGCCGCGCCCAGGCGCGTGCGGCCACCGCCACTTCGGCAAGGTCGCGCCGGGTGGTGCCGAACTCGTGCATGTGGCGCGATGCGGCCAGCGCATAGGCCGAGAGCGGTTGCATCGGTTCATAAGGCGTTTCATAGGGCTGCGGATCGAGGTAGCGGCGGCTTGCCACCACTTCCCTGCGCCCGAAGGTGGCCGTGCGCTGCGCGCTCCCGTAGCAGACGAGCACCGCGTTGCATTGGCCGCTGGCCAGCGCCTGCATGGCCGGCAGCAGGTGCGCGATGAAGCTCGAGCCACCGAGCATCGTGCTGTCGATGTAGCTTGGACGAAGGCCCAGGTACTCGACAACCGGCATGGCCCACATCGTTGCGCTTGCGCTGGCGGTGCAGAGTCCGTCGATGTCCTTCATGGCCAGCCCGGCGTCGGCCACAGCGCGGCGCGCGGCTTCGGCCAGCAGTTCCATGTCGGTGTGGCCCGGCGATTCGCCGCAGCCGTAGGTGGCTACACCGGCGATGGCGGCGCTGCCGCGCAGTTGCTTCAGCGTGGTCATGCAGCGTCTCCCGTGGCGGCGTCGAAAACCACCATGCCGCTGCCGCCGGTCGGCACCACCACGCGCGCCCGCACACGCAGGCCAATGCGCACGTCGGCCGGCGGCATGCCTTCGACGCGGCTCATCAGGCGCACGCCTTCGTCCAGCTCGACGATGCTCACGTTGTAGTCGCCACCGGCCTCGGGCTTGCGGCGCACCGTGGTCACGGCGTACACGGCGCCGGTGCCGGCAGGTGCCACCAGCGCGGGCTCTTCAGCGCCGCAATGGGGGCACAGCACCCGCGGAAAGTACACCGCGCGCTGGCAGGCCCCGCAGCGCTGGATGAGAAAGCGGCCCGCGTCCAGCTCGGCCTGGTGGCGCGCCAGCACGCCGGTGCCGATCGGTTTTGATGTCGTCGATGAATGCGTCATTGAAATGGCCGGAGTTCGGCATGGGTTGCGTCGAGCATGCCGGCTACGCCCCATCCGCGCCATTCGCGATTCCCGAAGGGCCCCCTCGGCGTGGCCGAACCGATCGGCCGTGTGTGCAAATGATTCTTTCTGCCAACGGCTTTCAGGCTTTGTGCCATGGGCACGCGAGGCCCCTGTTTTTAGACTGCAACGCGCCCGTTCCAAATTCACCCAGGACAAAATCGATGGAGACAACCGGCGCATCGCGCCCGCCGCTGGCCGGCATTCGCGTACTCGACCTGACCCGCCTGCTGCCCGGACCGGTCTGCACACTGCATCTGGCCGACCTTGGGGCCGAAGTGCTCAAGATCGAAGACACCGGCCTTGGCGACTACGCCGCACCGGCCCTGCGCGCCATGGTCCAGCGCAACAAGAAAGGCATGCGCCTCGACCTGAAGCAAGCCGACGGCGTGGCGCTTCTGCACCGGCTGGCCGAGAACGCCGACGTGCTGGTCGAAGGTTTCAGGCCCGGCGTGATGGACAGGCTGGGCGTGGGCTATGCCGCGCTTTCGGCGGTGAACCCGCGCCTGGTCTACTGCAGCATCACCGGCTTCGGCCAGACCGGGCCTTACCGCGACGAGCCGGGGCACGACCTGAACTACTGCGCGCTCAGCGGCGTCAGTGACCAGATCGGCCGCGACGACGCGGGCCCCGCCCTCTCCAACCTACCCATTGCGGACCTGCTCGGCGGCTCGATGAATGCGGTGATGGGCATCCTCGCGGCCCTGTTCGATGCGGCGCGCACCGGCACCGGCCGCCATGTCGACATCTCGATGGCCGACGGCGTTCTGGCGCATGCGCTGGTGCCGCTGGTCACGCTGGCCACGCAGGGCGCCACGCGCCGCGCGGGCCTCGACAAGCTCAGCGGCGCCTTGCCCTGCTATGCCATGTACCGCACGCAGGACGGACGGCATCTTTCTGTCGGCGCGCTCGAGCACAAGTTCTGGGAGCGCTTCTGCGACGTGCTCGGCCGGCCCGACCTGAAGCCCATGCACATGCCGCCTGATCGAGCGACCGCCGAGCAGGTTCGCGCCGACGTGGCCGCCCTTATCGAAGCGCGGCCGCTCGCGTACTGGGCCGACGTGTTCCATGGCCGGCAGTGCTGCGTCACACCCGTGCTGCGGCTCGAAGAAGCGCTGGCGCACGAGAACTTCATCGCGCGTGGCATGGTGCATCCACCGGTCGCCGAAGGCAGTGCGCCGCAGCTGGCATGCCCCGTGAAGATGACCGGCTTCGAGTTTTCGATCGAGCGGCCGGCGCCGTCGCCAGGCCAGGACACCGACGAGGTGCTCACCGCGCTGGGGCACGACGAAACCGCGCGCGCCGACCTGCGCCGGCGCGGCGTGGTGGGCTGAGAGCGCGCCACCGCCCGGTGCAGCTGCTCCTAGAATCCGGCCATGCGTGCGCCGCACGGGGCGCTGCCGCACCTCGAACGCCCATGGCCATCAGGCACACACCGACACACAGCACGCGCCACACCATCGGCATCCAGCACGTCGACCAGATCCTGATCGGGGCGCGGGCGCGTGGCGCCGATGTGGATGCACTGCTGCAGCGTGCCGGCATCTCTGCAGCGCTGCTCGATGCGCCGCTCTCGCGCGTCACGCAGGACCAGTTCGCGGCCCTCATCTTCGCGCTTCGGCATCGCCTGCGCGACGAGCTGTGGGGCCTGTGCAGCCAGCCGGTGCCGACGGGGAGCTTTGCGCAGGCCACGCGCCTCCTCATTCGCTGCCGCACGCTCGGAGAGGCCTTGACGCTGGGCCTGCGCCATTACCGTTTGCTGCTCAGCGACTTCGTGCCGCGCCTGCATGTGCAGCAAGGCGAGGCCACGTTCGCGCTGGTGCCGCGCGTGCCGCTCACGGCTTCTGTGGCTTATGCGCAGCGGGCGTTTTCTTTTCTTGCCTATGGCCTGGTCTCCTGGCTGGTTGCGCGGCGCGTGCCGCTGCTGCAGGTGGATTACCCGCACCAGGACGAGCGTGCCAGCGACGCGCCAGCCCTGTTCCAGGCACCGGTGCGTTTTGGCGCGGGCTGCACCGGCTGGCGCTTCGAGGCGCGCTGGCTCGAACTGCCGGTGGTGCAGAACGAGCAGAGCCTGGAGGAGTTTCTTCGCCAGGCGCCGGCCAGCCTGCTGGTGAAGTATCGCGACCAGACCAGCATGACCGAGCGCATCCGCCGCATCCTTCGGCGGCAGTTGGCCGATGAACTGCCCTCGCTCGAAGCGGTCGGCAAGCAGCTGGCCGTTACGCCGCAAACGCTGCGCCGCCGCTTGGCCGAAGAAGGCCAGGGCTACCGCGCCATCAAGGAAGACCTGCGGCGCGATGCCGCCATCGAGTACTTGGCGCGGCCCGAGCTGAACCTGGTCGAAATCGCGCAGCGGCTCGGCTTCTCCGAAGCCTGCACCTTTCACCGCGCCTTCAAGCACTGGACCGGCGTGGCCCCGGGCGAATACCGCACCACGCGACTGCGCGAGCACTGAGCCCTTCGGAGTGGCACGCTGATCGATCGTGCCAATCCGATTCATCGGTTCGGCCATGGGCCGCACTGCATCGTCTCCCTAAACTTTCTTCATCGGTCCTGCGAAGTTCGCAAGGTTCGACATGACACCGGCCACCGCCGGTGATCGCCCACAGGCAGCGGCACAGCTGCCGAAAAAGACAGGAGACAGAGATGACGTATCGCGCTCTTTCCCGCCGCCAGGCCCTTGGCGCACTTGCCGCATCGGCCGCGTGCCTTGCAGCGCCGGCTGCCCTGGCCCAGCCGCCCGCCTATCCGCACAAACCCGTGACGCTGATCCTGCCCTTTCCCGCAGGCGGTGCAACCGATGCGCAGATGCGCGCCATTGCATTGGCGCTGGGCAAGGAAATCGGCCAGACGGTTGTCGTGGTCAACCAGCCGGGCCTGGCCGGCACGCTGGCGCCCGCGGCCATGGCGCGCAGCGCCGCACCCGACGGCTACACCATCTCCGTCGTTCCGGCCACGCTCTTTCGCCTGCTGCATCTGCAAAAGGTGAACTACGACCCGGTGACCGACTTCACCTACATCATCAATCTCACGGGCTACACCAACGGCCTTGTCGTGCGCGACGACGCACCGTGGAAAACGCTGCAAGACCTGCTCGACGATGCCAAGCGCCGTCCGGGCCAGATCAGCTACAGCTCGACCGGCGTGGGCAGCGGCGGCCACATTGCAATGGAACGCCTGTCGCGCGCCACGGGCGTGAAGCTCAACTTCATTCCGTTCAAGGGCATGGCCGAGGAAACCAGCGCGCTGCTCGGCGGGCACATCGACGTCATCTCAGACCCCGGTTGGGGCGCCCTGGTCGAGAGCGGCAAGGCCCGCGTGCTCGCCACCCTTGGCGACAAGCGCCTGAAGCGCTGGCCGCAAGTGCCCACGCTGAAAGAAATGGGCCACGACATCACAGTCAATTCGCCGGTCGGCATCGTCGGCCCCAAGGGCATGGACCCGACCCTGGTGAAGACGCTGCACGACGCATTCCAGCGCGCGATGAAAGACCCCACCTACCAGCGCGCGCTGGAGCTCTACGACCAGCCCGACATCTACATGTCGAGCGCGGCATACCAGCAATACGCCGCCGAGCAGACGGTGCGCGAGAAGACCTTCATCGAACAACTCGGCATCAAGCTGCAGTAGCCGGGCTCTTCATTTCTTCCAATCCGTGATCCAGGAAAGACCATGAAACGCAAAGTCATCGTTGCCGGCGTCGGCATGATTCCGTTCAGCAAGCCGGGCAAGAGCGAGCCCTATCTCGTGATGGGCGAGCGTGCCGCGCGCCTTGCGCTCGACGATGCACGCGTGCCGTATGCCGAAGTGCAGCAGGCCTACGTGAGCTATGTGTATGGCGACTCGACCGCCGGCCAGGCCGCCATCTACCGCGTCGGCCTCACAGGCGTGCCCGTGTTCAACCTCAACAACAACTGCTCCAGCGGATCGAGCGCGCTCTTCCTGGCGCGGCAGGCCGTCGAAAGCGGCATGGTCGAATGCGCGCTCGCGCTGGGCTTCGAGCAAATGGTGCCGGGCGCGCTGAAGGGTGCCTACGACGACCGCCCCTCACCGATGGCGCGCTTCGCCGAAGAAATGACGGCCCTGCAGGGTTTCGACCCCGCCGCGCCGCGTGCCGCGCAGTTCTTCGGCGGTGCCGGGCGCGACTACATGAAGGAACACGGCATCCGCGCCGACACCTTCGGCCGTATCTCCGTCAAGGCGCGCCAGCATGCGGCACGCAACCCGATGGCCGTGTTCCGCGACACGGTCACGCTCGACGAGGTGATGGCCGCACCGACCGTCTTCGAGCCCATGACGCGGCTGCAGTGCTGCCCGCCCACCTGCGGCGCCGCCGCGGCGGTGGTGTGCTCGGAAGACTTCGCGCGGCGCCACGGTATCGACACCACGGTTTCGATTGCCGCGCAAGCCATGACGACCGACACGCCCAGCACCTTCGACTCGCACGACATGCGCAAGGTGGTCGGCTACGACATGACGGTGGCCGCCGCACGCCAGGTGTATGAGGCAGCCGGCATCGGCCCCGAAGATATCGACGTGGTGGAGCTGCACGACTGCTTCACCGCCAACGAGCTCATCACCTACGAAGGGCTCGGGCTCACGCCCGAAGGCACGGCGGAGAAGTTCATCCTCGAAGGCGACAACACCTATGGCGGCCGCGTGGTCACCAACCCTTCCGGCGGGTTGCTTTCGAAGGGGCACCCCTTGGGGGCGACCGGACTGGCCCAGTGCGCCGAGCTCACCTGGCAGCTGCGGGGCCAGGCCGACCAGCGGCAGGTGGAAGGTGCGCGCCTCGCGCTGCAGCACAACCTCGGGCTGGGCGGCGCCTGCGTGGTCACGCTCTACCAGCGCGCTTGAGAGGGCAGCCGCATGATCGACCGTAGTTTCATCGGCCACACCCTGCCGGCCTTCGATGTGCGCGTGGAGGCCGGCCGGCTGCGCTTCTTCGCCAAGGCCACGGGCCAGACCGATCCGCTCTATGTCGATGAAGAAGCCGCGCGCGCCGCCGGCCTGCCCGGCTTGCTCGTGCCGCCCACATTCCTGTTCTGCCTGGAAATGGACGCGCCCGATCCGGCCGCCATCCGCAATCTGCTGGGCATGGACTACCGGAGGCTCCTGCACGGCGAGCAGCAGTTCACGTATCACGCACCGGCGCATGCCGGCGACACGCTGCGCTTCGAGCAGCGCATCGAAGACATCTACGACAAGAAAGGCGGCGCGCTGGAGTTTGTGGTGCGCCGCACGCAGGTGCACAACCAGCGCGATGCATGCGTGGCCGAACTGCGCACCGTGACCGTGCTGCGCAACGCCTGAACGGGTCTGAACCGCATCACCATGACGTCAACAACCTCGCACACTCCCCGGTTCGACAGCCTGCAGGTCGGCGACACCCTGCCCGCGCTGGAGCTCGAACCCGTCTCGCGCCTCATGCTCGCGCTGTACTGCGGCGCATCGGGCGACCACAACCCGATTCATATCGACATCGACTTTGCGCGCAGTGCCGGGCAGGCCGACGTGTTCGCCCACGGCATGCTGTCGATGGCCTGGCTCGGCCGGCTGCTGACCAACTGGGTGCCGCCCTCGGCGCTGCGCAGCTACGGCGTGCGCTTTGCGGCCATCACGCACGTGGGCGACCGCGTGCGCTGCGAAGGCCGCGTGACGGAGAAGTTCGAGGCTGGCGGCGAGCGTCGCGTACGGCTCGAGCTCTCTACCGTCGACCAGGACGGCCAGGTCAAGCTCACGGGCGAGGCTGTGGTGGCGCTGCCCTGATCTCTTCATCTTCTCGAACCCATTCCAATCCATGAACAAGTTGAACAAGTTGAACAAGTTGAACAAGTTGAACAAGTTGCACGACAAGGTCGCCCTGGTATCGGGCTCGGGACGCGGCATCGGCCGCAGCATCGCACTCAAGCTCGCGAGCGAAGGCGCGCGCGTGGTGGTCAACGATCTCGACGAGGCGCCGGCCGCTGAAACGGTCGCCGCCATCCGCGAGGCCGGTGGGCAGGCCGTGGCCTGCATCGGAAGCGTGACGCAGCCCGACTTCGGCGCGCGTTTCGTCGGCACCGCCATCGAGACCTACGGTGGGCTGGACATCATCGTCAACAACGCCGGCTACACCTGGGACAACGTGATCCAGAAGATGAGCGACGAGCAGTGGGAAGACATCCTCGCCGTGCACCTGACCGCGCCCTTCCGCATCCTGCGCGCCGCGGCAGGCTTCATCCGCGAAGCATCGAAGCGCGAGGCTGATGCCGGCACGCCGGTGCTGCGCAAGGTGGTGAACATCTCGTCGACCTCGGGCGTCTACGGCAATGCGGGGCAAGCCAACTACGCGGCAGCCAAGTCGGGCATCAACGGCCTGACCAAGGCCCTTGCAAAGGAATGGGGCCGCTACAAGGTCAACGTGAACAGCGTGGCCTTCGGCCTCATCAAGACGCGGCTGACCGAGGCGGACGCCAATGCCGACGCCAGCATCGACATCGACGGGCGCCAGATCAAGGTCGGCGTCAACCCGCAGATCCTGAAGAATGCCGAATCGCTCATTCCGCTGGGCCGCGGCGGCACGGCCGAAGAAGCAGCGGGCGCCGTCTACCTGTTCTGCATTCCCGAGTCGGACTACGTCAGCGGACAGGTGCTGGTCTGCGGCGGCGGCCGCCCCTGAGCCGGAGCCGAGAGCAATGCCCTTGCCCACTGCCGCCCGCCCCTGGATGGACGCCGAGTTGTCCATGCTGGCCGATACCGCACGCCGGTTCTTCGAAACCGAATGTGTGCCGCGCCAGGAGGAATGGGCGCGACAGCACCACCCAGACCGCGCCATCTGGCGCCGCGCGGGCGAGCTCGGCCTGCTGTGCCCCGGCATTCCCGAAGCGTACGGCGGTGGCGGCGGCGGCGTGCTGCACGAGGCGGTCATCTGCGAAGAGCAAGGCCGCGCGCTGGTCAACAGCTTCAGCCTCAACGTGCACAGCGGCATCCTCGCGCACTACCTGCTGGGCTACGGCTCTGAAGAGCAAAAGCTGCGCTGGCTGCCGAAGATGGCCAGCGGGGATATGGTCGGCGCCATTGCCATGACGGAGCCCGGCGCGGGCACCGACCTGCAGCGCATCAAGACCACGGCCCGGCTGGACGGCGACTGCTATGTGCTGAACGGCGCCAAGACCTTCATCACCAACGGCCTGCATGCCGACTTGGTGTGCGTCGCGGTAAAAACCGACCCTGCCCTGGGCGCCAAGGGGGTTTCGCTCTTGATAGTGGAAACAGCCGACCTGCGGGGTTTCCGGCGCGGCAAGCTGCTCGAGAAGGTCGGGCAGCGCGGCCAGGACACGGTCGAGCTGTTCTTCGACGACGTGCGCGTGCCGGCGTGCAACCTGCTCGGCGACACCGAAGGCCGCGGCTTCATTCAGCTGATGCAGCAGCTGCCGCGCGAGCGGCTGCTCATTGCGGTGGGCGCTGCCGCCACCATGCAGCGCGCGGTGGACGACACCGTGGCCTACGCCACGCAGCGCCAGATCTTCGGCGACACGCTGATGAGCCTGCAGAACACGCGCTTCCGGCTGGCCGAATGCCAGACGCAGGCCACCATTGCGCGCAGCTTTGTCGACGACTGCATGGCGCGCCTGCTGCGCGGCGAGCTCGACGCCGCAACCGCCGCCATCGCCAAGTGGTGGACCACCGACGCACTGTGCCGCGTGGCCGACGAATGCGTGCAGATCCATGGAGGCTACGGCTACATGACCGAATACCCGATTGCGCGCATCTGGGCAGACGCACGCGTCGGCCGCATCTACGGCGGTTCGAACGAGGTGATGAAGGAAATCATCGCCCGCGCGATCGAGCCCTGACGTCGAAGCCATGCAGCAAGAACCGGTTCCGCCGCCCATGACCGACCGCCCCGCTCTCGCCGAAACCCCGCCGCCGCACTGGCCGCGCGGGCTGCCAGCGCGCATCCACGTGCCGCGTATCACCCTCTGGCAGCAGCTCGAATCGGCGGCGCTGCGCTTTCCGGACAAGCCGGCCATCTTCTTCTGCGAGAACGCCGTCAGCTATGCCGCGCTGCGCGACCAGGCATTGCAGCTGGCCGGCCACCTGCAGCAGAACGGCGTGAACCGCGGCGACCGGGTGCTGCTGCTGAGCCAGAACTGCCCGCAGTTCGTGGTTGCGTTCCACGCCATCGTGCGTGCGGGCGGCATGGTGGTACCCATCAATGCCATGAGCACCGCGGCCGAGGTGTCGCACTACCTGGCCAACAGCGGCGCCCGCGTGGCTTGCGTGGCGCAGGAGCTGCTCGCGGCGGTGGCGCCGGCGCTGCAGGACGGGCGGCTCGCACACGCCGTCGTGCACACCTATTCGGATGCGTTGCTGTGCCCGCCCACGCAGCCGGTGCCCGACACCGTGACGGCGCCTCGCATGCCGCTCGATGTGCCCCGTGCGATGGCGTGGCAGGCCGCACTGGCCGATGCGCCGCTACCGGATGACGTAGACGCACGCCCCGAAGACCTGTGCCTGCTGCCCTACACCTCTGGCACCACGGGCCACCCGAAGGGCTGCATGCACACGCACCGCACCGTGCTGGCTTCGACATACGGCGCCGCCCTGTGGCGCGGCCTGCATGCGGAGGCGGTGGTGCTCGCGGTGGCGCCGCTCTTTCACATGCTCGGACTGCAGAACGCGATGCTGATGCCCCTTTCGCAAGGCGCCACTGTCGTGATGCTGCCGCGCTGGGATGTGGCGGCCGCGGGCCGCGCCATCGAGCGCTACCGCGTCACCACCTGGGCCGCACCGCCCGCCATGCTGAACGACTTCTTCGCCCACCCCGAAACCGCGCAACGCGACCTGCGCAGCCTTAGCATGCTCAACGGCGGCGGCGCGCCGATGCCGCAGGCCGTTGCCACGCTGCTGCGGGAGCGCTTCGGCATTTCGTACGTGGAGGGCTACGGCCTCACCGAGACGGCCTCGTTCCTGCACGGCAATCCGCCGGGCAATGGCAAGACGCTGTCGCTGGGCCTGCCGGCCTTCGGCGTCGATTCGCGCATCGTCGATCCGGTCACGCTGGCGCCGCTGCCCAACGGCGAAGTCGGCGAACTCGTCACACACGCGGAGCAGCTCATGCTCGGCTACTGGAACAACCCGGAGGCCAATGCGGCCGCCTTTTTCGAGCGCGACGGCAAGCGCTTCTTTCGCACCGGCGACCTCGCCTGCCGCGACGCGGACGGCTTCTTCTTCATGCGCGACCGGCTCAAACGCATGATCAACGTCAGTGGCTTCAAGGTGTGGCCGGCCGAGGTGGAAGACCTTCTTCACCAGCACCCGGCCGTGCACGAGGCCTGCGTGGTGGCGGTGCCAGACGCCCGCCAGGGTGAGTCGGTGCGGGCGCTGGTGGTGTGCAGGCCGGGCGCGCAGGTTGACGCGGAAGGCATTGCCGCGTGGTGCCGCGAGCGGCTTTCGGCCTACAAGGTGCCGCGCAGCGTGGTGTTCCGCCACGCGCTGCCCAAATCCGAGACCGGCAAGGTGCAGTGGCGGTTGCTGCAGGAAGAGGCCATTGCCGAAGTCGAACGCGCCGCGCATTGATGAAAACAAGGAGACAAGCATGCAGACCCCATCTTTTTCTTCCGCTCCTGCGGGCCTGACACGCCGGGCACTCGGCGTCGGTGCGCTCGCTGCAGTCGGTGCGGCGGCGCTCGGGCGGCACACTGCGGCACTGGCGGCGGAATTTCCGTCCAAGCCCATCACCGTCATCCTCCCGTTTCCGCCGGGCGGCATGCTCGACGCGGTGGTGCGCGCGATGCTGGATGCCGCCTCGCAGGAGATCGGCCAGCCTTTCGTGCTGACGCACAGGGCGGGCGCCGGCGGCGTCACGGGCACGGCCAGCCTTGCCACCATGGGCGAGGCCGACGGCTACACGCTGGCCGTGATGCACAACACCGTCATTCGCCAGCCGCACATGATCAAGGTGCCGTGGGACCCTCGGACCGACTTCAGCTACGTGATCGGCATGGCCAGCCTGGCCACCGGCATTGCCGTGGCGGCCGACGCGCCCTGGAAGAATCTTGCGGACCTGCTGGCCGATGCGAAGAAGCGCCCGGGCGAGATCAGCTGGGGCAACGTCGGCAGCACCAGCATCAACCGCATTTACGCCGAGCGGCTGGCGCGCGCGGCGGGCGTCAAGTTCAACTTCATTCCGTTCAAGGGCGGCAACGAGCAGCTCACCGCGCTCATCGGCCGCCACCTCGACGTGTCGGGCGACCCGGGCTTCGGCGCGATGGCAATGGGCGGCAAGGTGCGCGTGCTGGCCACCTTCACCGAAGAGCGCCTGAAGCGCTGGCCCGCGGTGCCGACCGTGAAGGAACAAGGCTACGACCTGGTGATCCAGTCGCCGTTCGGGCTGGTGGCACCGAAGAACCTCAATGCGAAGACTTCCGCCCGCTTGCAGACAGCCCTGCGCAAGGGCATGGAAGACCCGGCCTACCAGCGCCTTTTGAGCGACTTCGATCTTGCGGCGTGGCCGATGGACAGCACGGCGTTCCGTGCCTATGCGCAAGCCCAGTACACACGCGAGAAGCAGATGCTCGACGAAGTCGGCTTCAAACCCGAATGAACCTCGTGCAGATGAACGAAACCCTCACCGAACCGGAATCGACCGCGCGCCCCGTGGCAGGACCGGAGCGCCATGTGCCCTTTCTCGAACTGCTGGCCGCCAGGCGCGACTTTGCCGCCGACGGCAAGGCAATCGTCTCGCTCGACCTGCGGCCGGAGTTGTGCAACAACCACGGCGGCGGCCATGGCGGCGTGGTCATGACGTTGCTCGACAGCGCCATGGCGCATGCCGCGCTCAGCCGCATCGACTACAGCCGCGAAGTGGTGACCATCGACATGCACATCGGCTTCATGCGTCCCGCGGCGGGCCGGCTGGTGGCCACCGGCCGCGCGACAGGCGGCGGGCGCTCGGTGTGCTTTTGCGAGGCCGAGCTGGTCGACGGCAGCGGCACGGTGGTGGCCAAGGCAATGGGCACCTTCCGCTACCGCGCGCCGGCCGATGCAAACGCCAGCGGCGCGCCTCGCCCCAACTGAACCCACTCGGCTGGAGACACACATGTACCTGACACAGGGCCTGCACCGCGCCGTGCAGCGCCATCCGAACAAGACGGCCCTCCGCCATGTGGCGGAAGACTCGCAGCGCTCGCTCGACTTTGCCGAGCTGCTGAGCACAGTGGCGCGCCATGCCGCCGCCATGCAGGCAAGAGGCATACAGCCCGGCGACCGCGTGGCGCTGCTGGCGCCCAACAGCGACCGCCTCATCGTGGCGCTGTGGGCCTGCTGGTGGCTGGGCGCCGTGGCTTGCCCGCTGAACACGCGCTGGAGCGTGCCCGAATTGCGCTTTGCTCTGAGCGATGCGGGCGCCCTGCTTCTTGTCAGCGATGAGGCGCTGAGCGAAACCGCCGCACCGCTGGGCGACCTGGCACCGGTGGTTTCATTCAGCGCGCTGGCCGGCGAGGCCGCGGGCCGCGCCCCGCTGCCCGACAGCCGCACCGGCGGCGATGCGCTGTGCACCCTGCTCTACACCGGCGGCACCACCGGGCGCTCGAAGGGCGTGATGCTCTCGCATGCCAATTTCTGGACCGCTTCGATGACGCGCGCCGCCGAGCTGCCGAACTCGCCCGACAGCGTGTCACTGCTGGTGGCGCCGCTGTTCCATGTGGCCGGCATGGGCCGGCTGGTGGGCCAGTCGATGGTCGGCGGCACCTGCCTCACGATGCCGAACTTTAGGCCGGAGCCGGTGCTCGCGGCCATCGAACGCCACGGCATCACCGACACCGTGATGGTGCCGAGCATGCTGCAGAGCGTGCTCGACTGGCCGCATTTCGACCCGGCGCGCGTGCAGTCGCTGAACCGCATTGCATTCGGCGCCGCGCCCATGCCGCCCGACCTGCTCGACCGCGCCCTACAGGCCTGGCCCGAGGCGGAGTTCTTCCAGGCCTACGGGCTGACCGAAACGGCAGGCGCCGTCTGCATCAACCCGCCGCAGAACCACCGCGGCGAGGCGCGCCTTGCGGACCGCTGGCGCTCGGTCGGCCGGGCCGGGCTGGGCGCGGAGATCCGCATCGTCGACGAATCGGGCGCCGAGCTGCCGCGCGGGGTGGTCGGCGAAATCGTGGTGCGCGGCCCCATGGTCACGCGCGGCTACTGGAACCTGCCGGAGACCACCCAGCAGGCGTTCCGCGAGGGCTGGTTTCGCACCGGCGACGCGGCGCGCATGGACGAGGACGGCTACATCTTCATTGCCGACCGGCTGAAGGACATGATCATCTCGGGCGGCGAAAACGTTTATTCCGGCGAGGTCGAGGCGGCGCTGCGCAGCCATCCGGCGGTGTCCGACGCCGCGGTGATCGGCGTGCCCGACACGCGCTGGGGCGAAGCAGTGCATGCGGTGGTCGTGGTGCGCCAAGGGCATCCGGCGGCCGGTGCGGCCAGCGATGCCATTGCCGCTGAACTCATCGCCGAGCTTACGGCGTGGTGCCGCCGCGAACTTGCCGGCTACAAGTGCCCGCGCAGCATCGCCTTTGCCAGGGAGCTGCCGATGAGCGCCGCCGGCAAGGTGCTCAAGACCGCGTTGCGCGCCGCCTATGGCCGATGAGATGTCCGACGATGCGGCCCGCCGCAACGCCTACGCCCGCGTGCCCTTCACGCGGATGATGGGTGTGGAACGCGCCTACTCGGAAGGCGGCCGGGCAAGGCTTTTGATCGAAGCGCGGCCCGAGCTGCAGAACGTGATCGGTGCCGTGCATGGCGGCGTGATCCTCACCATGCTCGACGTGGTGATGGCGAGCGCAGCGGTTTCGCTGGTCGATTTCACCAAGACCGCCGTCACGCTCAACCTGAACACCAGCTTCCTCAGGCCTGGCCTTGGCCGCATCGTGGCCGACGGCTTTGCGCTGGAGACCAACGACGGCGTCATTTCGTGCTCCGCCGAAGCGCGCGACGCCAGCGGCGAACTGGTGGCCACCGCGCTCGGATCGTTTCGCTACCTGCCGCTGCCGCCGTCGGAACCCTGAGCGCAGCGGCGTCTTTCTTCATTCACACATCGCCCATGACCGAACACGCAGAAGCTTCTCTCGCACCGCCGCCCGAGGCGGCCTTCGACTTCGAAGGCCGAACGGTTTTCGTTGCCGGCGGAAGCAGCGGCATCAACCTGTCGATTGCCGAGGCCTTCGCCCGGCGCGGCGCCCGCGTGGGCATTGCCAGCCGCTCGCCCGAACGCGTGGCCGCCGCCGTCGAGCGCCTGCGCAGCCATGGCGGCCGCGCCGAGGGCTGGAGCGCCGATGTGCGCGATGCGGACAGCATCGGCGCCGCGCTGGCCGCGGCGCATGAGGCCTTCGGCCCCATCGATGTGCTGGTATCAGGTGCCGCCGGCAACTTCGTGGCGCCCGCACTCGGCATGTCGAGCAAGGGCTTTCGAACCGTGGTCGACATCGACCTGGTGGGCACCTTCAACGTGCTGCGCGGGGCGCATGAATTCCTGCGGCGGCCGGGTGCATCGGTCATCAACATCTCGGCGCCGCAGGCTGCCAACCCCACGGCCTACCAGGCGCATGTGTGCGCCGCCAAGGCGGGTGTCGACATGCTCACGCGCGTGTTGGCCATGGAATGGGGCGTGGACGGCGTGCGCGTCAATTCGATCGTGCCGGGCCCCATCGGCGATACGGAGGGCGTGCGCAGGCTGGCTCCTGGCCCCGAGGCGCTTGCGGCCATGGCCGCCTCCATTCCGCTCGGCCGCTTCGGCCGCACGGAAGACGTCGCGCTGATGGCGCTGATGCTGAGCTCGCCCTGGTCGAGCTTTGTCACGGGCGCTGTCATTCCGGTGGGCGGCGGCAGTTCGCTGGCAGGTGGACGCGACCTGAGTTCCGCGCTCAAGCCGGCGGCCTGATCCGACATTCGCTCCTTCAACACCATGACCACACCCGAAGCTTCCCCTACCTACGAGCGCATCCGCTTCGAAACCGAGAGCTCGACGGCCGTGTTGACGCTCGACGACCCCGACACCCGCAACGCGCTCGGCCCGGCCATGCGCGAAGAAGTGGCCGATGCGGTACAGCGCGTTCGGCGTGACCGCAGCGTGCGTGCGCTCGTCATCACCGGCGCCGGTGGGCACTTCTGCTCCGGCGGCGATCTGCGCAGCATTGCAAGCGCGGGGCTGGACAACCAGGGCTGGCGCGAACGCCTGCATGACCTGCACGGCTGGCTGCGCGACCTCATCACGCTCGATCGGCCTGTGGTTGCGGCGGTCGATGGCGCGGCCTTCGGCGCCGGCTTCGGGCTGGCCATGGCCGCCGACTTCGTGATCGCCACGCCGCGCGCGCGCCTGTGCGTGTCTTTCATCAAGATCGGACTCGTGCCCGATTGCGGCACCTTCTATACCTTGCCACGCATCGTCGGTGCGCAACGCGCCAAGGAGTTGATGCTTTCGGGCCGCGAAGTCGGCGGCGAAGAAGCGCTGCACCTCGGCCTGGCCATGGAGCTGCACGCGCCCGAGCAATTGCTGCCCCGCGCACACGCGCTGGCCGACAGCTTTGCAGGCGCATCGCCCTCGGCGGTAAGCCTCATCAAGCGCAGCCTGGCTGCTTCGGACGACCTGGACACCCGGCTCGAACTGGAGGCCAGTGCGCAGGCGCTCGCCATGGGAACCACGGGCCACCGCGAAGCCGTGGCGGACTTCCTCGCCAAGCGCGCGCCGCGCTTCCAGTGGCCGGGCTGAACGCACGACGGGCCTTCTGACCGGCGAGCCACCGCGGCTCGCCAATTGCATATCGCACGTGCCACGTGCACGGCCGCACCAGTTCCGAGCACCAGCCCGCTCCAACCACCCTCCTCGGCCTGTGGCGTCAAAGGGCTTCACTGGCAAAGCAGCGATTCGCCCGCGCAGGCACGGTCTTTGCATTACCAGGAAATCACGGTGTAACGAAGCACCGCTTTGGTGTGGTTTTCGCGGTCTTGCGAATACCCGGCGCGAAAAAGCGCCAGCACCTTCAGCCCGCACTCTGCGGGCGCCCCTCCCCCCACCCCCCGCTCGTCAATGCAGCCACGCAAGGCTGCGTTGCGGCATTTGAATTTTGAAAGGCCCCACCCCATGAAGAAACTCAAGCTCGTGATGGTCGGCAACGGCATGGCCGGCGTGCGCACCCTGGAGGAGCTCCTGAAGCTCGCCCCGGACATGTACGACATCACCGTCTTCGGTGCCGAGCCGCACCCCAACTACAACCGCATCCTCTTGTCGCCCGTGCTGGCCGGCGAGCAGACCGTGGACGAGATCGTGCTCAACAGCTGGGAGTGGTACACGGACAACCACATCACCCTGCACGCGGGCAAGAAGGTGGTCGAAGTCGACCGCGTCAAGCGCATCGTGCGCGCCGACGATGGCACCGAAGCGCCTTACGACCGCCTCCTGATTTGCACCGGCTCCAACCCCTTCATGCTCCCGGTGCCCGGCAAGGACCTCAAGGGCGTCATCGCCTACCGCGACATCGCCGACACCGACTACATGATCGAGACCGCCCGCACCCACAAGAACGCGGTCGTCATCGGCGGGGGCCTCCTGGGCCTGGAAGCGGCCAACGGCCTCATGCTGCGCGGCATGAGCGTCACCGTGGTGCACGTCATGCCCTGGCTCATGGAGCGCCAGCTGGACGACGTGGCCGG